>JBEKNC010000011.1:0-70742 GCA_049523215.1 Bacteroidota bacterium | reverse complement strand
AAAGAAAAACCGGTATGGGGTGAAGTGATTGCTGTTGGACCGGGAAGGGTTTCCGATGATGGAAAACTTGTTCCGATGGAAGTAAAAGTCGGCAATATGGTTCTGTACGGAAAGTATTCCGGGACTGAAGTCACGATTGAAGGCGAAGAGCTTTTGCTTATGCGCGAAAGCGATATCTTTGCGATAATGCCCAAGTAAGGGAAAGGAGAATTAAATATGTCAGCAAAATTAATTAATTATGATACTGATGCGCGAACTGCTTTGAAGAAAGGTGTCGATCAACTCGCGAATGCGGTGAAAGTGACACTGGGACCCAAGGGGCGCAATGTCGTAATCGACAAAAAATTTGGCGCACCGACAATAACAAAAGATGGTGTAACGGTGGCGAAAGAAATTGAGCTTTCTGATCCCATTGAAAACATGGGCGCGCAGATGGTTCGAGAAGTTGCATCGAAGACATCCGATGTGGCCGGTGATGGAACCACGACGGCAACAATCCTGGCACAAGCGATTGTACGCGAAGGATTGAAGAACGTGACCGCAGGTGCGAACCCGATGGACCTGAAGCGCGGAATCGATCTCGCAGTGAAGAAGGTTGTTGAAGGCCTGAAAGAGATGAGCAAGACCGTTGGCGATGACAAAGAAAAGATTGCACAGGTTGGATCAATCTCTGCAAACAACGACCGCGATATTGGTGATCGGATTGCGAATGCAATGGAGAAGGTCGGCAAGGATGGTGTCATCACGGTTGAAGAAGCAAAAGGTACTGAATCTACATTGGAAGTTGTCGAAGGCATGCAGTTCGACCGTGGATACCTCTCACCATATTTTGTGACGGATGCGGATCGGATGGAAACCGTTCTTGAGAATCCCTACATCCTGATCCATGACAAGAAAATCAGTGCGATGAAGGATCTTCTGCCGGTGCTGGAGAAGATTGCTCAAGCCGGGAAGAGCATGCTCATTATTTCAGAAGAAGTTGAAGGCGAAGCGCTTGCCACACTTGTGGTGAACAAACTTCGTGGAACGCTTCGAGTCTGCGCAGTGAAAGCTCCAGGCTTCGGCGATCGTCGTAAGGCAATGCTTGAAGATATTGCAGTTCTGACAGGCGGTCAAGTGATCTCTGAAGAGAAGGGCTTCAAGCTCGAGAATGCGACACTTGCATATCTCGGAACTGCCGAACGCGTTACGATTGACAAGGATAATACCACAATTGTGCAGGGTGCCGGCAAGAAGGAAGAGATCAAAAAGCGTATCAATGAGATCAAGCAGCAGGTTGAAAAGACAACATCGGATTATGACAAAGAGAAACTGCAAGAGCGTCTCGCAAAGTTAGCCGGTGGTGTTGCAGTGGTGAAGATCGGTGCCTCGACGGAAGTTGAGATGAAGGAAAAGAAAGCGCGTGTAGAAGATGCACTTCATGCCACGCGTGCAGCTGTTGAGGAAGGGATTGTTCCTGGCGGCGGCGTTGCATTCCTTCGTTGTGTGAAGAAACTTGACGAAGTCAAGACAGAGAATCTCGACCAGAAGACAGGTGTGGATATCATCCGCCGTGTGCTGGAAGAGCCCCTTCGTCAAATTGCCGAAAACTCTGGCCACGAAGGCTCGGTAGTTGTCAATGAAGTAAAGAATGGCAAAGACGATTACGGTTTCAATGCACAGACAGAGAAGTACGAGAACCTCGTGAAGGCTGGTGTTATCGACCCGACGAAGGTTGCACGTATTGCTATCGAAAATGCAGCGAGCGTTGCCGGTCTCTTGCTTACCACAGAAGCGACCATCGTGGAGAAGCCCGAGAAGAAGGATGCAATGCCTCCTATGCCGCACGGCGGTATGGGTGGTGATATGTATTAAAAAGCAGAAATCACAGTCAGGAAACAGGAAGCAGTATAAAGCTGGAAACTCCCTATTCTGATTGATGATTCTGAACTTTTCGAAAGCATTCTAAGCGCCCCTCGACTGAAAGGTCTGAGGGGCGTTTTTTGTTCTTGACTAACATTCTGAAAAACTGTATTATTTTACAAGAGATAAAACGCCAGATTCATTCTTGATATCTCTTATTCGATCATGTTCCTTTTTTAACGTTGATTGAAGTTGTTTCGCTTATCTGATAAATTTATCAGAAGTGAAGCACGCGGTGCGTTTCGCTGTATCGATTCATCAATAATCCACTACATATCAATTTACTAATGAGGGAGTACTCCCATGGATGCACTTTTCAGTAAAATGCTCAAAGCAGGATCAACCACCTATTTCATGGATGTGAAGGAGGCGAAAAACAACAAAAAATATCTCACCGTCACAGCCAGTCAACCTGCAAAGGAAGGAGATAAAAAGTTTGCCAAACGCAGCGTAATCGTTTTCGGCAGTGTTGCCGATGAATTCGTCAGCGCATTGAAAGAAGCAAACACCGTTATTAATGGCGAAGGTGCGTTCACAAAGACGCTGAAATCCGGGAAGATCAACTACTTTGTAGACGTGAAAGAAGCGAAGAACAAAACACGGTACGTTTCTATTACTGAGAGCCAACCCTCGAAAGAAGACCCGAAGAAGTTTGCTAAACGCAGTATAACAGTATTCAACAATGCCGCCAACGATTTTGTTGGAGCATTAGAAGAGGCAGTGGGGCATTTGAAGTAGTAAATCGTGAACAATGAGAAGTGAAATGGATTGCGCCAGGTACTGCGAAGTGCCTGGCGCAGTGCTATTCAATGAGTATATCCTGCCTATCGATTTGCTGTTCTTGTCTTTCCAATCAAAATCCAGTATCTTTTCTCTGCGTAGGAGTCGCAGCATCTTGACTTGAGATCAGGTCAAGTTTTTTTTTATATTCAGGAGTGGTCGATGGAAATCGATCCGTTTCTTGCGCAATGAATCCATTTGAATTAAAACTCGAGGAATTTGTCCGGTTTCATCATCTTATCGCCCCGAAACAAACTGTACTTTTGGCCGTAAGCGGCGGCATAGATTCGATGGTGATGCTGCATGTCGTTTCACGTCTTCGCGAACGATTCGATGTGCAGATTGCACTCATGCATGTGAATCACCAATTGCGCGGCGAAGAATCGATGGAAGATGAACAGTTTGTCCGGGAAATGTCAGCCGCCTATGGAATTTGCTTTTATTGTGAACGGGTGGATGTAGTCTCCTATGCAAATGAACATGGGCTTTCAAAACAAATCGCTGCCCGGCAGCTTCGCTACAAATGCTTTGAGCGAATCCGGCTGAAGATTGACGCCGATGTTGTTGCGACTGCACACCACGCGGATGATAATGCAGAAACTGTACTCCTTAATATTCTGCGCGGAACCGGTATCCATGGATTGGCGGGAATTCCCCTAAAACGCGAGATCGGCTGCATCATTCGTCCGCTACTTTTTGCAACTCGAAAAGAGATCGAGATGTACGCGATGGAAAACGGCATCAAGTACCGGAATGACTCATCGAATATGTCATTGGTGTATCGACGAAACTTGCTGCGTCACAGCATCCTTCCGCCTTTGGTGAAACGTGTTCCCCATATTGTCGAAACATTGAACAATGTTGCCGATACCATGCGCGATGTAAGTGAGAAATTACACGCAATTGTAAATGAGGCGTTACGTTCTCTTGCCCATAAAGATTCTCAAGATCGCTTGATGTTGGATGTGAAGAAACTTGAAATGGAGCCGGACTTTTTGTGGGACGAAATTTTTGTGGAGCTTTTGCATCGTATGCATATTGAGCCGACTGAAAAGAAGATTGACGCGCTGCACAGACTTTGCACAATGCCTACGGGTCGGATCGTAGAATTGAGCGGCGAGCTTTCAGCATGCAAAGATCGACAGCACATCGTTTTTCAAAGAATGAACGAGGAAATATCGAACATCCGGCATGTAGAGTTCGGCAGGATTTATGAATACCAAGGGTGCCGTATTTCTATCAGCAATCCTGAACCGGTACCAACTGTTTTATCAGATACGCAAGAGGTGGAATATATCGATGCCGAGCGATTAGGCCGACAGCTTGTTTTGCGCCCGTGGCGTGCAGGCGATTGGTTCATTCCTCTCGGAATGAAGACAAAAAAAAAGCTCAGCGATTTTTTCACGGATCAAAAAGTACCGCGGTTTCAAAAGGCATCAATTCCCGTTCTGGAATCTGACGGCACTATTGTGTGGATTTGCGGCAAGCGGCTCGACAACCGATTCAAATTGACCGAACATACGCGGACGGCGATTCGGCTTACGTATCAATCATCAACCTGAGTAGAGCATGGCAGAACTCTTGAGGATCAATGGCGACATGTTTGAACTATTCATCACGGAAGAACAAATCCGAGAGCGAATCAAAGAACTTGCTGCCCGTATCAATGCCGATTATGCCGGAAGAGTACCGATTTTTATCGGTGTGCTGAATGGATCGTTCATCTTTCTTTCCGATCTCATCCGTGAAGTTACCGTTGATTGTGAGATTGATTTTTTCAAACTGTCTAGTTATGGGGATGCAAAAATTTCTTCCGGGCAGGTAACGTTGCTGAAAGATCTGAATTGTCAGGTCTTCGGGCGTGATATCATTGTCGTTGAAGATATCGTTGATTCAGGGTTGTCTATCGCATTCATCGAGAAAATCATTGAGAAAGAGAACCCAAAATCCCTGAAGTTTGTTTCATTGTTATTGAAAAAAGGTATTCCGAAGCTCGATTTTCCGATCGATTATATCGGATTTGAGATTCCGCCGGATTTCGTTATCGGCTATGGCTTGGACTACGCGCAAAAAGTTCGTAACTTGAAGTCGATTTATAGGCTCACTCTGCAAGGAACTGCCAAACCAGAGTAAGTATGTTATTGAAAATGGAGTGTGAAATGAGTAGTGATACACAAAACGAAAACAAGGATGAGAAGGAACGGAACGCGTCTCAGAAAAAGCGTTCAACCCCCCCCCGCTTCCCCAAACGACCGCTGAAACAACAGCGCGAAGAAGATTCGCCATGGGGAAAATTCGGTAAAGTCATTTTGAGTTGGATTGCTATTATTCTTGCGGTGTTCCTTTTTATGTGGGCGTTTCGCACAAATGAGGAAACGGAATATGAGGTCGGTTTTACGACCTTTCAACAGTTATTAAATGATCAAAAGTTCGGCGATGCAGTGGTCAAGATCAACGGGTACACGATTTTCGATTTCCATGGGAAATTGAAAGAGCCGATGGACATCCAGACCGCCAACGGCAAGACGGCCCGCAATGCCACGCGCGTCACACTGACGCTTCCCTATACCAATCTGGACGAATCGCTCGTCAATTCATGGATGGCAAAAGGATTAAAATTCCGGGTTGAGAAAGAAGACAATACATGGTTGAATGCTGCGATCAGTATTCTCCCCTGGATTCTGCTCCTTGGGATTTGGTTAGTCATCTTCCGGCGAATGCAAGGCAGCGCAGGCGGCGGAGCAAAGGGGTTATTCTCGTTTGGCAAAAGCCGCGCGAAATTGCTCACGGAAGGATTGATGAAAGTAACATTTGCTGATGTTGCAGGCGCCGACGAAGCGAAAGTAGAGCTGCAGGAGGTCATCGAGTTTCTCCGAGAGCCGGGGAAGTTCCAACGGTTGGGTGGAAAAATTCCGAAGGGTGTATTATTGCTCGGACCGCCGGGCACCGGCAAGACCTTGATGGCGCGCGCAGTTGCTGGAGAAGCAGGTGTTCCGTTTTTCTCCATCAGCGGTGCGGACTTTGTGGAGATGTTTGTCGGTGTAGGCGCAAGCCGCGTTCGAGATTTATTCGAGCAAGGGAAACGAAGCGCACCATGCATCATTTTCATCGATGAAATTGATGCAGTCGGACGGCACCGCGGTGCCGGAATCGGCGGTGGTCATGACGAACGAGAGCAGACACTCAACCAATTGCTTGTAGAGATGGATGGCTTTGAACAAAACACCGGTGTCATCATTATTGCAGCGACGAACCGGCCAGATGTTCTTGATCCGGCATTGCTTCGGCCAGGGCGATTTGATCGACAAGTAGTGGTTGACCGACCGGATGTGAGAGGGCGCGAAGGAATCTTCCGCGTGCACACAAAGAACATTCCGCTTAATGAGGATGTGCGTCTTGAGATACTTGCAAAAGGAACTCCGGGATTGTCCGGCGCCGATATTGCCAATCTTGTGAACGAAGCCGCACTGCTTGCCGCCCGGCAGAACAGTAAAGCGGTTGCCATGCATCACTTTGAAGAGGCAAAAGATAAGGTGATGATGGGAACGGAGCGAAAAAGCATGATCATCTCCGACCGTGAAAAGAAAACAACATCGTATCATGAGTCGGGTCACGTGCTCGTAGCAAGATTTTTACCAGAAGCCGATCCGGTGCATAAAGTAACGATCATCCCGCGTGGGCGTGCACTCGGTGTGACAACGTATTTACCGATCGACGAGAAACATTCCTATTCGCGTGAGTATCTCGAAGCAATGATCACCTATATGCTTGGTGGACGCGCAGCAGAAAAGTTGGTTTTCAATCAATTCACCACTGGTGCAGGCAATGATATTGAACGTGCCACAGAACTTGCACGAAAGATGGTGTGCGAATGGGGCATGAGTGAAAAACTCGGTCCGATGTCTTACGGCGCAAAAGAAGAAGAACTCTTCCTCGGTCGTGAGATTACCAAAACTCGGAACTTCAGT
Source organism: Bacteroidota bacterium (assembly GCA_049523215.1). Lineage (GTDB taxonomy): Bacteria > Bacteroidota > Ignavibacteria > UBA10030 > UBA10030 > Fen-1298. The sequence continues at coordinate 64,092 of JBEKNC010000011.1, read as the reverse complement.
GAGAACACTGCTATCGCTATCGATGCTGAAGTACGATTAATCGTTACCAGTGCAATGAAGCGTGCGGACAAGATATTGAAGGATAATATCAAGGTGCTGCACAGGTTGTCGAACGCCTTGCTTGAGCGAGAGATATTAGACTCCGAGGAAATCGACAAGATCATTCGCGGTGAAGATCTTCCACCTGTCGATAAACGTACCAATGGTACACCAGAATCATCGGAAACACCACCGGCAGCGATCCCGTTGCAGCCGAAGGCGAGTGTGCCCAAACAATCGGCATTAAGCGAAGAGAAAAAATCGTAGTGCTTCACGCTGACCATGGAGAATATCTGTGCCGCACGGTAGCGACCTGAAGCATCTTGAGCAGAACGCGACGATAGACTATCGGTATGAGATCGTACGGAAGGGAATTCATCTTTTTTCTCTTTCCATCCCTACGATCTATTTCTTTATCTCCCAACAATTAACTCTCTGCCTGCTTCTGCCGATCACGGCGGCGTTCATTGGCGTTGATATGGCGCGATATTATATTCCGTCTGTCTCGCGATGGTTCTACCGGTGGTTCGGCTGGCTTTTGCGGCGGCATGAAACCGATGCAAATCGAAAGCAATTGACCGGCGCTTCGAATGTGCTCATCTCAGCTTCCTTGTGCGTTCTCCTCTTTCCCAAAGTAATCGCATTGAATGCATTCACCATTCTTATTATCTCGGATACGACCTCGGCACTTGTTGGGCGACGGTTTGGCAGGCATCGGTTCCTGGCGAAAAGTCTTGAAGGGTCACTTGCATTCTTTATCTCCGCCGTGATAGTGATTCTTATTGCGCCAAAGGTGAGCCGTCTTCCTGCGGAGTACGGTATCGGCATCATCGCTGCGGCAATAGGCGCTGTTGTCGAAGCGCTTCCGATCAGGATCGATGATAATCTTTCGATTCCTCTCGCGGTAGGGTTTTCCCTTTGGTGGCTTTACATGCTGCTTCTTCCTACTCTTGACCTCACATTGTTCATGTAATATTCTTTCATGCAAACTTGCACATTACACTTGCTTGAGATGTGAAATACTTTTAATAGTTTTGTCTGAGCGGAGTATCGGGTGTCTTTCTCGAATCATCAAGATTGAATTCTGTGTACATTTTTTTAGATAAAAGGAAAGGCCTTTCCATGGCTTGAGATTTCTCTCAAGGAAGCATTCCATAAAAAGGCCTGGAGGGAGATATCCACTACTACGCGGCTACGGTTGTTTGACCTATGTCGATACTCCTTAAGACTTTGGCGATCTGTTCGGGTGTTACCGGTTTATTCAAGATTGCGGTTACGCCGTACTGCCTGAGCGCTTCGCGATTCGAATCTGAATCTTGTCCGGTGATTATAATAATGGGGATGTTACTCGTTGCCGGATCTGCTTTGAGATTACACACCAGTTCCAAACCATCGAGATCAGGCATATCGTTATCGGAGATAATCACTTGCGGATTAAACTCGCGCGCAAGCTGAAATGCTTCTGCGCCATTTGCCGCATGCAGCACGTTAGCATTCGGTAACACTCGCTTGATGTACCGGGTATGCAGCAGGCGTACACCATGTTCGTCATCGACCACAAGGATGTTCTCTCCTGCTTCAGGTTTGCTTTTCGGAAGCGTAATGAGGAAGAGTGTTCCGGTACCAGATGTGCTCTTCACTGAAATGCTGCCATGATGCTTCTGAACAATTTCATGTACGACCGGAAGACCGAGACCGGTTCCTTTTTCGCCTTGCAATCCTTTGCGAGTGTACTTCTCTTCAATTTTGAAAAGCTTATGCACATCATCTTCCGGAATACCGATACCCGTATCGCGCACGCCGATGACCCAGTGATTGCTTTGTTCCTCGATGAGCTCCACTGTGACTGTACCATTGGGTGGTGTGAACTTGAGCGAATTTCCCAGAAGATTTCCAAATACTTGACCCAGCATATGTTTGTCACCATATACCATCACCTTGGGCGGTAAGTTCGTCTGCAGTTTCACCTGTTTCTGAAGGGCAAGTCCCATCAGAGAATTCAAATTCTTCCTTACAATATCGTGCAGATCAAGTTCCACATGTTCCATCCGGATACGGCCTGATTCGAGACGCGACCAATCGAGCAGCTTATTCACGAGTGAAAGTTGGTCTTGCGCTGCTTCTTGTATATATGCCACAAACTGTAAGCGGTCTTCGGCTGTGAGCTGGTCATTCTCTTTCAACAAGATGTCGCAGAATCCCAGGATGCTGCTGAACGGAGAACGAAGGTCGTGTGATAAGATCGAGAAGAGTTTATCTTTCTGTGCGTTCAAATCTGCTAAGGCATTCTTCGATTTCTCCAGCGCCCAGACGTACTCCTGCAATTTCTTTTCCATTGCCTTGCGCGCGGTAATATCTTCCAACACGCCTTCGTATCCGATCACTTTTCCATCTTCATCCACCACCGTGCGGGCATTTTCCAGAACTGTAATGACTCTGCCGTTCTTTCTCTTCAGGCTAATTTCCGTATTGACCACGTACCCTTTTTGATGCAGCGTTTCCGTCAATGCCTTGCGTTCTTCGGGATTGGCGTACATATCGCGGGCAATGTCAAGTTCCGCAAGTTCATAGAAGTTGCTGTACCCGAGCAGCTTAAGCATTGCACGATTAGCGTTGATTAATTTTCCATCCGGACTGCTTTGGAACATCGGCATCACTGAGTTTGCAAATAGACCGCGATATTTTGATTCGCTTTCGGTCAGAGCAGCGTGAGTAATTTTCTCGGCAGTAATGTCACGGAATTGTGCAAGCATCAGCATACACCCATCATCCGATTCAACATAGGAATCGCACACTTCAACATCGAGGATTTGGTTGGTCCAGAGCACGAATCTTTTCTCATGCTGCGGTTCTGCCTCTCGTTCCTTGAATCGTGATTCATATGCACGTGCCATCTTCTCACGGTTTTCCATGTCTGCATAGACACAGGTGAAGTGCTTGCCGATGAGTTCTTCAAACGTCATTCCCACAAGCCGGCAGTATGACGGATTGACGGAGATGATCGCCCCTTTTTCATCTGTCAGTCTCATCCCTTCATTCGAATGATCCCAGATGAAAGAAAGCACCTTTGTGGCGTTTTGCATTCCATTCTCAGAAGATTTCTGCTTTTTTACTGCTCCGACCAGTCTTGCCGTAATAGTTGCTGGCTGAGTAAACGGGATGATGTTGCTACTGATTGCTGTTGATTCCATTATATCCTCCTGGAGACTTTCGTCTCACTCCTTTATTCTCTCTATCAATATTGGCACAAGGCGGGTACCGCTGAGTCTATCATCGATTTTCGAGCGGAATAGCAGTTTTTGTGCTTTTAGTCCGTGCAGATTCTACAAAGAGATAGGGATAAAAATGAGTTTAGAAAGAACCAAAGAACTGTCGACATACTCCGATTATGAACAAAGGAAAATGGAAGAGAGATAAAAGAGGATGGATGGCGATTCCGGTCAGAGTGTTGAGATCGGGCTTTTCCGACTTTGGCTGAGCTTCGATCGCAGTATTTTCTAGGCAGTGTCTCAGTTTAGTGCGAGGCTGTCTAAAAAGTCGAGCACACATGGTAGTCACAAGTTTCAACTTGCGGTTTCTGAATGCAATCGCGAACTAACCTGCCCACCGCACAAAGCATGCTTCGGCAGGCGGGAGTCCACGGCCACCAGGATATAATTCTTTTTATACAATACCGATACATCACTAACCATCTCTGTTAAATTGAGACATTACCGGCTATTCGTAAAAGTAGGTCGATATATTATCATTGTCTCCCTTGTACGTATTACCGAAGTTTTTCAGCCAAAGGAGGTTGTAGAAAAAGGACAAGGGAACCTCTTTCCGCTTTTTTATGATGTGGATTCGTTCTCTTCTTGTTCAACAAAAAAAAATCAGCTATCTTGTTTCGACCTAAATCTGAAATGACTGATCTCACATGACGACATACAAAGACTCTGGTGTTGATATCGAGGCAGGCGAAGACCTTGTCCGCCGCATTAAGAAACCTATTCGCTCGACATTCAATAAAAACGTTCTTGCCGACATCGGCATGTTTGGTGCGTTCTATCGTGCGAATTTTAAAGGCTACAAAAAACCGATTCTCGTTTCAAGCGTTGATGGTGTTGGCACAAAACTCAAAATCGCTATTGCAATGAATCGCCACGATACTGTCGGTCAGGACCTGGTGAATCATTGTGTGAACGATATCCTCGTATGCGGCGCGAAACCATTGTTTTTCCTCGATTACTATGCCACTGGAAAACTCTCACCGGTTGTCGCTGAACAAGTCATCCTTGGGTTTGTGAAAGCCTGCAAAGAAAATGGATGCGCGCTCATCGGCGGCGAGACAGCGGAAATGCCCGGAATGTACGAAACGAACGATTATGACATTGCCGGCACCATTGTCGGCGTTGTGGATGAAACGAAAGTGCTGAACGGCAAAAAAGTAGAGAAAGGCGATGTCCTTATTGGTTTGCCGTCGACTGGACTGCACACCAACGGATACTCGCTTGCTCGGCAAACTTTACTGAATAAGTTTTTGTTGAGTACCTATATCGATGAATTGAAGAAAACAATCGGCGATGCGCTGCTTGCTGTCCATCGGTCCTACCAACCGTCTCTTCATCCACTGCTTCAGCAATCTATTGCACGCAGCATTCATGGACTTTCCCATATTACCGGCGGCGGCATCGAAGGCAACACGATGCGTGTCGTGCCGAAAAAATTAGGACTTAGTGTGGATTGGGATTCATGGGATCGTCCGGCTATTTTTAATCTTATCCAGCATGTCGGCAATGTTCCGGAAGAAGATATGCGCCGCACATTCAATCTTGGGGTCGGTTTAATTCTGATCGTTGATCGTAAGAATACCGATACAATCATCACCGCATTGAAAAAGAAGAATGAGAAACCGTTTATTATGGGTGAAGTTGCAAGCAAAGATCACTAAGAACTTAAGGATGATAAATATATGCATCCCAATCTTTCAGAGAACCTTTCCGTCATCCAAGTCATTCAATTGATTCTTGCCCCCGGGATTATGATCAATGCCTGCGGGTTGTTGCTGCTGAGCATCAGCAATAAATTTACAAGCGTTCTTAATCGTATCCGTGCATTGACGGAAGAAAAACGCAAGCTCATGCTTAATGCATCACAACGGGAATTTTACCCTATGGAAAATCAGCGGATCGAAAGCATCTCCCGGCAAGTTCCCGGACTTCTCAATCGTGCACGACTGATCCGGAATGCAGTCTTCTGCTACCTCGTTGCTGTGGGTCTGTTTGTTACAACGTCGCTGTTTATTGGTATGGACTATTTTGCGTCGATACTTCAGTTTCGATATTTTATTCTTGGCGCATTTCTTTTGGGAATGATTGTCGTGTTTATTGGTGTCATTTTTGGAGTGCTCGATACGATGAAAGGTTACAATATCGTCAAGTTTGAGGTGCAGGTAGACGAATAACGCTATTTCAGCATTTCAACTAAGACATTTTTATGCAAGCACTAAACTCTCCTAGAATTCTATTTATTTCCACTTTAAAAGCACCATTTATCCAAGATGATTTGGAATTTCTTATGCGATTTTATCAGGTACGGTGCTGGATTGGTTCTGGGATTCTCCAGGTTTTCAGGATTATCCTGGCTTGTCTTAAGACAGATATTGCTTTTTGCTGGTTCGGTTCCACATATGCTTTCATTGCTGTGCTGATGATGAGGATGATTCATCGAAGATCAATCATTGTTGTTGGTGGTGTGGATGTTGCGAAAGATAAAAAATTAGGTTATGGAATATGGCTTGTGCCTTGGAAAGCCGCACTTATTCGATATGCATTCAGACATGCAGACAAGATCATCGCAGTGGATGAAAGTCTTGCAGAAAAAGCTCGGCGTCTTGCAAAATATAATGGTACGAATATAGAAATTGTTCCGACAGGATATGATACTAGCTTTTGGAAGATTTTCGAAGGAATTAAAACAAAATGCGTTCTTACTGTTGCAGCTATCAGTGATGGAAGACGGTTTCGCATAAAAGGTATTGATATATTATTTGAAGTTGCACGATTGCTGCCTCAAATTACTTTCGCTGTAATCGGTGTGACCAAGGAAATTGCATCGAAATTCAATGCTCCGCCTAATATCGAGGTGTTGCCAAAAATGGAAAGGAAGCTTTTATTACCATATTATCAACAAGCGAAAATATATTGTCAGCCATCTCGGTATGAAGGGATGCCGAATGTTCTATGTGAGGCAATGTTATGCGGTTGTATCCCGATTGCGACAGATGTCGGTGCGGCAAAGTCTATTCTTGGTGGGATTGGAATCATCGTTCCATCTGAGAACATATCCGCTCTTGCATCAGCCATTCAGAGTGGATTGCAATTACCTGAGGAAGCGAAACACGAAGTGCGAAAACAGATTGTTGATAGATTTACAAAAACACATCGAGAAGAAAAATTGATACAAATTTTGCGGGTGTTGTATCAATGAAGCGGCTTTCAAAAAATCTCCTTTCTCTCTTCTCTGCGGACATCGTGCGTCGTCTGTTAGGTTTTATTTCTGTGGCTTACCTTGCACGAGTACTGGGAAAGGAAGATTTCGGTGTCGTCAATCTTGGCTTTGCGGTGCTGGCGTATGGCATGGTTTTAAGTGCGGCTGGTTTTCCAACGATTGGGACAAAAAAAATTGCTCAGGGAGCATCACTTGAAGTAGTAGGACAAGTGATTGCCAGCAGATTGATCTCTACCGTTCTCGTGCTCACAGTGATTATTCTTACGGTGATAATAGGAGTTCAAAATAGAACAATTGCATGGCTGATCATTCTCTTTTTGTTTTCGCTTCTTCCTCAAATCTTTTTCGTCGACTGGTTCTTCCAGGGAAAGGAGACGATGGGAATTGTCAGTGCAGCGAGAATGGTGCAATCGGTTGTCTATCTTGCCGTCGTTCTCATCTTTGTGCGAACGGCCGACAACGTCTTGTGGGTTGCGGTTGGAAGTATATGCGGAGAATGTGCTGCATCGACGCTTCTGTTTGCTCAATTTCGTAAAAAATTTTATAATGTTCACATTCGCTTTACGCCGTCGCTACGCTTATTCAAACAATCTGCTCCGCTCGCAATTGGAATAATCCTTACAACGCTTATGATGAACTATCCGGTTCTCGCACTCGGAATCTTGAAAACATCCTCTGATGTCGGTATCTATAGTGCGGCGGGCAAATTAGTGTACTTCCTCATGATGGGTGACCGCATCCTCATGCTGCTGCTTCTCCCGGCATCTGCACGTAAATTTCATGACTCACCCGAGATGTTCCAAGGACTACTGCGTGATACAGTGCGATGGATCCTTCTTATCAGTCTACCTATTGCGGTCGGTGGAATGTTGATCGCAGATGACTTGATTCGGATTGTCTTTGGAGCAGAATACGGTGTATCTGCACCTGTGTTGCAGGTGTTTATCTGGTATTTTTTCTTAACGATGCTGCACACGGTATTCACTTCCGGGTTAATTGGCGCTGGCGGTGAAAAGTCTTACGGGAAAATCATGATTATCACAGCGCTTGCATACTTCTTTGCTATAAGTGCCGGGGTCTTCTGGTTTGGTCCTCTAGGTGCAGCGTTTGGCGTAGTAGCGGCCGAAGGATTGAGTGTTGTGTTGATCTGTCGTGCATTGCGTCTTTTGGTGCCGCTGTCTCCACCAGAAAAAATATTGCGTGTGGTTCTCTCTGTCGTATTGATGGCTATCGGTGTTGCCTCTGTTGTGCACTATGGATTCCTATGGGCGCTTCTTGTTGGAGTGGGAAGTTATTGTTTGTTTATAATTCTTCTCCGAGCGGTTGTGTGGAACGATGTAAAAACATTTATGACGAGGTTCTAATGCATTTGAAAATCGGAATACTGGGTGAACAGGATGGATGGAAATTGCTGCTTCAGCAAATCGGCATTCCTCATGTCGTTGTCACGAACACTTTGCTTCCGGATGAATTCAGTGCCGCAGTAGTGAGTGATGATATCAACGACCGCGAATCAGAAATGCTGCGTCAGTACCTCACACTGGGTGGAGCTGTGCTCTGCTCGGCAAAAGTGTACGCCCGAATCCGACAAACGACTGTTCAATCGATGAATGTTACCTATCTCTATCCGGCGAATAATTCACACTTTCGGTCGGTCGGTGTCATCGATGTTTATGCACAATGTCAACTTGCATGGAATGCCAACGATTTAAAGACAAACCGGGGCAGTTTAGGGGCTCATGTCGGGACACGTTCGAAGGACTTTGTTATTGCGCTTCCGTTTGATCCGGCTTCGTTAGTGTTTGATCGCCGCATAGCGACTAAATCATTCTATTCACCGGAGCGCCGGCTGCCGTTTGAAACAGTCTCGCTTGTTTCAAAAGGGGAAATCCGGGAGCTTGTTTCATGCTGTCTTGAATTTCTCCATCATCGCCGCGGGCTGCCCTATATACATATGTGGCACTTTCCCAACGGCGCACGATCCATCTTCTGTTTTCGTATTGATACAGACTATGGAACAGATGAGCAAATGGAAGAACTGTCTTCTACGATCCATCGGAACGGTATTTCCGCAACATGGTTTGTTGACGCAAAGAGTCAAGAAAAGTCGATGAAATTCTTTAAGGAAATGCATAGACAAGAAATTGGTGTACATTGTTACGAGCACCAAACATTTCCGGATTATGAGCGGAATATTCAGAACATACGAAAAGCGCAGGCAGTATTGCATCATGCTAAACTTGAGGCGAAAGGATTTGCGGCGCCGTTCGGTACGTGGAATGAAGAACTTGGCCGTGCAATTGTTGAGTGCGGCTTTGAATATTCATCAGAGTTTTCGTATGATTATGATAATGTGCCGGTTATATCCCGGCTCGAGCATGGTGAGGGTGCACTTCAAGTTCCTATTCACCCAATTTGCATCGGCAGTTTGAAACGGCATGGCTATAACGACCCACGCATGATGCGCTATTTTGGAAGTGTGATTCAACGAAGACTTGCAACGCGCGAGCCGATGATATTTTATCATCATCCAAGAGACGGGCATCATACGGTGCTGGATTGGTTATTTCAGGAGATGCGCCAAAATCGTGTGCAGATCAAGACGATGAATGAGTATGCGCGATGGTGGAAGATGCGGACGGCATCTATTCCCGAATTTCGATATACTAAAGGAAATGTACATCTGCGCGGAGTTCAACGAGATCGGTCGTTGTATGTGCATATCACACAGCCGAATGGAACAGAAGCCATCATTCCAACATCGAAACAAATAGTGCTGGAGGCAATTCGCTGGGGCTCGAAACCGGCACCATGGGTGATGCCCGATGAGTATTTGCGTGAGCGACGATTAAATTATCGCGTCCAGCTTGTACGCGGTCTTGATGCAGTGACAAATTTTGTTCGACGAAAAAAGACATAGAGGAACAATATGCGCGTTTTATTTGCAACAAATCAAGCAGCATCAGTCATGCGCGGCGGCGTTCTCACACAAGCTCTTCAAACAAAAAGCGCATTGGAAAATCTTGGTGTGCATGTTACCTTATTCGACACTTGGCGCGAATTTCATCCGAATGAATTTGATTTAGTGCATATCTTCACCGCAAATATGGCAACCTACCACGTAGCGCGTGCTTTTAGAGTTCATAATCTTCCCATCATCATCTCGCCTGTGTTTTTTACCCGCCGCTCCACAAAGGTCGTACAAAATGTCATCACTGTAGATAAATTGATGAGCCGCTTCTTCCGTGGTTTCTGGACAGATTATGGTTTGATAGCAGAGATGTGTCACTGGGCGGAAGCCGTTCTGCCGAATACGACCGATGAGGCACATTTATTTGAAGAAGCTTTTCGTATTCCCCAAAAGAAAATCACCGTTGTGCCCAATGGTGTGGAAGAACGATTCGCACAAGCGGCACCAAATCTTTTTGAGCGGGAGTATGGGATAAAAAACTTTATTCTCTCTGTCGGTCATATCGGTCCAGAGCGTAAAAATGTCTTGCATCTCATTGAGGCATTGGAGCACATCAATCATCCCGCTGCAATTATTGGGCGCATTGAAGATACGCCTTCGGGAAGAGCATGTTTGGAACGCGCCAAACGTAATCCTCGCTTGTTAATTGTGGACGCAATTTCTCACGATTCAATGTTGCTGGCATCGGCGTATGCTGCTTGCAATACGTTTGTGCTGCCCTCACAGTTTGAAACACCGGGAATTGCCGCGTTGGAAGCAGCGCTTGCTGGTGCGAAGATTGTCATCACTCCGTTTGGAGGAACACGAGATTACTTTGGGAACAATGCCATCTATGTTAATCCAAATTCTGTAGAGGACATCGCAAAGGGAATTCAGACGGCATTAGAAAGAAAAAAGGATACGGCGCTGAGTGAGCACATCAGAAAAGAATTTACCTGGAACAAGGTGGGAGAGAAGACGAGGCAAGTATATGAACATGTATTAGGACTGGTTTGATCCGCTTTTCATCTACCGACATTTTTCGTATATTACACTGCAGATTGGACGAGCATTACAAGAGAGAGAGGTTTTGGTGGCGAAATCGTTGAACGTCTTCTTTGTCGGTGATATTAACGGCAAACCGGGGATGACACTCATCTCTTCATTGCTTAAACAGTATATCCAAAAGTACGAAATCGATTTCTGTATCGTCAACGGTGAGAATGTCACAGAAGGGAAAGGGATTGATGAGGCAGATGCGAAGACACTATTTGGATTAGGAGTTCATGTCATTACCACCGGCAACCATTTGTGGGATCGATGGCAAGCCAAAGCGCTGCTCTCAAAAGAGCGCAACATTCTGCGTCCGTTGAACTATCCAAAAGAAAATCCCGGTAGCGGTTTCGTCGTCTACGATTTAAAAGAGAAGGGGCGTGTAGGCGTCATAAATTTACAGGGGCGGACGTTCATGCAAACGATTGACGATCCGTTCAAGGCGGCAGATTGGGCATTGAGCAGGATGGCAAATGATACGAAAGTAACACTGATCGATATGCACGCCGAAGCGACAGCGGAGAAAATGGCGCTTGCGTGGCATCTTGATGGACGTGTGAGCGCAATCGTCGGCACACACACACACATCCCGACATCCGATGCGCGGATTCTTCCGAAAGGCACTGCATACATTACCGATGTAGGAATGAGCGGACCGTACGACTCGGTCATCGGAATGAAGAAGGAAATCGCGATTCGTCGATTCATATTCCAGACACCGTACAAGTTCGAAATAGCCGAACATGATGTGCGAATGTGCGCGGTCTATATTCAGGTGGATGTTGAGACGGGGAAAGCGACAAAGATTGAACAAGTGATTTTCCCAAGTTTTCAGTAGTTTATGTTCACGTGGAAGCAAAACACGTCCTATGAAACTGGTACAATGACACAGTATTTGCGAGCTCAATACAATCTTAACGATCCTGCCTGTATATCCATCATTGATGATTTGCCTTTCTGGTCTGCTCCATTTGGTATAAAATTATTGGACATAGTGCGCTATAAGAAAAATATACACGCTCTCGATATTGGTTTCGGATTGGGATTTCCTCTCATAGAACTTGCGATGCGTCTCGGTCCTTCATCGAAAGTCTATGGCATAGATCCGTGGAAGGCCGGAGTGGAGCGGACTCAACTCAAGCTCAAGTACGCTGATGTTCAGAATGTTGAATTGATCGAAGGTTTTGCTGAAACAATGCCGTTTGAAAACAATTTTTTTGATCTGATTATCTCAAATAATGGTTTGAATAATGTACAGGATTTGACCAAAGTACTGACAGAATGCAATCGTGTTTCCAAAATGACTGCTCAGTTTGTTTTTACATTCAACACGAATCGCACATTTATAGAATTGTACGATGTGTTCCGTGAAGTGCTGAGGGAACACGGATTGCGGGAGTGTGAAGAAAAAATTGACGCTCATATCTATTCCAAGCGCAAGCCGCTCTCTGAGTTCAAAGATGTGCTGGGTGCAACAGGTTTTCTGATCCGAGCAATTCACGAAGATGAATTTACTTATCGTTTTTCGGATGGCACATCGATGTTCAATCATTTTTCTATGAAGTTAGCATTTATGGAAGCGTGGAAGGAAATTGTGCCGGCAAGTTTTCAGGATGAGATTTTTAAACAGATCGAAGACAAGATGAATCGTAGAGCGGAAAGAAACCAAGGATTCGCTATGAGAGTACCATTTGTTACGATGGATTGTGAAAAGACGAAACAGATAACCTGAAACAGATCAAGCCTTCGTAGAGAAAAAGAACAGACAGAGAATAGTCTCAAATCATTATCCTGCAAAATTCTCATCTGTGGTCAATTGGCGGGATTGGAGAAATCATAATGGCAGAAATTATTGACGGAAAGAAAATAGCAGAAGATATCAAGCGTGAGGTGAAACAAGAAGTTGTCCGTATGCGCGCGACGAAAGGGATTGTTCCGGGATTAGCGTTTATTCTTGTGGGCGAAAACCCCGCTTCACAATCGTATGTCCGATCAAAGGGAAAAGCGTGCGAAGAAGTAGGCATCTATTCGGTTACCGAACGAATGCCGGTGGATACACCGGAATATGAATTGCTGGCAAAGATTGCTGAATTCAATGCCGATCCCGACATACATGGACTTCTCATCCAACTGCCGCTGCCGAAACATATCAGCGAGGAAGAAGTAATCCGAGCAATCGACCCGCGAAAGGATGTCGATGGGTTTCATCCGATGAACATTGGGAAGTTAGTGATCGGTCAGGATACCTTCAAATCATGTACACCGGCGGGAATACAGGAATTACTCGTTCGCAGCGGAAATGATCCTGCTGGAAAACATGTTGTTGTTGTTGGGCGGAGTAATATTGTGGGCAAACCGATAGCGAACATCCTTCTCCAGAAACAATCCGGTGCAAACGCGGTTGTCACAGTTGCACACACAGGTGCTTCTGATCTTACCTCCTACATCAAGTCCGCGGATATTCTGATAGCCGCAATTGGTAAACCGGAATTCATTACCGGTGCGATGTTGAAGGAAGGTGTTGTCGTCATCGATGTCGGCATCAATCGCGTGGAGGATTCTTCATTGCCGAAAGGATATCGAATTGTTGGCGATGTGCATTTTGAATCTGCATCGAAAATTGCAAAAGCCATCACTCCTGTTCCCGGTGGTGTTGGTCTCATGACCATTGCAATGCTTCTGAGGAATACACTGAAAGCAGCGAAGCAAATGTCATGATACAAGGCAACATGCAAGAAAAGAAGCAAGAGGAAGTGAAAAGGATTCGAGAGAATGACGGAACGTATTAAAAAAGAAAGCGGTCTACGCAGTTATATTCTTCAAGTGGCTTTGGTAACTCTTGCGATTTTGCTGCTCGTTTTATATGTTTGTGCGTTTTCTCGCATTCATCGCCAGATGGATGAAACCGGAGGTATCATCATCTTCGTTCCGGTAGTTCTATCAGCTTGGGCGTTGGGGGCGAGAGGTGGAATGTTAGCAGGATTGATTGTAGGTTTCATAAACTTCTTTCTGCACGGATTTACTCTCCAGCATGGTTCCATGGAATTCGTATTTATTGTTTTCGGCGGTATTATTGCTATCATCATTGGGTGGGTAACAGGAAGATTCAGTGAGTTGAGATCAAGTTCACTCCTCCTCGGTGTCGACCTCTTTGCCGATGCGAGCGGGCGCAAAGTTGCCGGACTGGTACGAAAAAGAACGAAGGGAATGGACGCACGGGAAATAAATCTTCTCCGTACGCTGATCGATAATTTACCGGACAAGGTGTATGTCAAAGATAATAAGAGTCGTTATGTTATCAATAATATTGTTCATTTACATTCGATAGGCTTATCAAAACAAGAAGACGCATTGGGCAAGACTTCGTTTGATTTTTTTCCGGAGCAGCATGCAAGACAATACATTGCAGATGAACAGAATGTTCTTGAAACAGGTGAGGCGCTCGTGAATCATGAAGAAGAGGTGTTGGATGCGAAAACGGGAAAACTCAACTGGCATCTTACGACGAAAGTTCCAATCAGAGATAACCACGGAAAGATTATCGGCATTGTCGGGGTAAGCAGGGATATCACTGAACGCAAGCTTGCGGAAATAACACGCAAACAAGCTGAAGAAGCGATGCGTCAGAGCGAGGAGCGTTTCCGTGCCGTTGTGGAACAATCTGCCGATGCGATTTATATTATTGATCCCGAGTCAATGCACATCATAAATTCAAATCATGCTTTTCAAAAAATGCTGGGATATTCGCCGGAAGAATCACATCTGCTCCCGGTAGAAAAAATAGTAGTCGCACCTTTTGAAGAAATTAGGAAAAGCATAACAACCATTATGACAACTCGTCAATCGCTCTCAGACGAGCGGCGATATCGAAGAAAAGATGGTTCCATACTTGATGTCGTTATTTCAGCAAATACGGTGACGTTCGGCGGAAAGCAGTTGGTTTGCACATTCGCACGCGATATCACTGAATGGAAATTGTTGCAGCAAGAGCGCGAAAAATTATTAGTGAATCTCAGCGATAGCGAAAATAAATTCCGTACCTTGTTCGAGAATATGACAGAAGGTGTTGCATTGAATGAAATGATCTACGACGAGAACGGCAAAGCGATTGATTATCGTATCCTCGATATTAATCCGTCCTATGAAAAGCATACAGGCCTTCTCCATAAGAAAGCAAAAGGATTATTGGCGAGCGTTCTCTACGGCACAGAGACACCGCCATACTTTGAAGAATTCGAACGCGTAGCGCGCACCGGAGAACCATATACCTTCGAAACATATTTTTTACCGTTGGAAAGACACTTTCGTATTGGTGTTATTTCGCCGAAGCAAGGCACTTTCGCAACGGTATTTGAAGACATTACTGAACGCAGGCAAAAGCAAAAGGAATTGCAGGATAAGAACGCAGAGTTAGAACGCTTTACCTATACGGTATCGCACGACTTGAAAAGTCCGCTGATTACAATCAAAGGATTTGCAGGCGCACTGCTGCAAGATGTCATTACTGGGCGATATCAACGATTGGAAAGCGATCTGCGGAGGATTGCTGACGCTGCTGATAAAATGGGAGGGCTCCTTGGAAATCTTCTGGAGCTTTCTCGCATTGGGCGCATCATGAACCCGCCATCGGATGTGAATCTGGCTGAACTAGCACAAGAAGTTGTGGGACTGCTCGCCGGAACGATTACAGAACACAAAGTGAAAGTAGTCATTCAACCAGGTTTACCGACGGTCTATGGCGATCAACGGCGTCTGGCACAAGTGCTGCAGAATTTGATAGAAAATGCCGTCAAGTTTATGGGGAACCAGCCGAATCCACGTATTGAAATCGGCACACGGAAAGATCGTGAAGAACAGGTGATCTATGTCCAAGACAACGGCATCGGCGTGGATCCGCACCATCACGAAACGGTGTTTGGATTATTTAACAAGCTTGATACCGGCACACAGGGCACCGGTATCGGATTGGCTCTCGTGCGCCGCATTGTAGAAATTCACGGCGGAAGAGTCTGGGTCGAATCACAAGGCAAAGGTTTTGGTGCAACGTTCTGCTTTACACTCCCCTCAAACCACATAACACGAAAGGAACATGAACAATGATTGGCAGACCAATGACGATATTACTGGTAGAAGATAACCCCGATCATGCGGAACTTGTCAAACGTAATCTGGAAGATTTTCAGGTTGCCAACCATATTAATCATGTCGAAGACGGTGAAGCTGCACTCGACTATGTGTATAGACGCGGCACATATTCCGATCATAAGAAATATCCGCGTCCGGATCTCATATTGTTGGACTTGCGTTTACCTCGGATCGACGGTCTGGAAGTACTTAAACAAATAAAACGTGATTTAACACTGCAAGCAATTCCGGTTGTCGTGCTTACGACATCCGATGCTGAAAAAGATTTGGCCCAGGCGTATGAATACCATGCAAACAGCTATGTGACCAAGCCGGTCAATTTTGATAACTTCTCACGCCTCTTGCGCGATTTGGGCTATTACTGGTTGGCATGGAACAAACGCCCTTGGTGAAGAAAGAAAGGATGATGCGAATGTCCAAGAGTAATTCTGACCGACATATTTTACTTGTGGAAGACGAATCTGGTCACGCCGAGTTGATTTGTCGCGCCTTTGCCGATTCGGCAGAAGAATATTCTGTGATCGTCGCTCGAACCCTGAGTGAAGCCAGAACAGAAATCGAAAGCCGCACGCCTAATTTAGCATTGGTCGATAATTATTTACCGGATGGACAAGGTGTGGCTTTAGTGCCGATGTGCAAAGATCGTTTCCCTGTCGTCATACTTACATCGCATGGCGGCGAAGAATTAGCCGTTCAAGCGCTTAAATCGGGAGCGATGGATTACGTTGTGAAATCCCCTGAAGCATTTGACTCGATGCCTCATATAGTGAAGCGCACTTTGCGTGAATGGCATCTTATTCAAGAACGCAGACGGGCAGAAGAAGAACGGGAAAAACTGATTCGCGAACTCCAAGAAGCGCTCGCGAACGTAAAAAAACTCAGCGGTCTTATTCCGATCTGTTCATCCTGTAAAAGAATTCGAGATGACAAGGGATATTGGAATCAATTGGAAAAATATCTGTTGGAACACTCCGATGCAACACTCAGTCATGGTCTCTGCCCGGATTGTGCGAAGAATTTGTATCCGGAAGTATTTTGACAAGAAATATAGCGATGATCAAGAAGAATATCCGGCGTAAATAGAATGCAATTGCATCCTTTGGATCAAACGTCACATTCTCTTTCACCAAAAGACGCAACGCATGAAATGCCGTTCATAATGCAAAAGGAGATCAGTTGTATTATCGGGAAACACTACCTACCGCCGATGGTCGATCATTCACATACGTGGTGGCTATGTATAAAACAATGTTTTACTGCATCAAGGAGCATTAATTGACGGGCGCCATTTTCTTTCCTATTTTTAAATGCTTTGCTATTCCCTCTTCTCAAAAAGCCTGGCAAACCCAGGGTATGCTGTCAACGGGATAATATCAAATGTGATCAGACCTTTTTTAACTAACGGCAACGTTGCAAGCACCGATCGAGCTTCTTCAGCGTCCTTACATTCGAGTATGAGTACTGCTTCCTGACGATCGTGGCGGAAATATAATTCGCGGATCATTCCTGCCTGATGCAGTTCCCATGCCCGCGCAGCTTCCGTGCGAAGTATTTCAGGAGTGAACCGGTTATCGGTTATACCGGGGACTTCTTTTTCAAGTGCTAGAATTTTCATAAAAAAAAATATCCAGAATTTATTTTGCTGTTTTCTTGACCGGAGTATTGGGAACCGGATGAAAGAGCCGAATCGTTTCGTCGTTCAAAAGAACCCAAATACTGTAGACACCGAGAATAGTGCCAAGCGGAATGCTGAGGAGACTGAAGAATGAAACAATAAGTAAAGTAATCCGTCCCCATTCCTTTTTCTTTAATACACCAACTGCTCCAATGATCCCTGCGATAGAAAAAATCATGATGAGAACACCCACAAATGTTAAAATGATCGGGACGATGTTCAACACCTCCGACGGAATCTCATGCATTTCGTTGCGGTCGAAGCGCGAGATAAATTCCATAAGATATCCAAATCCAAAAGCCAGGGCAAAGAGAATAAGCGCTCCGATCATTGCCAGAGAGCGGTACACGATATTCAGGATTCCCACGAGTGTAATGTGCTTTTCCATTTTTATTGTTCCTCATGTGGTTATGGAAAGAATTGATTTATGTAAATACGATTTCTTATACGATATGATATAATGCAATGTTTCATGGTACTCCGATGAAAGACTGGATTCTTTCAGAAAGCAGTCCGTATTCATATTTTCTAACATATTCATTTTTATGCACGCATCATATATTACTGAGGAGGCAGCAAGTGTTCTGTATGATTTTTAGAAAACAAGAATACCGTACTACCCGCAGTAACAGATGGCGGCTTCGCCAATCCGCCCAAAATATGGCGGACGCACAAAACGCGAAAACCGGCGGACAAATAAACTTGTCCCCAAATGTTTTTGTTGGGGACTGCGACAACGTGAACTTTCATATTTGCACTGAACAAACCAAGTTCCAAGTTGATAGCTTCCAAAATATACAAAACCGTTACGAGTAATGCTTAATGCACTCATGCTCATTCAAATTTAGTATCGCGCTTTGCGCGATTCAATTATCTGGACAAGCCGAGCTTGCCTGCCCGCCGTCTTTTGGGTGGGAGCGCCTGGTTAGCTGGCATTTGCGCCGATTCGCTCTGAATCAAAGCAACTTATTTGCGCACTGTGACACTTAACGCCATAGAATCTAACTCCGCAGAAATTTGCGGAAGTGTTCGATGATGAGAAGCGCTTAAGTCATCAAACTCTACTCCATTGTAGTAGACAACATTCAATTCTTTATTCTCAGGGGCATACCAAACATACGAAACAACTTCAAGCTTCACAATTGCATAGCTTCCAACAAGCCCTTGCCAAGCTATAGATGGGATTATAAGTAAGGATGGATAATTCGACTGAGGATTATTCACGCCAACATCGACATTGGAATTTAACCTTCCTGTTATTTTCCAGCCTGAACGACCATCTATTTGAACCTGCGAGACGTTCAAAGCAACAGAAGTATCTATTGAAACAGATGAATTGGGCAATCCGGCAAAAGATATCAGCCAAGCTTTCTGATCAGCAATAGAGAGTTGGAGGATTGCCTGGGCATTGATGCTATTGTTCGACAACGCATACGTAGTATTGTTAGAATCTTCAATTGTGTATGCTCCGAACCAGGATTGGAAATAGTTTGACTGGGGGTTAAATCGGTCCGAATAAGTCCGTGCTTGAGTCGGTTTGGGAAAGAAGTAATAATTTTGTCCTTTTGCTCTAACCCCATAATATTGCCAAATGTTGTCCATTTTCAGTGTAAATACCTGATTCAACCAGTTTGCAGAAACATATCGAAAAGCCGGGTCAGCGAGTCCTTCAGCCGGAGGTACCACTGGATTTTCGTCATCTTTCTTGCAACCTGAAATTAAAGCTAATGTTGACAGGAGAATAATCATTAGTGTTGTAGATTTCATACTGTATGTTCCCTTCTAAAAATTGCTAGATGCAAATGCCAGCGAACGGATGGCGGCTAAGTCCGTGGCGCTTTTAGCGCTTCGCGAGATCGGACTGCCGCACCCTGCCTGCGTGCCGAAGGCACTTCGGCAGGCAGGTGATAACTTTCAAATTGTACTAAACAGGCGGAACCCTGTAACTGTAAAACGCGAAGCGTGTTTCTTCTTCTATAGTTCATTCACTTCACTTTCAAATCTGCACCAAACCGATACGCGCCATGCTTAACGCACCCATTTACCCCGTGCTTTTTACGGGACGCTCATTCAAATTTAGTATCGCGCTTTGCGCGATTCAATTATCTGGACAAGCCGAGCTGGAGCCGGTGTTGGGCGGCCTCCAATGTGCTTATGCTTGAGCTGCCAATGTCTTTGACCCCTTCGTGGGCCAATGTTCAACGATGTACTTTGTGAGCACCGCTCCAATAACGAGAGCAATCCAAAGAAATGCAAACAAAAGCGCTGAAGCGAGTGTTTCATCTGCCCCTGGCGTGTTTTGCACCAACAGCACAAAAATGTCGTGTATATAGTGAAAAACGATAGCCGGCAAGAGAGAACCTGTTTTGAGTACGAGATAGGTGAAAAGCAACCCCATAAAGAAAATGCTTATCATATCCACAACCATGAGCAAGTTCAGAGTCAGAGGGTTTAGATGTACCACGGCAAAAAGGAATGTCGCGAAGAACACGGCTTTGCGCTTTGGGAATACTCTCATGAACAACACCAAGATAATTCCGCGAAAGAAGACCTCTTCCCAGATACCACGTGTGAGACCTTTCACCCACCGCAACGCAGGCACATAGCTCCAGTCAAATACAAAGTGCCCTGTCAGCAACGATGCCAAGAAGATGCTGGACAAGGTAAGTGTGGCCATCAATAAGCCAAGTAGGATATTTCGACCCAGAGGTCTCATAGGTAGCAAACGAATGTCGTGACAGTAGTCTCGGAGCGACTTGCGACCATTAGGCAGCCCCAAGACGGAGGGCATAAGATACAGAGCCAAGACACCCAATGCAAGGAAGTACAACAAGGGCCGAGCAAAGGTTCCCGGCAACTTCTCCAAGTAACCCAACAACAAGTAGGTTACAGCCGTTAAAGCAATGGCTGGTCTTGGATAGTTGGCCAACTTTGAATTGTATTGGGTTTGATTTGTGCTTGTCACTGCATCCCTCCATCATGAAAGTAAGACTCTGGTCGATTTTGACCGCCCAACGGATGGCGGCTAAAGTCTATCCCCAAATGTTTTTGTTGGGGACTGCGGCACCCTGCCTGCGTGCCGTAGGCACTACGGCAGGCAGGTGATAACTTTTAAAATAGTACTATACGAACCGAGTTTCAAGTAGATGCCTTTCAAATTACCACCAAACCGTTGTCAGCCGTGCTAATTGCAGTGCGCTCATTCGGTCAGTTTGAGCCGCGGGTTAGGCAGTATGGCCGCCGGTAACGAGTTGCTTGGTTCTGAATCTATGCTTTTGTTTACTTTGACTTGAAAGCAGAAATGATCACGGTTAGCGAAGCACCAAAACCTGCTCCACAGGCGAATAGTCCGACTATTTGGACTGTCCTCACATTTTCGGCGGTGAATAGTGTTAATCCTATCGCACAGAAAAATACCATCAGCGCTATATTCCTTATAATGAGTTTCACGTTCATGCTTATCTCCTTTGTTGATTGATGTGGGTTAGTATCGATGGTTTATAGTATTTCCTCTCGCTAATGACCAAGCCGCCTAACGGATGGCAACTAAGCTAAGCGCAGCGTAATATAATAACACGCGTAAGCATGTTACAACAATTACGCAGATTTATTCTAGAACTTAAAATGTATCACTGCCCCAAACCGAGTTCCATGTAATTTACTTTCCAATTTCACAAAACCTATGTTAGCCATGCTTAACGTACCTATGCTCATTCCATCAGCTTGAGCGCCTGGTTATACCTTTTGCATTTAATATTTTTAACTGTTATAGCATGTTTTATTTATCATCATTTTTACTAATCTTATCATTTGTATAATATTCCAATACCATTAATGCAAATCTACTGGAAACGCTAGCCGGTCCACCGCCCATTTCAATGCCTACCTCAATTGCTTCAATTATTTGTTCTCGAGTTGCTCTTCCTTTTAGAGCTTCATGAATATGCCATTCCATGCAAGGTTCACAGTTCTTAAAAATTGAAATCCCTAAACCTATGAGTTCCTTATATTTTTTCTCTAAATTCTTGTCTTTATAAGTACTTTCGTCTAAATGGTTAAACATCCTGTATACTTCAGAGGATTTTAACAAATTACTATGTCCAATCTTACGGTCAGCCACAATTTTTTCGATTTTTTCAATATCACGTTTATCCATTTAAATATTCTCCTTTAAAAGTTCAAGCGGTATAACGGATGGGCGCTAAGTCCGTTCCATTGTTACACAATGGAACGCGATCGCGATCCCGCTTATGCGGGATCGGACTGCCACGCTGAATGTTTTCAATATACACAAAACAGGCGGAGCCCTGTAAATGTAACACGCGTAGCGTGTTTCTATTTCTATAGTTCATGCTGATAACTTTCAAATCTGTACTAGTCCTATGCACGCCATGAATTTTGCAGTGAGTTCATTGAGATTAAGTATCACGCTTCGCGTGATTCATTCTTCTGGACAAGCCGAGCTTGCCTGCCCCGCTGTATTTTGGCGGGGAGTGCCTGGTTAGGCGCAATAGCATTTGATACTATTTCATTAATGCAAGATTATGTCTTTGGTTTTTCCACAAAGAAAGTCTCAGGTTTATCGCAGACTAAACCGCGATAAGACATCATTCCGTTCAAGGAAGTTCCTTTAAATCATTCATTCGTTTTAATCGATAGAAACGGAATGCCGGAATACCTATCCCAATCAATATGCCTATAGCCGCAGCAATTAAAGGATAATATTTATTATGTGTCTTTATGCACTGTAAAGGATCCAGAAGTACATGGTTATATGCTACGACAGAAAACACAAAAATATCTTTTGTCGGATCGGTAAGCTTATTAACTTCACTTTTTGCGATAAAAATATCGACAGGGATCCCCTTCGTCATATAACTTTCGAAATTTGATTTTTTGAAAGAAGGATCGTAACTATACTTAATAACAAATTCCGCAGGGATATCTTTTAAAGTCAGATAATAATCATAATTATAATTCTTTTGGCCTGCACAGTTTATCATTTTTTCGAGCGTGCCTGAAACTTGGTAAAGGTCAGCTTTCGATTGTACAGGTGCTCTCGTAAACCATGCGTATGCAAATACTACTGAAATAACTGTAAAAATTACGAAGACCAATAGGTTTGTAATGTTTTTCATATTGTTTATTGTCGCTTGAGATATTATTTATAGTTTAATTAATTTTTTCAACCCCTTCAGCCAATAAGCAAAGTAAATCAAACAATCTCTGTAATCGCTTTACGTTCTTCTCGAAGACATACTGTTCGTAACGGATCTCACCGCCGACGATTTCTATCATAAGTAATGGTGTAGATAATAACATCTGACAAACATCGAAAGAAGCTAATAATTGCTGGATTTTCGTTTCCGGCTCACCCTTAATAATGAAACGCTTATCGATCGCATCATTACCTGTCTGAATATCTTGCCCGCCCAGTTTTTTCCCGATTTTTGTCAGTATATTTTCTTCAGTCAATGTTAGGCGTAATGAAGCAGTGTTGTTGACACCTACGATGATACGCGTGCATGTGTCTGTATTTTTACTGCTGGTCCTAAAAGTTTCCATAACCAGATTGCGGTTACGGTATTTTCCTATTACTCGTATAGGTGACAATGGATTACCTGCCTCACAAAGCAAACCTGTTTGTGCTGCAAGTTCGCTCCAGGCTTTCACCTGAGATTTACGTATAAAGTAAAACAACAAAATTATTACGACTAATACTCCTAACGCTAATAGTGGCATATTCATTTTGAAGTCCTCGATTTGTAATTGTATTTAAATTAGAGATTATTTGTTTCATTGGAAATCATTTCGTTTCAATACGTTTATGTCAATAATCAAAGGTGACTACTTTCTATCCATGGTCACTGCTGTAAGTTTTTCTATTATTTTATCAAATTCTCGTGCCTGTAATCTGTAAATCATATATCCCATAAATCCAATAGCTAGAGGAATGAAGTAATAGAGAAAAGGTGTCCCTCCATGAAGGGGAAAAAAGAGAATTGGAACGAAATAGAGAACTATCGAAGGAAGAAGGAATAGTACGGACGACAACGTAAGGATTCCAGCAAAGACAGCCTTTCTTTGTTCAAAATCTAATTTCATTATACCGCACATTAACGGTGTCGCAGTTCTTCTCTGAGTGGTAAAAGATATTTTTCGAATCATGAATTCACCACTTGCAAGTTCTTTGACGACAATATCTTCGTAACCTAATTCCAAAATAATATTTTCTAATTGCTCCTGCATCGAGAAAATAGGACAATCCTCCTTTATAATGAATGACCGGAAAAATAATTTTATCCTGCTTATTAGGTAAATTCGAACCCAAAAAGTACCGAGGAGACCCTCAATGGCTGTTATGAGTGTGCCTACGATTATAAAACTGGCTATAAAAAATATATATGGATTTAAAAGGAGAGAAAACCAACTGTAATGGGACTGCAGGTCTTGAATAACTTGCCTTATCTGAATCACGATTTGCAATGAATCCATAGAAGCTCCTTTTCAAATTATACCATTCTAAATTTTGATCGGTATATTCTTTTGATTTTAATGCATAATAAAATGTAGATTGGTTTCAATGGTTTCCATTGGATAAATCTTCTAGATTTTTTTTATTAAAGACTTGCGCCTAGTTAGGCGGTGGCAAATTATAACTATTCATGATACACCGGCACAAAACGATTAAATCGTTTTACAAATATCATTGCTGAACCTTGCATAACAGCAGACTCAAGAAATGAAATGAGTTTGGGTTTCTTAGTTCTAATTACGGAAGCAATGGAGTCTACAATAAATTCCGCTTCCTTATTATCTGTAATACCGCAGGAGTCGACAATATATTGATATGTTATTGCATCCCATTTTTCGCTTTTCATAAAATCAGCTATCCAATCAGCAGGATAAGTCGATGAGTCAATATTTAGCCCAAGTTCTTGGAAAAAGAATTTCTTTTTACAATTTATGTAATCCCTGCAATGACCTACATAATTAGAGTCCGCATAAAATCTGTCAGATGTTGAATCATCAGAAGCTTCGTAATGAAAAACTATTTGACCTTTTGACCAAAGATCATATCCCCAAGAGAGTGGAGAAATAAAGTTTATTCCTGTAATATGAAGTATAGCTGTATCTAAAATACCATCTCCTGTATAATCAGCTACACGAATTAGTGTGGTGTCGAATTTATTCGCTTTATTAGTGGAATCTATTCTGACATTCAGTTTATTTTCATCGGAATTATGACAACCTAAAAGAATAAATATAACTACACATACTATAAGTCGATTTGTTCTCATATTGTTTTCTTGCCACCGCCTAACGGACCGGCGCTAAGTCCGTTCCATTGTTACACAATGGAACGCGATCGCGATCCCGCTTATGCGGGATCGGACTGCGGCGACGATAACTTGCAACATGCACAACCCGAAACTGATTACATGCTATTAACATAATTAATATGTACTAAAGGTTATATGTACAATCAACGTAATAATAAAAACCAAAACCCACCACACGCCATGCTTAACGTACCCACGCTCATTCAAATTTAGTATCGCGCTTTGCGCGATTCAATTATCTGGACAAGCCGAGCTTGAGCGCCTGGTTAGGCGGCTTTGAATAGCATGTCATTATTTGTCTTTAACGAATTTCATAGACGCAACCAAATCATAAAAATCTTGCTCATCAATACACTGAGGATTTGCCTTACTTTCGTCAGTTATGGGTCCCCAGTCCTGGTAAAAGACTACAAGATTTCTATTTCCAGATATAGGACGAACCATCAAAGAAAACCAACATTCAGCAGAATATGAATATGGCTCACTGTCTGAATATCCTCGAGTGTCACTCTCACACCGAATACCCTTCCACTCTTTTCCATTAAGGTAATTCACATAACAAGCCATTCCACTTAGACCAACCCTAATCCAAGAACTATCAAGAATGAGGCTTGTGATAATTGTATCCCACTTATTTTCTGGAAATGTTCCAATGCCCTTATGATATTGCTTAAAGTCTTCAGCGAACGCTATCTCATAAAACTTCTTTTTACTTTCATAAATTTCGATTGTGACTCCATGACCGAAATCCAATTCGTAAACAGAATCTGTGGGTGAAGTATATGATTGTGAATCTTTTCCTTTCCACGAAGCATGATAATAATGAGGTGACTTAAAGGATATTCCTAAACGTTCAATGTTGATTTGTTGCCATGTCCCAATATCAGCTGGTGAGTGTTGAGGAAAGTAATCAAATTCTGGATAATATTGAAACTTAATTCCTAATTGTAGATGTTCGAAAGATTTGATCTCTTTTTCTTTCTTTTTCTTTGAGCTTTGAAATGAGTATAATTGCCCAGTTGAAATTTCATAAAACATAGCTATGAGGAAAAACAAACATATAAATCTAATTATTTTCTTCGTATTTATTTTATTTCTCATAATTCAAAGCCGCATAACGGATGGCGGCTAAGCTGCCGCATGACCAACTTCAATTAACCACAAAACGAAACAAGTTCACGCTGAAAACCAAATTAATTTCTCACAACCAACGAGGTACTGAAAAGTTAATTATAAAAACATCAACCCACCATTAGCAATGTAAATTGCTCCGACGCTCATTCGGTCAGCTTGAGCCGCTGGTTAGAGCGCACAATTATATTCGATATAATTTATTTGACCAGAGTCATTTTACCTATCAGAACCGTATTCTGCATTTCGATTCCATAAAAATATATCCCGCTGGAAAGAGAGACGCCATTATTATTGAGACCATCCCAAACAACATTGTAAATTCCACTCCCCCGAATCTGGAGATGCAGTATCCGAACAATTTGACCGAGAATATTGTATATCCGAATATCGAGTAAACCACTGAAATTGGTATTCACTCTCAATTGAATAGTTGTAGAAGGATTGAAAGGATTAGGGTAATTCCCCAACAACTCAAAATTCTTTGGATACAGATTCTTGCTGTTTCTATCATTTCTCACTTCTGTTGCAGAGCTGGTAAAGCTTGTAAATTCTGTAATGATTCCATATGCCTGACTTAAGGAAACAATTTGGTTCTTGATAGTAAGAGCTTCCTCTGAACCTGAGATCAACGCGTAGTAATGAATGAGAAGAGATTCGATTTTTCTCTTTGCCCATACCTTCGGCAAGAATTGATAATCGGAAATAGAAGAATCGCATAAAGGAACATCATAGTTGTAACTGACCGCATGGCCAAAGGCTGTCCCCGACAATGTGATTTGGACAGATTGAGCATTGCTATATCTTCCGGCAACGATCATTTGCTTGCCCTTGTACAGATTGGGCAGGGAATCAGGAAACACTTGCGTCACAATAGGCGGCGTGAAACTGATATGGCTGTCCAGCAAAACCGGATTTCGTATGGTAAGATAGAAATCGGTAATGCGCGAATACAACTCGTCATTACCAAGGAATTCAGCCAGTCCATTATTGTGCAATGATATAAGGGTGAGCAATTGCTGGTTGGCATCGCTTCCTATACCAAAACTGAATAAAAATATTTTCCTCTCACTTGCTGTAATAAGAGTGTCAATATATTGAACCAGTTGCGGTATATCTGTTATATCGGCTGTGGGTTGGCCGTCCGTCAGGAAAATGATGATATTTGCAGTACTATCATTGGCATACACAAATTGAGGAACGGCAGTAGCAAAAGCTCCGGAGATACTGGTATTATTCCGTGCATAGAGAGCACTGATGTACAGTAATGCGGAGTCGCGCGATTGTGGCGTAAATGAAACATGGAACGGACGAAAAGAAGTAATGACATCGTCAAAATCTATAAGATTAAACTTATCTCCTTCATTCAGATTCTGGACGATAAATGTAGCAGCTTCTTTCGCTTGATCCATCTTCGTCCCGCTCATACTGCCAGAACGATCGATTATCAACGTAAAAACCTTCGAGATGGTTGCTGTTGTCGAACCGGGATCAGGCTCGGCGATAAAAGTAAGAAATCCGTTACCTAAAGAATCCGGTACCAACGCCGCAGGGAGCTTGGAACTATAGGCAAACAAGCCAAGTTGATTCAAACTCAAGGAATATCGCAGAGTGTAGTTTTCCGTACCGGCAAGTTCATGGAGGACGATCTGAACTCGTGCACTATCGCCATAGTTGATTTGTGTTGTGACTGTGTGGTGACTCGCTACCCGAATACTGTCTATAGACCGTTGCGATGTTAATTCGAAATCGAATCTTTGAACTCCGATCACGCCTGACTGTATTAAATGATAGTCGCTAGGGTAAATATAGCTGACAGTTCCAAATGCATAAGGCAGAAATTCAACATATGTTAACTCAACGGCAAGAGTTGAATCAGTTTGGATTGGTTGAGGTATCGAGAAATAGAGTGGTGTTTTACCAAGGTACGAAACAAGATCCGGAGAGACAGAACCGCTACTTCCAGGTAGGGTTGTATCCTGTTTTGTCCCAGCAACTGAAGCAACATACCATTGTGTGCCGATTCTCCAACGAAGCTGGATTGCACTCGCCTGTTCCGAAAGAGGGAAGCCATACTTAACTACGACTGCCGAATCCTTGTTTGTAAAATATTGGGTGGTGATTGTTTTAGATATTTGTCCTACTACTAAGACATTCACGATTGTGGAATCCAATCGCAAATAGATTGCTTTGCTGGCATCAACAATGGCCACACCGTTTGCCATCCCAAGTGATAAAGGAATGAGAATCGTAATAAAGAATGTCAATAACCTTTTCATAATAACCTCCATTTGAATATATAAGACTTATTTGTGCGCTCTAACGGACGGGCGCTAAGCTGCCACGTTGATAACTTCCAATTTTGCAGTGAACGAACAGAGTTTCAAGACGATAGCTTCCAAAATACACCAAACCTCCGCTCACCATGCTTAACGTACCCAAGCTCATCTGGTCAGCTTGAGTTGCTGGTTAGGCAGCAATAAATTTATTGATCCTTTTTCTTTGATGCCTTTGACGAAATACGGGCAAAGAGAATTGCAAGATATATTCTAATGACAAGACCAATCATCTGTCCAATTTTTACTCCGCCGCTAGCTGAATCGTCACCTTTTTCATATTTAACACCAAACAAACAATCCATGAACTTTTTTACATTGTCGGTGGTTTGAGAAGTATAGATAGCTGGAATCGTCACTAATATAGTGATAAAACAGGCGATACCAGTTAACAGCAAAGCCCTTTCAGGATATATTCGACCGATTAAAATACCTGCAATAATATATAAGCACCAATCAAATATTACGAGTAAGATAAACGGAGCCCAATTACAATAATAATTCGATCCATAAATCAACTTGGCATAGTCAACAGAAGCATCGAGTAAACGAAGTAAGCCCAACATGATAAAGATTGAAATGACAATCGATAAAAATAGATCAGAATTATAGGCAGGTGTCTGTAATTTGACTGTTGGTGTATAATCTAATTTATCGAATGCTCTCAAAGCTACTACTCCAAGAATTGTTCCTACAACAGATGCGACAGTAGGTCCAAATAGATAGTTGAGAAGTGTTATAGATGCAATAATGATAGCAAGAGAAATAATTGCGGTCGCAAGAAACTTTAGATCAATTGATATTTTCATAACGTTCCCTCGTGGCAATTAAATTTTGCCGCCTAACGGATGGCAACTAAGCTGCGGCAACGATAACTCTCAAGTTGCGCTATCCGAAACAAGTTCATAGTAATAACTTTCAATTAAACACTAAACCTATGCACGCCATGCAATTTGCAGTGCGCTCATTCCGTCAGCTTGAGCGCCTGGTTAGGCGGCCACAGTGTTTATTAATAAATATATTTATTCGATGCCTGAAAGCATTATATAAAATAGAGACATTACAACATAGACTATAAAACCTGCTACAATTTGTGCGAAAATTATGAAAGCTCTTCGCCAAGCAGAATCTATAGAATTTGTTGCCTTAAAGAGCAACCAAACAAAGACCATGGAAATGACATATTCTAAAGTAAAAAATATTGATTTAGGAATACCACCCAAATATTTATTACCACTTAGAACTCGTAGAGAATAGTCACATAAAAATTCTACGGTTAACGAACCTATGAAAACTAGCCATGCGATAAGAGTTTTATTCATTATTATGGCCGCCTAACGGACGGGCGCTAAGTCCGTTCCATTGTTACACAATGGAACGCGATCGCGATCCCGCTTATGCGGGATCGGACTGCCACGCTGAAAACTATCAAATTGTACTAAACGAAACAAGTTCATGTAGTTATTTTCCAATTGCACTAAACCTATGTTCGCCATGCGAATTGCACCTACGCTAATCCGGTCAGCTTGAACCGCTGGTTATACGGCAACGGGGACAATTACCAGCCACCTTTCTCTGTGTCAAGTGTAATTTCCTTTTCCATTGAACCAAATAATGTATTATCGCGCATCCTGAAATCACCCTTTACAACTCTAACACTTCTTCCAGATGAGCCAATTAAGCTACGATAGTACGATTCAACAGCGTCGCGGAAGGTTTCGTAATGCAGATTCCCTACTTTGCCTTGAGGACGACCAACTTCAATTGAGCCGGTTTCGTAATTATCACCGACAGTTTGTTTTAGATCAACAAACAAATCATCTATTCTCTTATCGGGAAGTTGAACCGAAAAGAAAACTCTTGATACCATAAACTCATCACCAGTTCCAAGATCTTGCATATCTTGGAGACATTTATGGAACAACAAAGTAGCTTTAACAATCATGGTTCACCTCTTTAATTGAAGCAAAATACCGTTGCCGTATAACGGACGGGCGCTAAGCTGCGGCGCTGATAATTTTCAAAATGCACTAAACGAAACAAGTTCACGCTGATAACCAAATTAAATATTCCCCAACCAACGAGGTACTGAAAAGTTAATTATAAAAACCTAAACCCACCATTCGCCATGCTTAACGTCCTCACGCTCATTCCGTCAGCTTGAGCGCCTGGTTAGGCAGCGTACTCTCATCACTTAATCTTTTTCTTTTATCCATATTAATTGACCCGAACCATTCGGAATACTGTTGCCGACTTCATGATTGAAGACTTCAGTGCCTGTTAAATCAAATATGCGAAGATGAAATGTAACAAGTGAAATCGGATGTCCCATAGCGGAAGCATAATAATCCCAAGGATATTTATGCCGAACTTTGCTCGTGATGCAGAGTAGAGCAACTTGTTTGGAGTCTGGACTAAATTCAGCGTCTATTATATATTCATCAAGTTTCTTCTTAACAACACTAACATTTTCTTTCGTATTAATAATGTGAAATTCTGAATCTGGTAAATTATTGGTGGGAGCAAATAAATATTTATTATCATCACTCCACGCAACAAGATTAATTCTGAATATTCTAATCGGCAAATAATCTATAGTTTCCTTAGAATAATCGATAAGTAATTGACCATCGGTTGCTAGTGTTGAAGATTTATTTCCTGCTATCTTTGTAAAAAAAGGTGAAACATTAGTTTCTTGAAGATAAGCTTGAGCCTTCAAGGTGGCAATGCTGTCCTGAAAAGTCCGTCGGATATATTTTCTTTCAAAAACCTTTTTGTTGGACACAATGTTGACGGAACGAATTTCAAAGCTATCTTTTTGTCTGATATAGTAGCTGTCTTCATCTCCATCTATAAGTCTTACGATAATATCTCCTATGCTGTAAGCTGAAACATTGCTTTCTTTTGGTCTTTCCTTAGAAGAACAGCAGGATACTGCAATACAAATATTAGCAATGACGAAACACTGGAATAATTTCTTCATAAGGAGTTTACATTACTATATCGACATGTTTTTGATAAGCTACCTATCGGATGGTTAGGTGGCAGTAGGTTCTAATGTTCTATTTCTTTAAGAATAGATTTCGATGAATTAACTTTAATCATAAATTTATCATTATCAAATGCCAACGAATCACCAACCATCTTTGATACTTCTGGATCACCCATAGCAAAATTGCGAAAGGACGTTTTATAGAGGTCAGAAAAATCCTTTACCTTTGACTTGATATTACGAAGGCGGTCAACCGATTCTTTCGGATACTTTGGATAAAGATTTATATAGAACCATATAGCTTTTGAATATTCAGATTTCGCGACTAAAGAATCAGCCTCCTTAAGAGTATATTCACTTCTATAAATAGAATACTTTTACTTTGCTTTAATTGATATTCGTGAAGAAGTATCTGACTTGGATTGACAAAATAAAAGTGAATTAAAGACAAAGAGTAATAAGACGACTAACTGTATTCTGAAAAATGTTTTCATTTGTATGCTCCTTTGTTTTTACGCTGCCTAACGGACCGGCGCTAAGCTGCGGCACTGATAATTTTCAACATGCACCAAGCGAAACAAGTTCATTGTACCAACTTTCAATTAAACACAAAACCTATGCTCGCCATGAATTTTGCAGTGAGCTCATTCCGTCAGCTTGAGCGCCTGGTTAGAACGCAAAAGGAATTTATAATCTTTTTTAATTATTACCATCCCATTCGTTTCGTTGTTAGAGCCCTTGCTGCTGAAATTGTACCCTCAGTAAACAACGTATCTAACGAGCACCACACTCGACCACTTGGGTAAATGTTTCCAGTGTGAACGACTTTCTCCGGCGCAAAAGCTGGTCCAAGATGATAGAGATAATGTGGACCCCAGTCGTCGTGTGGAATTTCAGGAAAATGCGTGTGAGGGTCTGTGAATATTTCGTATCGCTCAACGTGATGGATCGACTGAAGCTGTCCGTAATATCTAAATGCTAAATAATTGGGTGGATCTGCCGGAAAGCCACGTTTTCCCACCGGATGAAAGTAGTGCCGCCTCTTTGCGATGATGTCGATCCAGCCGATTTGCCACTCAGGTGGATTTCTAGAGCCAAGAGATACTACGTAGACTAGATTTGATTCAATTTTCTGCATCGTCATGATCCTTTGAAGATATGTGGAAAGTTCCCAAAGTAATCTTTTCTCCGTATGCGTACCTTTTGTATAAGCAGAATGGGAGCAATTAAATATTTGTTTCCACGAAAGAGAAACTACGGGTATTCCGTTAATTTGGTTAAACCCAAGAAAGGCTGTTGCGTATTGTTGACTGCATTCGGTCAGCGCAATCAATTTTTTTAGTGGCGCAGAACTGGTGCGGAATGATTTGCGTTGTGCATAAGTTTTTAGTTGTTCAACAGATGGTAAAGTCCAACCCCTCTTCGCTTCGATAATTAGAAATACATAAGCAGGTATCTCAATCTCGATATCGGTAATCCCTTTTTGGGTTTCGTGGACCTGTAATCTGATTTGAGCTGCATGGGTATCAAGGTTTGTGTTTGGTGGTACCACTAGATTCAGAAAAGCGTCTAGAAACGATGGTGAATTCGCCAACGCCCATCCGACACTGAAGCTCACATCGTTTTCTTTTGCGCCGAGAAGCTCAAATACGCTCTCGATTTCCTCACCTCTTAATTTAAGTTTCTGCATGTTCTATTTGGACGTAGAGTAAATGATTATTTTAACAACTCAATGATTCTTTTGCGTTCTAACGGACCGGCGCTAAGCTGCGGCGCTGATTAATTTCAATATTCACAAAACGAAACAAGTTTATGCACAAAACCAAATTAATAAGTATCAAAGTTATAGGTACTAAAAACTGAATAGTAAAAACGTCAACCCACCACCAGCCATGCTTAACGTACCCACGCTCATTCCGTCAGCTTGAGCGCCTGGTTAGGCGGCAACTTGTTTTATTAGTACTCTTCGATTTTAAACTCGTTAAAAAGAACATATTTTGTCGTATCGATTTTATTATTAGAAGGAGAATACACATTAATATAAACAACCAAGCTATCGGTCGTTTTATCATTAGAATTGTAGTAGACTGAATCTTGTTTCCAAAAAGGAGAAGATACACCATAGAATGCACCTTCTTCACTGGTGCCGTAAAATGCTTGAAATTGAATTGAACAATATGAGTTAAGTAAGGATTTGCTAGCAAATATCAATCTATAGCGTTTTGATTGTGTTGGCTGTGGTAAACGAACAGCGTAACGCATAATACTTTCAAATGAATCAGGAGTAAATACCTTCAAGGACCAAATTCCGCCATTTAACGGAATATCATTTGAAAAAGAATACGATGATTTTCTCCGACCATAAATTGGATATCCGTCTTGCCAACCAGAAAGGGAAGGTTGACCTTGATTATCAAAGTGAGTATCCATAACAACAGTTATATTGTTAGTTGGATTTGTCGAAGAATCTTTACAACAACTAAACATAATGAACAAAATTGCAATGATGAATAAGAGATAATGTTTCATCAATCCTCTTTTAATAGTTGCCGCCTAACGGATGGCGCATAAGTTGCGGCAACGAAAACTTCTAAATTGTACTATCCGAGACAAGTTCATGCACTAACCGTAATTAATAAATTCATAAGTCATGAGGTACAAATAACATAATAATGAAAACAGAAACCCTACATACGCAATGCGTAAAGTACCTACGCTCATTCCGTCAACTTGATGCGCGGGTTAGGCGGCAAATATTTACTCTCCCTCCATGACCTGCGTTTCTCCAGTTTGATCTTTGACTAATATCATAAAGTGATTGCCGGGTGCTGGAATTATTCCATCATAAAAAACTGTCCAAGTTGAATCTTGAGAGATAAAATTAAATTTAGCCTTGGGTTTGTCATATTTTGAAAGAATGTGACCCGCTTTTTCTGCTGCGTGGTTCGCAATGGAAATAACTTCGTTTTCGCTCATGCGTGGTGAATGTGTACATCCGATGAAAAGTAGACTAACTACAATTAAATGATACTATATAGTGTAAATTTAGTCATAGCCATGTTTTGCTGCCTAACGGACCGGCGCTAAGCTGCGGCGTTGATAAGTTTCAAGTTGCTGATAACGAAATGAGTTCACGCTGATAGCTTTCAAAATATAATAAACCGTTGCGCGCCATGCTTAACGTACCCAGCTGGCAACCGTCAGCTTGAGCGCCTGGTTAGGGCGCGCGCTTATCAATATCAGAGTCAAAAATATATTCTACAATAGTGCCACGAAAGCCACCATATATACCACCACCAAAGACGCCAAGTCCAATAATACGAAATACGCCATCCACTGCGTCATCCGATGGCCCATTGGAATTGGTGTATATTTTCCCGTAAGTTACACCAACTATTCCACCACATAAGAAACCAAGAAACACGCCGCCAAATGCTCCGTCAAAATGAAGACGTCTTTCAATTTTCTTAATGGCAACAAGAGGTATTGAGCTTTGCTTCAAATCGGGGAGAATTGTAAATATAGCCGTGTCTTTGGAAAACGTAACATTTTCAGCTTGAACTTGCTGATTATCACGTAGGATAATTTTGACTGTTTTATCCTGAAGCATCTGCTCAAGTTGATTAATAGTTATTGTATCTCTCTGAGTCTGAAGTGAATGCGTTGCAACAAAATATGTGTTAGTGCAACCGATGTAGAATGCACTGCTAAATAATAAAAGAATATGGAAGTAATATTTTTTCATTTTTCACGCGCCCTAACGGATGGCAGCTAAGCTGCGACAACGTGAACCTTCAAATTGCTGAAAGCGAACCAAGTTCATTCTGATAAGTTTATTATTAAACATCTGAACCTCTACGCGCCATGATTAACGTACTCACGCTCATTTCGTCAGCTTGAGCTGCTGGTTAGGCAGCAGGTTATCTTCTTTGAGAGGAGTTCTAAATCGAAAAGGAACTATCCCCCAGACATCAATCTTTTGACCATCTTTCATGGCTGGTACAAACTTCCAGCCAATGGTTGCTCTTAAAGCAGCTTTGTTAAATATTTCATTCGTTGTGCTTACAATATACGCACGTCGAATATCTCCATTTTTAGTAATCCATGCCCTTACAACCACATCCCCCTCGATCTGGTTTTGATTAGCGAATGGTGGATAGATAGGTTCTATTCGACGAATGACCTTAGGTTCAACATCATACTCGGCATGTTCATCTGGCTCGGCGGTAACAAGAGTATCTGAGACAAAGCATATGTCTTTCTGTGATATACGCACATTCATTGTGGTTGATGGAGATGTAGAGGCACAATCCCAGAAATGAAAAGCCAAAAAGGTTGTCGTAAATAATATTATGATTTTATATTTAATGTTTCGCATTATCATTGTTCCTGCTGCCTAACGGATGGCAGCTAAGCTGCGGCAACGATAACCCGCAAGTTGCTGTGAACGAAACAAGTTCATGCTGAAAAGTTTATTATTAAACATCTAAACCTCTATACGCCATGCTTAACGTACTACGCTCATTCCGTCAGCTTGAGCCGCTGGTTAGCCGGCGCTTTTCTGTTCAATCATCTTGATTTTAAGTTCACCAATCTCTTTTGCCCTTATAGTCATTGAGTTCGTTTGTTCTAAATTGTCGGAAAGACGTTGAAGTTCCCGAACTGCTTGATCTCTCGCTCGGTTAAATGTTCGCTCAACAGATGGAAGTTGACGAAGCGTATCAGTCATTGAGTTGACACCATTGAGAGCAGCTTGCGTTCCTTCTTGCATGGAGGTAAGGTTATCAAGGAAACTCTGGAGTTGAACACGCTCTTCAGGTGTTTTTGGCTCCTGAGCTCTGACGATAGCTTCAAGTGCAGCACGTGTTTTTACTAAAGCCTCCGAATAAAGATCATTGTTTGAAGATAGTGATTTAGAGTAAGTTACCAATGTTTGAGCTTGTCCAGTAACAAGTGCGTGCATTTGCCTAACGGAACCTGTCTGAGGATTGCTAACAAGGGATTGTATCTGTAATGTAACATCGTTGGTTTTTTCTGTCAACTGCTGCGTTTCAGAACTAAATGTGCTAGCAATTTCTGTAAGACTCTCGAATCCTTCTATCATTGCCATTAAGTGATCAAGGAAACCAGGTTCACCTTGATCGGCGTTTTCTAATACTTGAGTTTTAGGTGATCGATCAATTTCAGGCAGGAAATCAGTTACAGGACCACCGAATGAAGCATCGCCTGTTAATAAACCCTGAGCCAAGCTTAACACTTCTGTTTTTGCGCGGGCAAGCTCTACAAAGTGTGTTGAATAGGAGATGACTCGATAGGATCGCAGATCAAATGGTAAATCCTTTATGTTCTGAGTCAAAAGAATCGTTGGCTTACAGAGAGCATGGGCAAGACCAAGTTCATAATAGACGTTTGGGTTCGAGTCTGTTAGATCAACGACAATAAGATCGCTTTTTGCTATTCCATGCACAATATCTTTCAGAATATTCTGAGAATTCTTAATGTCGTCGGCACGTTTAACGTCATATCCAGCCTCAGAAAGAGTTTGAGTAACGAAAAGTTCATATATCTCTTTGAACGCCTCATCAAATGGCATCAAGACAAAGGCTTTAGGTTTCACTGTTTGATTTTTTGTCATTTTGCTTTCTCCAAAGTAGCGCCGGCTAACGGATGGCGGCTAAGCTGCCGCACTGATAACTTTCAAAATGTACTAAACGAAACAGATTTCATGCTGAATATAAAATTAATTAACACTAAAGTTATGAGGTACAATCAACGTAATAATAAAAACGATAACCCACCACAAGCCATGCGTAAAGTAGTACGCTCATTCGGTCAGCTTGAGCCGCTGGTTATACCGCAGCCATTAGTTTTTATTGCTTTCTTTTGTAGAACGATTAATTTCCGCTTCAAATAAGACTACATAACCGAGACCGAAAAATGACGAACAGATCAATTTAGGATATTGTGTTTTGTCTATTGTATCATCTAATTTTCCTTTATGTGCAATATCATTTCTATAATCTCTGAGACTATTTAAATGACCTCGAATATGATCAGGTAATTGTGGAAACTTTAAATGATTGGCTATTAAAGGTAAAAGAATATTTAATTGGTAACTATATGTTGCATGTGTGTCCAAAAAATCAGTTACACGCTTTGCTGAAGAGAATTTGCTTAAATAATGATGAAGCACTCTATATAATTTATATTCTACTGCGACGTTAGCTGGAATAATAAATGATTCGTAATCACCAATTGAATAAGCTTCAATTGCCTCAGAATAATTTTGCAGACTTTGGTCATAAGAATTTATAGGAACCCAATTTATCGATACAACAACTGGGATTTGTTCTGGATTTGATTCTCCATGTGGTTTGCCGAATATCTCAATCTTATGCGGAATGAAATGCCTTATGGGAATATTGCGATGGACTTCTATAGGCCAAAGGCCCTTGCCATTTGGAGAATAAGCCACTTGAAGAATTCTTGCATCAGGAGGGATGCCTAAGTCTTTCATGTCGATAACAACAGTTTCGTTTGCTTTCATCCAAATGGTTGCCGCGCTATCAACGGCGCCTATGAAGCTATAAAGAAACGATGGAATCTTCCATTCAAAATGTCTCAACAATGATGTCCACCAGTCAATTATTACATTGCATTTAGGACAAGTAATCGATCGACCATAAAGATAATTGGTTAGATTTTCGAGAGTAATCGGAATAGATTCAGCTTTGCATTCAGGACAAGGTGTTCCTGGTAATGAATAAGTACCTAATGGCTCGATTTTCATAGGTTTAAACTAAAGAGTAATATGATTTAAGTTTTTATGGCTGCGGTATAACGGACCGGCGCTAAGCTGCGGCGCTGATAAGTTTCGTAATGTACCCAACGAAACAAGTTCATGCTGATAACCAAATTAATTAGTATCAAAGTTATAGGTACTAAAAACTGAATAACAAAAACTTAAACCCACCATTAGCCATGTAAATTGCTCCCAGCTGGCAACCGTCAGCTTGAGCGCCTGGTTAGGCAGCAGTTTAATTTTTTAACTTCGTTCTCATTTTATTAATTATACGTATAGCATCATAAATACATGATATTGCCAACACAAAAGTAATAATTGTTACAGCGCCATAGGTCCACAATTCTCTCTTGTTCATCATTCTTCCAATTCCATTTTCCACTATTACTGGTGAAACCAACCAAATAAAACCTGCAACATAACAAAAATAAAACGATGATATCGAAATAATAAAACAAAGCAAGAGTTCAATATATGATTTAATATTTTTCATCATTGACTGCTGCCTAACATCTGATTAGATAGACTTAGTCTCTCTATCATGCAAAAAATGCATGAAATATAGACTCTGATAAATTAATTTTGTAAATTCTACTACGCCAATACAGGAGTGCCTTATGAAAATCAAATTACTTGACCAAGTACGTGAAACCGCACGACTAAAACATCTTAGCCTCCGAACAGAAGAAGCTTATGTCCAATGGATAAAACGATACGTCCTGTTTCACAAAAAAAGGCATCCGATGGCGTTAGGTGAAAACGAGATACGACAATTCCTCACATACCTCGTACAAAGCAAATATGTGTCTTCCTCAACTCAAAATCAAGCATTAAATGCAATAATTTTTCTCTATAAACAAGTTCTGCACAAACCACTGGGGAACCTCGGTGACATCCCGCGCGGACAGCGTACAGTACGTCTGCCGGTTGTCTTTTCACGCAATGAAGCCCAAGTTATTATTAACAATCTTCAAGGAACACCAAAGTTGGTCGCATCGCTCCTCTATGGTTCCGGACTTCGGCTGCTGGAAGCAGTGCGGGTGCGAATTCAAGATATCGATTTTGAAAATAATTACATCATTGTACGTGAAGGAAAAGGAGATAAAGATCGGCTCGTACCGCTGCCGCAGAAATTTATTCCAGCCCTTCAAAGACAAATTGAAAAGGTCAAACTCCTGCATAAAGAAGATATTGCAGAAGGATATGGTGAAGCGTTCCTCCCTGACGCGCTGCAAATAAAATTCAAGAATGCTTCTAAAGAACTCGGATGGCAATATGTATTTCCTGCCTCGCAACGCTCTTCCGATCCACGGACAGGAATTATTCTTCGCCATCACCTTCATGTAACCTATATTCAACGATCTGTGAAAGAGGTCATCGACAAATCCGGATTGCATAAAAGCGGCAGCTGTCATTCTTTCCGTCATTCATTTGCTACGCATTTGCTGGAGGACGGACACGACATCCGTACCGTCCAAGAACTCCTTGGGCACAAAGACATACGCACTACTATGATCTACACCCATGTCTTTAATAAAAAGGGATTAACCGTCAGAAGTCCGTTGGATACTTGATTGAGCCTTGGTCCGCGATCAACGATCGCGGCTACAAATATTCTCTCTCTCAGCCGCGAAATCGACAGATGTGAACTTTTCGTGTGTTTCATTGACCTGAGAAAAATATGGAAGTAAAACAAGGCGCGCAAAGTGCCCGACCAGAAAATTGTCTGAGTTCGCTTCAGCGAACGAGTTTTTTCTGGTCAACGACACGAGCCAGCTGGAGGCTTAAAGTTGTTACACGCTTGGCGTGTATTTATATTATGTTTCCGACTCCATATCTTTCTTCAGTCTTGACTTTTTTTTTGGTTCTTTCATGGCGCCTGTCCCGATGGATATCGGGATGTCAAGACAAAAGAAAAAACAACAATTCTTTTTCGATTTCGTCCGATTGCCGGTCGGCAGTCGAGATCTCGTCTCGACATCGTCGAGACGGACAAGCATTTCTTTCTGCCATTGTCCTCCCATTTTTGTAAGGGGAGGTGCTCCGATGAACAACGGTTCATCGGGGCGGAGGGGTCGCTTTGCGCTTCAAAGAAAGCAGCGAACAAAATGTTTGTGCTCAGTTTCTCCAATTATTTTATCAATCTTATTTTATGCTCTTTTGTATCAAGACAAAAGAAAGAACGATATTCCAAATAGTGATAAAATCACAGGCGTTGCTTCCGAACAATCCCAAGATTCCCTTTGTCTCTATTTTGTTCATCCTCATCTAACTTGAATTTATTGACCGTCTCCTGCAGTTGTTCAGTGAGATGTTTGAGCCCTTCTGAAGCAGAGGCGACTTCTCTTGTGCTGTTGGCCATTTGTTTCGTCACGGAATGAATAATCTCCACGTTCTGAGAGATTTGCTCGCTTGTAGTGGACTGCTGCTCGCTCGATACTGCGATCTGTGTTATCATATCCATTACTTTCTGCGAGATCTTCACGATCTCCCGCAATGAATGTCCGGCTTGATCGGCTAATTTCATTCCTTCCTTCACCTCCAGGGTTCCTTCATCCATCGATGTGACTGCCTGCCCGGTTTCTCGCTGGATATTCTTGATCATCACCTCAATCTCTTTTGTCGCCTTCCTTGTCCGCTCCGACAGTTTACGAACTTCATCAGCTACAATGCCGAACCCTTTTCCTTGTTCTCCTGCCCGCGCCGCCTCTATCGCTGCATTCAGTGCAAGAAGGCTTGTTTGGTCTGCGATGTCATTGATGAGCTTCACAATCTCTCCAATCTGATTGCTCGACCGCTCTAATGCCTGCGCTATTTCTGAACTCTTGCCCGTTGCTTGTGCGATTCGTTTCATGCCCTCCGCAGTTGCCGAAACAATGAATCCTCCTGCTTCTGCCGTCAGGCGGGCTTTCCGTGCGGTATCTGCTGTTTCGTTCGCACTCTTGCTGTTCTCCATGATCGTTCGTGTCATTTCTTCTATCGCTTTGGTAACTTCATGTGCCTGGCTCATTTGTTCTTGCGATCCGGCTGCGATTTCTTCTATACTCGAACTGATCTGGGTCGATGCATACGCAACTTCATTCGATGCATCATGCATGTTCCGGATGGTTGTTCGCAGCATGCGGATCATGGTTGCAAACGAACGAGTCACATGACCCATTTCATCGCCGGAGGTAAGTTTACCTTCCAGAGCCGGTGTTGATACACTTCGGAGGTCGCAGTCGGCAACAACTTCGGTCTGGAGTTTCAGCTCGCGCATCGGTTCCAAAAGAATCTTTTTCAAGGAACGTTGAAGGATCCATCCCAAACCGGCAATGACCGCCAGAGTGATCAGCAATGCAATTATTTTTGTCCTTGTTTCTCTCGCATGAATTTCCGCCATGGGACCGGAGAATCCAAATAAGACAGCCAGGTTTTCTTCCTGTCCGTTCGGAGTGGGGTCGACGCCAAACCTTGTGTGACACGTTTTACATTCCGGTTTCAAATGATACGACGCAAAAACTGCGAGGAAAACATCGTCCCTCATTGGTACTTCTTCGACAAACAGTTCGAGTTTTGGATCACGCTTGAACGCTGCTTCCGCTCTCGTTTCGATTTCATCAGTGCCGTTCGAGCTGTAATTTTCTGATACACGAACCTTATGAAATTGCAGGCCTTTTGATTGCGCGAACTCTGCCACCGAGGAATGAACCATAAATCCGGACGCCGCTACCAAGGTGCGGAGTTCTTCACGATACCACGACTCGGTTTCAGCGATTTGTGCCGATACAAAGTACCATGAACCAATGCCGGTGACGAGCGCAAATGCTCCGAGAATAGGATAAACGATTTTTTGTTGAAGGGTTAGATTTTTCATAGAATCTCAGCGCCTCTCTAGACAAGATTCTCATACCGCTCCACAAGCTGCGTAAATGCACGATCATCCAATGCCTGCGCTTTTTGAACAAGAACCGGTTCTTCAGGGTGGAGGATGTGTTTGGGAGATTTCACTACTCGCCGGCAGTGCCGGTAGATGGTTTCATCTTTTTTATGAATCGTTTCATCTGGTGCGATAACAGCCATCCGAGGATCGCCATAAGAAGCATCGGTCCGACGATCAATGCCGCGGAGTAGAGTAAGAAAACTTCCACGGGTTTAGTGAAAATCTCTTCAGGGATGGCCACAACCATCCAAAGCTGTGCAGATTGGAAGGCGCTCGTAAGAACACGCCAAGAATGAGTTCCTTCATGAACGATTTGGACCGTGCTCAATGTGTCCATGGAAGTATGTAATCCATCTAATTTGAAAGACGAACCGTTCTGCGTGATGACGTCTGATGAACTGTGAATGCTTACGGAATAATCTTTGTCAAATGGAAGTCCGGTAAGAATATCGTTGAGTCGTTTTGCATCCCACACAACCGTCAGCATAAAGGGAATCTGGCGAACTTGAAACTGCGTTTGTAGAGCAAATATTTGCGTCGGCAAATCTGTCCGATTGAGCCACGCAATGTGAAGTGCGCTGTCTACTTTTGAACGTACCCAAATGCTATCTGAAAATTGCACATTGAACGTAGGGTAGGAAGTGTTCTGGCTCCTGAGTTCATCAGAATGTCCGGATGAGTGGATTCTCATTTGAATAATTTCGGGGTGAAGCGTCATCATCATACGGAGAATGGATTCTCCTTCGTTCGGTCTCTCGGTCACTTGGGATATAATAAATCGCGGGACATGAGACCAACCTGCGATGGTATGGTCAAGATCGTCCATGAAGGAT
The DNA here is from genome assembly GCA_049523215.1 of Bacteroidota bacterium. GTDB lineage: Bacteria > Bacteroidota > Ignavibacteria > UBA10030 > UBA10030 > Fen-1298. The sequence goes on along the minus strand of JBEKNC010000011.1, from coordinate 21,382 downwards.
TTCTGCAATTGCTGGATGATGGTGAACCGTTCGGCGAGAACCGATGCTTCATACTTTGGGCGCACGACCGTCCACACAAGAAGCAATGACACTGCGGTAATAATACCAAGAGCGATAAGAATTTTATTGAAGAGAGATAGTTTCATAATGACCTAAGAATAAAGTGTTCATTGATGACTTGTAAAAATGATAACAATATTTGTCTTTAACCTCCATAGGTTTGTGAAAATGGTGAGAAATTTGTTTTTGTTGATAAGGAGTCGGGGAATGCTATGATTCGAACGTCCGTACAGCAGAACAATCTTGACAACCTGTCTGTCATCTTCGTGAACAAATCCAGAGGTGGATTTTGAACAAGCAAGACACAAAACACAAAATCCGCGTGCATGACTTAAAATGGGGAAAAGAGAGTGTCATTCCCAGCCGGAGGCGTAAAATTGAATCACGCGAAGCGTGATACATTATCAGGCTTCCAGCTGTCGGCCTGCCCGCCGCACAAAGTGTGCTTTGGCAGGCGGGGAATCCAGAACCAAGGAATCAAAGACCTGGATGCCCGCCCGACTGCGTCGCGGTCTCGTTTTGATATTTATATCGAAACGGACTAAAAATCTGCGGGCATGACAAACTATGATGAATTCTATTATTTCTGTGCCCAGAGAATCAATCCCTCGCGGAACGGGTTGTCAATATCCGGATGCTTGGGCAGTACACGTACTGTATGTCCTATCCGTCCGCTGGTTTCGAGTTCAATGGTCCCGGTAAATTCATGCGATCCGTTCTCCGCTTGCTTGAGGTACTGCATGGGTGATGTTTTTGGAGATTCGATATCGCCATTTGCGTCTAACGGTCCGTAGAACATTTCAACCGAAATATCATCCGATTTACATTTACCGAGGTCAAGCCACACGTGGATAACACAGGGATCGCCGACTTTGAAACCATCGTGTTTTTCATTTTTCACTTCGAGAATTTTGAGCGTGCTCCAATTGTTGCGCAGATTTTGTTTCCACGCGGCAAGCTGCTTTGCGTGTTCAAAATTGTCTTTGGAAAGAATTTCGGCGCGTTGAAGTGCCGGCAAATACATCTCTTCTGCATATTGGCGTACCATCCGGTTAGTATTGAAATACGGTCCAATGGCGCGCATGGCGCTTTTCATTTTATCGATCCACGGACGCGGTAGGTCGTCTGTTGTGCGGGTGTAGAACAACGGAATGATTTCCTTTTCGAGGAGATCGAAGAGCGCGTTTGACTCCACTTCATTCTGATACTCTTCGTCGCGATACTCTTCGCCGCGGCCGATAGCCCAACCGGTGTTCGGGCTGAATGCTTCAGCCCACCAGCCGTCCAGGATGCTGACATTGATAGCGCCGTTCAGTGTTGCCTTCATGCCGCTCGTGCCGCTGGCTTCCATTGGGCGGAGCGGTGTGTTCAGCCAGACATCGACACCTTGCACAAGATAACGGGCAACGACGATATCGTAATCTTCGATGAATACCATCCGCCTGCGTGCTTCCGGACGGCGTTCGAAATGTATGATTTGACGAATCAGCTCTTTGCCCGGATTATCATTCGGATGTGCTTTGCCGGCAAAAATGAATTGAACGGGCCGTTCCTTATCCGTGAGAATTTTTATCAAGCGTTCAGGATTGCGCAAAAGGAGAGTAGCGCGCTTATAGGTCGCAAAGCGCCGTGAGAAGCCGATCGTGAGCGCCTCCGGTTTGAGTATCTCGTTTGCTTGTACCACTTCCGAAGGAGTAGCACCGCGAGCTTCAAGCTGAGTTCGGAGACGATTGCGCGCGAAGGCAACAAGTCGCTCGCGACGGCGTTCATGAGTACGCCAAAGTTCTTCATCCGGAATTTGATGCACTCTGCCCCAGAGTCCGTATTGTTGGCCCGCGTCTTCACGCCAACCGGGACCAAGGTACCGATCTAACAGTTCTGCCATATCGCGGCTGATCCAGGACGGCGCATGCACACCATTGGTGATGGAGATAATGGGAACATCTTGTACCGGAACTCCGGGCCACACATTCTTCCACATCTCTCGCGATACTTTTCCGTGCAGCTTGCTCACACCATTGCTGTGCCCGGACATCTTAAACGCGAGAATGGTCATACAAAAACTTTCAGCCGTGTTATTTGGATTTTCACGTCCAAGTCCATGAAATTCTATCGTGGATAGCCCTAGTTCTTTATAGTAACGACCAAAGTAGTTCTCCATCAGGTGCGGGTCAAAGTAATCATTACCGGCCGGCACAGGTGTGTGCGTGGTAAAGACAGTGCTTGCAATCGTTTGTTCACGCGCTTCTGCAAAGGTGATGTGATACTCATGCATGAGATCTCGGCAGTGTTCCAATGTCAGGAATGTCGAGTGCCCTTCGTTCAAATGATAGACGGCGGGTTTCAGTCCGAGTGCTTTGAGCGCGCGGTATCCCCCGATGCCCAAAAGAATTTCTTGTTTAATACGCATCTCTCGGTCACCGCCATACAACTGATCGGTGATATCCTGATCTTCCTGAGAATTCTGAGGAATGTTCGTATCGAGAAGATTGAGCGTTACTCGTCCAACCTGCACTTGCCAAATCTGGGCGGTAACCTGACGGCCCGGAAAATCCACAGAGATGGTTTTTTGTTTTCCTTCAGAGTCGAGTGCTGGTTTCAGCGGAAGCCCATAGAAATCGTTTTCCGGATTCCGTTCTTGCTGCCATCCATCGGCGTTGAGATACTGACGGAAATATCCTTGTTGATAGAGTAATCCCACACCGACAAGGGGCAATCCCAAATCGCTTGCAGCTTTCAGATGGTCGCCGGAAAGAATTCCTAAGCCGCCGGAATAATTTTGCAGACACTCGGTTAATCCAAACTCCGCAGAGAAATAGGCAAAACATTCATTCTTTGCCGCAGGATGAGTTTTGTGAAACCAGCTTGAACCGGCATCCTGATAATCTGAAAGACGCCGGCATGCGCGTTCAGTCTGTACGAGGAAAGCATCATCCCGCGTCAGCGTATTCAGCCGTTCCTGTTTGATCATTCCCAACATTTGCACAGGGTTATGGTTGGTTTGTTCCCATAAGTCCAAATCAATTCTCATGAAGAGTTCCATCAGTTCATAGTCCCACACCCAGAGTAAATTATATGCAATGGCTTGAAGACACTGAAGCTCTTGAGGAATGGAAGGGGCGACGGTATAGGATAGAATCGGTCGAGTCATAGGCGTCTCACTTTCTGATGCTGAACCACTATGATAAACGCTCAACAATTATTGAAGATGGAGAAAAAAAGGTCAACTCGCAATATTTTTTCAGTGCTATCATAGTAAACATTCAGCAGAAAAACCACCAAAGGACTGGGAATTCCATTGCTTTCGCTGGCATTATGTATTATATTTAAATCTATTATGAGCGATGCCGCCTCAATCAGCGGCAACTTCCGCGCACAGTAAGTTCATCGAATTGGCAAAAAAACCTCATATTTTCGGTATTTTCTTCGCATTCCTCACACTCTCAACTGTTATGGTTCTCAGCACGACAGTATGTGGTATGCCGCTCGTTCTTCCTAACGGCCAACCAACACTAGAAGGGCTGGACGCAGGAATTCACATCGATTCCCCCACTCGAAAAAAAATCGATTTAGCGGGGACGTGGAACTTGTCCATTGAAAGTGAAACATGGTTAGAAAAGTTGTTCGGAACGACTATTCAAAAAGAGGTGAAAGTCCCCAGTTCGATCGATTATGAAGGACGGATGACGTTCCGTCGCACATTTACACTTGACGAGGAACTTCTCAATAATTTTGCGTTCAAATTTGTTGCGCTTGGAATTAATTATGAGTGTGAAGTCTATATCAATGAAGTGTATGTGGGAAAGCACGTCGGCGGGTATACGAGTTTTGAGTTTGAGATTCCAGAAGATGCGCTTCAAATTGGACAGGAAAACACTGTCAAAGTAATAGTGAGCAATCGGCTCAATGCGTATAGTACATTGCCGGTTCGCAAACAAGTTTGGGGATGGAAGAATTACGGCGGCATTTTGCGCGATATCTATTTGCTGGCAACACCGCGGCTCTGGGTGGATCGTATGCATGTACAGACCCGCATGAACCAGCAGATGCAGCAAGCAATAGTGCATCTCGATGGTGTTTTGAACAACAGACGGTTCGACGGCTTGAATCGCGATTCACTTTCGGCAAAACCGAAACAAGTATCCTACTTTTTAAATGCAGAGCTGTACGAGCGATTTTCGGATCTCCTTGTGGCGCAAGGAATGTCTGCACCGTTTCTGTTAGAATCAAACAAGAATGCAAACGTTCAGCTTGAGCTCTCGGTGAACGGACCAAAATTGTGGAGTCCGGAAAGTCCCGAGCTCTACATACTGAAGACAAATATTATTTCCGTAGACGGGAAACAGAAGACCACCATAGACCAATACAATCTGAATATCGGTTTTGCATCCATGCGCGTTGATAATAACACGTTGGTGCTGAACGGGAACAAGACGACACTCAAAGGCGTTGTATGGCATGAAGACTCACCGAAATATGGAGCGTCTCTTTCATACGAGCAAATGGAAAAGGATGTCGTCCTCATCAAATCGCTTGGCGCGAACGCGATCCGATTTGCATTTCATCCGCCGCATCCTTATATGCTCAACCTGTGCAGTCGGTACGGATTAGCCGTATTGGAGGAGATACCGGTCTGGAATGTTCCGGTTGATATTTTGAATGAAGAAGCATTTCAATCCTTAGCTGAAACTCAGATGCGAGAAATGATAGAACGAGACGGCCATTTTCCGTGTGTGCTTGCGTGGGGTATTGGTGATCAGTTTGATTCTGCGGATGAAGAAGCCGCGGGATTCGTTCAGAAAATGAGCGGCGTCACGCGCCAGCTTGATGGTCGTCCTGTGTATTACGGTTCTCGCATGTTGAAGAATGATGTCTGCGCATCGTACGTTGATTTTGTCGGTATTGTTTTGCCGTCCTCCGATCTCAAGGAGTATAGGCGGTTGTTGTCGGGATGGAAAAAGAAACACCCGGACCAACCCTTGATTATTCTGAGTTACGGGAAGGAAGTGGATCAGGAGAATCGAAACGGGTATAGCGACCCATCATCGCAGGAGTCACAGGCTCGATTCTATCTCCAATACTATGCAGCAATCAAGGAAGCAAATGGGGCGGGCAGTTTTGCAGCGGCTCTCACGGATTGGCGCGGTGATCGTCCTCTGCTCAGCTTCCCGTTTGGTAATCGCTATCTTCATCCAGTAGGTCTGCTCAACCAGGCAAGGGAAAAACGACTCGCATACGAGGTCGTTCGTGCGCTCTATAATGAAGAGCGGATTGCCGCCGTTCCTGCCGGTAACTACCGTGTAAGTTTTCCCTGGGCACATGTACTCCTTGGACTGTTTGTGATTATTCTCATCGGTTACGAATCCACGAACCGCCGATTTGGCGAAAGCCTCAAGCGCTCGTTGGTCCGTTCCTATAATTTTTTTGTTGACTTGCGCGATCTGCATGCGGTTTCCATCGCGCACACCCTTGTTCTTTCGAGTGCAATTTCCATTACGTTTGCATGTTTGCTCTCCGGTGTTATGTATCATTATCGCGGAGATAAATTCGCCGATTACATCCTCACGTATCTGCTCGTATGGGATCCGCTGAAAGTGCAATTTATTCATGCAACATGGCATCCGTTTGCTGGCATCGCCGTGCTCACTGGATTGTTCTTTTTCTTCGGGATGCTCCTTGCGTTGCTGATAAAAGTAATTGCTTGGCTTGTGAGGGCGCGTGTCTCATGGTTTCATGTGTACTCGATTTCCGTGTGGAGTGCGGCGCCTGTTATTTTTCTGAGCCCACTTGCGATGAGTCTGTTCAAAATCATGGAGAATCCTTCTTATGTACTTCCATCGCTTGTGCTTATGCTCCTCTTTTTCTTCTGGACATTCTTGCGGGTACTGAAGGGGATTTCTGTGATTTACGATCTGGTTCTGGTGAAAACCTATGTCGGTGGAATCTTTGTGTGTATTCTTCTTCTGGGTGGGCTATTCTTCTATTACGATTCGGTCTATGCTCTGAGTTCGTATGTGAAATTCATAATACATCTCGCGCAGAATCTCGGATAATGTATTTATCCAAACTAGAAATATTTGGATTCAAGTCATTTGCCCAAAAAGTGAACCTCACGTTTGATGAAGGTTTGACTGCGATCGTGGGCCCGAACGGCTGCGGGAAGACAAATGTCGTTGATGCTATTCGATGGGCATTAGGCGAACAGCGTCCGACAACGCTTCGTTCAGATAAAATGGAAGATGTTATTTTCAACGGTACGAAATCACGTAAACCGCTGAATGTTGCCGAAGTCTCCATCACCATCGAAAACACCAAAGGCATCCTTCCCACCGAATATTCTGAAGTGACCATCACGCGCCGCGTGTTCCGTTCCGGTGAAAGTGAATATTATTTGAACAAAACGCTTTGCCGATTGAAGGACATTCGCGATTTATTCATGGATACCGGCATGGGTTCGGATGCTTACTCCGTGATCGAATTGAAAATGGTGGAAAGTATTCTCAGCGATAATTCCGACGAACGACGCCGTTTGTTTGAAGAATCCGCCGGTGTCACGAAATATAAATATCGACGGAAAGAAGCAACTCGTCGTTTAGAAGTCGTGCGGCAAGATCTCACACGCGTGAACGACATCATTCGCGGTGTAGAGAAAGCGGTGAATTCTCTGGAACGTCAGGCGCAGAAAGCGGAAAAATACAACGAACTCGTAAAACAATTGCAGGAACTGGAAGTGGAGTTGCTCAATCGCGAATATTCCAACGTCGTGCTGAAGATCGAACCGCTCGCACAGCAGCTCTCCGTTGCCGTGGACGAGAAGAATCGTCTTGAAGTGGAAGTGAAACAAGAAGAAGCGTTGCTCGATGTGCTGCGGCAGGAATCGGAAGAATTGGAGCGGCAGCTTGCAGTCACGCAGGAAGACCTTGTCTCACGCCAGTCGGCTATTCATGAGTTGGAACAGCATCGCGCAACGACACAGGAGCGTCGGCGTTCACTTCTCTCGAATATTGAGCGCTTTGAACGAGAGAAAATAGATCTCAGTCAGCAGCGTGTGGAACTGGAACGGAAGCAATCCGAACTAGCACAATCGTTGGAACAGCTCCAGACGAAAACGAGTGCGGCAGAAGAAATATATCTTCAGAAGAAAACTCAACTCGATGAATTTGAAATACAACTGAACGCCAAACGTGCCGAACTAAAAGCCAGCCAGGATCAAGTCATTGCATTGATGCGTGAATTGGCGGAATTGCGCAACCGCGAAAATCAAGTGAAGGCACGCATAGAGAACATTCGCGGTCGTGTTGGGTACACGAAAGAAGAGAATGCAACATATCGCCTGGACATAGAAAAGAACGCCGAGTTGATTGCCAGATTAACAGCGGAGAACAAACAGCTGCGTCTTGCATTTGCTGAAGCTGAAGTTCGCACGCACCAGATGGAAGACTATAAACAACAGTTGCAGGATGCGATTGAGCAATTACGCCGACAAGATCACGAAGTGCTTGGCGACGTGGAGCGGAAACAAGCCCGCATTGATTTTCTGAAGGGACTGGTGGAAAGTTACGACGGGTATTCCGAAGGTGCGAAGTATCTCATCACGAGCAATGAATGGAGTGCGAAGATTCAGACGACGGTGGGTGAGGCCGTGCAGACCGAACCACAATATCGCATCGCGATCGAGACAGCGCTCGGCGAGTCGGCGGGATATGTCGTCGTCGAAAATGTGCAGGAAGCGTATGCCGCCATCGATTTTTTAAAAAAGAATAAAAAGGGAAAGGCAACATTTATCTGTCTTAACCGGTTGCCAAGTATGAGCAATCACCGTGTTTCGATTCAAAACGCCGGTGTCATCGGATGGGCAAGTACTCTGGTGCAGTTCGACAAGAATCACGAGCGGCTGTTCAACTTTCTCTTCGATGAGACGCTGCTCGTGAACGATGTTTCTTCGGCGCTTGCTGTGGTGAACGATTATCCGAATATTCGCTGTATTACGCTCGATGGGGAGATTGTGACGGGCAAGGGCGTTGTCCGCGGAGGCAGTGTGCGGCAGGATGAAGGCGGGCACATCAGTAAAAAATCACAGCTGGAAGAATTTACCGCTGATGTTCACAAGCTGCGAGAACGACACGAACGCATCGAGCGCGATCTTCAGAAAAAATCCGAAGAATTAGAAACTGTCAATCTGAAAAAGTTGTCGGAAGAAGCACGTACGATCGAACAACAGAAGACTTCGGTGGAAATTCGCATTGCACAATTAGAGTTTGAAAAGAAACGTGCGCAGGACAATATCGAACGCAACGAAACGGAAACGGAAAAACTGGCACAGGAAATCGAACTGCTCAACGCAGAGCTTCAGACACTCGCACCATCCTTGACGGCATTAGAACGGCGGCAAGCAGAAGCTGAACAGCAAGTCGGCGCGGCAACGAGTGAAGTTGAAACAATGGATGCGCTCTGGAATGAATATTCCCGCGTGGCAAATGAGGCGAACCTGACAGTCCTTGCACTGCAAAGCGAAGAGCGCAGCATTGTGCAGGCGAAAGACTATGCAGCATCGACGATGCAATCAGTTTCGGTCACATTCGATCAGCGCACAGAAGAAATCTTCAAAGCAAAAGAAGATAGTACGTCGCTCGATGCTGATCTGGAAGCTATTGCGATGAGTCTCACTGAAGCGCACCAGGAATATGACGCTGTGATGGAACAAAAAAAATCGTTCGATCAGGAATTTAGCGCCAAACGCAGCCAGATTCATGGAATTGAAATGAAGTTAAAAGATGAGCGGTTACGGCAGGAAGGTTCCTTGAAAGCGGCATACGATTTGGAGATCAAGATTCAGGAACTGTCGATGAAAGCAGAAAACCTCAAGATGCGTGCAAAAGAGGATTTCGATTTCGACATACAACCACAGGAGTTTTTGGATGCCGATCAATATAATTTTGCTGCTGTACGTGAAGAAACGCACAAGCTCAAGGACAAAGTTCATGCACTTGGTGCCGTGAACTTCGCCGCATTCGATGAGTACAAGAGTGAAAAAGAAAGGCTCGATTTTATGTCTGCCCAGCGGGATGATCTGGAGCAGTCAGAAAAGACCGTGATGGAAACGATCGACGAGATCAACATGACGGCGCAGAAACAATTTCTAGAAACCTTTAAACTCATTCGCGAAAATTTTATTACGACGTTCAAGGGATTGTTCGACGAAGGGGATGAATGCGATTTGCGTTTGGAAGAAGAGCAGCCCGATCCGTTAGAAGCAAAAATTGAAATCATTGCGAAGCCGCGTGGCAAACGTCCAACATCCATCGACTTGCTCTCCGGCGGAGAAAAGACTCTGACGGCAATTGCATTGTTGTTTGCCATCTATCTCGTTAAGCCGAGTCCGTTTTGTATTCTGGACGAAGTGGATGCGCCGCTGGATGATTCAAACATTGACCGATTTGCGCGTATTCTCCGAAAATTTTCCGGCAACACACAGTTTGTTATCGTTACTCATAACAAACGAACAATGGAAGCCGCAAATGCAATGTACGGTGTTACGATGGAAGAAGAAGGTATATCGAAGTTGGTGTCGGTACGTTTTAACGAGGTTCAAAACAATTAATAATATTTGTAGGGACGAAGCATGCTTCGTCCCTGCCTTGAATGATGATCCGTGTTTTTTGTGATTTTGATGGAACCGTGTGCTTGCAAGATGTGGGCGAGCAGTTCTTTCGGGAATTTGCCGGTGAGAAAGCAGAAGCGAGTGTTCGGCATCTCCTCAGTGGTGAAATCACCATGCACAAGTGGTTGACGGAATTGTGCGAAGCGATTCCTCCAATGAAGCACGATGAATTTTTAAAGTATGTGAATCGATTTTCTGTCGATCCACATTTTGTCGGCTTTGTCAGTTTTTGTAAGGAGCGGGATATCCCGCTCGCGGTTCTGAGCAATGGATTAGATGCGTATGTTGAGCGTGTTCTTTCCAATGCGGGATTGAGTCAGATACCATTCTTTGCAAATCACGCAGAGTTTGCCGGAGAGAAATTGAAGGTTTCCTTTCCGTACACAGATGCGGAATGCAGCTTGTGCGGCAACTGTAAGCGGAATCATATGCTGAATACTTCGGCGGATGAGGATGTTATCGTGTATGTCGGCGATGGATATTCCGATCGATGCCCGGTTCAGTACGCGGATTTCGTATTTGCAAAACGGCAATTGATAAAACATTGCCAGCAACAGAATATTACATTTTTTGAATTTCATCATTTCGGTGATGTGCAGGTGAAGTTAGAGGAAATTCTTCAGCGCAAACGAATTCGTCATCGGCAGGAAGCCGCGATGGCGCGACGCGAAGTATTTGTACAGGGATAAGTTATGAAGTTGCTCAGAGAAAAATTGTTTACTCTCCGGAGTTATACACCGATCCCATTTCTATTGGTGATGATTATTTTTGCTCAACCGACAGTGATGACGATGATGGTCGGAGTTGTTTTAGTGGCGTTTGGCGAGCTGATGAGATTCTGGGGTGTTGCCTATGCCGGAAGTCTCACGCGCGTGACGGACAGTGTTGGTGCGCCGGAAGTGATTGTGGCAGGGCCGTTTTCGTATGTACGCAATCCGTTATATGTAGGGAATATGCTTACGTACATCGGTGTTGGCGTCATGTCGAACGCGCTGTTTCCATGGTTGGTGAGTGCGGCGGCGGTATATTTTGCATTTCAATATTATCAGATTGTTCTTGCGGAAGAAGAATTTCTTATCAGCGAGTTCGGTGTGGGATATGTTGAATATAAAAAAAATGTTCCGCGTTTTATTCCGCGCGTCATTCCGTACGCACAGCCTTCACAAATGCATCAACAAGCACGTTGGCATGAGGCGGTGCGGTCCGAGCGGCGGACGTTTCAAGCGTTAGGTTTAGTGTTGTTGGTTCTTCTTGTTCTTTGGTATATGAGGTAATCCGTGGTCAAACGCGTGATGATCATCGCTGGAGAAGCGTCGGGCGATTTGCATGGCTCCGGTGTTGTGCGAGAGCTGAAGCGTCTCTCTCCCGATATCGATGTGTATGGTGTCGGCGGAGATAAAATGAAACGCGAAGGAATGGAGAATATCTATCACATCAATGAACTTGGTTTTATGGGATTTGTGGAAGTGATGAAGCATCTCCCATTTATCAAAACGATGGAACATACGCTTGAGCAGATCGTTAAGTTCAAAAGGCCCGATGTTCTGGTTCTGATCGATTATCCAGGATTTAATCTCCGGTTTGCACGCATCGCGAAACGATATGATGTCAAAATCGTCTATTATATCAGTCCGCAAGTGTGGGCATGGCATAAGTCGCGAGTAAAAAAAATGCGGTCGCTGGTAGATAAAATGCTGGTCATCTTTCCATTTGAAGTTGATTTGTATCGGGCAGAAGGAATTGATACGGAGTTCGTCGGCCATCCGTTGTTGGAAGCGTTGGAATCGAAGCTTGATCGAAAGAATTTCTGTAAACGGTTTGAACTCGATGCGCAAAAGAAAATTCTTGCTTTACTGCCGGGAAGCCGAAAACAAGAAATTGAACAGATATTTCCGAAAATGCTGAGTGCCGCACGAAGAATCGCTGCAAAGAAGGAAATGGAAATCGTCGTTGGTGTTGCACCGACACTTGAAGAGCAGTACTTCCGGACACTCTACAATCTTACAGGTGTTCGTTTGATCACAGGATTAACATATGAAGTTATGGCAAATGCGGATTTTGCTTTTGTTACCTCCGGCACGGCAACATTAGAAACCGCATGCTTCGGAACACCGATGTTTGTCGTGTATAAAACATCGTGGCTTACATATTGCATCGGTCGGCTGCTGGTGCGTGTGAAGAATATCGGACTTGTCAATATCGTTGCAGGAAAAACAATCGCACCGGAGTTTATACAACATCGGGCGAATGCAAAAAATTTAGAAAAGTCAGCACTGAAATTGTTGAATGACGAGAAAAAATTAAAAGAAATGAAAATGGAGCTTTCCAAGGTAAAAGGAATGCTTGGAAGTGCCGGCGCATCGCAGAAAGTTGCCGAACGAATATTACAGATGATTTAATTTAGAGACCTCACCCTAACCCTCTCCTAAGAGGAGAGGGGATAGTGAACATTCTCTCCCCCTCATAGGGGGAGATGCAAGAGGGGGTCTGAAAAAAATGAGTTACTGAGAAAAGGAATGCGAAAACTCCTGTTACCGTTCTCTTTTTTGTTTTGGTTGGGAGTTACTCTTCGCAACTGGTTCTTTGACATAGGAATTCTGAAAGCGACGAAAGTTGGTGTACCGGCGATTTCAATCGGCAATATTTCAGCAGGTGGAGTTGGGAAGACACCGATTGTTGAAATGTTCATTGAAAAATTATCGGGCGGCAAGCAGATCGCGGTCGTTAGTCGTGGGTATGGAAGGAAATCAGTTGGAACAATAGTCGTAAGTGATGGAAGCGGCAATTTTGCTTCAGTAGAAGATGCAGGAGATGAGCCAAGTCAACTTGCGAGAAAATTTTCCAATCTCATCGTTGTCGTCGACGAGAAACGTGTCCGCGGCGCTCAGAAAGCTGTCGAACTTGGCGCAAAAATGATATTGATGGATGATGGATTTCAACATCGATATCTCCATCGTGATCTGAATCTTGTGGTGATGACGGCAGAAGAAATATTAAACGGCGATTGGCTGCTGCCGGCAGGAAACAGGCGTGAGCCGATGAGTTCTCTGAAACGAGCTGATTTGATTGTTGTTTCTCGTTGTGCGGACGATGCTGAGTTTGAGCAAGCGAAGAGAACAATTGAATCGCGATTCAAAACAAGACCTCACCCTAACCCTCTCCTAAGAGGAGAGGGGATCATTGGTGTCCAGACGAAATTCAAATTGTTCAAACGAACACCGACGAACGAAATAGTAGAAGCTGGACAGTTCGTTGGCAAAAAAATTATTGCTGTTTCCGGAATCGGCAATCCGAAAACGTTCGAGTCGCTTCTATCAGACACAGGAATGATTGTCGTGAAGCATTTTGTGTTCTCCGATCATCACTGGTTTTCTGATGAAGACATTCAGACGATCATCAAAGCAAGAAAAACATTAAGCGTTGATTTTATCGTAACGACAGAAAAAGATTTTATGCGGCTGAGAGAGCGATTTGTGGAATTTTTGGAAACTGAGCCGGTGATTGTTGCAGAAATTCATCAAGTGTTTGTTGCTGGAAAAGATAAGCTGGATGCATTGATAAAACATGTTATAGACTGATGTTGTGCAAAATTTATTTTTTTTTATAGCCACGACCTTCAGGTCGTGGACAAATAAAAATGAAACAACATCGGCTTTAGCCAAAATCATTGTTATTGGGGCTAAAGCCCAAACTATTCTGCAACACTTAAACCCCGACATAAATGTCGGGGCTATGAAAACATTAATCTTGCGTAACATAAGCTAAAAAGTAATGCGGATTGGAATTACAGATACTTTGAAAGAAGACAAGTACGAGCAGTATGTTCGTTGGATTCATTCAGTCGATGGTTCTGTGGATATTCAAAAACTGTCGCATGAACTTGATAACGCGGGAGAAATTGAAAATCTTGATGGTCTTCTCCTTTCCGGAGGCGGTGATGTTCATCCGCGGTATTATGGAAAGGAAAATCAACTCGGTAAAACGAATGGAGTCAATGAGCAACGGGATGAGTTTGAATTTACTGTTATCGAACGAGCATTGGATGTCGATAGACCGATCCTTGGTGTTTGCCGCGGAATGCAACTCATGAATGTGTATCTCGGCGGTTCGCTAACTGTTGATCTGGCTTCAGAAGGTTTTAACGATCATACGAGTCCGGCAGATGACCGAGGAACGACGCATGGAATATCTGTCATGCTGCATTCGATGCTGTATGCGCTGACAGGAACAACCGAGACGGAAGTAAACACGTTTCATCATCAAGCAGTCGAAAAGCTTGGCAAAGGGTTGATGTGCTCGGCGATTTCACCGGACAATGTTGCGGAAGCAGGCGAGTGGGTGATGAAAGACAGTATGCCGTTTCTGATGCTTGTGCAGTGGCATCCGGAACGTTCAAGAGAGACTTTTTTTTCACAAAAGCTCGCAAGGTTATTCTTGCGAGAGGTTCATCACTATCAATCAAATAAAAGAACTATCAATCAATAGGTAACTGAAAGGATCACATACACAATGGCAAAAGTACCAAAGTATGTTTATTTCTTCGGCAGCGGTAAAGCCGAAGGCAAAGCGGTGATGAAAAATCTTCTCGGCGGCAAAGGGGCAAACCTTGCCGAAATGGTTAATATCGGATTGCCGGTTCCGCCGGGTTTTACGATCACAACGGAAGTCTGTTCTGCGTATTATCAAAACAAGCAGAAGTATCCAAAGTCGCTGGAGAAAGAAGTCCGTACTGCACTCGCGAAAGTCGAAAAGGCGATGGGCGCAAAATTCGGTGATGCGAAGAATCCGCTGCTCGTTTCTATACGCTCCGGCGCGCGTGCATCGATGCCCGGTATGATGGACACTATTCTCAATCTCGGTCTCAACGACCAGACGGTTGCCGGACTTGTCGCCAAGACGAAGAACGAACGCTTCGTGTACGATTCGTACCGTCGCTTTGTACAGATGTACGGCGATGTTGTGCTTGGATTGAAGCCGGTGAACAAGGATGACATCGATCCGTTCGAAGAGATCATTGAAGCGAAGAAACACGCAAAAGGCGTGAAACTGGACACTGAACTCACTGCAGAAGATCTGAAAGAACTCGTTGTAAAGTTCAAGGCAGCAATCAAAGCGAAGACCGGGCACGATTTCCCAGAGGATCCGCTCGTACAGATGTGGGGCGCTATCGGAGCCGTGTTCAGTTCTTGGATGAATGACCGTGCGATTGCTTACCGCAAGATGTACGATATTCCTGAGTCATGGGGCACAGCAGTGAATGTGCAGACGATGGTATTCGGCAATATGGGTGAAGATTCCGGAACGGGTGTTGCCTTTACGCGTGACGCAGCTACCGGTGAAAACTATTTCTATGGCGAGTATTTAATGAACGCACAAGGCGAGGATGTTGTTGCCGGTACGCGCACACCACTGCACATTTCAAAGCTGAAGGAACAGGATCCGAGAATATATGGACAACTCGACAAGATCCGAAAGACTCTCGAAAAACATTATCGTGATATGATGGACGTCGAGTTCACAATCCAGCAAGGTAAACTGTATATGCTCCAATGCCGTGTTGGTAAACGAACCGCATTTGCGGCCATCAAAATTGCGGTCGATATGGTTCTTGAGAAACTCATCACAGAAAAAGAAGCATTGACACGTATCGAGCCGGATCAGTTGAATCAGCTGCTTCGACCGATCTTCGACGTGAAGGAAAAAGATGCCGCTGTCAAATCCGGGCGATTGCTGGCAAAGGGTTTGAATGCAGGTCCCGGCGCTGCCACCGGACGCATTGTATTCAATGCTGTTGATGCAGAAGCGTGGAAAAATCGCGGCGAGAAAGTTATTCTCACCCGTATTGAAACTTCCCCGGAAGATATCAAGGGTATGGATGCATCGGAAGGAATTCTGACTGCACGCGGTGGAATGACTTCGCACGCTGCACTCGTTGCCCGTCAAATGGGTAAGGTGTGCGTCGCAGGATGCGATGAGCTGATCATCGATTATGCCAAGCACACGATGAGCATGAAGGGCAAAGTGCTGAACGAAGGCGATTGGATTTCGCTCGACGGCACAACCGGTCAAGTGATAGAAGGCAAGATTCAAACGAAACCGTCGGAAGTGCTTCAAGTTCTCGTGGAAAAAACGCTCGATGCGAAAGACGCGCCGGTGTATCAAACGTTCGCCAAAGTAATGCAATGGGCAGACAAGTACCGGACACTCAAGATTCGCACGAATGCAGACCAACCCGATCAAGCTGCAAATGCGATCGCGTTTGGTGCAGAAGGTATCGGTCTCTGCCGCACCGAGCATATGTTTTTCGGTGAAGGGAAGATCGGTCCCATGCGCGAAATGATTCTTGCCGATACGCTCGAACAACGCAAAGCAGCATTAGCAAAGTTGCTGCCGTTGCAGCGCGCAGACTTCGCCGGTATCTTTGAGGCGATGCACGGGAAACCGGTGACAATACGCACGATCGATCCGCCGTTGCACGAATTCGTACCGCACGAGGAAAAAGAACAGCGTGCACTTGCACAAGCAATGAAGATCAGTTACGAGAAGGTCAAGGAACGTGTCGAAGGCTTGCACGAGTTTAACCCAATGCTTGGATTCCGCGGCTGCCGTCTCGGTATCATTTTCCCGGAGATTACAGAAATGCAGGCACGCGCCATCTTTGAGGCCGCTGCCGATACTCAGAAGAAGGGCATTTCGGTGGAACCGGAAGTAATGATTCCGCTTGTCGGCAACGTGAAGGAACTTGTGCATCAGGAAAAGATCGTTCGCAAGGTTGCGGGAGATGTGATGAAGGAAAAAGGCGTAAAGTTCAAGTATCTCGTTGGTACGATGATCGAAATTCCGCGCGGTGCTATCACTGCAGATGAGATCGCAGCGGTTGCTGAGTTCTTCAGTTTTGGCACGAACGATCTCACACAGACGACACTCGGTGTAAGCCGCGACGATGCGGCGCGGTTCCTGATTCCGTATGTTGAAAAAGAAATGTACGCGAAGGATCCGTTCGAAGTTCTCGACCGTGGTGGTGTTGGCAAGCTGATGAAGATCGCCGTAGAGAAGGGTCGCGCAGCACGTCCCGGCATCAAACTTGGTATCTGCGGTGAACACGGCGGTGATCCGTCGAGCATTGAGTTCTGTCATTTGATCGGTTTGAACTATGTAAGCTGCTCACCGTTCCGCGTTCCGATTGCACGACTGGCTGCTGCGCGTGCGGCGCTGCTGAATCCAGCAGAACCGGCGAAGAAAGTCGCCAAGAAAGTTAATAAAAAAGCAAAGACATCGCGCAAGAAGTAAGCCGATGTGAAGTTCACTAAAACATAGGGGGTGGTGAATCCGTTTACCGCCTTCTTCATCTTATCATAATAGAAGGGATATGAGCAATGAAGCTCTCCGATTTCAAATATCCGCTTCCGCGTAACTTGATAGCAAAACAACCGGCTAATCCACGCGACCATTCGAGGTTGATGGTCATGAACCGTGCCGAAGATACTATTGAAGGACGGAAGTTTTATGAAATCGCGGAATATTTTCAAAAGGGAGACTGTCTTGTTGTCAACGAGACACGCGTGTTTCAGGCGCGTCTCTACGGAAAAAAAGAAAAGACGAATGCGAAAATCGAAGTCTTCTTACTGCGCGAGTTGAACGCTGAAGAGAATATTTGGGATGTTATCGTCGATCCGGCGCGCAAAGTACGCATCGGCAATAAAATCTATTTCGACGATGGTAAACTCTGGTGCGAAGTTATCGACAATACCACTTCACGCGGCCGCACGGTACGCTTCAATCATAAAGGTGATTTTTTCAAGATCATCGATAGGATTGGTCTGACACCATTGCCGCATTATATCAAGCGGGATGCGACCACCAAGGATAAAGAAAGCTATCAGACAGTGTACGCCCGCGTCGTGGGTGCGGTTGCGGCACCAACAGCAGGATTACACTTTACAAAAGCACTTATCAAGAAACTTCAAACAAAAGGTGTGAAGATAGCACCGGTCGTGCTCCATGTTGGACTCGGAACATTCCGTACGGTCGAAGTAGAAGACTTAACGAAGCATAAAATGGACTCGGAGTATTTTGAGATCTCCAGTGAAGCGGCGCACATTATTAATAAAACGATTGATTCAAAACATAACGTCTTTGTTGTCGGCACAAGCACTTGCCGTGCTGTGGAATCAAGCGTTACCGCGGATGGTCATGTGAAGCAGGCGAAAGGGTGGACTGATAAATTCATTTTCCCGCCATACGATTTCAAGGTTACCGATAAACTGATCACCAATTTCCATTTACCGGAATCGACACTGCTTATGTTAACGAGTGCGTTTGCGGGACATGACTTATTGATGCATAGCTATAAGAAGGCTGTTAAAGAAGGATACCGCTTTTACAGCTATGGTGATGTGATGTTGATATGGTAAGTTGATTGATTGTTTTGGAGGAAGTGACGCATTCGATTCGAAAAATAATCGAGAGCGGATCTCCCTCTAACTATTTTTTCTAGGCGTGCACTTTTTGTATAAAAGGAATGGCGGAGAGATGTCAAGATCAAGACCCAAAGTGTTTGCAATTATTCCTGCGGCAGGTTCTGGCACACGCATTGGTGGAGAGATCAAAAAGCAGTTTCTGCCTCTGAAAGGGAAACCGATCATCGTTCATACACTCCAGCAATTTGAACATTGCTCGGATATAGATGAAGTGGCGATGGCTATTCCAGAATCGGCGATGTCTGATATGGAAGCCATTGTTGCACGGTACAGACTGCATAAAGTCAGCAAGATGATGATGGGCGGCAAGAACCGGCAGGATTCCGTGAACAATGTCCTCAATCGTCTGACACTGAAAGATTCCGACATCGTGCTTGTGCATGATGGTGTTCGTCCATTCATTGAGACAAAACGCATTGCGCATCTCCTGAAAGTCTGCAGAGAATATGATGCAGCGGTGCTTGCCGTTCAACCGAAAGATACGATTCGACGTTCGACCGGCGGCGGTTTTTTCGATCAGACGCTGGATCGCACAGCGCTCTGGCTGGTGCAGACGCCTCAAGCATTTCGCGCAAAATTATTGGTGAAGGCGTTCGAAAAAGCGCGAAAAGATAAATTCTATTCAACGGATGAAGCTGCATTGGTCGAACGGCTCGGCGTCAAAGTGCGTATTGTGGAAGGAAATTACGATAATATCAAAATTACAACACCTGAGGATTTGGAGCTGGGCGCGTTGATATTGGATCGGTGGCATGCAAAAGGATTGATGTAGGTGTGATGCAGTAGGTTGCTTCTTGATAGTGAAATGAATATCTTATATAGAGAGCTTGTTATTAGAGAAAGAGAAACAAAGGATAAGTCTGTATGATCAACATGGTAATTGTGATGCTCTTGAGTTATCTTGTAGGATCGATTCCGACGAGCGTTATGCTTTCCAAATGGCGGCATGGATTTGATATTCGCAGCAAGGGAAGCGGCAATGCAGGCGGCACCAATGTTTTCCGTGTTCTCGGCTGGAAGTCAGGCGTCTTTATTGTTGTCATGGATGCATTGAAGGGCGTTCTGGCGACGACCGTGGTAGCACGATTGTTTTGGGATCCGACATTACCATTCTATAATCATACTCCATTTGACGACTTTACCATTATCCAAATGATTTGCGGCGGCGCGGCTGTTATTGGGCATGTATTAACGGTGTTTGCCGGATTTAAGGGTGGAAAAGGTATCGCGACAGGAGCGGGAATGCTGATCGGTATTGCGCCAACAGAATTTGCGGTTTCCATTGCGGTGTTTTTTATCTTTTTCCTTGCATTCCGCTATGTATCATTAGGTTCTATTATGGCGGCAGCAGCATTTCCGTTGTCGCTGATCATTCGGTATAATATCCTCTCAGATGAAATTCACAGTTACAAGACACTCGTGTTTTTCAGTACAGGGATTGCACTCTTCCTGATCTATTCTCATCGCGCTAATATTAAGCGATTGGTGGAAGGAACAGAACGGAAAATCACGAGTTTCAGAAGCAAAACCGAGTCTGTTAAATCCTAAACAACACTCGATTCTTGAGCAGGCAAAGAACCCTAACCTGACGTGTCATTAATAATATGAAGATTACCGTTCTTGGTGCCGGCGGCTGGGGAACGACACTTGCTCTCGTTCTGCATGACAATCATCATAAGGTCAATTTGTGGACCTTTGATGACACACAAGCAAAGTACCTGCGTGAGAAACACGAGAACGTGGAATTCCTTCCCGGTATTTCTCTGCCGCCTGAAATCGAAATTACGACAGACATCGAAACGTCATGTCAAGAACGTGATATGATTGTGGCGGCAGTGCCGTCTCAATTCCTCCGTTCCGTCCTCCAACGCATCGCACATCTCGATCTGGACCACACTATTATATGCAATGTTGCTAAGGGAATTGAAAATGGTTCGCTTATGACTATGTCGGAGGTCCTGCTGGATGTCTTAATGCATGAACGCAAAGAAAACCTCGCGATTCTATCCGGTCCAAGTCATGCGGAAGAGGTGAGTTTGAAAATCCCGACGATGGTTGTGTCTGCATCGTTTAAGATGAAAACAGCAAAGATGGTGCAGGAAGCCTTCATGACCAACTACTTCCGAGTGTATGTGAACGAAGATATCCGCGGTGTCGAGCTTGGCGGTGCAATTAAAAACGTTATCGCTATAGCAGCAGGATTGAGCGATGGTGCAGGTTTCGGTGATAATACGAAGGCGGCAATTATGACACGTGGTATTTATGAGATAACGCGTCTCGGTGCAAAGATGGGTGCACAGCCAATTACATTTGCCGGTCTCTCCGGAATGGGCGATTTGATTGTCACCTGCATGAGCCGGCACAGTCGTAATCGTTATGTCGGTGAAGAAGTCGGTAAAGGATGTAGTGTCGCGGATGTACTGGCTGGAATGGTCATGATCGCTGAAGGTGTGCCGACAGCGAAATCTGTCCATCAGCTTGCACAAAAGCATCATATCGAAATGCCAATGGCTGAAGAAGTATATCGCGTTCTCTTTGAAGATAAAAATCCCCGTCAGGCAACGCTTGATTTGATGGGTCGCGATACGCGCAGTGAGGGAGCGCATTGAGTCATCGAGCTGATAAGAACGCTCGTCTTTAAGCCATTATCATTTTTATTAACTATGCGTCATAGGCACAAACCGACATTAGCGGCAACAACTCGCAGGCGTATAGGCTCCACTGCTCAAAAGTTCAACTACTTCACCTCACTTGACATCCTGTTAAAATTATTGTAATGTTTCTTTAGCATTTTTGCCGTTTCAACGCCAAATGATACTTTCGGGGCGCGGCAGAGTTATAAAGAAAACTATTTACAATTTTGCAGAGGGGCTATATGCAATCACCTACCATCTTGGCAATACGCGGACTATCGGTCATTATCTTCCTTTCATTTCTTTCAACAATGCTCAACGCGCAAAATAACGGCGTGGTAATAAAGGAGCGTGTGGAATTGACTTCGTTGGGAACGAATTCAATTTTATCGAATTATAGTATAGGATGGGACTCAATTCCGTATGTTCAAGGCGCCACACTGACAATCAGAATAATTGGTTTTACTTACCAAGAGATTCGTGGTTCAGTGAGATCATTAAACAATTTGATAGGAGGATTCAACCCCTATACGGGTACAACAACAGAT
>JBEKNC010000010.1:0-102922 GCA_049523215.1 Bacteroidota bacterium | reverse complement strand
TTGTCGGGTTGAACGGGTTAGGATAATTCTGAAGAAGTTCATATGTCGTCGGCGGCGTGATACTGATCTTGATCTCTTTCGTCCATTTCTGTCCAGTTTTATCCGTGATGGTGAAGCGTAATATATCTGCCTTATTTATTTTGGCTGTCTTTTCTACTGAGAACGTAAACGATGCCGTCAACTCTTCTTTTGTTTTGAGAGTTGGAAGAGTAACTGTTTTCTCCTTAAAATTTATTCCCTCCGGAATACTCGTTGCTTCCACTTTCACTCCTTCTACCGCCAATGCAGAGCTGTTTGCTACCGCGAGTTCAATCGTATTTCCCTTCGAGGCGAAGGGGATTTCGTAGGCTTTCTGTGCAACACCTAGACTTGTGCAAATTAATAACATTATGATTGTTCTCATACTCACATCTCCTTTTCAATATCAAACCCTCTTTGTCTTTACAAGAGGCTGTCTCAAAAGTACCCTGTCATTGCGATCCCGCTGCTTTATAGCGGGAGAAGCAATCTGCAACCCTCTGTTTTACTTAGTAAACCTTGTTTTGTCCGTCTTAACATTGTTGAGACGAGATCTCGTTCCGAAGAAGTCGGAACAGACGGATTGCTTCGTCGCTTGCCCCTTCGGGGCTTCACTCACTCGCAATGACGTTATTTTCTCCTTTTTTAGGCGAAGTCACTTCGCCCCTACTTATTAACTCACATACTCATCGACTCATAGACTTATCTACTGTATCCCAAACTCCACCACATTATTCGTCGATAGGTTCTGCTGCTTGTCTTGCTGTTGTGTTCCGTATTTTACACGGAATGAAATATTCACGGGCAATAGTTCCTTGGTAATGACTCCGTTGACGGTATTGCCTATCTGTCTCCATGCTCCGGAATAATAACTCGCCATTGCATTATTCACCAGCTGGTTCTGCGAGTTTTTTACTCTTATTGTGCACAAGACTGTCGAGAAGCTAACGGTGCTATTCGCGGATAGATCTTGCGATTTATCTACTGAGACATATTCGTACGTCATTCTGAATGAATAATTATTCGGCAGAAGTTCTTTATTCGCTATACCATTTGTGGTTGTGCCTAATGTTCTCCACGCTCCTGAGTAATACTGTACGGTCCCTTGATCAATAAGAGCACCCAAACTGTTCTTCAATTGTACAGCAGCATTCACTGTCTGGAAGACTACCGTAGCATTTGTGCTTATGTCTTGTTGTTTATCTTTACTTACAAATGCATATGTCATTCTAAATGAGTAACTATTCGGTAAAAGTTCTTTTGTCGCTACGCCATTTGTGGTAGTTCCCAAATCTCTCCAAGCGCCAGAGTAGTATTGCACTGTGCCTTGATCCATCAGAGCGCCTTGACTGTTCTGAAGCTGCACGGCCGCATTGACTGTCTGGAAAACAACCGTAGCATTTGTGCCTATATCTTGTTGTTTGTCTTTACTTGCATAAGCGTATGTCATTCTGAATGAGTAATTGTTCGGCAGGAGTTCTTTGTTCGCTACTCCATTCGTTGTATTTCCCAAGTCTCTCCAGGCACCGGAGTAATACTGCACAGTTCCTTGGTCTATTAATGTACCTTGACTGTTCTGCAATTGTACTGCTGCATTTACCGTTTGGAAGATTACAGTTGCATTCGTGCCGATGTCTTGCTGTTTGTCTTTACTCGCATAGGCGTATGTCATTCTAAACGAGTAATTGTTCGGCAATAGTTCTTTCTTTGCTACGCCATTCGTTGTAATTCCCAAATCTCTCCAGGCACCTGAGTAATACTGCACAGTTCCCTGATCCATCAAGCTTCCTTGGCTATTCTTTAATTGTATCGCAGCATTCACGGTTTGGAAAATTACTATCGCATTTGTACCTATGTCTTGCTGCTTATCTTTGCTCGCATAAGCGTATGTCATTCTGAAAGAATAGGTATTAGGTAAAAGTTCTTTGGTCGCGATTCCGTTTATAGTTGTTCCTAAGTTTCTCCACGCTCCGGCATAATACTGGACAGAACCTGTGTCTATAAGAACACTGTTGCTGTTTTGCAGTTGTACTTGCGCGTTGATAGTTTGAAACACGATAGTATCATTGCTTATAGATACATTGGATTTTGTTTGTGTGCCGTACTCATACGTCATTCTCAAGCTTAGAGTCTTTAGTTTAGTATTAATGCTAAATGTACCATCTTGATTGTTTGTTGCGTCTTTCCAACTGCCTTCATAATATTGCAGCGCGCCGCTTGTGAGTTTTGTACCGGTGCTGTTGATAAGCTTAACATTTAAACCGGATGGAGGAATCGGTATTTGTGTTAATAAATATTCCGTGTTATATCGGATTAATGCATAGGCCTCGCTGGTTAAGTTTGCGGTACTATCTACATTCACATCTTGCAGGACTTGCTGGAGTGTTGTGCGTGCTAATGCAATGTTGTTTTGCTGCAAACTCGTTTTTGCGGATGTATAATAGCCGAGATATTTATTTGCCGTTGCATCATCTTTTATCCACTCCAATGCGTGGGATTGGGTGGTGTAATTTGCGAGCGTGTCGAGAAAATTTAACGGTACAAATGGATTTGGAACAGTCAAAGGGCCAACCGTTTTCCCAACAACACCAGGACCATACGGAGTCAGGTCAGTATATCCAGGAATAGAGTCTGTTGCTTCACCTTCTTCAAAGACTGGAGCTGGCGCCCATCCTTCAGAGTAATAAATTAGAATTCCGGGAAGTGAATTACTACTGTTAAAGGAGAAACCGCTTCGAGAAACGCCGGGTCCTAAAAGATTTTTCCCATAACGGCCTGTTTCGTCATCAACATGAGCATGCCAACGAATCAATTGCGGCGTTTTAGTAAATAATACTTTACGCCAATTTAAGGGTGCATCTAAATTACTTATCGGAACGTTGGTGAGCAGGCGAATGTCAAATACGCATACGCTCTCCTGTGCAATGGGACCATTCGTGAGAGAATAATTGTAATTATACGCTTGATTGATGACTTTCAAACTGAAGCCGACTTTTAGATCAATCTTGTTGCGTGTTTCAAAGGTTTGAGCACTGAGTGCTATTACAAACAAACTAATAGCAATAGATGTATAAAGTGTTCTCATAATTTTATCCTTATGTTATCGAACTGTTACATGATAATGATGAGCTGATTTCACTTCATTTTCGATTGAATATGTAAAATTTTGTGTCAACTCTTTAAACCATTCGTGCAGTTGATCCTCAGTGATACTTCCGTTACTCCCATCATCAGTTATCGCTGTGCTACTAACATCTACACTAACACCCTCACGATGGTTTTGGTGAGGACAATTCCAATCATTATGAAAATCAAATGGTCCACCAGTTATTAAGCTCATATCGTTGAAACGGAGTTTATAAGATTTTTCTGAATAGGTTGTATCTGCAAGCTCATTTAAAACATTAATCAATGTTGTTTTCCCATAATGATTCTTACTGTGGAGTGAACCCCCTGCATTCGCACCAATCAATACATAATGATCACCCTCAGTGAGTTCAACAAAATCATCCATCTTTAAAAGTATTATTGCAGTAGAAGTATCTTCATCAGTTTTACCCTTAACATATAAAGAGTCAACTCCTCCAAAACCGCTACAAAGATATTTATACTTTGCCGTTCCATCACTTCCAGTTTTATCAGAAAAAGTATTTACTGTGTCTGTCTTATGTATGAATTTACCAGTTGGTCGGTTGTCTGTATGATCATGTCCACCTGAGTTTGGTCGCACATATGCACTCAAAGTGAATGGATAATCCGGCACCGGATCTCCATTAGGCATCTTCACAGAAATTGTAACTGTATCAGATTTCACATTCGAATAATCAATCACTTTTGCTTTCTTTGGTCCTTTATTATCACTATCACCTAACGGTTGCAAGATAGTATGTTGTGTCGTAAGTTTAATAATCGGTTCTATCACCGTCACATATGCAGGAGTACACGATTCTCCATCATCCTGCGCTTGTAGTGCAGTTTTAACTGAAGGATTAATTTTACTCATCTTTGAAAGTAATTTTCCAGCCCTCGAAAGTGTATCTTTCTGTCGGATGCTACCGGTTAATACACCACCACCACCACTGCTGATTGTCGATGGTGCAATGAATCTGATCGGTTGTTTAATGCCAGTAAAACTTGCGCTCGTCGTTCCATCCTGTGCCAACAACAATCCACTTCTTCCGAACAGTTCAATATCGAACAATTGATCGGCAGAATAATCTCCCTGAAAGAAAAGATTCACTGTATCTCCGACTAAAATTGTTGATCGTTCAGGGTTCACAATCACACAGGTATTAATTGTTGGTGATACTGCGGTAACATGCACTACTATACAACAACCTCCATAAGTCCAACAACCCGCAGAATAATCACCTACCGTAAAACCGCTACCGCCATTCACAAGTTCTAAATAAGTTACATTCCAGGGGTCACCCCAGTGGTAATGAACACCCACAATTGCAGTTGAAGTGCCGCCTTGAAGAAAAAATAATTCGCCCTCCTCCATACCTCCTTCTGCATAAGCAGGATAAACGGGTGCAGGGTCAATGGAAATGACCGCACCACTAACGTAATTCATTGTCGCAACGATTGATACAACAATCGAGTCTCCCCCTATGTCAGTATTAATGTCTGTATAATATTGTTTACCTGGAGAGTTTGTCGGCGTTTGTGGCGCTATCTCAACTTTCTCATGTATCTTTACCTGCGCGTCTAACCCATAGGAAAAAAGAAATGTTATCATCGCGATAATGGAAAGTCCGCGCATCGCTGAGTAAGCAGTTGCTTTCATAGTGTACCTTCAAGTAATTTTCTTCTCTGAAATCGTTGGTGCAATGAATGAAGTGCTCAATAGCGCCTGAACACGATGGATAAAGATAGAAGGCCGATAATGCAAAGTCAAGTACAATATTTATACACACAATTTCATTTCTTCGTCGTCATGCCTCTTACCTCAAAAAGACGCTCCACATACTTGCCAAGAACATCAAACTCAAGGTTAACCATATCGCCGGGTTTGAGTAGGCGGAATGTTGTCACTTCCATCGTATGAGGGATGATGGAGACCGCAAAAGAATTTGCCTTCACTTCTGCCATCGTTAAACTCACGCCGTTAATAGCAATCGATCCGACAGGAACGAGATGATGCGAGAATTTCTTAGGGACTTGAATCCAGAAAATCCAACTACTCTCAAGCGTTTTGAGCGATGTGACTCTTCCCAATCCATCCACATGGCCAAGAACAAAATGCCCGCCAAGCCGATCTGAAGGCAACAGCGGACGCTCCAGATTAACGGGACTTCCTACATTCAAATTTCCAAGTGTTGTTTTCTTCAGTGTCTCTTCCACCGCTTGCACAGCGAATGTCTTCTCTGTTCTTTTAATGACAGTCAAACAAACCCCCTCTACTGCGATACTATGATCTATGCGCAGACTCTTGACGGTTTTCTTCCCTTGAATAGTAAAAATAACACTCCCGTCCTTTTGTTTGATGGATTTAACGATTCCAGTTTCCTCGATTAATCCGGTAAACATATTATTTTATCTTCCGTTGTAACTACGCACGTGATTTAGTGTAAGAAAGTAATTTTAAGTATTCTTTTGTAATTGCTCAGTTTTTTTGTCGGAAATAAAGAAATTACTCCCTCTCCTCACAGAAGAGGGTCAGCCTGCCCGCCGCACAAAGTGTGCTTTGGCAGGCGGGGGTGAGGTCAAAGAACAAAAAAACCCACCGAGAAAAATATTGTATCATCTTATCAGATGATATATTATCAGGACTCCGCCTCCTAAGAGGGGAGGGAATCAATCAAAGAATGATATTATCGAAAAGCATACTGAGTGGTCACCTTTCGCTTATGAATGAAACGTGCTTCAAGAAGTACATCATCCCCAATGTTCTTCACGTTGGTCATTCTTAATTTTACATGTTGATGCAGGAAGAGCGGCTTGTCGAATCGAATCCCATCTAATCCGCCTCCTAATATTTTTGGTGCTATAAAAAGATGAAGTGAATCTGCAAAAGACTGCTGGATAAATGGGGCAATCAGCGATACACCGCCTTCCAGAAGCACAGAAGAAACGCCTTCAGCGGCAAGAGCATTCAGGATAGATTCTGCACTCAATAAACGGGACGCCGAAACTATAAGAACGCGTACTCCTTGTGTAACAAGTTTTTGTACTTTTCTATCATTTATTTTCACAGCGGCTGCCGAAGTCAACACCCAAGTCGGAGTTTTATTTGTATTGAATATTTTCCGAGACATCGGAAGCGACATACGTCCATCGACGACAACACGAATGGGGTTCCTTCTTTTAATGAACCGCACAGTTAATTCAGGATCGTCTTTTAATATTGTGTTCGCCCCCACCATCACAGCGTCATATTCGCTTCGCAATCTATGCACTTCTTTTCTTGCCGTCTCAGATGTGATCCATTTTGATTTTCCTCCAACGTCGGCAATTCGTCCGTCAAGTGTCTGTGCCAGTTTGATGCCGACAAATGGCAGACCTGTGTTCATAAACTTGAAGAACTTTTCATTCAAGAGTTCCGCTTCTTTTCGTAATACTCCAACCTTGACAGTAATCCCCGCCTCATGCAGTCGTCGTATTCCTTTACCGCTGACCAAAGGATTCGGATCTTTTGACGCAATCACCACCGTCGAAATACCTGATTGCACAATTGCATCGGCGCAGGGTGGAGTTTTTCCGAAGTGCGCGCATGGTTCCAGGTTGACAAACAATGTTGCGCCGTGCGCATTCTTGCCCGCATGTAAGAGCGCGAAAATCTCAGCATGCGGTCCGCCAAATTGCCGGTGAAATCCCTCTCCAACGATTTTCCCGTTTCGCACGATGACACATCCCACCATAGGGTTAGGACTAACCTTGCCAAGGCCATTCCGTGCGATGTCGATACATCGCTGCATCAATGCCTGTTCATTCATCGCCAATACACTTTCACTTTCGAATCGAGCGTTGCGCTTAAGAGGCGGGCAGCACTATTTTTTTTTGCCGATACCTCTACCAGACCTTTGCTGCCCACGATAAGACAAGGAGTGTTTTCCGGCGCCTCATCATAAAACCGAATCCATTGTGCAACCATATTACTGCCTATCGATATGGTTTGTATCTCCTTCATGCTTTTTTCTACTTCGAGAGACCGAAGATTGGTAATGATGTTTCCATAGTGGTCAATATTCAAAATACACGCTGGCACTACATCCGTACGGGAAGTTGCAAAAGGTGAAAGTATTTCAGGCAGCGTAACCGACTTGCCGAATCGTTGCAATGGTACGTCGTTCGAGATATATGCAGCAAGCGGTGCGATAAGATCGCGTCCATGAAATGTCGACGATATATCACCGAGAATATATTCTTTAAGAGACGATTGTGTAACCTCAATCGCTGTTGAAGCCTTTTCTTGATGCAAAACGAAATCTAACAATCCGTTATCAGGAGCAATAAAAATATATTTTTTTGTCTTCATCATGATAATGCGTCGTTTACTGCCGACACCGGGATCCACGACACCGACAAATATTGTATCCTTTGGAAAATAATTGTATACCGACCAAAGCACATACGCAGCTTGACGAGTTCGGTACGGTTGAATTCCGTGTGTGATATCTATTATATCAACCGACGGATTGATGGATACAATAACCCCTTTCATCGATGCTACATATTGATCCTGTAATCCGAAATCGGTGAGAAGAGCGATACAAGGAATGACTTTCTTGCCCATGGTAATTTTTTGTCTCGATAAAAATATTGAATGAGCCATCAACGGCTATTGTAACACTACTGCTTTCCCGCGTTTGGCAGACTTGTAAATACTATCGATAATCTTCATCCTGTGCACTGCCTCATCACCTGTAGAGATCACCGTGTGCAGTCCGCGTAAAGATCCGATCCAATGCTTCAGCTCATTTTCGTATGACTTCCGGTAAAGACTTTGCGAAGTTTCGGTCGATGCCGGTGCAACATTTACCAAATTCCCATGCATACGCTTGATAATGCGAAATGGATTCAGCGATCCGCTTCCTTCGGTACCGAAACAATCACAGTAAAAAAAGTCTGATGTTGATTCGAACGACCAGCTTGCTTCAATCGTGAGTGTGGAACCGTTTTTCATTTTAAGAAAAACAATGGAAGAATCCTCTACATCCTTTGTATGATGAGAATAATTAGTCGCCGTCACTTCTTTTACTTCAGGATATCCCATCATCCAGAAAGCAAGATCGAGCATAACGATACCAAGATCAAGCACGACACCGCCACCGGACTGTGTCTTCTTCGTCAACCACGCACTCTCCGTATTCAATTTCTTGAACCATCCTGTTTTTGCATAGAAGAGTTTGCCGAGCGCCTTATCCTCAATAAAACTTTTAAGAATCATTGCATCAGGACGAAAACGATTATTCATTCCCACCATCAATGTTTGATGAAATTTTTTTGCAGCTACGGCTATTTCTTCCGCTTCTATAGATGTCCGGGCTAAAGGTTTCTCCACCAGCACGTTGTTCTTTTCTTCTAATGCTGCAATCGCCATATCTTTGTGCAGCACGGTTGGTGTGTAAATGGCAATACCGTCAAGTTCTTGTTCGATCACAAGCATCTTCTCATAATTATTGTAATAGCGGCGTACTTTGAATTTGTCCGCCACGAACTGAGCTTTCGCACGGTCAAGATCGCACACTGCGACAATCTCAACATCCGAAAACTTGCTCAGGATAGGAAGATGAATAGTCTGGGCAACCGACCCGAGACCAACTATACCAATTCGAGCTTTTTCCATACAAGCACCAAAATAATGATTGAATAAATTATGTCATGGGATTACTGCGTACAGTGTTTAAATGCTTTTTTGCAATTTCAGCGATTCCGGCAGCATCAAGTTTTACCATTCGATGTAATTCTGCAGAAGAACCATGCTCAATAAACTCATCCGGCAGCCCATGCATTTTAACGGCAACATTGGAAATACCGAGACGACTGAGTGCTTCCAACACTCCGGATCCAAACCCGCCATGAATAACATTATCTTCAATCGTCACAAAAATATTGATGCGTTGCGCGAGTGACTGGAGCAATTTTTCATCTAATGGTTTGACAAACCTCATATTCACCACTTCTGCATCGATGCTCTCTTCGTGCAACAACTCTGCCGCCGATAATGCATTCGGCACCATATTACCGATGGCTAACAAAGCAATATCTTTCCCTGTACGCAGCGTTTCTGCTTTGCCGATCTCGATCTTCTGAAATCCATCTCGCATTGGAACACCAAGTGCATTCCCGCGAGGGTATCGAAGTGCAATCGGTCCTTGTTTATATTCAATGGCGGTAAAGAGCATATCGCGAAGCTCCTGCTCATCCTTCGGCGCCATAACAACCATACCTTGAATACATCGGAGATAAGAAAGATCGAGCGCACCATGATGAGTGGCACCATCTGCACCAACCAATCCACCCCGATCCATGACGAATACGACATGAAGTTTTTGAATGGCGCAGTCGTGCACTACCTGGTCAAATGCGCGCTGCAAAAAGGTTGAATAGATCGCCACTACCGGTATATATCCTTCTGTCGCCATTCCAGCTGCAAATGTAACAGCGTGTGGTTCAGCAATGCCGACATCAAAGAATCGCTCAGGCATTTCTTCATGGAGTTGAATCAGTCCGGTCCCATCCGGCATCGCCGCAGTAATTCCAACCACTTTCGAATTTTGTTTGCAGATTTCAACTAGTGCTTTTCCAAAGATATCCGTATAAGCGATCAATTCGCTGCTTTTCTTTGGTGAAATGCCGGTGTTTTTATCAAACGGTGTTACTCCATGTAAACGTGTAACTTCGCGTTCAGCTGGTGCATATCCTTTGCCCTTCGTAGTAATGGCGTGAATGAGAATAGGCCCATTGAGGTCTTTGACGTGCTTGAATGTCTCGACAAGCTTCACAACATTATGACCATTAATCGGTCCAAAATATCGAAAACCCAATCCTTCAAAGAGCATGCCCGGTGTGACGACTGCTTTAATTCCTTTCTCCATCCGCTGGGCAACCGTGCGCAGTCGATCGCCGAACGTATCCAATTTGCCCGCTAAATCCCACACATTCGCTTTGAACTTGTTGTATGCGGGGTGCGTGAGTATTTCTGTAAAATAATTATGGAAAGACCAAATTCTCGGCTCGAGCGATGACAATGATCCCATTTGATTATCGTTGAGAACCACAATCAGGTTTTTTTTCAGCATTCCTGCGTGGTTCATCGCTTCGTATATCATACCACCTGTCATTGAACCGTCGCCGACGATGGCAACTACTTTATAATCTTTTTTCTCAAAATCACGTGCCGTTGCAATTCCCAATGCAGCTGAAATCGACGTACTGGCATGTCCCGCTCCAAACGCATCATATTCGCTCTCGGTGCGTTTGAGGAATCCACTCAATCCACCGAGCTTGCGAATGGTATGCATCTGATCCTTCCGACCGGTAAGAATCTTATGCGGATATGCTTGATGTCCGACATCCCAAATTAATTTATCTTCCGGGGTATTAAAAACATAATGAAGAGCCACAGCGATCTCAACGGCACCCAACCCGGCTCCAAAGTGGCCTCCGGTTTTCGATACACAATCGATGAGGTACTCTCGCACCTCAGCACAAACAGTACGGAGTTCTCGTACGCTTAACGTTCGCAGATCTTCGGGAAGATTAATAGAATTGAGATACCTATAATCAATATTGCTCATTCTTCATCAGACTCGCTCAGTGTGAATTGCCCTTCAATACCTTTCGAAAGCTTTTTGATCTTGAGTTCTGTCGACTTCAATTTTTCTGCACACTCTTTCGATATTCGAATGCCCTCTTCATATAAATTAACAGCATCGTCTAACGGCACATCGCCGTGTTCCAACGATTCTACTATCTCTTCAAGCCGCTTCAGAGAATGCTCAAGCGAGTTCTTGTCCAACTTCTTTGCCGCCATAATCACTTTCCTTTTTCTACTTGTACACCAATAGTCCCATCGTGGAATTGAATCTCCGCTTCATCACCACGGTGAAGCAAATGCGCGCTGGAAACAATTCGTCCTTCTTTCCGAACAATGCTATAGCCGCGCTTGAGAACACCATGCGGGTTTAATGCTTGCAGGTGATATCTCAACGAATCATAACGCTGGTGTGCAGCCTGTGCGATATGATTGAAAGAGAGACCAAGACTACGATCAAACTCATCCACCCGCTGAGAAAATTCCCGAACCAAATCGCGCGGGCGATTAAACGAATAGCTTGTCAACAAACTTGCTACCCGTTCACGAAAACTCGACATCTGAGTATCAATGGCACCGCGCATAGTATAGCATAAGTTACCAATATCTTCAAGCAATTCCGTTCGATCCCGCACAATCAACTCCGCTGCCGCCGATGGAGTCGGCGCACGTAAATCGGCGACAAAATCTGCAATGCTAAAATCAATTTCGTGTCCCACAGCGCTGACAATGGGAATTTTTGAAGCATAGATAGCGCGAGCGACTCTCTCTTCATTGAACGCCCATAAATCTTCCAGCGAACCGCCGCCGCGTCCGACGATCAGAACGTCTATGCCGCCATAGCGATTCATTTGTTCTATGGCATCGCCGATTTCTTCTGCGGCGCCCGCACCTTGCACGCGCACAGAAACAAGAATCACTTCTACTGATGGATGCCTGCGTGACAACACGCTTCGAATATCCTGCAATGCCGCACCCGTTTCCGATGTAATGATGCCGATACGTTCCGGGAACTCCGGAATTGGCTTCTTGTGTGCAGGATCAAACAATCCTTCCGCCGCCAGCTTTTGCTTGAGCCGCTCGAATGCAAGTTGAAGTTCTCCAATACCGACGGGTTGAATCTGCTCAATATCAATTTGATAATTTCCACGCGGAGGATAGACAGTGATAGAACCACGAGCAATCACTTTCATCCCATCTTCAGGCGGAAACGTAAGATTCGCAACACGACTTCGCCACATTACAGCGGATAGTTGAGCGCCCTCGTCTTTCAATGTAAAATATAGATGCCCGGAAGTATGGTGCTTAAAGTTGGATATCTCCCCTTCCACCCACACTCGCGGAAAACTGGTCTCCAGCGATTGCTTGATTTGCCTCGTTAATTCGGTAATGGTAACGACATTTTTTTCGGTGGACATGCAGTAACTCCAACCTCAAATTACCGAATGTTGTTCCCACATTCAACTCTGGAAAATGAGAATCTCTTAATACTGTCAGCTGTTTACCCTTTTCATTTTCATTTTTACTTTTCCTTAGCCCACCTTGTCTTTTCTTTCGTAGTTATCTATATTATTCATACAATTATAAGGAATTAATATGACTATGAATGTTGATGTCCTGGCAATCGGCGCACACCCTGATGATCTTGAACTTGCTTGCGGTGGGACAATCGCCAAGCTTGTTCAGCAGGGAAAGAAAGTAGCATTATGCGAGCTGACGCAAGGTGAGCTTGGCACGCGCGGCACGAAAGAAATTCGTGCGAAAGAAGCACAACAGGCAGGAGATATTCTTGGCGCCGTCACGCGGCGGAATCTTCACATCCCGGACGGTAATGTTGAAGTCGATAAAAAGAATATGGTGAAGATCATCACACTCATTCGCGAACTCCGCCCTGCTCTTCTTATTATTCCTTACGGCATTGAGCGGCATCCGGATCACGTTCATACCAGCGAACTATGCCGTGAAGCATGGTACTACAGCGGATTAGAAAAGATCAAGACAAGACTCAACGGCAAAACACAAGAACGCCATCGGCCGCACCACTACTTTGAGTTTATGCAATGGATGGAATTCGAGCCGACATTTATTGTGGACATTAGCGACACATTTGACCTGAAGATGAAATCGGTGCGCGCACATGCCTCGCAATTTTTCAATCCGGAAAGCAAAGAGAGCGAGACAAAATTAAGCCGGCCCGATTTTTTAGAAGTGATCGAAACTCGCTGCAGATATTTCGGTTCTAAAATCGGAGTGAAATATGGTGAACCATTTATTTCCAAATGGTCTTTAGGTATTGATAATCCATTCAGTTTTATTGTGAACAGAGGGTAACACAGCAGTTCTATGCTTTCCATGGAAAGCACTGAGTACATTCCAATACTCTGCTTGAGTATTGCCGTTTATTGAAAGAACACATTACTATGCAAGATATCTTGACGATTCTTCTTTTTGTGCATGGAATCGCACATTTTCCGGGAGTCATTGTCCCGTGGCGGATTGCTGTGCACAGAGATATGCCGTATAAGACTACACTCCTTTCAGGCAGAATTCGTTTGAGCAAGAGAGGGATGAAGTTTGTGGGATTGCTGTGGCTTCTCGCATCGCTTACTTTTTTTCTTGCAGGTATAGGATTGTTTATTCTATCCCCATGGTGGAAAACCATGACATACATTGTCACAATATTTTCCAGCGCTCTTTGTATTTTAGATTGGCCAGATACGCGGTTTGGGATCATCATCGATGCGGCAATTCTGATAATTCTTTTATTTTTTCTTTAATCACCGCAACTACCTGCTTGTCAGGCGAAGTGACTCTATGCACACAAAAATAAAGCGATAAAAAGGAAGCAATAATGATGAAAATATTAAAACAGATTTTTATCCACTGGAAGATTTCGGAATAAGTTCGCAGTTATTCAACGTGCCTTTGTTCGTCCATGCTAAACAAAATGGCTGGATATACGCAATGCGCTGTTACTGGAGCTATGCGCCAACTTCGTTTTCATGGAAATCACAGATTGACTTGTTAGTTGAAGAATTGTAAGTTTGTCTTAGGATTAACAGAGGAGACATCAATGAAAAATATAATTACGGTTGTCTTACTTGCAGGAGTGCTGATGGGATGCGAGAAGGATGAGACGACCCAACCAGCTCTGGAAAAAACCATCTCGACATCATTCTCAACTACCGATACGCTCGGGAATCCGAGCACCGTCTTCCAGACGGGCAAGCCGTTCTACTTGATTTTCCAGATGACCAATAAGACCGGTATAGATCAGAACTACACTTGGACGGAACCTATTTCGGAAATCTTTATCACGCGAAACGACACAATCATTTCCCGGCAATATTCCGGCTATGCTTGGCCGCAAGTAGTTCGTCGTGACGTACTGAAAGCCGATTCCTCTTTAACGAACCGATGGCTTGGACCATTCAATCCTCTGAGTTCTGTGGCTGCCTTGATGCCCGGAAGTTATGCAGCGGATGTATTTATCTTTGCTCGCTTCGACAATGCAGAGATCGAACGCCCGCAGCGTATTCAAATAACTATTATCGATACTTCTCATGTGATCGTTCGCAAACCCAATATTTATCTCTATCCGCAAACTACACGCAGTCTGTCCGTCGCATTGGAATTTCCGCTGGGAGGATCCGTTCTTCAATCGATTCCATTGTATTCCGGTGGTTGGAATGTCTCCGTCGAACCGTCCGGCAAGATCGATCGACAGTACGACTATCTCTTTTACGAGAGTAAAAATCCGGATACCTTTCAATATACTTCAGGCTGGATTGTCAGCAGAGATACACTTACGTCATTCTTCTCGAACAATCTTCTTCTCGCCGGTTTTAGTCAGCGTGAAAAAAGCGATTTTATCGAGTACTGGATTCCAAGACTGGTTGAATATCCATATTATATTATTTATCCCCAATTTGCCGATGAGATTGGAAAAGTCATTCGTCTGAAAATCTCCGAACAGCCAGACAACATACTTCGCCTCTTCTATGTCATACAAGGAACGAACTACTCCGGAAAGATGCTTCCTGCTCCGTCAATTCCTCAGTTCACGCGGAATGGTTTCGTCGTTACAGAATGGGGAGTAATACTCAAGTAGGTTTGCAGGGAGTGAATCTTTCGTAGGGACGTTCAGCTGAACGCCACAAAAGGAGAAGCTTACAAAGACGTGATGAATCACGTTCCTACAAAGGATCATCAAGACTGTTTTTTCATCGCACCGATTCGCCCTTCATACTTCGAGGGACATTTTGTTAAAATTTCTGTCGCATGAAAATAGTCGCCGGAATATTTTCCCTTCACAACAACATTCGTCGCAAGATCAAAATTGTTTGGCCTGCCGCCGTCAAGTACCACTTTGGAAATTTCTCCGCTGTCGTCTTTTAAATAAAAAGTGAATTGCATTTTTTCTGTGTTAAAAGAACTCTCGCGGTCTTTCACCCACTCGCCCTTGACCTGAATTTTCTTTTGGATGCGGCGTGCATCGGCAAAATCACCATACTCGACATTGGAATCAAGAAAGTTGATCGTTCCAAGCACAACGCCAACGAGAATGATCAATCCGCCAATAATGATTTTTATATTCATCCCATTAATCCTTTTTCAATTGCTTCTCGAGTTGTCCGATCTTCTTATCAAGGCGGATGAGATACCATATGATGCCTATCCATGTGAGCAATGTTACGCATAAGACAATATACAGTTGGTTCTGACTTAGGAATTCGTACATAGTTACCTCAATGGTCTTTTATTGAAAGTTGATGTTCCACTCGCGCCGCGCGAATGCGTAGATTCAGCAGCCAAATAAATAAGAGACTGAAACCAATAAGACTGGCAAAGAATACAAAGCGCATATTCGGAGGCATGTGAAGTTGTGCAACCGGTGTTGAACCGGATGTATCTCCTTTTGCCCCAGGGTGCAATCCGCCGACAATGCGCGGCATAATAAAAATAAAGAATGGTGCAGTAAGTCCGGCGAGGATCGCATAGACAGCCGAAAGACGAGCGCGAACTTCATCCGATCCGAGCGCTGAACGAAGCGCGAAGTATGCTCCATAGATCAGCAGGAGAATAAAAATCGAAGTTTCCCGCGGGTCCCAGTTCCAGAATGATCCCCAATTGAACTTCGCCCAAATCGAACCTGTTACCGTCGCCAACAAACAGAACATCATCCCTAGCCCTGCGGAAGACACGGATCGAATATCATAATCTAAATTCTTCGTCCGCAAATATTTAAATCCATAGTACAACGCTACCAGAAATCCAAGGACCGATGTCCACGCCACCGGAACGTGGAAAAAAATGTTACGTGCTTTATCTTCAAGTCCCGGAATAATGGGAAACTCAAGAAGGCTCTGCGGCTGCACTACCATCGGTATGGCAATACCGGCAATAATCACAAATGTGACAAGAATAATCGATAGATATTTGACAGCCTTCATGTCACTCCTTCCAGACATAGTCGAATAAAAGATACGATCCGGCGGTCATCACCAACAGATATGACACAAGAATCTGAAACTCACCTAATGCCGCTGTGAACAATTCGCCATCCAACGCACGAGCAGTCGATTTCATGACCGTCATCAATAGTGGAATCAGTATAGGAAACGACAGCACAGGGTACAAAGTTCCTTTTGTATTTGCCTTAGCAATGACAGCAGCGATAATAGTAGCGGCAGAGGCGAATCCAAGGCTTCCCAGAATAACAGTGAGCCCAAAGATGAACGGCGATTTGATGACAAATGCCGGGAATACAACCACGTAGAGAACCGTAACCGCTGAAGAAAGCATAAGTGTCAGACCGCTATTGAATATCAACTTTCCAAAATATACTACAGAAGGCGAAGCAACAAGCTGGAGTGTCAAGGTCGTTCCCCGTTCTTCTTCACTGACGAATATGCGAGAGAGTCCTGACATCGCTGTGAAGAAAATAACAACCCAGAACATTCCGGAAAGAATTTCCGGATTCAGCTCATCATCACGAAGTGCGAACAAGATGGTCGCGACCGAAGTAACGACGAACATCAAGAGCGCGTTGAGTGCGTAACGTGTACGCAATTCTGATCGCACATCTTTCACAACAATCGCCCATGTACTTGCTATGGAATTCATATTGATTTCACAAATGTCCTAAAGACAGAATTTGACAACAACTACCTCTCCGGCATTCCCACGTGAATTTCTTGGGCACACCAACCGGCTTCTTCTTTGTCATTCGTTGCAACAATGAGCACACCTTCTTCCTTTTGTTGTTTCACTATGTCTTGAACGAATTCAATCCCCTCTTCATCAAGGTTGCTTGTCGGCTCGTCGAGAATCAACACAATGGGATTATGTAAAAGTGCAAAAGCGTATTTCAACCGCTGCTTCATCCCCGAAGAAAATGTACCAACGAGATCATCCCTGCGCTGCCGCAAGTTGACAAGGCTCAATAGTTCTTTCATCCTACCTTCGTTTTGCAGAGTTGTTGCACGAATGCGGGAAAGAAGTTGAAGATTCTCCAGCGCAGTGAACTCGTCATACAAATTCAAATATGGTGACACAAATCCGATATAATGCTTAAATTCTTCAATGCCGACTTGTTTATCATTCAACGTATAGGTAAGAGAGCCCCGTGTTGAACCAATCAAACCAGCAAGGATTTTCGAAAGCGTAGATTTACCAGCGCCATTCTTTCCGGTAATCGCCAGCGATGAGGGCGACGAAAGAGAGAATGATATATTCTCAAAAATTTGGCGGCGGTTGAAATCCTTAGCAATACCAGATGCTATAAGAGCAATTCGATTCATCGAATCACTGCCACCTTCCATTTGTATTCGTTGTTCACCGTTTTCGCGATGACGAAATAGATGCCTGATGAAAGCTTCGATTTTACTTCCGATGCCAACACAACAATGACACGATTGAGCCCTTTAATCGATACAGGTAATTGTCCTGAATATGCAAGGTTTAAAGATGAACTATAAAAATACACTTCCGCAGTGCGAGCGGCGACATCCTGGATTGGGAGAAGGAGTTGTTGTGAACCCATAAGCCGGAAGGGATTCGGCGATGCATCAGAACTGACAACAAACCGCGGAGGATTGATCACTGTATCATGACGAACACCTTGCGAAAAGAAAGAGCGCCAGAGAGATGTATCTGCGACAATAACTTTAGCAATCAATCCATAATTTGTAAATTCTTGGTAAGGTGGTAAAGGAACATCGGCAGAAAGCGTTACATCGACTCTTCTTGTTGTAAGGTCTCTCTGTTCTGCCGCACCAACCTCCACATTGCTAATCATGCTTGTAATTGTATCGGACGGCAAATCAAATTCATACATTGAGGAGGAAAGAGGGTACACATCTCCGCCAATAGAGTCTGTCGTGTTTTGGAATGATCTCTGCTGAAGTGGTTCGAACCGAGGGTAGTGGTTCCCTTCCGAATAATACTTCATCGTGTCAGCCCGATTTGCTGTAAAATAATTCCAATATGTGAATTCAGCGAAAGCTGTCTGTAAGTTTGATCCTATGTTAACCAACGTGGCATCAGTGCTTTCAAGAAATGTCTGGGTGCGCATCCGTGTCCAGACATCCCGCATAATACTCAGACTAAATCGCTTTGCAAGATAATGCGCCCAGATGCAGCGCTCATAACCGTCATAACGAAAATCAAATGAACGATAATAATTAAACGAAAGCCCAACAGAAAATAGATTGAAATAATTTGGAAGATATTGATAGTAATCGTTCACATTCGTATAAACAACATCTTCCATCCATGTGGAGGTTAGCTCATGGGCAAAAAGATCGTTGCTTCGGTATCCATACGAACCAACCTGAATAACATGATGAAACTCATGTGCTGCCGTCACCTTAAGAGCATTGATCCCTTTTGTATAAAACGCGCTGAAATCATTATGCAATTCCACGAAACATGGATATCGAGGTGCATATCCATCAGAATTTAACGGAGGAAGACTTTCATCCCAATTCGTGGAACCATACGTGCCATACGAATAGTTGCTCATGTCAGAAACCAATATCCGATAATGCGTTTCACCGGATTCAAACGGGGGTGCGACATATCCGAGCGTATCAATTTCAACATGATATACATCGTTAAATATTTTCCCCACCGAATCGATGTATGCTTCTGCGGTATTTGAGATCCGTTGATTCGAAGCATCTAAAAGTGCCGGCTCGTTAGGTCCTGTGATATCATAATAAATATGGAACTTACCGATGACTCGATCCTTCTGAAATGATGCAACTGCTAAGAGTTTTTTGAGTTCTATTTTTTGAAGTCCTGTAAAATTATTCCATTGACTATGAATAGCAGCATTAATTCCTAAACCGCATTTCCCTCCATGCATTTCATCAGTCATGAGAACTTTATGGGATGAATCCTTCAATGCACGATAATATTGCAGCAGCTGCTCAGTTTTCAGACGTGTAGATTGGTGCAATTCTTGCGCAATCGCCGAGATGGATACAGAAAGGAGTAATAAAACAACGAATCTGTAATATATATGTTTGTTCTCGAACACTTTTATCACTGAGGTACTTGCAATCGAAAAGGTAATCGCCGGCCGTTCACAATTTTTAAAAAGCCCTTTTTCCCTATTGTCATCGCCAAATCATTCATGCCATCTGCATCAACATCGGCAACGACAAAATGACTTAATCCTGGTTCTACTGCCAACACTCGGGCATCATCAAAACTGCAATCCCTTTGATTACGAAACCATAACACTCGTCCGAGTCTCTGCGAACCAATAACGATATCGGCAAAACCATCACCATCCACGTCAACTATTTGCACTTCGGACCGATCTGTCACAGAGAGACCGCTGGCAATGATTTTCGGATCATAGTAATATCCGTCTCCTTTTCCTCTTGCAACCATAAGGTACTCTACCGGAGGTCCTGCTTGCATCAGCAAATCCATAACACTGTCTCTATCGAAATCAAATAAATAGATGAATGCTTGTTTGACATCGGGAAGCGCAAATTCTCTTGAAACGATGCGGCGTTTCATCGAATATGTGGAATCGCCAAATGCGATACCCAATTCCACCATCGAAGTATCGCCAGCACGGTACGCATACACGATGTCAGGAAGTCCATCGCTATTTAAGTCGGCAACCGAAGCGCCCAGCAAATCATCCGGTGGCGAGAGGCGAAATGTGCGTTCGATGAATGTTGTCGGACCGAGTTGCTCATAAAAACTGAGAGAGTTTCCTTCAGAGATCGTTGTATTCCAAGTAACAAATTTTGCTTGATCATGGTTATTCAGAGCTGCTTCCACAATTTGTGCATCACCTTCGCAGCCGATGAGCGCGTTCGAAACTGAATTATTGGCGGAATCGATGACGAAGTATGATATCTGATGCGACTGTGGGAAAGAGAGGACAAACTTCAGCGTCGTATCTGTTGATGAATGAAAGATAATGTGTTTTGGCTTCTCCGTCAATGAATAGGAAAACGGTCCAGAAGGAGCAGAGGTTTTGCGTCCGAAATAGAGCGACACAGATTGACTTTTTATATTGACCAACGCAAGATCGGAAATGCCGTCTTGGTTGAAATCATTTGCGACGATTTCTGTCGGAAAGACACCTGTGGCAATTTGAATGGAGTCTATCATGGAACATGATCGCATCACATTCCGATACACAATAAATTGTCCAATTCTCCGATCAAAGACAATACAATCTTTCAGATTTTCCGATTGAGGTGATACGATCAAGATATTCTGTGGATCGCTGCCGGAAGCATACTCAATACGTTCAGAAAAAGCATCTCCATCATTATTGAAGGCAACTTGCAAAGAGGCGGGATTGACAGAAACAATTATATCATTCAAGCCATCATTGTTGACATCGGCAAAGCTGAAATCGGTGATATGCCCTTCAACCGCAATACGATTCTTCAGTTGAAAATCGCCATAATCGTTCCCTTCCCAGATTTGAAATCCGGATGGATTCGTCATCTCCAGCATCAAATCGAGTGAGTGCCCACGGACCATCGAAGTAGCAACAAGCATATCGACATCTCCTTGCACAGGAAACACACTCTGATCAATAAATCTTCCTTTCCCGACACCATAGAGCACATGGAGTTCGCTTTTTACCCAATCCCACACTATCAGATCAATCAGGTTATCGTTATTCACATGAGCAAAATCAGCAGCACCGATTGCATTATCCGGCGCAATTATCTTCCCCAACATAAAACGTCCTTTGCTGTTTCCTATAAGGGGGAGAATGCCGGGAGTATTATGCGCATACAGAAGCACATCGAGGTGTCCGTCATTATTATAATCCCCGACCAAGATTTGTTCAGGTTCGAATGGAAGTTTCGTCTTGCTCACAACCTGAAGTGTATCCCGCGACAAGTGAAGCACGAGCCCAATCGTTCGCTCTTGTTTATTCACCAGCAAAAGGTCTGGCGAACCATCATTATTGAAATCTGCCACAAAGATATCATCAAAATCCATTACTGTATGTTTCAAACTATAACTCACTGATGACAGGGCAGAA
The DNA here is from genome assembly GCA_049523215.1 of Bacteroidota bacterium. GTDB lineage: Bacteria > Bacteroidota > Ignavibacteria > UBA10030 > UBA10030 > Fen-1298. Next base: position 81,605 of record JBEKNC010000010.1, on the reverse strand, counting down.
TCAAATGTAGCCAGAAGAATTTCATTATGATGTGCAGACCATGCAGCCAATGTCGTTATCTTCTGACGAGTTGTTGAAACCAACGTGCTCTTCTCGAATTTTGCAGGCAGCGGGAATGTGCGTACTTCACCGAATGCAGATTCATGTGTCTGAGCAGAGACTGTGCGAATGGTAAGCCAGAAAATAAACGACGTCGAACTGAATATACGCAAATAGCGCTGTCGCCGAGAGTGCATACAGTACTCAGACGTGTTGTGTTTCCACGGAATAATAATGAACCTCACTATCGGTGCGACAACCTCGACTGCCTGCGCCGCGCTGCATCACGGTAACGCCGTTTTTCTGTACTCGTCACCGGCTTTACGGGATGAGCCGGGACAGGCCTACCTTCGTCGTCGATTGCTACAAATGTAAGATATGCAGTGTTCGTATGTTTCCGTTCGCCGGTCAATGGATTTTCTTTTGTCACACGCACTCCCACTTCGAGTGATGTGCGAAAGACCCTGTTCACCGATGCCTGCAATATCACTACTTCACCCTGCTTCACCGGATGATGGAAGTGCAGTCCATCTACAGATGCCGTTACACACACTCGGTTCGTGTGCCGCGATGCGGCAATAGCGGCAGCGATATCCATCCAATGCATCAATCGTCCGCCGAGAAGGTTTCCCAGGCGATTTGTATCATTCGGGATGACCAATTCTGTCATCTCCACTTGTGATGCCTTGACCGGCTTCCTGCTCAGTTGCTGCATTTTAACTTCCTGATTGAGGCATTTGCTTACTTGTATCTTTAATCGGTTCAGGCTTTTTTTGCTTTTGTGTTTTCTCTTCGATCATCTTCGTTTCGATATCTATGCGCAATTGATCGGCATTTGACTTCATTGAACTTGTCGGATATTTTGCGCGGAACTTATCCACTGCTTCTTTGGCATCAGCATACTTCTTCCTATTCGTTAACGCTTCAGCTTTCTTGAGCAATGCTGGTTCAGCATATTGGGTATCGTGATATTTTTCCAGAACAAGATCGAAATAGTACGTTGCCGCTTTGTAATATTCCATATGCATGTACGTCATGCCGCTCTCATAATCCTTTCTTGCCAGCTTCGTGTTTAACTCGACGATTCTCTCTTCTGCCAATGGTGCTAATGTATCTGTGGGATGATATTCCAGAAATGCTTGGTATTCGTCAATTGCTTTCCGGGAATAATTCTGATCCAAATGCGATTTGGGTGAGAGTTCAAAGAAGCATGTCGCACGCCTGAAACGTGAGCGAGAAACAAATATGCTGGAAGGCATATTACGGATGAGAATATCATACTCAAAAGCCGCAAGAATATATTCCTCACGCAAGTAGCGGCTCTCCGCCATAAAGAACTGTGTCGAATCCGCCACCTTGCTCCCTTGATATTGGAGCGACACCACTTTGAATTCTTCGATGGCTGCCAGATAGTCTTCATCCTTAAATGCCTTCATGCCAAGTTCATACCGCTCTTCAGCGCTCAATTGTTTCGTTGCATCATCAGAACCGCATCCCGAAAACAGAACTAAGAAGAGAAAAAGTAAAATGAATATTTTGAAACTAAGGAGATACTGGTGTAACAGACGGTTCGACAAAGTAACCTCGCTCTGTGTGAGTAATAGTGATTGTTGATAATGTTTGAATTCGATCCATCAATTTCTGTATATCATCTGTGTTCAGGTCGGTCGTGGGTTGAAATCCGGAACGAAATGGAATTAACTCTATAGACGATATTTTTTTTTGTTCGTTCCTCTTTTCAAATCCGACCAGTGCCGCAAACGAGCGCTGCGTCCAGAACCGCTGCGGCTGATTGAATACAGCATTGCCAAGTGAGTGAAACATCAAGCAGCCGTGATACATTTCAATCCCCTGCGGCACATGCGGGTGATGCCCAAGCACGACATCAACGCCAAAATCAGCGAGAAGCTTCATTTCCCTCTCGGCGGATTTTCCTGAAACATCTTTATACTCATCACCACCATGGTAACTTGCAAGAACAAAGTCCACGCTATCCTTCAAGGTGCCAATTTCGCGCTGCGCTCGTGCAGAATCAAAAACAGAAATCAATCCGCTCTTGGTACCGCGATCCATGTTTACAGTTTGCGTATATGCAATAATGCCTATTCTGATATTGTTGCGTTTGATAATGACAGGTGCAAACTCTACTCCAGAATCAGCAACTGTTCCAGTGAAATTGATGCTGTCTTGGTTCAGAAACTTGATCGTCTCCCGAAGTCCCTTTAAACCGTAATCAAATGCGTGATTGTTCGCAGTTGAGACGACCGTCACTCCGGCACGCCGTAAGGTCGTTGCTGCACCCGGAGGTGCACAAAAAATGACATTTGATTTCAGACTTTGTGTCTCGCCATTTTGGTCAGTAACCGGACATTCGAGATTCGCGAAAACTATTTCGGCTCGCTTCAACACGTCGCCAAACTTTTCAAAGGGATAATCCGTATTACCTTTTAGAATCTCCTGCCCTACTGTGCGTCCAAGATTCACATCGCCCAAAGCAAGCAGTGAGACGGATACCAGAGAATCGGAACTCTGCGCACACACTTGAGGGATGTACAGCAGAATTATTACAAGAGCATACATCACAGATACTGATTTCAACTTCGCACCGTAAATAATAATAAGACAATGAGAACAGCGCCGCTGATGATAATTAAAGGCGTTAACAATCGCTGCATTACACTTTCCTCTTCATTCGCTGGTAACACCGAAAGCTGAAGAGATGGAAATACTTGCGCTGTATCTTTCGCTACACGATGAAAAGTGCCAAGCAAGCGAACCTCGCGTTCCATCCCCAAGACTGTCCGCACTTCTAGCGCTATACCGATATTCCGTTCAGAATATTTTTCATCCACTGCTCGCACTTTGATATCCGCACTAAGCAGAAACACGTGAAGTGTTTGATCCGATGTCTTTCCTGTACTTAACACCGATATGAAACTCCGTTTCTGAAGCGTCTCAACAAATGCGTTCTCCACTAACGATCGCGGCCCTTCACCTTCCACCCAAAGAGCAACTCGAACTTTTGGATCGAGTTTCGCTTGATCGAAAACTTCATCGGCAATACTTTGCAATTGCAGCCGAATCACCGATGCGCTGGTTACTCCGATGGAATCACTAGCATGAGATACCGAAAGCACTCCGAAGAAGAGAACTATCAGCAACGCAAACCATATCGGTCTCAGGCGGTGTATCAAATGGATACCTTCAGCGAATCCCGCCCATTGCAATTTGCTCAAGGCGTGCAATGCGTTCTTCTGTTGGCGGGTGCGTAGAGAACAATTTCGTTATTCCTCCGCCGACCAATGGGTTGATGATAAACATATGTGCTGTTGCTGTGCCCGCATTCGTCATTGGGATTTGTTCAACACCACGTTCAAGTTTTCGCAATGCATTCGCTAGACTCAAAGGCCGCTGGCTAATCTGTGCCCCGCCTTCGTCTGCCGCAAATTCTCGCGAACGGGAAACAGCAAACTGGATCAACATCGCCGCGATTGGTGCCAGAATGATAAGAAGAATCTGACCAAACGGATTGGAATTCTCGCGGCCGCGACTTCCGCCACCGAATATCGAAGCGTACATCGCCATCCGCGCAACAAATGTAATTGTCCCCGCCATCGAAGCAACAAGTGTAGCGATAAGAATGTCCCTGTGTTTAACATGTGCCAGTTCGTGCGCAATAACGCCCTCTAATTCGTCATCCGAAAGTAAGTGAAGAATTCCTTCAGTTGCTGCAACAACAGCATGCTCCGGATTTCGTCCGGTTGCGAACGCGTTCGGCGAATCGCCGGGGATGATATACACTTTCGGCATTGGTAATTGTGCCTGTGCTGCAATCCTGCGTACAATACTGAATAATTTCGGTGCATCCGCCTCTGTTGCTTCTTTTGCACGATATGTCATCAATACAATCTTGCTGGAGAACCAGTACATCCCGAAATTCATAAGTAGTGAGAATATGAATGCCATCCATAGACCGTGTTCTCCGCCCATCCAATCTCCAATAAAGAGTAAAATACCCATCATCAGAGCCATTAGCAGAATCGTTTTTAGTGAATTTGTCATTGTTTTTCTTATCCTTTCAAAGCAACTTTACATTCCTAGAACACTCGAATTTACGAAAAAGTGCGCGGAGTATCAATATAAGAGTCATTTGATAAGTTTCCCCGTTTACTTTCAGAACAATAGGAATTCAACTTTGTTATTAACCTTGACGAGGTTCCAATTTTTGGCATGCCATAAAGTGGGATGAGCCAGCCCATGTTATGGTTGCTATCCCTTCTTCCTAAAGCGAAAAATGTGATATGCCATTGGGTAAATTACAACCCTTGGATAAGTGTAGCGGTTAGGATATAATCTGACAAAATTATATATTAACAACTAAGGAATCAGAAGGGGTTCTGTCTGGGAGTTGCCGGTCAAAAAATAATTAAGATCAAATTACTCAAAGGTGGAGGTGAAGAATGAAAAAATATTATTGTTTTTTTATCGCATTTATTTTTACAACCGCATTTCTTCACCATACTGCATCCGCCCAGTGGAATCAAACGAACGGGCCGTACGGAGGCTTGGTTCTGTGCTTCGCTTCGGACGGCACAAATATATTTGCAGAAACAAGCAGCGGGGGTGTTTATCTCTCTTCTAATAACGGCCAGAATTGGTCAGCGGTTAATTCGGGATTACCTATAGGAGGTCTTGGCTCTCCTGTAGCGAATCTTGGTTCTATTGCAATAAACGGGTCGATGATTTTTGGTGCGGCATATTATGACGGCGTATATCTTTCGACAAATAACGGAACAAGCTGGTCAGCGATCAATTCCGGACTTGCTAATAAAAATGTATTGTGCGTTGCCACAAAGGATAGTCTCATTCTTGCCGGGACTGATAATGGAATATTCCTTTCCCATGACAATGGTTCGAATTGGATTCCAACGAGCGCTGTATTGCCGAGTACAAATAGTGTTTGCAAGCTGGCTTTTGGCGGAGGGAGAATTTTTGCAGGCATGGAAGGATCTGGAGATGGATTCTGTAGTACCGATACCGGAAAAAGTTGGACGAAAATAAATCTCGAAAGTCATGGGATTATCACTTGCATAGTCATCCATGAACCATATGTTTATATTGGGACCGGTGAAGGGATTTTTGTCTCCACCGATACTGGAGCAACGTGGACGCATAAAACATCTATTAATGTATATTCTCTCGCAGTGAAGGACTCAGTGATAATCGGAACATCCGGAATGAGCATCTTTAAATCGACTGATTACGGATATTCATGGGTTGAAAACAACACAACAACGCCTGTCGGTGGTGGGCTTTATAGTGCGGTTAGCAACGGATCGAGCTTTTTTATCGGTACACAGAATAGTATCTTTCGCTCAACTGATAATGGCGAGAGTTGGACTCTTGCCAATACAGGGTTGTGTGCTATGAAAATCACATGTTTTGCCACGAGCATTGGAAAGCTTTTTGCTGGTGGATGGGGAGGCGGCATATACACGTCTTCCGATAATGGAGAATCCTGGACGCATGACTACTTATCGGTTACGTGGGCATCTAATATATCAGCACTTGCTATAAGTCCGATAATCGCTGGAACTGGTTATCCTAATATTTATGCGGGATCAGGCGGACAAGGTGTATTTATGTCCAGTGACAACGGTCAGAACTGGTCCGAGATGTCTAATGGATTGAACAAATATGTATATGCACTCGTCGCGCGTCCCACGACGGACAGCTTTAGTCTATTTGCCGGTACTTCATTTGGTGTGTTTGTGTCGGTCGACAGTGGCAAAAGTTGGACTGCCGATGGATTGAAAGACACGATTGTTTTGAGTCTTGCAGTAAACGATAGTTGCCTTTTTGCAGGGACATCACAGGTATCATTTGCAGGTACATCACCGGCATACAGTAATCCCGGTGGAGTATTTTCCTCAACGAATTCAGGAGCGAGTTGGAATCCCTCTGGATTATCAAATCACGAAATATATTCTCTTACATTCACTAACGGTAATCTTATAGCAGAAACGCCCGAAGAAGGTTTCTTTGTTTCGACTGATGGAGGTCAGAGCTGGGCACCTCTAAATGCAATTTCACAAAATATTCAAAATGCCAAAATAAATTGTATAGCTGCAGTAAATAATAATATTTTCGCGGGAACCGAGGGAAAAAGTGTATGGCGGTGTCCGATTTCGGATATGATTGCTGGCGTGAAAGTTAACGGCAGAACATTCCCTACTCAATATTCTTTGCAGCAAAATTATCCTAATCCGTTTAATCCCACGACAACTATAGAGTTTGAACTCCCTAAGAATGCAATGGTCGTATTGAAGGTGTATGACCTTCTTGGCAGGGAAGTGCGAACATTGGTTGACGAAAAGGTAGAGGCAGGCTTTCACACTGCTAAATTCGATGCTTCAAGACTTGCGAGCGGTGTATACTTTACAAGGATGTTGGTACAGCCGCAAGACGGCAGCAATCCGTTTGTACAAGTGAGGAAGATGTTGATGCTGAAGTGATATTCCGATGTTGTTTATCGGAATCGACCCAATACGTTTTTAGTCGGATTATAATACGAATAATGAGTAATCCATCACTGGTAGGAATATCACTTTCGTTTCAATTGACGGCGGATCGTTTCGAGAACTATTTCCGGACGTTCATCAAGGAAGTGGCGAGAGAATCGCCTGGCGCGCTGCACTTCGTTGGAATCAAGTTCGGCGGAAATTAATCCTTCCTCTTGAAGCTTTGCAGTAGATAGCATTTCCCCGCTGGGGGATGTAATGTTGGATCCGCCCCAGAAGTTTATACCATCCTCAAATCCCACTCGATTGCTGAAAAGAATGTACACATTGAGCAGGCGAGCATAGGTACGATGATGTTCGTAGTTCACAACTTGATTATCAAGTTGGGTCCCTTCACCGGAGAGTCGAGTCGGGCTCGCTGTAAGGCATAGAATAAATTCCGCGCCATCGAGTGTCAGCAAGTACGGAAGGGATATATGCCAGAGATCTTCGCAGATGAGCATTCCGAAACGGCCTAACTTTGAATCGAACGCAGCGACATTCTTTCCATTCCCGAAGTAGCGTCCCTCTTCAAACATTCCGTATGTCGGGGGATAAATTTTTCGATGAATGTGTTTGATTTCACCATCTTCTAAGAACATCGCACTGTTATAAATTCCATGATTCGAACCGCTTTCTACAAATCCAACGATGATAGAAATTTCCCGGCTCTTTTGCAGCAAAGGAGCGATAGTTTTATTTCGATGAGGATTGATCGCGACATCCCATGCCAAGTCGCGTAATGTATAGCCTGTGATACTGAGTTCCGGAAAAAGAATAAGCTGCGCCCCCTCGCCAATAGCGCGGTCGATGAATTCGAGATGATGTGCGAGGTTCTTGTCAACTGCTCCTACACGGCAATCTATCTGCGCTATTGCAGCTTTGAACTTCATCGCTGTTGGAGGAATGATGAACGAACCCGAAACACACTACTGCACATGCACATCATTCGGAAGTTCGTTTGTGTCGGTCGCTTTCCGTGGGAAGAATCGAGAAAGCACTCTGCCGACTGCCTGAACGCCATGGATCACTCCCTGATGAAAATTTTTCTTTGAGAAATGAGAAGATATTTCTTCAGCAATTTTGGTCCACGTAGCTTCTTCAACCTTGTTGTGAATGCCTTCATCAGCAAGGATAAAAAACTTTCTTTCGTCCATCAAGAGAAAGATCAAGATGCCCGTGTGATCCTTGGTCTTGGTCATCCCAAGGTCATGAAACTCCCGCCGTGCCATCTCTTCGATGCTCAGCTTTCTCTCCCGCCAGCGACGTTTCTGACGAATGCTGACGCGAATTTCTCCGGCTGTTAACTTTTCCGCCTCACTGATCGCTGCTGCGATAGCGGAAAGATCTTCTTTCGTGAATAGTTTCTTTACGAGGTTTTTCATGCGGCATACTCCGCTACGATAAGTCAATCATCTTGATATCTCTGATGTACTGCACTATCTTGTCTTCTTTGAGATTTCGAAGTTTCTCCAACTTAACCTGCATCCGCGCAACATTATCCTTAATCAGCTTGAGGTACTTTGCGGCTTTCTCCGGTATCTCTTTTTGTTCAATCGATGCAACAATCTTGCTCATATCTTCCAGTGGTTCGTTGATCTTTTGTGAAATATTCACAACAATTTCCTGCATCGCTTCTAACCGCTTCTTCTTGATTTCCCATTCCATCAGCTCCTGCCTGAGCCGTCCTTTTTCGACAATCCGAAGAAGTGACTGAGGAAAAACACGGCTTGCAATATCTTTCTTGAGCAGGTAATCCTTCACACCCATTCGCATCACTTCAACGGCAAGATTCACATCCTCGCTTGTTGTAAGAAACACGTTGGGAATATCATACTTCAATTCCTTCAGTTTGCGAGTGAATTCTACATTGCTCATTCCCGGCAGAGTATCTTCTGTGACAATGACATCCACCAACGGCTGCTGAGCAAGATACTCCAGCGCTTTTTCACCACTTTGCTGCCACACAACTTCGAATCGAGCACCCTCAAACTTTGCGAGGTAACTACGTATTAAATTCGCATCGCTCTCAAGTTCATTGACATACAGTACTCGAATTGGTTTAGTATACATCGTTATTCGCTTTTTAACCAATAATGAATTACCAACTGCCGGAAGCACCACCTCCACCAGACATTCCACCGCCGCCGCTAAAACCGCCGCCACCGCCAAATCCTCCGAATGATCCACCTCCATAGCCCCAGCCGGAATAATAACGATGCCCACCTGAACCAATAACAGAACGCCGTCGCGATGCCAACATGGGTAAGAGGACAAACATCCCGAACATAATTACGAGAAATACCAACCCCATGGAAACCGCGGGAGCTTTCTTCCCTCTACTATCTGCTTGATACTCACCTTTTGTTGTCCGAATGATCGCGTCAACACCGGTCACAATACCGCCAAAATAATTATCTGCTTTGAAGTGCGGGCGAATCTCTTTATCAATGATTTGTACAGAGATAGCGTCTGTTAAGACACCTTCCAATCCATAGCCAACTTCAATTCTTACTTTATGATCTTGTTTGGCAATCAAGAGCAGTACACCATTGTCCTTTTTCGCTTGACCTATCTTGTTCAACGCGAAGGTTTTGTTGGCATACTCTTCTATGCTTTCCCCATCAAGAGTATTGACCATCAGGACAACAACCTGTGTTGAAGTAGTATCCTCATAGCTTTTCAGCAGACGATCTATTTCTTGCCATTCCTGAAAGCTCAGCGTATTTGTAAAATCGCTCACTCGCTGATTAAGTTTTGGAAAATTCGTCTGAGATACAGCATACGAAATGCATGCCAGAACAATAAATGCGAGAAGAACCCAGCGTAAGTTTTTCATAATTGCTCTCAAAATTTAACTTGTGGTGCTTTATCAGAGCCCTCGACAGATTGGAAATATTGCGCTTCATGGAATCCGCCGAAGCTCGCAATAATCTTTGTCGGGAAACTTTTGATCATACTATTGAAATCTTGTACTATTTCATTAAACCGGCGGCGCTCGACAGCAATGCGATTCTCGGTACCTTCTAATTGCGATTGAAGCTCAAGAAAATTTTGATTGGATTTCAATTCAGGGTATTTTTCCACAACGACCATTAATCGTGACAATGCCGAGCTTAACCCATCCTGTGCTTTTTGAAAATTCTGGAATGCCTGCGGATTATTCAGTACCTCAGGAGTCACTTTCATCTGTCCGACACTCGCGCGTGCTTCTGTAACACCGATAAGCACTTCTTTTTCCTGCTTCGCAAAACCCTTCACTGTCTCGACGAGGTTTGGTATCAAATCGTATCGACGCTGGTATTGGTTCTCCACTTGACTCCACGCACTCTTCACGCCTTCATTTTTAGCCACAATTTTATTATAGACACCGACTCCCCATCCGATCGTTAGAAGAAGAACCAAGAGCAATCCACCAATAATCGAAAGTGTAATAATCAATCCCTTACTCATACTGTACTCCTAAAGATGTAAAAGAAATCGTTTCAGAAAATACTTGTGATCGTTCCTTCAAACACTGTAACACTCGATACGCCGCGCTGCTATCTGCCGGTGCCGGCTGCCAGTTGCGAACAGAAACTGGAACTGCTTGAACTTCCATGGTATCTTTCGCAAACCGAACCTTCAACACCGCTGTTTCACTATTCGCACTTCTTGAATTCCCACCAAATACAAAATTGCCTAAAGAGTATGCAATGATTTTTCCGCGATATCGCTCAATTCCCTGCAGTACATGCGGATGATGTCCCACGACCAAATCGGCACCGCCTTCGATCATTCGGTGCGCAAGAATAATCTGATTGCTATCCGGTCTTGTTTCCAATTCTTCGCCCCAATGAATATTGATGACGATAAAATCGACACGCGGCCTCAGTCTTTTGATATCCTCAAGAATAAGCCATTGACTGCGCGATGTCGTACCAGTTTGCGTTCTCGAAGCGATGAATGTTCTCTCACCGCCATATCCCAGGAAACCGATTCGAATACCATTCACATGGAGAACAACCGGCTTTCGTGCTTCTGAAAGATTTCGCCCGATGCCTGTATGCCGGATCCCTGCCGAATCCAGCTGCTGGATTGTTTCCAAAATTCCTTCTGCACCAAAATCTGCTGTATGATTGTTGGCGCAGTTGACAATCGAAATTCCGACGTCGCATAACTGAGAAAGATATTCCGGCTTCATTTTGAAGACAAACTCTTTCTCCATACTGTCTACAGATTGCGTTACAGCATTTTCCAGATTGACCATCATCAAATCGTATGTACCGATGCGTTTCCAATGTGCAAAGACGTTGATGGGTTGATGTTGCGCAGCATATTCGAAATTGGCCGCAAAATTGAGATCACCCGCAAAGATGACTGTCGCACTGCTATCCGCTTGGTGCTGTGCCCAAAGGAATCCTGGAAGAAGACAAAGAACAAATGCTCGTAGAAATAAATTCATAAGTACCAATATTGAGCTTAAATCTGATGGTATGGTACCAAAACTTCATACCAAAAACAACTCTTCACAATCCAAAATAAAAATGTAAAAGTACATCCCGCTAGGAGACTGCACCAATACCTACCTATATATGTTCCCTGCGTCAACATGATTTTGTATTTCTTCTTGTGTATTTAACAAATATTTGATTCCGCATAACATCTACACGTTCTATAGAGAACAAAGAGGATGTCATGATCGACGCAAAACATTCAAGCAACGATTCCTTTGCATATCCAATGACTTGTGAGTACTTTATGACGGACAACAGGACAGGAACATTATTATGCGGATCTATCTTCGGTCGAAAATCCATAAAGCTACTATTACCGAAGCAAACCTCCATTATGTTGGCTCTATTACAATCGACGAATGCCTGATGAAACTTGCCGGACTTGCTGAGTATGAAAAAGTTCTTATTGTCGACAACACGAATGGTAACCGGCTCGAAACCTATGTCATTAAAGGGAAAAAGAATTCTGGGATTATGGGGATAAACGGAGCTGCTGCGCATCTTGTACACAAAGGCGATGAAGTTATTATAATGTCATTTCAGATCTCTGATCGACCCAAGAAGCCCCTCAATATCCTCGTCGATAAAAATAATCACTTTGTAAAACATCTGATTGAAAAGTCTGGAATGGACGAGTGCTGAGAGTTATCAGAAGTCTGTGGTCACCGGTCAGTGATTGATATTTCGTGGTCTCTCTATCCCCTTCATAGGCAATAGCGATCCTTAAACAGTCGAGTTTCACTCCTTGTAATGTTTCGTGCTTGCGCGCCGGAGCGCTTTAGCACGCAGGCGTGAAATGTTGCCACGATTCTCTCTCGATTACCGTGATTCGCATATCAACTATTCATTACTTTGAGAAATTCTTTGTTCGTCTTGGTACCCCTCATTTTATCAAGCAGGAGTTCCATTGCTTCGCTGGGTTCCAAATCACTCATAAACTTGCGGAGAATCCACACGCGATTCAAATCGTCCGGTTCAAGCAGCATTTCTTCTTTGCGTGTTCCGGAGCGGTTCACATTGATTGCCGGAAAAATACGTTTATCGCTCAAGCCGCGATCGAGTACAATTTCCATATTCCCGGTACCTTTAAACTCTTCAAAGATCACTTCATCCATTCGACTGCCGGTTTCTACCAATGCCGTTGCTATGATTGTAAGACTTCCGCCCTCTTCAATATTTCGGGCAGCACCAAAGAATCGTTTTGGCCGATGCAATGCGTTCGCATCGACACCGCCGGAGAGAATCTTTCCGCTATGCGGGACAACGGTGTTATGTGCACGGGCAAGACGTGTGATACTATCAAGAAGAATGATAACGTCTTTCTTTGATTCAACCAATCTTTTTGCTTTTTCCAGCACCATATCAGAAACTTGAACGTGACGCTCAGGTGGTTCATCAAATGTGGAACTGACAACTTCAGCACTTACAGAACGTTCCATATCCGTCACTTCTTCAGGGCGCTCGTCAATGAGCAGCACAATCAACTTCGCTTCCGGATGATTTCTGGTAATACTATTTGCAATTTTTTGTAAAAGGATGGTTTTTCCAGCTTTAGGCGGTGAAACAATCATACCACGCTGACCTTTCCCAACCGGTGCAAGAAGGTCGAGAATACGCATTGCATATTCACCGGGAATGGTTTCCAGCTTGAGCCGTTCTGATGGATACATCGGCGTAAGATTCTCAAACAGGACACGTTCACGGATCAAATCCGGATGGTCATCGTTCACTGCCTCTACACGCAAGAGCGCAAAAAACCGTTCGCCCTCTTTCGGCGGACGGACCTGGCCGTTCACGGTATCGCCCGTACGCAATCCGAATTTCTTGATCTGCGACGGCGATACATAAATATCGTCCGGTGACGGCAGGTAACTGTAATCGACCGAACGAAGAAATCCGTACCCGTCGGGGAGAACCTCAAGCACACCTTTGCTGAATCCCAGACCGTCCTTCTGGGTTTGTGCTTCGAGAATTTTAAAAATGAGATCTTGTTTACGAAGATCGCTATAAGCTGTGATGTTGAGTTCTTTGGCAATCGCGTTTAACTCGGCGATTTTTTTGGACTTTAATTCAGTGATATCCATTGGCATGGAAAATATACCTATAATAGTGAGAGATGGGGATTGAAAATTTTAAAAAACATCGTCAAATGTCAGACAATTTTCTTTGATAAATAATTAGAATGGCTCGAAACAATTTTTTTTGAAGTAACCCTGGTCGGATGAACCGGAAAAGAAACTTTTCTATGATCTTCCTCTTTTAGTATACACGATTATTGATTGATTGTCAAGTATTTTTCCTTTTTGAAAAAAGCAAGTGCTTCACCAACAACAAAATGCGAACCGGTAATGAGTATCGGGACGCCGTCGTGTTTTCGAAGAACCTCCGCAAAGCCACTCTTGACGTCAGTAAATTCTTCTACAGGTACTTCTAATCGACGAAACTCCTGTGCTAACTCTGCTGCACGACGAGATCGATCTGTACTCGCTTCCACAACAAAGACAGCTTTTGCAACTTCTTGAAGCACTTTCACAATCTGCTTATAGTCTTTATCCTGCATCAGACCAAACACAATGTGAACTCTCCCGAGACATAATTGCCGGAGTGAATTACAAAGCGTACGGACTGCCTCTGGATTATGTGCAACATCGGCAAGGATGAGAGGAGTTTGTTGAACAATCGATAATCGAGCTTGGAGTCCGGAATATTTTTGGATATTTCCTAATCCTTTCCGAATAGATTGTTCGCTAATTTTGAAATCACTTTGCCGGATCACCGCTTCGATAGTGTTCAGCGCAAGAGCTGTATTCATCGCTTGATGCTCACCGGCCAGCGACACATGCACATTCTTCATCTTGCTTCCTGTCACGAGGAAATCTGACACAATTCCTTGAAGAGAGAAATGCTTTACACGAATTCCTCCGGGATGAATTCGAATCAATTGTGATTTCTTTTGATTGCAGATATTTCGCAAGACTTGGATTGCCCTTTGCGATTTTGTTCCGGTTACACAGGGAATTCCTTTCTTAATAATGCCTCCTTTCTCGAAAGCAATATCTGTTATACTCGTACCAAGAATCTGAGTATGTTCCAATCCAATCGTTGTAATAACGGAAACAAGCGGCCGAAGAACATTGGTTGCATCCAACCTTCCTCCCAAACCTGTTTCAATAATTGCAATGTCCACTTTGGACTCTGCAAAGTGCTTGAATGCTATCGCTGTTATTGCTTCGAAGAAAGTGCAGGCATTTTTTTCGACTTCCGGTTGAATGACCGATACAAGTCGCGCTACTGTGCGCGAGGGAATCGGCTTGCCGTTGATTCTGATCCGTTCATTGAAGCTTATGAGATGTGGAGAAGTGTACAAACCCGTTTTATAACCGGCGGCTGTAAAGACTGCCGCAATCATCGAAGCCGTAGAGCCTTTGCCATTCGTACCAGCGATGTGAATGGAAGGAAATTTCTTTTCCGGCTGATCCAGGGAACGGAGCAGTGTCCGGATTCCTTGTAATCCGAATTTCATTCCGAACTTCTGGAGATTGTAGAGAAACTTGATAGATTCAGTGTATGTCAACGTAGTATCAAAGATGGAAAGATAAAAGGGATTTTCAAAAAATGTCACAACCAGGACTGAAGAACCGAGAACTTCAGGTCTGCATCCAAGGCACCGACAAGCGTGCCCATATCTGAAATTCCATGCTCATGGGCATAGATTGCCAGACCATCGGCGATCTTCACCGAAATTGCAGGATCGACAAAGTTCATCGTACCAACTTGCACTGCTGTTGCTCCTGCCAACAAGAACTCAATTGCATCTTCAGCGTTGGCAATTCCGCCAATCCCAAAAATCGGGATTTTCACTGACTTGGCAACTTCATACACTTTTGCCAATGCAACGGGTTTGATAGCCGGACCAGAGAGGCCGCCAGTGACCGTAGAAAGTTTTGGCTTTCGTGTCTTGATGTCTATAGCCATTCCGATAAGCGTGTTCATCACAGAAACCGCATCAGCGCCTTCCGCTTCAACAGTGCGGGCAAATTCAGAAATGTGCGTTACATTAGGTGTCAATTTTATGATGAGTGCTTTGTTCGTCAGTTTGCGAAGACTCGCCGTGATTTTTCCTGTCATCGAACAATCAGTACCGAAAGTCAGTCCGCCCTCCTTCACGTTCGGACACGAGACATTGATCTCATACGCAGCAATTCCCTCCTGCTCTTCCAGCAAACCGAGAACATCGCAGTATTCCTGGAGAGAACTTGCAGCAATGTTTGCTATGATCCTCGTATCAAGCGCCCGAAGGTATGGAAGTTTTTGTTCAATAAACGTATGAACACCGATATTGGCAAGTCCGATGGAATTCAGCATGCCGCTGGCTGTTTCGACAATACGCTGCGGTGGATTACCGGCGCGCGGTTTCCACGAAAGCGATTTTGTAAAAATGCCTCCGAGCCGACTCACATCTACCAATGTGCGAACCTCATCTCCGTATCCAAATGTACCCGAAGCAACAAAAACACGGTTTTTGAATTCAACTCCGCGAAGAGTAAACGATGTTTTTACTTTATTTTTTATCGGGGCGGCCATTATAGAATTATATCCGTTGTAAGAAATATCGGTCCGTCTTTACACACAAGAGCGTACTTCGCTCCGTCGCCGGTGCGTTCCACCGGACATCCCTGGCAAAGTCCGACTCCACATGCCATATGTCCCTCTAACGAAACTTCGCAACAGATGTTCTTACGTTTTGCGAGTTCCGTGAGAGCTTTGAGCATAACAGTCGGACCGCAGGCAAATATTTTTGCTTTTCCAAAATCTGTCCGATCAAGAAATGGTTCAAACAGCTGCACAACATTTCCATGGAATCCCTTACTACCATCATCCGTCGCTATGTGAATATTTTGCAGATGCGAAGTAAGAATTTGTCCGGCATTTCTATATCCGACAAATGTCTCGATACGTTTGCCCCGCTTGAGCAAATCTGCTGTGAGAAATGGAAATGGTGCCACGCCGATTCCACCGGCAACAATAAGCGCTGTGCCATAGTCGGCATCGACACGGAACGACTGTCCGAGTGGGCCCAAAACATCGATCGTTTCGCCAGGCCGTTTTCGGGAAAGAAGGATTGTGCCCGTTCCAAGAGCATGAAAGAGCAACTCAACAATATCACCGTCAACCCGTGCAATACTGAATGGTCTGCGCAATAACGGGCCTTCACCGGTTTCAGCCGCAAGCACATTGACGAATTGACCCGGTTGTGCTGAAGCAGTAATTTCAGAAGAAGCGAACCGAAGGAGAAATGTCTTTGCAGCAACTTCATCGCAAGATTGTACCTTACACAATTGTTGCACCATTCCGCTCATTATTGTTTCTCTGTTCTCAATAGATTCTTTCGTGCAACGATGAACATTCCTCTTCGTTCACTTTTTATTTTTTTTCGCAGCCATCGATTTTTAATTTTCTATTTTCTTTCTAGAGACTACCGAATCTTTCCCGGCACCCGCCGGACTTGGAGCTTTCTGGTTCACCGAACTGGAATTTATCTCGGATGTATCTATCTTTGTTGCCTTCATCTTGGATGTGTCTATTTTCACAGGGTTAGATTTGGATGTATCTATCTTTTCAATCTTCGATGTATCTATTTTGCTTTTGTTGATTTTTATCGTGTCTATCTTCACAGCATGTATCTTTGTTGAATCTATCGCTGCTCTATGAATCTTAGATGTATCCGTCTTTGCATCATTGATCTTTGCTACATCTCGTTTCACATTATCAGATTGCGCAATGCCTGTTGATCGGTTCGCCGCTGCGATTGCGTACTTCGTGCCGTCATAGTACTTCACAACATATTGATACTGCACAAGAGCGCTTTCCGGCTGTTCGAGATGGTTCTCAAGAATCCACCCAATCGCATATTCACTTTTAGCAGCTAATGGCGACTTGGGGTATGATTGTGCAATGTTGTGAAACGCTTTAATCGCATTGGTGTACTGTTTTGTCTCAATCTGTTTCTCAGCCTGCTCATAAGAAATCGCTGCGCTATCTGTTTTCTTTACAGAACTTTCTTTTCCAAGAAATCGCCGCGCTTCTTCTGCATAGATGGATTCCGGGAAATCATGATCAAGACGTGTATAGTATTCTTCAGGTGTATGATATTTTTTTCCGGTATTCATCCTGGAAAGTTCTGCAAGAATGTAAAGAATGCGCGGGCTTCGGATAAGCGAATAGTCCAAAGCAAGAGATTTTTCATACCAGTAGAAAGCAGAGTCCGGCACTACGACTTCTGAATAAAAGATATCTCCCAAGTCTTGTGCAGCAATAGATTTGAGCACATTACATGAGTCGGCACTGAGAAAAACAGGTTGAGGGGCAGTTAGTATATTGCTATACCGGGAAGAATTAACGCCGGATAATGCAACTCGAGAAGAAACTAGACTGATTTTTTGTTGTATTGAATCTGCGATAGATTTAAGCACAGTCAATGAGTCAACTCCGACATGCGAGTGTCGAGAAGAAGCTTGTGCAATTGTACGTCGTGTTGAATTCAATAGAGAACGAAGCATTATCAGCGAATCAACACGAGACTTCATAATAAGTTGAGAAGCAATCGTATCAATTTTGAGCTTTGTACTATCGGACACCGATGGAAGCAAATCGGCAATCGGTGGCTTTGATTGAGAAAAAACTTGTGCGTTGCTATACTTTGTCGTATCTGATAGTATTGTAGTTAGCGTATCTGAAATTGTTTTCTGCGTTGTATCTGTAAGAACGAACAAGAGACTATCAGCTATTTGCAATTTCTTTCGAGCACCAAAATACCTTTTAAGAGCCGCAAATTTCAGACGACCATCAGACACGAATTTGGATCCTGTAGCTGAGTCCACTTGTGCATAATATTTCAATGCTAACTGATAATCACCAAGTTCCTTTTCGTACAGTACCCCAAGCTGATACGCAGAGCGTAGAGCGTATTCCGATTTTGCATATGCTGTGTCAACGTAGATATATTCGTCTATCGCTTCATTTTTCTTTCCGCTGGCCGCGTAATTATTGGCTCGTTCAAAAATCAGGTCAGGTAAATACGATTTATACCGAAAATTCTCAATCATTGCTTCGACCAGAGTTAATCCTTTTTCATATTCTTTGATCTCACGATACACAATAGCCGCTTGCACCTTGCTGTAATAGTTCGAGTAAATATCGGATGTAAAGTCTCCAACTTGGAGATATGCTTCTGCTGCTTTCTCGTACTGGCCTCCAGAAAAATAAATACTTCCGAGATTCATTTGCACTTCGGCTTTTGTATCGTCATCTTTTAAAAGTGCAATCTCTTTTTCAAATTCCATCACGGCTTTATCGGTTTGCTTTTCCTGAAGATAGAGTCTGCCGAGGATACGGTGCGCTTGAGTCTCGATTTTATTATCATCGCTCAATTTTGCAGCAGAAATTATAGATTCACACATACGAATGCCCGCTTCAATTTTCTTTAATTTTTCTTCTGTTCGAGCATACCATATCTGGGTCTCTAATACCAACGGACTGTTAGGATACTGAGTCAACAACTCCGAAAATTTTCGTTCTGCTTTAAGATATTCCGCTTGATAATAAAAGGATTTTCCAATGAGCATAAGTGCATCGTCTACCAATGTGCTTGTAGAGTGAAACGCAAGAATATTTGAACATTTATCAATGACTTTGAGAAGTTTTTCTTTTGCACTTGCGGGAATTTGATCATCCGTTGCCGTTGAACTTACTTGACCGCGTTTTGTCAAAGCATCTGATCGGATTTCATCTTCTGCTTCATCAAACAACCACTTTGCATTATAGTATCCGTTGAAGTACGAGATGGAATTTTCATACCCCTGCGAGATCGCATGTCCCACGGGCCCGAAAACAGAACAACCGCTAAAAAGAAATACGATCACCAAACAGACACTACTGAGGGTAATTCGGATATACGGTGTACGTTTCATTGATACCTCTAATATATCAAATGGTGGATTGTGTATCAAGTTGCAAGAAAACTCTCCGCTGATTTTCTCACATCACAGCTCGCTGAAGCAATAATAGTCTTCAACGTGGAGATATGGGTTTCAATCGGCAGAGTGGTAGCAAAAAGGCATTCAAACCTGAGGGAAGGGTGGAATCATGATACTTGTAAGTCTCCACCTTGCGGCCGGAGAATAATTTCTTCCACCATGACCGATGACGGCTGGATCGATACGTGATAGAGCATCTCTGCAACTTGTTCCGGTGTCAACATTTGATTCCCGAATTTCTCACGTTGGTTTTGACGCCAGATCGGGGTGGAGACAGCGCCAGGATAGACATTCACAATATTGATACCCTGCCGCCGGACTTCAGAACGAAGAACATTCATCATCGCTTCAACCCCCGCTTTCGAGGAAGAGTACACGGCAGATTTTACGTACACTTCTTTTACTATATACGATAGAATGTTAAGCACTAATCCGGTCCGGTTCTGAAGCATCGCCGGCAGAACGGCTTTCGTCGTCAGGAATGTTCCGCGGAGGTTGGTAGTAATGACATGATCGAACTCTTCTATTGATGTATCCATGAAATCTTTGAAGTACGTAACCCCTGCGTTATTGATAAGCACATCAATATGTCCATGCAGTTCCAAAATTTTCTTTACGGCTTCGAACACGGAAGCCTCGCTTTGCACATCGCACTTGATGATTTCGCACGTACCACGGGCAGCAGAAATTTGCCGGCACAGTTCGTTCAACTTCGATTCAGTTCTTGCACTTGCAATAACGGTATCGCCGCGTGAAGTGAAGACTTCTGCGAGAGCTCTCCCGATTCCCGTACTCGCTCCGGTGATCCAAGTGACTCGCGGTTTCTTGGTTTCCATGAGGTGTTACGGCTTTCTGCCGATGAGGGTGAGAAATTCGCTTCGTGTTTTTTCATCATTTCGGAACGCCCCCAGCATCGCACTTGTCGTTGCCACAGAATTCAATTTCTCAACTCCGCGCATGATCATGCAGAGATGTTGTGCTTCCATCACAACTGCAACTCCCAGTGGTTGAATATGCTGATACAGCGTATCAGCAATTTGCTGCGTTAATCGCTCTTGAACCTGCAATCGCCGTGCAAACACTTCCACGAGCCGAGGCATTTTGCTCAGACCAATGATTCGTCCATTCGGAATATATGCAATATGACACTTACCAAAAAATGGCACAAGATGATGCTCGCATAACGAGAAGAAGTCGATGTCTTTGACGATGACCATTTCGCTGTATTTTTCCTCAAAGACGGCGCTGTTCATAACCTCTTCAATATTTTGTTTATATCCCTTGGTCAGGAATTCATACATCCGTGCCACACGATCCGGAGTCCTACGAAGCCCTTCACGTTGTGGATCCTCGCCAAGCTCGGCAAGAAAATTTTTGATGATCGCTTCTTTTCGATCGTCATTTCCAGTGGTCATTCTTCACCTCGATATTCTACTATATTATTCTCTGTCTCATGGAGACGGATTGCAGAGAGCTTTGCCTCACCGATTTTCGTTTCCAATACTCGCCAGAATGCACGTACGATGTTTTCTGCGGTAGGAATTTTATCTTTCAGGAAATCGACATCATAGTTCAGATGTTTATGATCGACTTTTGAAATAATTTCTTCTCGGATAATGTTTTTGAGTTTCTTGATATCTACGACATATCCCGATTCGTTTTTTATATCACCAACGACTGTAACTTCAAGAATAAAATTGTGACCATGTCCGTTGGGATTGGCACATTTATCAAACAGTTTACTGTTTTGCTCTTCCGATAGGTCGGAATTCCAAAGCCGATGTGAAGCGCTGAAAACTTCCCTCCGTGTTATATACATTTTCGGCATGAATCACTTTCCCTTTTTCAGAACGTTCAGAACCTCATCAGCATGACCTTCCACTTTGACACGATGAAAGATATGCCGGATAATTCCTTTTTCATCAATCACAACGGTCGTGCGCTCCACACCGAAGTACTTTTTGCCGTACATCGATTTCTCTTTCCATACACCGAATACCTTGACGACACTCTTTTTCTCATCGCTGAGGAGTGGAAATGTCAATCCATATTTACTCGCAAACTTTGCATGCGAATCTACACTGTCCGTACTCACTCCAACGACAATTGCGCCATTCTTTTTCATTGCCCCTCGCTTTTTTTCAAAAGAACGGGCTTCTTCCGTACAACCAGATGTATTGTCCCTCGGATAAAAATAGAGCACTAATTTCCTGCCTGCAAAATCTTTCAAGCTGTATTTTTTTCCATCGCCTGATAACAAATTGAAGTCAGGCGCTTTTTTGCCAATTTTAAGCATAGATATTCCTCAGCTATAGAATATGAATAATCTCGTTGAAATTCAAAAGAGATTTTGGCTGGTTTCTATTTCAGTGCCTTGGAGATTGCATCGTACTCCGGCTCCACACCGGGATTTTCCGATATCCACGCATACTTCACAATGCCATTCCCATCGACGATAAACACTGCACGCTTCGAAGCAGTGTAGCCCTTCAATCCGGCGAAGTCCTCATGCACACCGCAGTACTGCCTGATCACTTCACGAGAATAATCGCTCAAGAGCGGAAATTGCAGATTATTCTGCGTAGCAAATTCTTTATTTGCAAACGGCGCATCTACACTAATGCCGACAACTTGCGCATTGAATTCATTAAATTTTGCCATCATATTGCGGAATGTACACATTTCTTTCGTACACACTCCGGTGAACGCACCCGGATAGAATGCGAGTACAACCTTCTTTCCGCGAAACTCAGAAAGTGAACGAGATTTCTTCTCCGTATCGAATAAAGTGAATTCCGGTGCTTTATTTCCGACTTGAATTGCCATGGTATTGATCTCCTCCATATTTTATTGTGAGTTCAGAGATAAGAACATTAAATCACCCAAGAAGGTTTCATCAGCACATCTTTGAATTCCTTACTCTTTATCAGTATATTTGAACCGCAGAGACCAAACTTGGAAGGGTGCGAGAGTGGTTGAATCGACCGGTCTCGAAAACCGGAATAGCCGCAAGGCTATCGAGGGTTCGAATCCCTCCCCTTCCGCTTAACTACGTTCCGTGCAAATTTGGAAATTTGAAATATTTCCCCGGCCATTGGAAAAAGATTCTTGATTCAGTATATTTGAAGTATCGGAGAGATGCAAGAGTGGTTGAATTGGCTACCCTGGAAAGGTAGTGTATCCGCAAGGGTACCGTGGGTTCGAATCCCACTCTCTCCGCTTAAATTTCTATAAAGAACTTCATCCTAAGTGAAAAGCCAGCGATTCATAGGATTCTTACTTCTCGTCATCAGTGCCCTAGTGGCATTAGGGATGTTCCTTGATATTCGTCTTTATTGGTTTTTTATAGATATTCTTGTCATCATAATGTGTTCCGGCATTGGTTTTATTCTGATTTACAGAAAAAAGCAGACCGAATAAAAACAATCATACCGGATGGAGGAATCAACGATGCTCCACCGCATCAACGTTCTCATATTTCTTTTTATTCTTCTTTCCACTGTCACATTTTCACAATCAGTCATATTGCTGAAAATTGATGGTGCTATTAATCCGGCATCATCGGCTTTCATCGAACGCGGCATCGTAAGTTCTGCTGAAAAAAACGCGGAATGTCTCATCATCCAACTGAACACACCCGGCGGATTGCTTACATCTACACGTATCATTGTGAGTGCAATACTTGAATCCAAAATTCCCATCGTGGTCTATGTTGCTCCAGGCGGAGCGCATGCAGGTTCGGCTGGTGTTTTTATTACAATGGCGGCACACATTGCAGCGATGGCTCCGGGCACAAACATCGGCGCTGCCCATCCTGTGGAAATGGAAGGGAAAATGGATTCGGTGATGGGCGAAAAAGTCACCAATGATGCTGCCGCTTTTATCCGTACGATCGCCGAAAAACGAAACCGCAACCTGAAGTGGGCAGAAGATGCTGTCCGTAAAAGCCAAGCTATTACGGAAACAGAAGCGCTTGACACAAATGTTATCGATCTCATTGCGAAGAATGTTGATGAATTGCTCACGCAAATTGACGGCAAACAAATTGAGACAATCAGCGGCACAACAACACTCCATACGAAAGGTGCACGGATTGAACAAATGGAAATGGGATGGGCGGAAAAATTATTGGATCTCTTGAGCAATCCGAATATCGCCCTCATTCTTTTTCAACTCGGCACTATCGGTTTGATACTCGAGTTGTACAATCCGGGTTCTATCTTCCCCGGCATCGTTGGGGTAATCAGTTTGGTACTTGCCTTTTATTCTATGCACACTCTGCCAATTAACTATGCCGGACTTGCGCTTATCATCTTTGGCATTATTCTCTTCCTCTTGGAGATAAAAATCATCAGCCACGGCATGCTGGCAATCGGCGGGGCTGTCTCAATTTTTCTAGGATCAATTATGCTTATTCGCACATCAAGTGTTCTTGAGTTTGTAGAAATATCTTGGTCGGTCATCCTTGCATCGGTCATTATATCCACATTCTTTTTTGTCGTTATCATCGGATTGGGGGTAAAAGCTCAACGCCGAAAGCCAACAACAGGCGTTGAAGGGTTAATTGGACAGAGTGGAGATGTTGTCGAAATACTGAAACCAGAAGGTGTCGTTCGTGTAAATGGAGAGTTCTGGAATGCAGAATCATTGTCAGGAACAATTGAAAAAGGTAATCGTATACGAGTTGTTAGAATCAACGGATTAAAATTGTTAGTCGAACCATTCACAATATCAAAGGAGTGACTATGGAACCAGGATTTATATATATATTTCTTTTGGGATTTGCCATTTTTCTTCTCGCAGTCAATTCAATTAAAATTTTGCGTGAATATGATCGCGGTGTCATATTCCGCTTAGGACGGCTATTGGGAGTAAAAGGACCCGGAATTGTCTGGTTATGGCCCGGTATTGATAGAATGGTAAAAGTGAGTCTGCGAACGGTCGTCATGGATGTTCCGCCGCAGGATATCATCACACAGGATAACGTTTCGCTTAAAGTGAATGCTGTCGTGTACTTCCGTGTGATGCAGCCGGAAAAAGCCGTAGTATCTGTTGAAAATTATTTGTTCGCTACATCCCAGCTTTCACAGACAACGTTACGCAGCGTATTAGGACAATCCGAATTAGATGATCTTCTTTCACAGCGCGACAAGATCAACCAGAAGCTTCAGCAAATTATCGACAGCCACACAGAACCGTGGGGCGTGAAGGTATCCAATGTTGAAGTGAAACAGATCGATCTGCCGCAGGAAATGCAGCGGGCAATGGCGAAACAGGCAGAAGCCGAGCGCGAACGCCGCTCCAAGGTCATTGCGGCGGAAGGTGAATTTCAGGCATCACAGCGGCTTTCAGATGCGGCAAAAGTGTTAAGCGAACAGCCAAGCGCCCTTACGCTGCGATATCTGCAAACACTTCGCGAAATTGCCACGGAGAATAACTCCACCACCATTTTCCCCGTGCCTATCGATTTGTTGAGACCGTTTATGACTATGGACAAACTGCAGAAATGATGAATGGACTCATTGCTCTACGGACATAATCCTGAAGAGCGCATTGTTGCCGTCCAGCAGTTGAACGATCAGACGATCAGGTTGTTCAAGCGAGTTGAGGGGAAGATTCTACACAGAGATGTGGAATTCTTCCCCTTCTTTTTTCTGACGGACGAAGCGCTTATCAAGGAATTCCCAAAAAAATTCTGGTTGAAGAAGCTTGCCGGGAACAACTTCTATCAGTTCATTGCAGCATTCTCCCGCTGGAGTGAAATGTGGGAAGCGGTACACTTCATTCTTCGACAATACAATAAAAGCCATTCGCCGCGTATCTCATCGTATCAGGAGTTAAAAGAAATCCTGGTTCGTGCCGATCCGGTACGCCAGTTCCTCTTGCAATCCGGAATAACATTGTTCAAAGGGATGGAATTTGAAGATCTGGTACGTCTTCATATCGATGTTCAATGTGCACCTGCAACAGGAAAGAAACGAAGCAGTAAGAGCATGGAAGAACACATTCTCGTCATCACACTTCTCACAAGTGATGGGAACAAATATATCCTGAAAACGCCCAAACAAAACGAACAGGTTGTCTTGAAGCAATGTATTCAGCACATCAACGAAATTGATCCTGACGTTATTGAGGGATATGATTTATTCGGAACGATCCTTCCGGCTCTCGGTCGTGCCTGCGAACGACAGCAAATAACATTTGCTGTCGGCAGAAGCGGCAGCGATATGCGGACACCGAGTGGGTTTAGCACTGCTGGACTCGGTGAAAGCGAGTGGTTTTCATACGATGTTTTCGGCAGACACCTCGTGGACACCATAACGGTTGCAGAAACAGAAATGAACACCAAGAGAGTTGAGCAATCATTCAGTTTGATTTCATTAGCCAAACATTTCGGTATTCCTATTGGTACAGAACATGCTCTTCCATCCCATCGAGTGATGAAAGAATGGAAACGTACACCGAAGCAAGTGGCAGTTCAATCTCTGCAAAATGCTCTCATTGTACGTGAGCTCAGCAACTTACTTCTGCCTCCACTCTTTTATCTTGCTCAGATGTGTCCATTCAACTTCAGAATGCTCATCCATACCGCCGCGGCTTCACGCATCGAATCGTTCATGTTGAGAGAATACGTGCGGCAAAAACATTCGGTTCCCAAACCCATGGAAGGTTCTCGCAATATCAATATCCCGGCAGAGATTTTTCACATCGGTGTCTTTTCCGACGTCCTCTATATTGAACTCGAGGGATTATATCCCTCTATGATCCTCCGTCAAAACATCAAGCCCAGAACAGATGATCTCGATGTTTTTCTCTCGCTCCTGACAAGTCTCACTTCTTTGCAGCAAAAAACACTCGGCCAAAAGCATGCAATCCAATCGCGAGGCACAAACCCAGATGCCCGGTTGAATTCACTGAAACGTCTGCTCGATTCTTTTCATCTCTCCCTTGGCTACGCAAAAGGCCTTTACAACGATCCGGATCAAGCCGAAACCGTACTTACTGCGAGCAGAGAAATTCTGAAAGAGATTATACATCAAATCGAACTCTTTAATGCCACCATCATCCAAACTGACGGTCAAGGATTCTTCCTTCTATTGCCGGATAATATTATCGGTGAGGCGAACCGGAAAAATTTCATAGATCGGCTCTCGAACATTCTCCCCGGTGGTATCACTCTTCTGTCGTCACATCATTATAAGAAGATGCTCAGTTACAGGAAAAGTAACTATGCAGTGCTTGATCAAAACAACAATGTCCTCATCAAAGGAAATAGTCTCATATCACGCGGCATGGAACGCTATTTAAGAATGTTCATCCAGCGATTCATTGAATGCATGCTTATGAACGATCTAACACGATTACATCATGCATACGCAACCGCTTATACTCAGATTGTAAAACACAATTGGACTCCCATGGACTTCTGTAAAACAGAATTTTTACGTATGGATACGGAGACATATCAGAAAGAAATTGCTGCTGGTCGGATTACGCCTTCTCCAGCATTGGAAGCAGCGGTTCGTTCAAGTCTCTTTGTCAAAGCGAATACCAGGCTCTCGTACTATATCTCTGGAACTGAGACGGATGCCGATGTTGCTCGTTCTTCACGTTTGGTTGAAGATTGGGATCCTCTGGGAGCCGATGAAAACGTCGCTTACTACTTTGCAAAGCTGCATGAAGCAGTAAATAAGTTCCGGGAATTTTTTGAACCGACCGCACTCGATCGCATTCTTTCTTTAGATGATATATTCGGTTTTTCCGATGAAGGCATCCGCATTCTCGAGCGTAAAGTCGCACCGGAAACAGCAGAGAGTAAACCGGACACCGAGGATTACGGTATTTGGCTGGCTGAAAGAGAATAATTCGATAAAACGAAAAACCCACCGCCGACACTTGCATTTTAATATACCAAATTGTAATATTCTGAAGTAATTCAATGCACCGGTTTTGTTTCATCGTAATTTGTTTTCACTATCACATTGGCATTGGTGAATTTGTTCGTGTGGCTCAAATGAGTCGATTCACCTAAGAATTGTGTTAGGGTTGAGCAATAAAGGTGTAGCATCCAATGCATCTTTTTCGTTGAAAGACAAAGTAGCGGTGTGATGTTCAATGTATCAAGGGGACGAACCCGTATGGAACAGGGTACAGTCAAGTGGTTCAACAATTCAAAAGGATTCGGTTTCATCAAACGAGAAACTGGTGAAGACGTATTCGTGCATTACAAGTCCATCAGCGGAGACGGCTACAGGACGCTCAAGGAGGGCGACAAAGTAGAATTCGAAGTTGAAACGGGACAAAAAGGCTTGCAGGCCGTTAAAGTCATAAAGATCACTTAAGAGATCTTTTACATCGCAAAACCCGTCAAGGATTTTTCATCGCCGGGTTTTGCGATGACTAACGTTGGTGGTCCATGTTCCATGTACGCAGATAACGAACGATGTCTTCGGTTGTAGTCCCCGGTGTAAAAAGCTCACCCACTCCCATACTCCTCAATTCTTGAATGTCTTTTTGAGGAATGATTCCTCCGCCGAAGAGAAGCACATCCTCCATCCCTTTCGTTTTCATCATCTGCAGTATTTTGGGAAAGATCGTCATATGTGCACCGCTCAACAGGCTCACACCGATCGCATCGACATCTTCCTGCAATGCGGATTCCACGATCGCTTCCGCTGTTTTGCGAAGTCCCGAGTAAATCACTTCAAATCCGACATCCCGCAATGCCGCAGCGACGACCTTCGCTCCACGATCATGACCATCCAATCCGGCTTTGGCAATAAGGACTCGTATCTTTCGTTTCATCGTTATGTTTTCGTTTTATTCTGTAATTCCAAGTAAGCAATAAATCGCTGTAACGTCGAATAAAAACGAGCAAGAGGAAATCCAACAACATTATAGAAACATCCATTCACTTTTTCGACAAAGACGGCTCCAAAATCATCTTGAATTCCATACGAGCCTGCCTTATCCATCGGCGATCCTGAATCGATATAGGAAACAATCTCTTTTTCATCCAGCTTGCGGAATCGTACTTTTGTTTCTTCCACTCCTGCTACGTGTTTCTTCGATTCCACATCGATCAAAGCAAAGCCGGTGTATACCGAATGCTCACGTCCACTCAACAGTTTCAACATCCGCTTCGCATCATCTTTGGATGTCGGTTTGCCGAGGGCATGATGATCGAGCACAACAATCGTATCTGCTCCGATCACAATCCCTTTTTTCAGACGGGCGGCGACCTCAGAAGCTTTATCAATTGCAATGCGTTTTGCATTATCACCGGGTGATTGGTTCGGAGATAATACTTCCGAGACATGACTCGGGATAACACGAAACTTCAACCCAATCTGCTTCAGTAGAATTTTTCTACGAGGTGATTGAGATGCAAGAATCAAAGGTCTCATAAGGAGGTCCAAAAACAAAAAAAGCGACGCATAATGCTCGCTTATTCAAGATTCTCTATAAACAATAGTTTATCGGAACATCGCCTTAATACTACCCCAAGTGCGTTTGTATGTAGAACTAGGGCTCATAAAGTATATTCCCTTATTGTCACTCTGGCCTAGGACGGATCCATTGGGACCTCCTACAGCTTTCACCTGATAGATAAAATATTGATCTTCTGTCTTATACAAACTGGTGGTTTTATCATCAAAGTAAAGAACTCCATGCGGTACGACTCCAACACACAAAGGAACGGAACTTCCACTACTTCTCCATACTTCATAATGATCGATGCCCGCTTCTGAATTAATCGTCCATTCCACCCTAATATAACCAACAAAAGATTCGACTTTTGTTGTGATAATAGGATTGCTTTGTGCCAGTACCATTCCCGTTAAAACAAACAGTAGAATGGCAGTAGCAAAAAAATATATTTGCCCCAATTTCATCTGTTCACAATATACTTCTCGTTTTTGAATTCCGCAAGTGTTGATTGAATCATTTTTTTTCTCCGGAAAAATGCCATATATAGCTCTTGACACGATCACAAAACCGCTATTTCAGGACAGAACTTTGTTTGCGCCATTTCTTCGGTTTTCGCTTAAAAATGACATCCGATAATTCTGAAATGATCAGCCCCAATAGAATCAATACTCCTCCAACAATCCCAATCATTCCTATCTGTTCACCAATAATCAAAAAGGCAAACAGCGCCGCAAGAGGCGGTTCCATCGAATAAATGACTGCGCTCCGTGTCGGCGTTGTATATTTTTGATACTTCGCCATAACGTACAATGCTACGACTGTTGGCATGACAGCGAGATAGGCTATAAGTATAAGAAAATTACCGTTGATATTCATGTACGCTGTTTCCAAAAATGGTATAGCCAGCACCGAAAGCAATGCAGTTGAGACAAATTGCACGAAGGTCAGATGTGCAGGATCATGTTCCTTCCCAAAAATACTCAGATAGACTGTATAGAGACTAAATAGTACGGCACAAATAAGAGTGAGTGCATCTCCGATATTGAACTCTGAGCCTTTGGGTGAGGTTAAAAAAAATAAACCAATCGCAACCAAAACAACACCAATGATATTTCCAAGTTTGGGTGATTTTCGTTCAATGATCAATTGAAACAAAGGTGTGAACACAACCATGAGGCCTGTAACAAATGCCGATTTAGACGCTGTTGTGTATTTCAACCCCACAGTTTGCAGCGCAAAACCGACAAAGAGCAAGACACCAAGAACAGTACCCTTCGCGATTGCATCCTTTGAGATTACCCGCAATCTTCGAAAGAATACTACTGCGAATATAATCGAAGCAACAGTGAAACGAATGGAGATGTACGCAAAGGGAGACGCATTCTCTAAAACAAACTTCGTCAGAACAAATGTGCTTCCCCAAACAACCGTAATGGAAAGCAAATATAATTCTGCACGAGTACGAAGAGTCATCTGCATATCATCAACCAATGACTACTCGATAGGAGGATATGAAGCGAACAGTTTTCCCCACTGTGTCTGTCTGAGCCATCGTTTAAACACGCGATGATCCCGAAACGGCCATCGGTAGTAATCATGATAGAATTCAGAAGCAAAGATGAAAAGGTTGACGAGTGGAGTTCGGAAAAAAATATTCTGAAGTCGCTTGAGGGGCCCAAACCAGAGAAGGTCACCGGCTCGACTTGCTGTATTGTCGCCAACAGAAAAATGCCAGTTCTCTCTTGAGATATCTTCTCCCACGAGAGTGATCTCTCTCGGATCCCCGCACCCTAACCCGCATTGATGCGCCAAATTGATATATTTGATTGAAAGCGGATCGAATCCCATCATCTTTGCGGCAACTGCATCTATTGCAACCTGATCAGCGCTGGCGAGTATAAGGTTTTTCTCAACCGGATACATAGTTCTGGGCCCGGGGCCATTTCCTGCAGTGGTTCCATCCATTACAGCAAAAACACCAGAATGGATTTCTTTTTGGATGGCGAGCAGATCAACAAGAGTCTCGTGAATCCAAGTATGTGTATAGTGCCGATGTGTAGCCAACAAACCACCGAATGCATTCTTCATTGCACCCGTCGTGGTTGTGTAGATATGGCATTTCACCGTTGGCAGGTGAACAATGTTCTTTCCAAAAAAATAATCGGGAATTTGAATACCATCCGGAAAGATTTGGTCAAGCACAAGCAAGGGAGACTGAGGAGAGTACTCGATCCATTTCATATCCCCTTCGCGGAAATTGAAGAGAACTGGTACCTGATACTTCTTGAACAGCGGTGTGTATTTATTCAGATCTTCACCCTTGAACGCATCGGTCACCACGGTCTTGTTTTGCACACACACCATATCGTTAAGACCGCTTTTTTTCAAACCGAGAATCGTCCCTTCCATTTGCCACGGTGTTGTATTGGCTCCGGGAAATGGGAAATGCCATGAGATATTATCTTTTAATATTGTTGTCACTCCTGGTTTGAGGGCTTTTTTTATCCCGGCCATTTCCATGGTTCGTTGGGTGTCTTCCAGTATGGTTTGCGGTGTCGTTTTCATAACAGCAACTTTGGAAGAACTTGTTGGTAAACCTGTGATTTTTTGGGGTGATCTTGGTTCGGGGAATTTCACACGAGTATATCCATTTTGTTTAATTATGAGAATAAATAATAACGACACACACAAGGAACCATACCATAATGTTTACAATCGTCGGTGCATCGCTTAAGAGTAAATGCATTGGATCATCATCGGTTTTTCTATCCCGCATGAGAAAAATGTACCGAAAAATGCCAAACAAGACAAATACCGTCGTAAAAATAAGGTTCTCTGTTTTAAAAGTCTTTACTGTACGATCAGCGACTGAATATAATGCATAGGAAATTGCCATTCCGGATGCCGCTATAGTCATGATTTGATCCATAAACGCGATGTTGTATTGTTTGAGAACGGGTCTGTTATCAAAAGACTCGCTGGTTGAGCTAAGCATTAACTCACCACGCCGTTTAGAAACCGCAAGAAATACTGAAACAAAAAGCGTACAAAGAATCAGCCAAGAGGAAATCTCTACTTCGATGGCAAACACACCGGCGAGTACACGCAGCATAAATCCCGAGGCAATAATGAACACATCCACTAAGACCACTCGTTTTAATCCGAAAGAATACGCTAGATTCAGAAGCCCATATAAGATGACTGTATACCAAAAATACAAGTTGAGATGTGGTACTATGCAAACTATTAACACCAGAAGAATGACAATAATTACAAAAGCTCCAGGCATACCGATGGCACCGGACGCAAGCGGACGATTCCGCTTATTCGGGTGAAGCTTGTCCGCTTCACGATCGAGAATATCATTGACAACATAGAGGGTACTCGAGACAAGACAGAATCCGATAAATGCAAGCGTTTCCCGCCAAATGTATGGCAAATCGAAAAGATGTTTTGCAAAAATCAGTGGTGCAAAAAGAAATGCATTTTTTAGCCATTGGCTTGGGCGTATTATTTTGAATACATTGATTATATTCTTCTTCATTGCCCCTTCTCCTTACGACAAGGTAATTCGTTTCTTACGATACAAATGAAGTCACGTTCGGCCAAATCGTTTGTCAAGTTCTTCGAGTGGAATCTTTACGATCACAGGTCTGCCGTGTGGACAAACAAATGGCATCTTGGTAAGGAACAGATGTTCGATCAATACTACCATCTCAGTAATATTCAGCTTATCACCTGCTTTGATCGCTGCCTTGCATGCGAACGATTTTGCCAGATTATCGCGCACATCGGATATACCCGCGTGTTCGTTGTTTTTAAATTCGTCCAACACATCCTGCAAGATTTTCCTTTCATTCCCAATGCGAACATCAGCCGGAATCCCTTCAATCACCACGGTATTTTTACCGAATAATTTTATATCAAAACCGAGACGTTCAAGGTGTGCTTGCAGCTCTTTCACCAGCGAATAGTCGCTTGTGCTTACCTCAATCGTTTCAGGAAATAACAACTGCTGGATTGACGGCAAGCTGTTTTCGAAATTCGACAGTACACGTTCATAGAGAATTCGCTCGTGGGCAACGTGTTGATCAATAATCATCAATCCATTGCGAATCTGTGAGATAATGTACTTGTTGTGCGCCTGCCAAATGGGTTTGCTTTCTTGCGATAAGGATGGATCATCCGCTGTACGCTGAGAAAGAATTCGGTTGTTCGCTGATGAAGACACATTGAATGGTAAGGATGCTTCGGAACTTGAAGCGGACAGCTTCAATTCATCGAGACCGATAATATTCGGTGTCATCGGTGCTCTAGGTTCACCGGGGCGCGCAATAGTACCAATAGGAAAGACGGGTGCACTCGTCTGAGTTTCAATTGCCTTTTTCCATACCTGACTATCAAATTGGAGCTTGGCATCAATTGGTGATATTGCATTCCCATCTTTGAACGACACCGATGGCACTAAATCATTCTCCGCAAGTGCTCTTCGCACAACCGACAGGATCATGCGATAGATGTTTGATTCATTCTCAAATTTTACTTCCATTTTTGTCGGATGGACGTTGACATCAACCTTTCGCGGATCAAGAGTGAGATTCAGAATAAAGAACGGAAAAGACCCTTTTTCCAGCAAATGTTCATACGCTTGAAAGACAGCATGATTGATCATCTTGCTAAAAATAAACCGCCTATTCATAAATACCAACTGTTCAGCGCGACTCTTGCGTGCAAAGTTCGGCTTGCCAAGGAATCCACTGACCGTCATGAGGTCATTCGTATCTTCAAATTTTATTATTGATTGGTAGAGAGCTTTCCCAAAAACGGCAGCCACTCTTCCTTCTGTCGAGTTCGACTTCAAATCAAGCATCACTTCGTCGTCGCTTGTATAGAACCATTCAACTTCTGGATACGCAACGGCCATTCGCACAATAGCATCGGTGATATTCTTTAATTCTGTGTGCCGGGTCTTGAGGAAGTTGCGGCGAGCCGGAGTATTATAAAAAAGATTGCGTACCGTGATGCTTGTTCCGCATTCAAGCGCTGACTTGGTTTTTTCCTTTACTTCATCACCCTCAATTCGGAGAAACGTGGCAAGGTCATCCGATTCAGTACGTGTTTTGAGTTCCACTTGCGCAACTGCCGTAATCGATGCCAGCGCCTCTCCGCGAAAACCGAGCGTCTGAATCTCTTCTAAATCGCGGGCGGAACGAATTTTGCTTGTTGCATGTCTTCGAAATGCTAGAGACGCGTCTTGTTCCGACATTCCCTCGCCATTATCCACAACTTGGATCAATGCTTTTCCCGCATCTTTTACCATAATACTGATGCGCGTTGCCTTGGCATCGAGCGAGTTCTCAATCAACTCCTTCACTACCGAGGCAGGGCGCTGCACAACTTCGCCGGCGGCAATCTTGTTTGATAATTCAGGAGTCAGTATGTGAATTTTAGAAGACATGGAATAATTAATTGCTTACAATCTCACTGCCCTCAAACAGCGCATCAACGAATGCGCGGGGATCGAATGGCTGGAGGTCATCGATACTTTCGCCAACACCGATAAATTTTACCGGCAATTTCATTTCATTACTAATGGCAAGCACAATACCTCCTTTTGCCGTGCCATCAAGTTTCGTTAACACAATTCCGGTTACATCCACAGCGGCGGTAAAGTATTTGACTTGTTGCAGCCCGTTCTGCCCGGTCGATGCATCAAGCACTAACAGCACCTCGTGTGGTGCACCAGGCAATCGTTTATCCATCACCCTTTTAATCTTTTTTAGTTCTTCCATCAGGTTCGTTTTTGTGTGAAGCCGTCCTGCAGTATCAATGATGACAACATCGGATTGTCGGGAAAGAGCAGAGTTGAGCGTATCAAATGCCACGGCTGCCGGGTCTGAACCGCGCGACTGTTGAACGATATCCACCCCAGCACGCTGTGCCCAGATCTCAAGCTGCTCGTTTGCCGCAGCGCGGAATGTATCAGCCGCACCGATGACAACCTTATGCCCTGCCTGCCGGTACTGATACGCCATCTTTCCGATCGTTGTTGTCTTTCCGACACCATTCACACCAACAACCATCACAACATACGGTTTTGAAGCTGCCGGCAATGTTGTCAATGATGGTTCCTCATCATCATTCACATGAAGAATCGCTGCAACTTCTTCCTTGAGCAATAAAACAAGCTGAGTCGTCGATTCATATTTATTTTCTTTAACACGCCGCTTCAGATGCGTGAGAATAATGTTTGCAGTCTCCACACCGACATCACCTGCGATAAGGATTTCTTCCAGCTGATTCAACAGCTCATCATCAATTTTACTCTTTGTTACTGCAAGCTGCTGCACCTTATTGACGATGGAATCCCTTGTCTTTGCAAGTCCAGCTTTCAGTTTGGTGAGTGTTTCAAAAAATGCCATAGAATCACTTCGTTATATCAACGTTTCTGCCGATAAAGAGTCTTTGAGCATAACTCCACGATGACCATACCATCACGACAACACTTCCCCAGAGTGAATAAGTCAAGAGGCGGTTCAACGCATCCATCCGCAGTGTTGCTAAGAAAAAAGTAACGGCAACACAGCTCACTGAAATTTTCCCGGGCCAATTAGATTGAGGAACAATTCTTTTATTTCGATGGATATATAATCCACCAGAAAAAATAAGAAGGTCTCGCAGCAATACGAACACGACAAACCAAAGAGGTACATCACCGGTTATAGCAAGTAAGATGGCATATACTCCGATGCCAATCTTATCTGCCAGTGGATCGATGATTTTGCCAATTTCTGTTACTTGGTGCAATTTTCTTGCAAGAAATCCATCGAGAAAATCCGTCGCAACTGCGACAAGGATAACACCGATTGTCCATAACCTATGATGAGGGAATTCCGTTAAGAGGCAGTAGCCCATAGGAATGACTATAATGATTCGACTGGCACTAATGAAATTGGAAACAGTAAGATAACGGTACGTCATTACTGGTCGTTTTCGTTCTTTGCAGCCTCTGGATCGATTGGAACAGGATACTTACCATCGAAACAAGCAGTACAATAATTCCTGCCGTCATCCGTAGGAGCCGAAGCGAGGAGTTTCTCCATCGGCAGATATGAAAGACTCTCAACACCTAATTCTTTTCCAATCGCCTCGATATCACCGTTGAAGCGATTTGCAATTAATTCCTCACGACTGGGAAAATCCATTCCATAGTAACATGGGAATTTAATGGGAGGGCACGAAACACGGAAGTGCACTTCTTTTGGTCCTGCTTCTCTAATCAGTTTCACCAATTGTTTTGATGTCGTTCCGCGAACGATCGAATCATCGACGATAACAACTTTCTTTCCTTTGAGAACACCCTTCACGGTATTGAACTTCGTCTTTACCTTAAGCTCACGATGGTTCTGCTGGGGCTGGATAAACGTACGCCCAACATAGTGACTGCGGATTAGACCAAGCTCAAGCCGGACATTCCGCCCTTGTTTGTTACTTTCGGTAACATAACCCAGGGTACAAGTATTGCTGGAGTCCGGAACATTGATGATAATAACTTTGTCTTCAGGTGATTTGGGAATAACCGGATTTTCACTGGCAAGCAGTTTTCCCAGTTTGCGGCGCACTTTATCAACGTTGATGCCGAAGATTTTGCTGTCCGGACGGGAGAAATAGATGTACTCAAAGATGCAGTGATGTGGTTGCGAAGATTTCTTCGTAATCCAATAAGATTGTATCTTCCCTGTCGCCAGCACGTCGTTATCGATAACCACAATTTCGCCCGGAGCGATATCGCGGATGTACTCTGCGCCGATAATATCAAACGCACACGTTTCAGAGGCAACAACATATGCTCCTTCCACCTTGCCAAGTGCCAGCGGACGGAACCCATGCCAATCGCGGGCAGCGATCAAGCTGTTATCTGTTAAGATAACGAGTGAAAAAGCACCATCGACCGTATCGAGCGCCTCTTTGATTTGCAAAATTTGATCCTTATGCTTGCTCCGTGCAGCAAGATGCAGGATGATCTCGCTGTCAGATGTTGATTGGAAAATTGTTCCATCTTCTTGAAGCGTATGGCGCAGCGTTCGATAGTTTGTCAGGTTGCCATTGTGTCCGAGCGCAAGGTTACCAGATCTATAATTGACCACAAAAGGCTGAATATTCGACTTGTTATCTGCTGACCCGGTCGTTGAGTATCGGTTATGCCCGATTGCCGAATTCCCCTTTAACTTTTCTTTTAAGACCTCGGCATCCTTGAAGACATCAGAAACAAGCCCCTCTCCTTTTTGAATATTGAAGCGCCATTTTTTCTTATCTTCAAGCCACTCACTTGTGACAATACCGGCCGCCTCTTGACCTCGATGCTGTAGGGCGTGTAGACCGTAGTAACACATAACGGAAGCTTCTGGATGACCAAACACTCCGAAAACGCCGCAATGGCATCGCGGCTTTCCTTCTACATGTGCAAATTCTTTCATGCTGTTATAAAGGTACGAAAAAATATTCGGGCTTCCAAGAATGGGAAAAAGATTCCCGAAATCTATCCCAGAAATGACATAGAAAGATTTCGGGAATCTGACCAAATAAAAAGGGAGAAAACCCTTTTAGATTTTCTCCCGTCACCACCAACTCTTAAGGGGTCAGCAAGGATTATAATTTGTAAGCGATACCAATATTGAGAATACCCAAACCGTATCCCAATTCTGCCTGCACTGCCCAGTGGGGATCAAAATAGTAACGACCGCCAATAAATATTCCAAACTCTAAATAACTCGCTGATGCTGAGTACGCTCCATAACCATAATAGGTTCCAGTTGCTGACGATGAAACGATATTGTAACCCAGCAAAATTCCGCCATATGTGTCGATTTTGGGATTATGAAATAAATCGAGATGATATGCACCACGTGCACCGATTAAGATATAGGTATACTTCCAACCATAACCAGCAAAGATATCTTCTGATGATGATGAATAACCAAGAACGCCGCCTAACGAGATGTTTTCGTTAACACCATATTCATATCCGCCGGTAATTGCTATTCCGCCTGAACCATAAGCACCAGCAAAACCGCCAAGTCCAATTCCAAGATTCACAACCTGGTCGCCCTTTTTATATGCCATCTGTCCGAAGGACATAGAGGCAATGAAGATAACCAGCACAGATAGAAGAAGAATGCGTTTCATTATGTAACTCCTTGTTATATGAGTGTATCAGTTAATTGAGTAACAGCGGCTTATCCCTTACGAACATGTGCATGCAAAAAAAACACTCAAAAATATATACTTACAACGTATGAATGTCAAGCGTTTTTTCTAATAATAGAATCTATTTATTAAATAGCCTCGAAAGAAATCTGAAGAGATGTTTTCAGTGAACTATGCTATTTCAATGATAAACTATATCGATCATAGGCTATCATGATATTATCAACATATTCCACCGTTTGTCTGGGATTTCGGAAATATCCGCTGGGCGGACAGCCATCACTCCAAATGCGGCTATGCAACGTATAATTCTTCTTGGTTAAAAACGGAAATGCCTCTCGGACGGAAGACCATCGATGAGGGTCATTCCCCATATAAGAAGCAATTTTCTGAGCGTCTAGAACACGTCCAAGTCCTGCATTATATGCGGCAAGTGAAAGACAGGTTCTGTCTTCTTCTTGTATATTCTCGAACATCGCATAAAGCGATTTGAGATGATAAATGCCAGCTTTGATATTATTGCGTGGAGTTATTGTTTCTTCTACACCCAGTTTCTCTGCCAGTTCAATCTGTGTAACCGGCATAATCTGCATCAATCCATAGGCACCCTTATAACTTACCGCCTCATGGTTAAATCTTGATTCTTGTTTCATCACTGCAAGGATCAAAACCCAGTCTATTCCGTATTCTTGTGCATACTTTTTTACTAAAGGAAGGTACCGGTCAAGACCTGCTGTGTTCATTGATGCAAATGGCGAAGGCTGCTCTGGGAACGCCCCTTCGATCAATGCATCATTTGGACTATTGGTTTTTTGAACAAAAGATGCCCCCGTAATTTGCGGAGAACATCCCTGTATAGTTAAAGAACTGAAAATAATTAAAATCACTCCAAAAAGAGTACCCCTTTGTAGCCATTTCCCTTTTTCAACAATATTCATGAAACCTCAAAATGGTTTAACATCAGTTATCTTTAGAACATTCAAAATTCCATATACGTTCCATTTCTCTACATTCTATTACTATAACAATTTAACTAATTCCCTTCAAGAAATCAATGAAGGAATGACTTTCTTTGTATTAATGTGCTTTTTTAAAGCAATTTTGCCATATTGCATTTGAGTTTTTCACTCAATTTCGACAATTTTAATTTTACTCTTGAATCCTGCCACAATGGAAATACATCGTTTCGGTTTTTCCAGGTATTTGGCTAGGAGTTCAATTAATTTTTCATTCGCCTTTCCCTCTCTAGGTGGATCAGTCACGAAAATGGTAAGTGTTCCGTCTTCAGCACACTTTACCTCATTTTTCCTTGAATTGGGTTTTACTTTAACCGTAAGTTTCATGGTCTTTTATGAATGAAAAAGCCACACTGAAAAAAATCTGTGCGGCTTGGCTTTGTTGTTCGACGAATCATACTTCTGGTTTACAATCGTATGACATGTCTTAAATTTCGTTCTACAATCATAAGACATATTCTAGGCAGCTATTTTCCATTCCCCCATTCAAGTACTTCTAACCGTGCACGAGCTGTACCATTAAGAATCAAGTCAATTTCCTTCGCTGCACCCATCGATAGATCCATAATGCGCCCTTCCTTAAAGGGTCCCCGGTCATTCACTCGTACGATAACAGTTTTATTGTTCTCCAAGCTTGTAACGCGCACTTTCGTTCCAAATGGAAAAGTGCGATGAGCAGCTGTGAGCGCATGCATATCGAACGTCTCACCGTTTGAAGTCTGCTTGCCATGAAAATCATGTGCATAGTAGGAGACAACACCTTCGAGTGTCAGTAGGACTTTTCCGGATATATGCTTCCCGGGTTGATCTATCGATTGCGGTGTTTTGGTTTCTTTGGAATGATCACCTCGCTCCGCGAACCTCGGCGATGGTGTACAACCGAGGAGCGAGATTAGTACTATTCCGTATATTGCCTGTCTGTTAGAGCAATTCATTCATCTGCTTGCGGCGGAGGTAATCAACAACTTCCTTGACGTCTTGCGAGCGTCCTTTTTTACAGATTAAAACCGCATCATCAGTCGTAACGACGATCATGTCATCCACACCAATCATTGCAACAACTCTATTATCTGCATCGATATAATTGCGATGCGAATCTTTCACAATCACTGTTCCGCGCAGCGCATTTCCGTCTCCATTCTTCGGAGTGAGACGCACTACTTCATCCCATGAACCAACATCGCTCCACCCAAAATCTCCCTTTGCCACAAAAACTTTCGACGCTTTTTCCATCACGCCATAATCGATGGAGATGCTGCGAATGACGCCATAGACATGTTCTAATGTCGATTGATACGCATCGGTGCCGATGACGGGTCCCAGCTTTGCCAACTGTTCGCCAAGTTCCGGCAGATGTTTTTCAATTTCTTGTAAAATGACGCGAGTTTTCCAGATAAACATTCCGCTATTCCAGAGAAAATCTCCGCTCTTTAAAAATTTTTCGGCTGTCTCAAGATTTGGTTTCTCGGCAAACGTTTTCACGCGGTAGATGCCATCTGCCAAATATGGATTCTGTTCTGGAGTATCTTCGAATTGGATGTACCCATATCCGGTTTCCGGATGAGTCGGTTTGATCCCGATCGTGACCAATGCATCATTCTCTGTTGCCACATGCACAGCGCGTTGAATGACATGCAAAAATTCTTCCGTATCGCCAATAATATGATCTGCCGGCAGAACGACCATGATGGCTTCAGGATCGTAGTGATGTATCCACTTCGCTGCCAGTCCGATACACGGCGCTGTATTTCTTCCGAGCGGCTCCATGAGTACGTTCTGCGATGGCAACATGGGTACCTGCTGGTGGATGATATCTTTTTGAAGCCTGTTTGTTACTACCATCGCCTTGTCCGATGGAACCAGCGGTTGGATACGAGCAACCGTATTGAAGAGCATCGATCCGGAACCGACAATTTCCAATACTTGCTTTGGTGACCGCTCACGGCTTCTCGGCCAGAACCGTGACCCGACACCGCCCGCCATGATTACTGCGTAAATATTTTGTTGATTTATACTCGTCATTCAAACATAGTTTTAAAATCTCGGAGAATTTCCATTGCCGGATCCAACAAACCGGTTCGATTGTTTTGTTCACTTCGTGCCCACTGGTTCACTGGATCTTGAATGTTTGAGACAATATTCATAACACGAATATCATCAAGGTACTGATTGTCTGAAATATACTGGAGAAATTCCACAAGCAATTGACAGAACTGTTTATAATCTTCCGGCACCAAATCAGCGGTGACCACCGTATTGCATTCATTGATAACATCGGATAACAATGTCGTTCGATCATCGTTTCCGCTTTGTACGGATTCCAAAAAGCGTTCCAGCAAGTTAGCAAAACCACGTTCCTGTTCAATTCCTATTGTTGTGCTACCGCCCATCGATGGTGTCTGTGTAGGAGCTTGCGGCTCTTTACCCCACGAATCAAGCAACACTTCCGGTGTAGCCCCCGGCTCAGGCGATGGCGTCAGTTCACGCAGAGATTCTGATGGCGACATTGACATTCCTTCAAAAGCAGGCGACGAGGTCGATTCAAATCCTGGTAAAGACGGAA
The DNA here is from genome assembly GCA_049523215.1 of Bacteroidota bacterium. Lineage (GTDB taxonomy): Bacteria > Bacteroidota > Ignavibacteria > UBA10030 > UBA10030 > Fen-1298. The sequence continues at coordinate 40,256 of JBEKNC010000010.1, read as the reverse complement.
GATCGACCGTCTCTGTGGTAGAAGTCGATTCTTGTGATGATGGAGAAATATCTCCCAATGCATAGCGTAACTTTTCAAACACGAGAGTTTCTTCAGCAAGCGTCGATTCATCCAGTGTGGCATCTTTTTCTACCTTATCTGCAATCCACATCAAGCTCAAGGCAAATTCAGCGAAACCTTTTACTTGATAGAGAGAATTGAGTTCCGCGTGAATGTCCGAAACAGAGGTGACCCTATCTCGAATCCGATCAAGACTGGTTTGATGTTCGTACGAGCGAAGTTCCCATTTCGGTAGACGCTCGAGGAGAATGGAGATGTATTTCTGTGAGCGGTTCATACATTCCTATTTATTCGTGGAACACGAGATAGCACTGCACAAAAATTCTCATAAGGGATGCATAAATATATGGAAGGGCACATCATACTGCACTCCACCATTATGATTTTTGCTTTTGATCTAATGTGTTTGCAAATATCGCGAAGATGAAAGGCGATTGCACCAAGGTCAACAACTACGATAGTGGAATTAGTGGTTTTCTGCACTTATGAACGCTGCTTCAAATGATGAATGACTTTATGAGAAAACGACTCGGATGAATATAACCCTTCGCGCCTTGATTGTCAATGAATACCTCCAGAAACGCAAAACCCACTGAAGGCATACAGTGGACTTCCCTATGAATTCACTCCTGCAATCTTTAAACGGTTTAATGCACGATAGAGCGCAAGCCGTGCACGTTCAAAGTCGATGTCCGGTTTTTTCTCCGCCATGCGTTTCTGAGCACGATCACGAGAGGCTTTCGCTCGTTCTGCATCGATTTCATCAGTACGTTCTGCGGTTTCAGCCAGTAAAAGGATATGATTCTCTCGCACTTCAACAAAACCGCCTGAAATGGCATAATGGAATTCATTGCCACTTACTTCCTTGATCTTGACCTCGCCGATCTTCAGCGATGAGAGCAATGGTGCATGATTATAAAGCACTTGAAATCCACCTACGACACCCGGAGCGCTAAAACTTGTCACTTCACCTTTAAAAACAACACGCCGGGGAGTCACGATTTCCAATTCAAGAATTTTATCTGCCATACTTATGCTGCTTGTAATTGTTTCGCTTTCTCAACTGCTTCTTCAATCGTACCCACCATCAAGAATGCATTCTCAGGGATGTCATCATATTCACCATCGAGAATACCTTTGAAGCCGCGAATCGTATCTTCGATTTTCACATATCTGCCTGGAATAGAAGTGAATTGTTCCGCAACAAAGAATGGCTGTGAAAGGAACTTCTCGATCTTTCGTGCGCGCGTAACAGTCTGCTTATCTTCATCAGAAAGTTCATCCATACCAAGAATGCTGATGATGTCTTGGAGGTCTTTATAGGCTTGCAAAACCTCTTTCACTCGCTTTGCTACATTATAATGCTCTGCATCGAGGATGTTCGGATCGAGAATACGCGAGGTAGAATCCAGCGGATCGACTGCCGGATAAATTCCCTTATCAACAATCTGCCGGCTCAACACGGTTGTTGCATCCAGATGAGAGAAGGTCGTTGCAGGCGCCGGATCGGTCAAATCATCTGCAGGAACGTAAATCGCCTGCACAGATGTGATAGAACCTTTTTTGGTCGATGTGATGCGTTCCTGAAGCTCGCCCATTTCCGTTCCAAGAGTGGGTTGATATCCGACGGCAGATGGCATTCGTCCCAGAAGCGCAGAGACTTCTGAACCAGCTTGCACGAATCTAAAAATATTGTCGATGAACAGAAGAACATCTTTTCCTTCCTCATCACGGAAGTACTCCGCCATCGTCAGTGCCGTGAGGCCAACACGCTGACGTGCACCGGGAGGTTCATTCATCTGTCCGAATATGAGCGCTGTCTTGGCAAGCACGCCAGATTCTTTCATATCGAGCCAGAGATCATTGCCTTCGCGTGTGCGCTCTCCCACTCCAGCAAATACAGAATATCCGCCATGATGTGTAGCGATGTTATGAATAAGTTCTTGAATAATAACAGTCTTGCCAACGCCAGCCCCGCCAAAAAGTCCCGTCTTCCCGCCTTTTGTGTACGGTTCAAGAAGGTCAATGACTTTAATTCCTGTTTCAAACATTTCCTTTTTTGTCGTGAGTTGATCAAAACTCGGAGCTTGACGATGGATAGGATAATGCATTTTTGCTTGGATAGGTGGAAGCCCATCAATACCGGCGCCAAGCACATTGATTAAGCGTCCGAGCACTGCGGGACCTACAGGAACAGTGATAGAAGCGCTCGTATCATAAGCGAGCATTCCTCTTACCAGACCGTCCGTGGAATCCATTGCCACTGTGCGCACACGATCTTCACCCAATTGCTGCTGAACTTCAACGATTAAGTCTTCATCTATTCCTTCAACATTCTTTCTTGGAATTCGGACTGCATTCATTATTTCGGGTAACTTGCCACCCGAAAAATCGATATCAACTACCGGTCCAATCACTTGGACGATTTTACCTTCGTTCATATAATCCTTTCAGAGGACAATATTTTTACAAACTTAAGTAAATTATGAAAAGATGCCGCCACAATCAATCATTTTTTCATATTCACTTTGGGTGACAACTCTTAAAGAGGAAGAAGGTGAACCAAAAGGATCCTGATGGCTATGAGAACGAGTAGAACGCCTCCCGCTACAGCCGCTCGCTTACCAATTTTCTTGGAAAACTGCCGACCAAGTAAAATGCCGATAAATGACACAACGCCTGTAACGATACCGATAACAACAGCAGGATACCAGATGGATACTTGCGATAGCGCCAAACTCAATCCAATCGCTAACGCATCCAAACTTGTCGCAACAGAGAGAATAACCAGCATCATTCCCCGGCTCGGATCCTGTTGGACTGCACGTTCGTTACCAGCTTGGGCAGATCGAATCATGTGCACAGCAACCCACAGAAGTAGTCCGAACGCAATCCAGTGATCGAATGACTGGATATAGGGTTCAATGCTTAAACCTGCAAGCCAGCCAAGAACAGGCATTAAAAATTGGAAAAGTCCAAAATGAAAGGACAACCGCAGCATTGCTCGCGGTTCTGTCGTTACACCAGTTGATCCTGCACTCATGGAAATTGCAAATGCATCCGAAGCTAAAACGAGTGCAATGAGAAAAACTTCAAGAAATGACATTATTTATCTTCTGTTAACAGTAAAAGATAAAAAAATCCGCACAATGGCGGATTAAACACGAAAACTGTCTTCTGAGCTGAAGGTGGGAGTTGAACCCACGACCTGCGGTTTATCCCGATAATTTCCATTGTCTTTCTGAGCTGGTGGTCGGACTTGAACCGACGACCTGCGGTTTACGAAACCGCTGCTCTACCACTGAGCTACACCAGCATGAAATTATCGGGACTGCTCTACCACTGAGCTACTTCAGCATTTACACGGAACATATTGAAATATAGATAAAAAGTCCCCGCAGAGCAACAGGATTTTGTGGCACAGACACTTGACAATTGAGAGGTTACTCTGTATCATCTTTCAGAGCATTAAATTCTGTAGTTAGTTCTTTTATCAACCAACGTAAGGAGGATCTTATGAAACCTGCTAACGTCCCGCTGTCAAAGGAGCTCAGAACGAATAAAACGATACAAAGAAAAATTGGAACCAGTGTTCTGAAGTCAAGGTTCAAAGACCAAAGTACAAGGCGACAACGCATTATCCTAAGCGTTAACGCCGGTCACGTTCGAGGAGGGCATTCATTCCATTGAATTCAAATGCAAAATGAATTTACACTTAGCCTTTCGATTTCCGAGAGGCTTTTTTATATCGACTGATGAATCCTATAGAAACGATGACCATAGTTCAAATTCTCTTTCTTTTCAGCAGTGCTCTTCTACAGTCCGAGCAAACAGACACACTTGCCCTGTTCCATGGTTCGAGAACTGAGAAGAAGATTGCGTTGACATTTGACGCTTGTCCTTCTTCCACACACGGCGGATTTGATTCAAGCATCGTCCAAACACTTGTCGATTCCGGTGTACCGGCGACATTTTTCTTGAGTGGAAAGTGGATCTTGAAACATCGGCGGGAAGCAAAAATGCTCGCATCCGTACCGAACTTTGAATTAGGGAACCATAGCTATTCACATCCTCATTGCATGAATATTTCAGACGACAGTGTTCAGCATGAATTACAACGAGCAGAATCATTGTTAAAGAAAATTTCTAAAACTTCTTCACGTTTATTTCGTCCTCCATACGTAGAGACAGATGAAAGAATCAACCATATCGCGCGGAACCTTGGTCTTGTAACAGTAATGTATGATCTCGCTTCCGGTGATCCCGATTCTACAATTTCGCGAGAGCGTCTTATTCGGTACGTTGTTTCTCATGCACGGAATGGTTCCATCATTGTGATGCATGTGAATGGACGCGGCTGGCATACCGCGGAAGCGCTGCCTGAGATCATCCAATCGCTTCGACGCAAGGGGTTTGTTTTTATAAAGGTCAGCGATTTGCTTGCGGTACACAGCTCTGCAAATGATTTTTCCATCAAAAAGAAGAACCGATGATTTTCTAAGAACGCTTCAACAACACAAAGGTAGTATCATCTCTCAACTCTGTCCCTGCACGAAAACAGACTAGTTCATTATTGATGCGTTCTCGGAGTTTTTCGACAGTTTCGCTGTTGAATGTTTTTATCAACCCGGCAATTCTTTCTTGCCCATATTCCTTTCCGTCTGCATTCACTGATTCACTTACACCATCGGTGAAGAGAAACAGGACATCGCCTTGTTGCAGTCGAAGAGCCTTGGTTTCAAGTGAACATCCGAAATCGGCGTTTATTTTCTGGTCTGTTGATGCATCGCCATTCGACGAAGCTGCCAATCCAACAGCAAAACCATTCGGCCTCAGCCACGAGACACTTTTTTCTACTGTACTGTAGAGTAACGCCGGTGGATGACCTGCACGGCAGAGTTCTATTTTTCCATCGGAGTGAAGCTTAACCAAGAAAAGCGAAAGGAAATAGTTTCGTTTCAGTTGACCGTACATATGCGAATTGAGGCGGATGAGCAATTCTCGCAAGTCACTTGTCTCAGTTGCAAACAATTGAAGCGCAGTCTGCATCTTCACAACATAGAGCGCCGAGGAAATACCTTTTCCAGAAACATCACCAATAACAATGAGTGTGCTGCCATCCGGCAAAGTGAGTATATCGTAATAGTCGCCACCGACCTCTTTCGCTACTTCGCTGTGTGCGGCAAGCTCATATCCTGGAAGCGTTGCAATGCTGATCGGTTGAAGACTCAATTGAATGTCTCGTGCCACGCTTAGCTCATCCTTTGTAACCAACTTTTCGGCAAGTTCCATCGCCAGGAGAATGCTAACGATAATAAAAGAATAGATTGCGGATGTTATTTTCTCTTGAGAAGCTGCAACAAAAATAAAGACCAAAGCGATTGCATACATCAATCGTCTGGGCGGTGTGAGTTTCATGAGGAAAGCGATAAAGAGAAGCCACAGAAGCTTGACCGATCGCTTGATTCTGTTCGGATTTTCCTCAACAGACTTCATGTTCCCCGCGTAAAATTTGTACATTCCGCGCATATCTTCGCTGAGAGACTTATTTAGGTCATTCCATGTCAAATCGCGGGTGAGGATATCACGCAGATTATGGAAGAAACGAGTCATTCGAGAAACCATAATATTGATTACCGATCTTTTGCCAATGCATAGTATTACGGTAGCTGTAAGGAAAAGTTCTCGATGGGAGAAAGATGTTTAGACTATTTCTCTCATCAATATACTCACTAAGATTCATCGAGGTTCTTGTTTGAGTGTGGGTTTGCGTTCAAGAAATGAACGTATATCGTACCCTTTCTCTTGGAGCTGTTGTTGATTTTTTTCTAGAAAATCTACAATTAATTCTGAAGAAATCGCCGGAGCTATGCCATAAATAATATCACTGCGGCTCTCAACATAGACATCCCCCTTGAAAGGTGCATCCAGCTCAAAATCGAAGATTTCTCCTTCCTTGAACGGAGTCATAAAATATTGTTGACGTGCCGGTACGAGTGTTGCCATGCCAACTAGTTCAAAATTTGGAACACCGTCACGAATGGCAAGCACGATTCCACCGCTGAAACCCCTATTAGACACTGCATCAGTAAGAAATGAACCATGCTTATCTCGATTAGGACTGCTGACAATTCCTTTGGTAATCATTTGATATCCGGCCGGATAACCAAACAGGTACACAAATGTTCCCCATTCAAGCTCTTTGGCTTTGCCGAATGGATAATTGAATACCGTAACATTTTGAGCCGACTGCTCATACATCCTCTGCCCAACAACAGCCAAGTCACTTCCCTTGTCAATAGCTAATACCTCAAGATCGCGCGCACCCTGAATGGATGCCACATAGTTTGACTGACGGTCTTTCACAGCAAGGCTTTGAATAAATTCAGTTTCCTTTCTATTTTCTCCACGATAGTACGTAATGATCGTATCCGAAAAGTCGACAACGTGCGCACATGTGAGCAATGCTATCCGTTTATTCTCAGAGTAAATTGTTGTCGCGCTTCCTGATGATGTTCTGTTCAAGAATACTTCTTTGATCGCCTTCTCCTTCAGTAGTGGATATTGGAGATTACTGAGACGAATTTTCGCTTCCGGTGAAAAAATATAACTCTTATAATATGCGATACAGCTTATCATCCGAACAGATTCTGAAATCTTCTCGAGTTGTGCGGAACATCCGCGATACGGAAACTCGGAATCATACTTTCCGTCTGCCAGTATAGGATATATTTCTCGATAGGACGTTGAAGAACAAGACAACGAAAGCAGCATACTGAGAGAGAGAATACTCCATTTCAGAATAATATAACTTCTCATAGATTTTCCTCACTCCATTTCTTAAATCGTCTCCATGGAACTTACCAAATAATAAAAGGAACATGCACCATCGCGAAAATAGAAAACTTCAATGCAGTCTCTTTTCTTGTTGTCGGAGAAAGGCTTCCGAAATATATTGCTTTTGCAATCGTGTTACTCATCATCGCAAGAATAATTGCTGAGGTAAAAATATGCATCGTTCCATCCGATCCTTGAACTAACGAGAGAATGAAGGGATCAATATCCGACACGCCGACAAGCGCTGACAAACCCAGCAACCCTGAACTACCTAACGTGGATTTCACAAATCCTGTCACAACAGAGAGAATTACAAATAACAACGCGAACCCTATCGCAGGACGAATCTCGAATGGGTTCTGCAATTCTGGTGCTTCTGACTTTCCCGTAGGTAATTCTTTCCGAAACATCCTGAGCGATAAAATCACACCAACTCCTGCAAGGATAACAAGACGGTACCAAAGGTTTGGGAGAAATGATCCATTGATAAACCAGATAAGCACTATCACACGCAGATACATCACACTGCTTGCAAGCAACGCCGCCTGCAATGCAGTGCTGCCTCGGGCAGGATTGCTCCGCGCCATCCTACCAACAGAAAGTGTTACTGCTGTACTCGAGACAATACCGCCGAAAATTCCGGACAACCACAATCCGACTTTTGCACCAAATTTTTTCTCCAATAAATATCCAACAAATCCGAGAGTGGATACAATGATAACGATCTGCCATACTTTTGTTGGATTGATATGAAAAGGCGTGAACTCCTGATTCGGTAAAACCGGCAAAATAATAAGCGTTACCAAGAGAAATTTGACCGTCGCCAGAAATTCCACTTTACTCAACCGTTCCACGTACGATTCGAGCATCGCTTTTTCTGAAAGCAGCATAGTATTGACAATGCCCATCGCCATAGCAATCCAAACATCCACCAGCATTGCCAATGCACCTGTGATAAACGTCAGTAAAGCAGAGACTTCACTTGTTGTTCCGAAACGATCAGATCGAATCTTGGCGACATAAGCAATGCCTGTGAGTGTGGCGATTGCCAACAATCCTGTTGGCAGCATGAATGTCACACCAACCTGAAACAACCATGCGCACCCAAATCCGAACATACTGATAATAGGGTGTGTGCGGACACCGCCGAATATTAGTTTCCGATCAACCTTGATGCTTTCACGCTCAAGGCCGACAAGGAAACCAAGCGCAAGAGCAACAATAAATCGCAGTTGAATAGTCCATTCGATCGTACCTAATGCCATATGTTCACCTGTTCATGATTAAGGAAGGATAGCCGCTTCAACTTCCATGATCTGAAACGCAGTGCGAAGATCTTGCGGATTGATTTCGATGATGAAGCCGCGCTTTCCTCCATTAATATAGATTTTTTGCAAATCCAATATAGTCTTTTCCACATATACAGGCAATGGATGCCGTGTACCGAATGGACTCGTACCGCCAAATTGATAACCGGTATAGCGTTGGGCAGTGCTGGCATCACATGGTGTCACCTGCTTCACTCCTATGATTCGCGCCATCTGCTTTGTTGAAACCTCACGGTCTCCATGCATCAAAATGATCAGCGGTTTTTTCTGATCGGTTTCCATCACTAATGTCTTAACAACAAGATTCTCTGGTACGCCTATCATCTCTGCTGTAAGTCTTGTGCCTCCGTGTTCTTCATATTTATAAATATGCGGAATGAAAGATATTTTCTTTTCACGCAAAATACGGATAGCCGGAGTAACGGGATAATCATCTTTTGACATTTTGTTGTCTTGTATAACAAAAGCAAATGTGAAAAATCATACACATGGATTTTGCGTTTTGTGCATCCGCCGTCTCTTTGGCGGATAGGCTGGTAATCATTGTCCAGACACTCTTATCCTCGATTCCAGAAAAAAGCATTCGGGAATGACAATTTGCTTTATTTCACTTTTTTCATCTCCCATACAGTGCCGAGCTTAGATGGACAATGGATTCGATAAACGGTTTCATCGTCTTTTTCCCAAGAAGGAAAACTTTGCGCCACTCTCCAAGTATACAGATCGAGTACATGAAGCAGAGCAAAACAGACTTCATTCGGCCTCTCATATGGGGTTTTGTATTGGAAAGTATCTCCCAACTGGTGCTTACACTTCCCTTGCTTCTCGATCATCCTGATCTTGATGGGACCCGATTCTTTCCACTTATTTCGATATTCATCTTCTGTCATACTGTGTTCTCAAAATATTACCGCATCTGAAAATTTTGTAAGTTCTGTTGCCGAGTCTTTCTCCACATCTGCATGGAGACTGTTTCCCTTCGAATCCATTGTGACAATCACAGGAAAGTTGTTCACACGTATGTGCCACATCGCTTCCGGAACTCCAAACTCTAGAAAGTCCACTCCTTCCACTTCTTCGATGCATTTTGCATAATATTGTGCCGCACCGCCAATGGCACTTAAGTAAACAGCGCCAATATCTTTCAACGCTGCAAGTGTTTTTGTTCCCATTCCACCTTTGCCGATCACTGCTCGCACATTGAACTTCCGAATGATTTCTCCTTGATACGGTTCCTCACGTATGCTCGTCGTTGGGCCTGCAGCATTCATCAACCACTTGTTTCCCTTTTTCAATGCAACCGGACCGCAGTGATAGATCACGCCGCCTTCAAGGCTCACCGGTGAATCATGTGTCATCAAATGATGATGCAACACGTCTCGTCCCATATGCATAACACCATTGAGCAACAAAACATCGCCAACCTTCAGCGCGCGCACATGTTCTTCCGAGAGCGGTAATGTCAAAGAAATCTCTCTCCCCGTTAAGGGCAAATTCTCCTCTTTTGCCATGCGCATCACCGGAGTATCTTCCTTGTAGAGCCAGCGTTTGATCGCTCCAGTCTTTGCGTCAAGGATAACACCAAGCCGCCTATAAGCCCAGCAGTTATATGCCACTGATACAAAAAAACTCGCAGGCAAACGATGATATGATGCGATCTTGCAACCGATAAGCGTTGCCAGTCCGCCAAAGCCCATTGTGCCAATGTTCAGCTTGTTAGCATTCAGCAAAACGTAGTCTTCCAGTTTCGCAAGTTCCGGATTTGGATTGATATCATCCAGAGTTCGGAAGAGTTGCTGTTTTGCGTAATGGTACCCGGAGGCACGGTCACCGCCGATCGCGACACCGAGAGCACCGACACTGCACCCCTGTCCCTGAGCTTGCCAGACAGCGTGAAGCAAACATTTGCGAATTCCATCCATTGTGCGGTCGGCTCTGCCAAGATTCTGCAATTCGCATGGTAGCGAATACTGAATGTTTTTATTTTCACAACCGCCACCTTTGAGGATAAGTCTTATTTCGATTTCTTTTTCATCCCATTGTTCAAAGTGCATCACCGGACAACCCTCTCCAAGATTGTTACCGCTGTTCTTTCCTGTAAGAGAATCAACTGCATTCGGACGCAGCTTGCCAAGTTTTGTTGCTTCAACAATTGCTTCTTTTATTTCTTTCTGCATGAAGATCTGGTTTGTGCCGGCCGGCGTCTTGATTTCGAAAGTTGGCATACCGGTATCCTGACAGATCGGCGCTTCATTATCGCATGCCATATCAGTATTGACTGCCATCATCTGCAATGCGAGCGCTGCTTGACTTCCCGGAGTCTCACGCTCAATAGCCCAGGTAAGTGCACGTCGCACATCCGGCGGAAGATTTGTTGAAGTCTCACTCATGAGCGACAGCATGCTTGCTTTGAATTGCGACATTCTAGGAGAAGATTTGACCTTGACGACACGTTTCAGTTTAGAAGCCGGTGTGCGTTTTGAAACATTTTTTTTACCGGCTTTCTTGAAAGACTTTTTTGTTTTTGCCATGGCTCTTCTCCTTCATACAGCACGTTATCAAAGGGTCTTACGTCTTCATTTTTCATTTATCCAAATCAATATTGATGATTGGTACATCCCAGTGACCGAGTAATATTTCAAATCTCCGTTGTTCTTCTTTCTTAAATGTTTCTTGATCGGAAAAAAGTTGGCGGCTAAGGCTTTCTTCGCTAAAACCATCATCAGTCACTTGGATATTTTTCCAAACAATTGTTACCCTCCAGTCCCAACGTCCTTCTTCGGTTGCATGAAAGCGTGGTTTCACCAAGGTGATCTTCAGGATTCGTCCCATTTCCATTTGCTTTTTCAAGACAGGATAATGGTTCTTCTTGTACAACCGAATGAACTCATCTGCATGTCCCCATGCAGTTTTATAATAATATTCAACCGCGTATGGTTTGTCCGGCAGAGAGTTTTGAGGAGTTGTAGACATGCGTCGCTCCAATGTTATTCGCTGAAAACTTATGCTGATAAAAGGTAGTAGAATTCAGAGAAAGTAACAATAAACAACGAGCATTTTCTGTCCGAGGCGACAGGCCGGTAGAGCCCATCAAGGCAAGCAGATAGAGTTATACGACTTTCATGTAACTAAAAAACCAATGAATAATTGTTAAATTGAAGCATCAACAACGATTGTTTACACCCAGCCGCGCAGCTTACATGCTTCCGCAACACGCGCTACACCAACGACCATTGCTGCCAGCCGCGGGTGGACTTTTTTATCACGGATCGCTTCTTGAACTGTGTGGTATGCCTTTCTCATTTTCTCTTCAAGTCGTGCATGAACTGTGGCTTCATCCCAGAAGAAGGAACTCTTATCTTGTACCATCTCAAAGTATGATACCGTGACTCCGCCAGCACTGGCAAGAATATCAGGGATAACATGGATACCGCGTCTATGAAGGACCAGATCTGCTTCAGGGGTCGTAGGACCATTAGCAAGCTCGCAGACAATTTTTGCTTTGATGCGTTCCATATTGTCTTCATTGATAGAATTTTCCAATGCGGCCGGATAGAGAATATCCACATCCAACTCGAGGACAGAATCCCGCGGAATGTTCTTCGCACCCGGAAATCCAACTACAGATCCCGTTTTTAATTTATGTGTTACCAATTCTTTTGTATTTAATCCATCCGAATTGAAGATACCGCCGCGTGAATCGCATGCCGCTACAAGTTTCCCGCCGCCAAGAAGTTCAGGATGCAACAAAGCGGTGCGCTGACCTGCATTGCCGAATCCTTGAATCGCAAACGTACCTGTTGGATCAACACCAAGAACCTTACATGCCTCGTGGACAGCCGCAACGCCGCCGCGTGCTGTTGCATCACGACGACCTTCGGTGCCGCCAATTTGCTGCGGTTTGTCTGTAAAAACGCCCGGGTGGTGAACCTGCATCAATGTTTCATATTCGTCCATCATCCACGCCATCGTTTGTGGATTGGTATAGACATCAGGCGCAGGCACATCTTTATCAACACCAATGTATTGAACCACGGCACGAACATATGCGCGAGCTAAATTTTCCAACTCTCGTTCAGACATTTCACGCGGATTGCACACCACTCCTCCTTTTGCACCGCCAAGCGGAAGATCCAATACTGAAGTTTTCCATGTCATCCATCCTGAAAGAGCGCGAATCGAATCCGCCGTCTCATCCGGATGGAAACGAATGCCGCCTTTTGCCGGGCCGCGTGCAGAATTGTACTGGATGCGATATCCATGAAAGACTTTCACATCTCCATGATCCATACGCACCGGAATGGTAAACTTAAATTCCCTCTGCGGCCACATCAGCAAGGCTGTCGTTGGTTGATCGAGATTGAGAATTTTCGCTGCTTCAGCAACCTGTTGTTGAAGTACATCAAATGAATTATAGGAACGCATAGCTTAGTCCTCCTCTTGCTGTGTGGACTGATCATCCAACTTTTCTGTATCTTTATGTCTATCCAAATGAATCCGGTACCAGCAATTCTTGCACATCAATGCACGGTCAACGCTTAGCAGTACTTGCTGCCATGGACTGAGTTTCTCACCGCAGTGAGGACATGCATCGAACATATTTTTATTTTTTGTCACGTCATGCCTCCGGCTTCAGAATGACCCCTTTGTTCTGGTGTCCATTAATTTTGACAATAAGAGGTTTGTCGAATCGGAATAATTTTGTGTATTGCTTTTTTTCTAACGGCGATTGATTGAGCAGCCAATCCCAATTGAGAAATCCCTGTTGTTGAGACTCATCGACAGTGAAGTAACCGATCATAAAAGAAGTAATATTTTGAAAAAAGTGCGAACCTTGTGAGGGCGTAACCGACATGTCCTTAAAGCCGGTCTCGATAATTGCTTTCGCACCTGAGATTTGCTCCCACGTTACAGGAATACCGAGCCACGGATCGAGTGAACCCCATCTTCCGATACCGATTAACAGATACGGCTTGTTTTCTCTGATTAGTTGAGCATTGAATGCAGCGATTTCCGCCGCCACTTCCCGGCTTGCAGCCCTATTAAAAAGTTGATAATCAACGGCAACAATGTCGTAAATACCCTCAACCAATCCATGACCTAATACCTGACTGCTCCGACATAAGAGCGATGATGGGTCAACATCTTCGATATCACAAACGGTCTCATCTGCAGTAATGCAAACTCCATAACTTTTTGTTTGGATGTATGGAGATTGACCGCAAATTCAATTTCAACTGGAGTTCCCATCCCCCAAACACCCATATCAAGCAACAACTCGACGATTTCTGCTAATGGCGCCAAATTATTTTGGAGAATTGGAGCAAAGGTTACGACGCGTAAGCCATTTCGGCTCAGACCGTTATAGATGGCATCATTTTCCGGAAGATAGGTTGAACCGACAGATTGCAGTGTCTCATCCTTCTCGGCGACATCCAATTCATGCTGCTGCACCAGCATATCATGAGTCTCGGTTCCAAAATCGGAATTCGCATCAAGTGCCAGCGAGAAAAATGATCTCTGGGAAGTGTTCAGTGTCTCTTTAACGGAATAGAACTGACCAATATCTTTTGGATATTTCGGACAAAATCGTACCGTATTACCACCATCGACCACCCATTTCCCGAGTCCCAGTGCAACAGACGCTGTTCCATCCGATGATTTCTGTGGTGTCATCGGATAGAAGTTATATGATTTTGCTACACCGGAAATATCAGGATAATACCTGTTCTCATGTACTTTACCGACAAGACATTGGATGATGACCGCCATTTTTTCTTCTTCAAAGCGATATGATGTGACACGAATATATTCTTTTGCGCTTTGATAGAACGTAGAAGCATACACTCGTTTAATGCTGTTAAGAAGGTCGTTCAAACGCACCAATGAATTCGGATGTGCATTAGGGATCATGTATGTTTCGTATACACCCGCAAAAGGGTGATATTGAGAATCTTCTAACATGCTTGATGAACGAACTGCTAATGGCATATGAACAAGATCTAAAAATGAAGCAAGTTCTGCCAAGATATCAGAAGGAAACTTTTCTGCGAGAAGGAACCGCTTAGTGATTTCCCGATCGTCATTACATGTTAATGCAAAATCACGTAAGTCGTTTTCTTTCAAGAATTTATCAAAGACCTCAGTACCTAGAACAACTGCTGAAGGAACATATATATTCACTTTCTTGAATCGATTCCGCACATTATAGTCATTGAGAAGCATATCGACAAATCCGAGTCCTCGAGCTTTTCCACCGAGTGAACCGCTGCCAATACGGGCAAAGCTTGTTTCAGAACCAAACGTTTCCTTTGAAAAGCTCGCAACAATACCACGTTGACATAAATTGCGATAATGATGAAGGGATCGGACGAGGTCCTTTCGTAATGCTTCAAGATTGGGAAAGTCAGTCACTTTCCGCGGACGTATTTTATCGGCGAGCCAGAATTCCGTACGCGCTTTGAGCCAACTGGAGAAATGATTCCGATCTGCATGATACCGAACACTTTCTTCCGGCACCACTCTCAGCATTTCTTCCAAGCTCTTCATATCGTTTGCGCGGCCGACTTCTGTTCCATCCGGCATGCGGAAAATAAAATCACCAAAGCTGAAGTGATATACCATAAACTGCTGAAGTTCCTGCAACAACATCGGCGATTCTTTCAAGACAAACGATACGCCAATATCTTCAGCTAGCTGCTGGTTCTCTTGAACATTTGAAAAGAGAAGAATCGGTAAATCCGGTTTCTCTCCACGTACAGTCTTCACTAAATCGATACCGGCACGCGGGTCTTGAACTCCCTGACGGGGAAAATCTACATCGGAAATGATTCCGAGTAAAAACTTCTTGTATCGTTTGTAGTATGCCCATGCTTCTTCATAGGTGCTACACAGAAGAATTTTTGGACTTGCACGCATCCGTAAAAATTTATGGCCGAGATCTATGCCTTCTGAGATCAACCGCTGAGATTGCTTCAGAATTTCTGTGTAAATAATGGGGAGAAACGATGAATAGTATTTGACGTTATCTTCGATGACTATAATCGACTGCACGCCCACTGTCTGTGTGTCGTGTTCGACGTTCAATCGATCTTCAAGAAATTTGATAATCGCGATGATAATTCGAAAATCACCCTGCCAGATAAAGATCTTGTCAAAGATCGAAGTATCGTGACTCACGATAAAATGTTTGAGTTCGCGATTATCGTGCATCAACAACACAACGGGAATATTCAATCCGGATTGCTTCACCATCCGTGCAAAATCGATTGCTTCCATATCATCAATATGCAGTGTGGTGAGAATGAGGTCAAAGCGATGCTCTTCCTTGGCAAGCACCATCGCTTCCTTGCCGCTTGAAACACATGTGAGTTCCGGTGATTGGCTGAGGTTCAGTCCCTCGTATTCACCGCGATTCAACTCATAGAGGCGGCCTTCTTCCTCGAAGAGATACAAATCATAGAGACTGGAGACAAGCAGAACATTGCTGATGCGGATCCGCATTGGGTTTTGGATACCATAGAACAGATTTCCATACCCGTATTCAACTGAGGGTGGGTCTATCGGATTGACGATCGGATCAACATGTTTTTCCATATATCCACGCCCACATATCTCAGTGACCGCCACCCTTTCCGCGAGGAAACTCGAAAGTGACGGTCACTTCGATCTTTAAAATATCAGTATCGCGGGCTACACAACTCCTTGATCCATCATCGCATCGGCAACCTTCAGGAAACCGCCGATGTTAGCGCCGTTGACATAATTACCCGGTGTACCAAACCGTTCAGATACTTCCACACACGTCTTGTGGATGCTTTTCATAATCTGACGGAGCCGGTTGTCGACTTCTTCGCGCGGCCATGGTAAACGCATACTGTTTTGTGACATTTCCAGACCGGACGTTGCCACACCACCAGCATTTGCTGCTTTCCCCGGACCATAAAGGATCTTCGCATCAAGAAAGAGTTTCACGCCATCGAGCGTTGTCGGCATATTGGCTCCTTCCGCTACAACATAGACACCATTCTTCAGCAAGTTTTGTGCATCCTTGCCGTTGATTTCGTTCTGTGTTGCGCTCGGGAACGCGCACTCCGCTTTATGATTCCACAGCGGATTGTAGTCGAGTTTCGGATCGACGGGCGTGTAGATCGCTTTTTTATATTTTTCAGTGTATTCCGAGATGCGTCCGCGCCGAACGTTTTTCAATTCCATTGCGAATGCGAGTTTCTTCTCGTCAATACCTTCTTCATCATAAATATAACCATTTGAATCCGAAAGTGTTACTACTTTTCCACCAAGTTGGTTAACTTTTTCGACCGTATATTGTGCTACATTACCGCTTCCGGAAACGAGACATTTCTTTCCTTCTAACGTTTTGCCTTTTGTGGCTAACATTTCTGATGCAAAATAGACCGCCCCATATCCGGTTGCTTCCGGACGAATAAGCGAGCCGCCCCAGTTCAGTCCTTTTCCGGTAAGAACACCTGTGAATTCATTCCTTAACTTCTTATACTGACCGAAGAGATATCCGATTTCACGTCCGCCTACACCAATATCGCCGGCAGGAACGTCTGTATCAGCACCAACGTGACGGAATAATTCGCTCATAAATGCCTGACAAAAGCGCATAATTTTCAGATCGCTCTTTCCTTTTGGATCGAAGTCAGAACCGCCTTTTCCTCCACCCATCGGCAGTGTGGTAAGACTGTTTTTGAACACCTGCTCGAAAGCAAGAAACTTCAAAATGCCGAGTGTCACAGATGGATGAAACCGCAAGCCGCCTTTGTATGGGCCAATGGCGCTATTCATCTGGATACGGTAACCGCGATTGATGTGTACTTCGCCTTGATCATCTACCCATGGCACACGGAACATAATCACGCGTTCCGGTTCGATGATGCGTTCAAGGATTTTCGATGAGCGATATTCCGGATGGCGTTCAAGAACGAGAGAAAGTGAATCCGCAACTTCCTGGACAGCTTGATGAAACTCAGGCTCCGCAGGATTTTTTGCTTTTATCTCTGCCACAAGGTCTTTTGCATAATTGGACATAAGAACCTCCTGAAATAAATGATGTAAGATCGAGACTTATGAGATTACAGCTAATTGACTGATGATATCTTATAGTGATTTGAGGAAAAACAATAGTGGAGAATCGATGAAATTGTTGTAGGGAATACCCTACAAAGGAATGAAGAGAAAGCAAATACTAATTACTTGTATGGACAAACAAACAACAAAGACACGTCATAATCAGAGACGAGCCTTTCATATATTTTCTTCCCTTTCACATCGGAAAAATTATAAATAGTAGTTAAACAAATGACTTGCCAGTCCAATACGCACATTACGCATCATGGCATATCAGTTTTTTTCGGTTTGTACTCTGGATATAATCGAGTTAAGCACTCAGGACAAAGTCCATGAGAAAATTCTACGTTGGCATGTTTCTTGATGTAGGTTTCCACACCTTCCCAGTACCCTTTATCATCGCGAATTTTCTTACAGCCCGCACAGATGGGAAGTAGCCCTTTCAACACTTTGACATTGTCGAGAGCCAATTGCAATTCAATATTTAATCGACGCAGTTCCATGAGATCGGCAAACCGTGCGACTGCAATAATAATTGACCGCTCAATTTCCGGTGCGCTTGGTGGTTTCATGAGATAAGCACCGACCCCTGATTGGCTCGCCCTGCGCACCATCTCCGGATCATCATGTCCGGTGAGGAGCACAACGGGCCGAGGACATTGTTCATGAATCAATCGAGCTGCTTCCAGACCGTCCATTTCCGGCATCTCAATATCCATCAGCACAATGTCGGGTTGCAGCAACTGTGTCATTTCAACTGCTTGCCGTCCATTTGTTGCTTTTCCTATCACCACATGTCCGATCTTCACTAACTGGCGCCGGATGATAGCACTCATCGACTCCTGATCATCTGCAATCACAACTCGCAATGGCTTTGAGGCAACCATATTCACTCTCAACTATTTATGTATGATAAAGATAAAAGAATTTCTCTCTAATTTCTGCTTTTTTCCTTTCACTTCCTACTTACCACACTTAAGGGTAGTGGGCTACTTTGGATCCATATATAGGGGTAAGGGCGGGGTTGGGTTTGTCGGGTTTCTAACTTCGGTTCTAATTATTGGTTTGGGTTTGCTCATATTATTTTATCCTGTTATTATAGCGACCAGCATAAAACATTTTACTGGAATAATCAAGCATGAAGCAAAATGTTGTAGTGTCTTTCCCATTGAAAACATCCGAATATGTAATCATACCATAAACATAAAGATACCAATTTCCCCTCCTAAAATTATCAATCTCTTCGTTAGTCAACTTACCATCACTAACAAGGGTAGCAAAGAGAATTTCCGAGGGCGGCACAACAGCTATACTTCCTATGGTCGTATCATATTTAAAAATATTATATTCCCTAATGGTATGTGGTTCTCCTATGCCGGTGATTATCAGGTTTTGCGCTGGAATTTTCCCAAAGTTTTGATAAAAGATTTTGATAACATATTTCTTGCCAACTTCCAAAGAATCAATAGTAATATTTTTTATTCCCACGTAAGGTCTATTTTCGATTTGAAAATTCCTTTGAGCAAGTTGCAAGCTCTTTTTTGTAGCGACAAAAGAACTTTCAGCAAGAGCAATAGATTTTTTTGTGGCTATATCGGAAGAATCAGAGGACTCTTTAGCCAATTTGAGAGCATTGACAGAATCGGCGTGTTGAGTTGCGCTGGATTGAATGAACCACCAAAGAGTTCCGAGTCCAACAATTGTAACAATGATTTCAAGGGCAATTCTAACTTTCTCAAATCTTCCTTCTTCGACGAAAAGAGTCTCTTTGGGAATAAATATGGGTTTTATTACGGACTGAGCTTTGTATTCTTCAATAGCGGTAATGTTTTCGGGATTTTCTCTGTCCTCAAGTTTTTGGGACTCATCTTTAAGAGAAACAGGAAGATTGCTGTCTTGTTCCTTTTTATTTCTCTTTTGTCTTTTTATTGTGCTCATTTATTTTTTAACCAAGCCCTAATACATCAATAATATGAAAAATAAAACATTAATGTTCGCTATTAGCAACAGCTTATCTAAGAGTGAAGCTATCTCTTTTGCTCGAACGATGAACGGCGGGGATAAGTGGTATATTACCTGTGTTCACAGAAACCCTAAAGATCGGCACGTTGAAAAGCGGGAAAGATATGTGGTAGTGCGGGATGTGAGAAAAGGTGAAATTGTGCCGAATGGATATGCGTTGTTTGTGGAAAATGGGGAAGTGCAAACCGTTTTAATTAAACAATAAAGCCCCTCACAAATGGGGCTTTATCGTGGTATATATCGTAACGCTAATTCTTATGAAGATTTAGGATATCACACAAGGCGGTGTCTATCTTTTGCATGATTCCCCCACTTAGATTGCCCAGCTTTTCTATTATTCGCGTCTCATCTACTGCTTTTATTTGATCGCACAAAATAATAGAGTCCTTTGTTAAGCCACCCTCACCCTTATTCAACGAAATATGAATTATATCGGCTTGCAATCCAAGCCCCTCTGTGACAGGACAAACAACAATAAGCCCCGCAGTTGAATTGACTATATTTGAAGATACCACGACACAGGGTCTTTTGTTCTTCTGTTCTTTACCGATACTTGGATCGGGTTTAACCATATATACTTCCCCTCTTTGAACATGACTCATTTAATCCTCGTCTCATATCGTGCCCACTCAGAGGAAAACTTCTTGTTGAATTCACGGTAATTCCGACAAGCCTCTGCTAATTCCTGCTCACGCCTATTTCGTTCCAATCTGTCAATGAAATCGCTTAATGCCTTACGCACGAGTTCGGTGGCAGTCATATTGAGTTCTTCCGCCCATAAATTCATTTTTTCGCTTAGTCCGGTTGTGTTTAAATTCAACCGGCTTTTTTCGTTTATCATTGCATTTTCCATATCTTCCTCAATTCTTCATCTGTTGTGCGTTAATTCTTCATCCGTTGTGCGTTAATTGTTAGCATCGTTCTGAATAGGTACTATGATAGACGGAATTTTTTATGTAAAAGAACGACGCACAAAATGGAGCCACATTCTGTGCATTTTGTTACACATGATAGTACACCTTTTCGCGCGCTCTGTCAAACCAGCAAAAACCAGTCTTATGCACACATCTATAAATAAATACAAGTATTTGTATTTTGTACTTGACTTTTATATATTCGTGTATTATATTGTATCAATAAGAATAACATAAAGGAGAACGAAGATGCCAACTAAATATCCACCTGCACTTGATTTAAATGACGCAATCAGGATTATCAAAGATATTTATGTCATTCATGCTAATCAACGATTCAACATGGATTCTCTTGATCCGAAACTTTTGAATACAAGTAAGAATAGTAGTTATTTCCCGCGAAGGATCGCCGCACTTCAAACCTTTGGTTTATTGAATAAGCAAGGTGAACATATTCAGCTCACAGACCTTGCCGTCCAAATTGTTAATCCCGTTGCTGGAGAAGATGTAGAAGCCATTCACAAAGCCTTTGATAAAGTTGATGTATTGCAAGAACTTCTCGGTCGTTATCCGAATGCCAAGTTGCCACCAGAATCAGATACATTAAAACAAGTTTTATTAAAATCGTTAGGAATTGACAGGGATGGCGTTACTTATTGGTATGAATTTGTGGTTAATTCTTTTAAAGCCATTAGTCCCAAGTCGCATTTTAGTTTGACATTGAGAGACGATGTTAAACAGCCGAGCGAAGAAACAAAAAATGTGTCAACGATTCTACAGGCACATGGATTAATGCAAAATTTTGAGCTTCCGAGTGGAAATAAATTTGAATTTTCATTGCCGACAAATATTACTATTGATGATTTGGATTTTATTATTGGATTTTTAGAATTGAAGAAGAAAAATGTTGCGAAATAAAAAAGGCACTCAACGTGAGTGCCAGTCTCAAAACAATCAAAGTGAAATGTTATCAGCATTTCACAGAAGGGAACGGTGTATGAGTAACGTGCTTAAAATACTATTATGTAACCCGCTTTTTTAAGCGGGTCTGCAAGTGCTACTAACACCTGCAAACCCTAAATCAATGCCCGCGTGAACGGACAAAGACCCTGTTTCAATATACGTTCATTGCGGGAAAAAATCAAGTTAAACTTGGAGCACCGCAATGAACTCATTACCACTCGGAAAGAAAATCTTAGTTCTCAATTCCCTTGTAGAAGGAAACTCAATCCGTTCCACTGTTAGACTCACAGGCGTGAACAAGAAAACAGTTATGCGCTTACTCATTGAAGCTGGAGAACAAGCGAAAGAAATCCTTGACACTCAAATGGTAGGCATTCAATCAAAATATGTACAAGTAGATGAAATCTGGACTTATGTAGGGAAGAAACAAAAACAACTCACAGAGAATGATTCAAAAGAATTGGGCGATCAATATGTATTTGTAGCTATGGATGCAGAAACGAAACTTGTTCCGGTTTACAAAGTAGGCAAAAGAAACATTCAAGTGACGCAATCATTCATAAAGGATTTGCAGTACAGAATCAGCACACGCTTTCAACTCTCTACGGATTCATTCGCGCCTTATTTTAATGTTGTAGATTCTGTTTTTGGTGAAGACATTGACTATGGACAGATTCACAAAGAATATGCAGATGATGGAAAAGGTGAAAAACGGTACAGTCCCGCTCAGATTGTGAGGGTTATAATAAATCCGCTAATCGGAAGCCCTAACAGAAAGCATATTTCTACCAGTTACATTGAGAGACAGAATCTTACAATGAGAATGCAAATGAGAAGATTCACACGTTTAACAAATGCTTTCAGTAAGAAGTTAAGAAATCTTGAATGTGCTGTTGCACTGCATTTCTATCATTACAACTTTATGCGTATTCATTCATCATTGAGAGTAACGCCAGCAATGCAAGCAAACGTAACACACACAATTTGGACTTGGGAAAACTTATTACTCGGAACACAGATTAGAAAAGCCGCTTAAAAAAAGTGAAGCCTCGACATAAACGCCAAAATTTGTCGAGGCTTCGGCTCGCGTTTTTCTTGGGGAGGGAAAAGACGCGAGGGGACTAATTATAGTTATTCTCTTCGATAAAGTCAACGTCTTCAAGTGTACTCACATTAGTGTTGTAGTGTCACTCATTTCTCGGTAAATTATAATGATGAAACTATATCCTAAAATAAATAACCCGTCCCCGAATAGAATAAAGATGGAGCTTGAAAGTATTTCGCATAAGCTACATTCTAAGACAATATCATCGGGCAGATATGGTCAATTGTATGCGATGCAACAGGCGTTGACATGGGTAATAAATCCCAATATTGCTATGTCACCATACAAAACAGCAATGACTGGAAAAATATTTTAACCTATAGGCTTGGACACTCTGGCAAGCTGAGTAGGTTATTTGGTTCATATCCGTCGGCTTCGGTTTTGAGATATTCTCTACCGTTGTGTATGGCGATGATAACATTGACGGATTTACCGTTGATGGAAACATAAAAACTATATGTTCCGTTTTTAATTCCAGCAATGGCGTTGTTTTCGGTAAGTTTCCATCGGGTTTCATTTGCATTGAATCCACCGATGTGGGTTATGCGTTCATGTGGGTTATAATGTTCTCGTTTATTGATACAGTATACTCGGAGAGCAGCCATAATGAACCCCGTACAATTAGTGAAGTATTTAGTGAGCTATTGGCACGACACTACAAACATGATAAACATTACACCTAAAAGCAATATAAGTTCCCGAATCACAGCGAGAATAGCTAAAAATGGAATCTAAAGTAGCCCACTACCCACTTAAGGGAAGGAAATATGAAAATGGCATCGATTTTCTCAATATTTAAACTTTATTCCCCCGGTTTCATAATCACACCTTTATTCTTCCGTCCGTTAATCTTAGCACTGAACGGTTTATCAAACCTCAAGTGGCGAACGTGATTAAATTCCTGAAACGCCGGCTGCACTTTCAGCCAATCCCAATCGATGAACCCAAGATTGTGCGAGGCATTCACAGTAAAGTAACCCACGCGAAATGACGTAATGTTTTGAAAAAAATGCGACCCTTGTGACGGTGTTACATCGATGTCTTTAAAACCAGACTCAACAATCACCGACGCACCTGAGATTTGGTCCCATGTGACAGGAATACCAAGCCACGGATCCATGCTTCCCCATCGACCCATTCCAATTAACACATATGGTCGATGTTCTGAAAGCAATCGGGCATTGATTTCACTGACTTCACGTGCCGTTTCTTTACTCTTTGATCTGTCAAACTTATCCGAATCCACCACGACTATATCGTAAATATCCTGGACAGCACCATTACCGAGCACCTGCTCGCTCTGACAAATAAGGTTTTCGCGAACGAATTGATCAACATCAAGCTCTTCAAATTCAAGGTTCATAACTAAGGGACGAATCTGCAGCATTGCGAACTCTTTCGGTTCGCCCGGTAATGTATTCATATTGACTGCAAATTCGATTTCGACATGTGTGCCCATACCCCATGTCCCCATCTCTAAAATTAAATCAAGAATTTCCGGTAATGGGAATATCCGATGTTTTAAGACCGGGGCAAATGTGACAACACGTTTCCCAGCACGTGACACTCCATCATATACAGAATCATCTTCCGGGGAATAGGTGGATCCGACATAAAAGAGCGTATTATCTTCCTCTGCTGTGCTCAGATCATAATGTTTGATCATCACATCCGGCGTCTCATGATTTTCATGGCTGAACGTTGCCGTGAGATCGAGTGCAAGGTACTCTTGCTGGGCATTGCGAATCGTCTCCTTTGTTGTAAAGAATTGCATGAGGTGACGCGGATATTTGGGACAAAAACGAACTGAGTTATGTCCTTCTACCACGGTGTAACCTAATCCGAGTGCAACCTGAACAATGCCATCTTCTGATTTCTGCGGTGGTACAGGATAGAAGTTATAGGATTTTGCAACTCCGGCAAATTCAGGATAAAATCGATTATGATGTGATGTACCAACCATTCGCTGGATAATAACCGCCATCTTCTCTTCTTCGAGCCGGTAGGGGGTTGCTTTCATGTAGTCTTTTGCTTGTTTACTGAAAGTAGAGGCATACACGAGCTTTATGCTTTCCAACAATTCATGTAATCGGACAGTGGGATCGGAATTCTTGTTCGGCAACATATAGGTTTGATACACACCGGCAAACGGCTGATATTGTGAATCTTCCAACAAACTGGATGAGCGCACAGCCAACGGCTCGTGCATAATTTCAAGAAAATCGATTAACCGAAAGACCACATCAGGTGGAAAGTACGGTGCATCAGTGAAACGCTGGAGAACTTCTTCGTCGCTCTTTGATTCCAGAATAAAATTCTCAAGTTTATTTTCCAATAAAAATCTGTCGAAAACATCCGTCGCAATAACTACCGCCGACGGAACAGATATTTCCGCTCCTTCAAATTTATCACGAATGTTGTAGTTGTTGATAAGTGTATTGATGAAACCTAAGCCGCGTGCCTTGCCCCCTACCGAACCGGTACCAATTCGCGCAAAGCTGTTTTGAGGATCAAACGATCCCTTGGAGAATTCCGTAATGATGCCCAACTGACGTGTTTCTAAATACAACCGCAAAGCACCGATTAAATCGTTCCGTAATTCAGCGGTGCTCGGGAAGTCTTCAACCTTTTGCGGACGAAGCTTATGAGCAAGCCAGAATTCCGTTCTGGCCTTCAACCAATTAGAAAAGTGATTACGCTTGGCATGAAATTGGATACATTCATCCGGAACAGTTTGAAGATGTTCTGCCAACTGTTTTAAGTTCGTCGCCCTTCCAACTTCCGTTCCGTCCGGCATACGAAAAATAAAGTCGCCGAACCCGAAATGCGTCATAACGAAGTTATTCAGATCATGCAAGAGTGTCGGTGAACCCTTTTGCAGGAATGCAGCTCCGATTTCAAATGCTTTCGCCGCTGCCTTTGCATCGCCTGATTGAAGGAGGATGGGAATGTCTTCCTTTTTTTTTCGCACCGCTTCCGCAAACTTGAAACCTGCTTCAGAGTCTTTGACTCCTTCACGAAGGAAGTCAATATCCGAAATAACGCCGAGCACAAAGTCTTCGTATTTCTCAAAATACGACCAAGCTTCTTCGTATGTTGAACAAAGCAAAATCTTCGGCCGTGCCCGCATCCTGAGAAATTTATGTGTAAGATTGACACCTTCTGAAATGAGCCGTTGGGACTGGTTGAGAATCTGTGTATAGAGTAACGGCAAATATGAGGAGTAGAAGCTGATATCATCTTCTACCAAAATAATAACTTGCACACCAACTGTCGCAGTATCGCTTTGAACATTGAGCCTGTCTTCAACATACTTAATCATCGCAACCAAGAGACGGTAATCGCCAGTCCATATGAATATACGATCGAACACCGATGTATCGTAATTCATGATGATTTCTTTTTTTTCTCGATTGTCGTACGCCAACAAGATCATGGGAATATCGATACCTGTCTGTCGTACTTTTTGCGCAAATCGGATAACATGCATATCTTCAATATGCAGTGTGGTGATGATAAGATCGAATTTTTCGCCGGAGGTAAGAAGCTCGATTGCCTCTTCACCGCTGGTCACATGCGTAATCTCTGGCGGGTGACTCAGATTGAGGACTTGAAATTCCTGTCGAATCAGTTCATATAATCTGCCATCTTCTTCAAACAGGTACTGATCATAAAGGCTGGCGACAAGCAGGATATCGCGCACCTTTATGCGCATCAGTTTCTGGAACGACTTGATGCGGCTTCCATATATATCTTCTGTCGAAAACTTATCAAATCGATTCATATGAGCATAGCATAAATTTTTCAGACACTATCAACTATCGTATGAAAACTCCCTGACACAAGCAGTGCGAAATATATCTTGAACGAGTATACTTCAGATATGAATCTGCTATACCAAGCCCTGTTCGAGCATAGCATTAGCGACTTTCAGAAATCCAGCGATATTTGCACCCAAGACGTAATTGCCCGGATCACCAAATCGTTCAGCGGTCTGCATACATGTATCATGAATACTTTTCATGATCTGATGCAATCGCGCATCAACTTCTTCTTTCGGCCATGGCAAACGCATGCTGTTTTGGCTCATTTCCAATCCGGATGTAGCGACACCTCCGGCATTCGACGCTTTGCCAGGAGAATAAAGAATGCCCGCTGAATGAAAAATTTTGAGACCCGAAATTGTCGTTGGCATGTTCGATCCTTCACACACGCAAACGCAACCGTTTTTTACAAGCTCTTTCGCGTCATTTTCGTCAAGCTCGTTTTGCGTAGCACACGGTAAGGCAACATCTACCTTTACACTCCACGGCTTTTTACCGGGAAAGAATTGTGCCTTAAATTTATCGGCATAAGATTTTACTTCATCTTTCGCACTTGCACGCATTTCAAGCATATATTGAATCTTCTCACCTTTAATGCCATTTGGGTCATACACGAAACCATCAGGACCGGAAAGTGTCACCACTTTCCCTCCCAATTGGTTTACTTTTGTGACCGCACCCCAAGCAACATTGCCAAAACCGGAAACTGCAACTGTTTTTCCTGCAATACTCAAACCTTTCGTCTTTAACATCTCCTCAGTAAAATAAACGACCCCAAATCCTGTTGCTTCTGGGCGGATAAGGGAACCGCCCCAATTCAATCCTTTTCCGGTCAGCACACCTGTGAATTCTGTCGTAAGCCGTTTGTATTGACCGAAGAGGAATCCGATCTCACGTGTTCCCACACCAATATCTCCAGCTGGTACATCTGTATCTGCACCGATATGACGAAATAATTCTGTCATGAAACTTTGACAAAACCGCATCACTTCATTATCGCTCTTCCCTTTAGGATCAAAATCTGCCCCGCCTTTGCCGCCGCCCATCGGCAGTGTTGTAAGACTATTCTTGAACACTTGTTCGAATGCAAGAAATTTAAGAATGCTTAGTGTAACAGATGGATGGAAGCGTAATCCTCCTTTATATGGACCAATTGCACTGTTCATCTGAATCCGGAATCCACGGTTAATATGAATTTCACCCTGATCATCCATCCATGGAACACGAAAGATGACAATCCGTTCGGGTTCGACCATACGCTCAAGAATTTTTGCAGCACGGTATTCCGGGTGACGCGCAAACACCGGCTCCAAAGACTCGCATACTTCTTCTACCGCTTGATGAAACTCCGGTTCATTGGAATTCTTTGCCTTTACATGGGCAATAATTTTGTTGATGTAGTCGGACATAGTATCCTTATGACTTTGATTTTTATCGAATATCTCCACAAATGGGTTTATACAGGGACAAACAGATCGTGCAGTAGCAACGCGGGGAGATATGAATTGAACATCGCAACGCAAGCTCTATTTTATTTGACATATGATTGCGTTTGAGTTTAATGGGGTTCAATATAGAGCTTTTTCTACAAAATGCTATTGGAAGAAAAAAAGCAATAATATCATTCTTGATATATGTCATTCGACGAGGTATCAATCAAAAAAGTTAGAAAGTCCAATGGAATCAAGGTTTCCATGTATGGTTAAAAATTCTCCATCAGAATTTCACTCGTTCTTAAAAAATAAAAACGTCAGATGAGCTTCTTCCGAGCCAATCTGACGTCAACAAATCACAACGAGAGAATAATTATAAATTTGCTTGAATTGCTTTCTTTTCTGAAGCACGGATAGAGCGCAAAGATAATTCAAACAAACCAAACAATACTCCTGTAAATACCAAATCTCCTGCTAGCGTATTCCGGAAGAATGGAATAGCCATGACATAGCATTCAACAAAACCTTGCCATGTCTTCGGGTAAAACCATCCACCGCCTGTGAACCACACACCAAAATTAGTAATGATAAAAAAGAGAATTGAGCTTAGAAGCGCAGTCCCCAAGACAGGTAAGAATTTCTTATGTGATTTCAGCCATAGTCCCATAAACCCGATGAGCATAAAGCTGCCATAGACAAAGAGAATGGTGTTGTGAAAACCAATAAAGCAATCACTGATCACAAGCGCAGCAAGTGGGACGATGAGAGCGAATCGTTTTTCAAGGTACACGCCACCTGCAAGTGCCATCGCGGCTATCGGAGTGAAATTATCAGGATGTGGAAGAAGCCGGGATAATGCCGCAGCCAGAATTAAAGTTGAACCGATAAGAACATTACGCATAAATCCTCCAAATAAAATGAACTGTTTCATTATACATTATTTTCCTTTTTGAACCAAATCAATAGTCGACACTAATGCCGACTTTATACGCGCGTCCATACGTTGGATATCCTTCAACCGCTTGATAGTCAGCATCAAAGATATTGCTTACGGCACAGCGCAATGTGAGTTGAGTATACGGCAGCGATATTTTCTTGGCGATGTTCACATCGGTCAACGTATAAGCTGGCAGTGAATTGCTGTTATCCGAATTTGTATAACGCACACTCATTATCGATTGATTGATGTTAATTCTGCCAATATATGTTTCTACCGACAACCCAAACGCTCCCAATGATTTCGGAACATATGGCAGTTGTTTCCCGTAGGTTGAATCTGTCGCAGAAGCTCTATTCGTCTTTATTGCATCAATTAATGTAAATCCAAAATATGCTTCCACCCTTCCATCAAAAGAATGATAGTCATATCGAATTTCGATTCCCGAGTTTTCTGCTTTGCCGATATTGTACGGCTTATAATCTGCAGCATAGACTATTTTGTCTTTAGTAACAATATCAAAATACGTCACCTGCAGCGTTTGTCCGCCCGATTGCTCTATATTTCCAACGACTCCAGCATCAAACGCAGTTGAACGTTCCGGCGTAACATGAGGATTGCTGTACATTGGATAGTATAAATCATTAAAAGTCGGAACACGGAAATTCTTTCCCCAACTGCTACGAATATGCACGTTATATTGCTTATTGATTTGAAGATTTACTCCTAATTTTGGCGAAAAGGCATCCTCTATGACATCGGAATAATAATCATAGCGGACAGTTTGATACAATGATACACGATCAAACCATTCGGACTCATTTTGATTTATTATTTCATTCGATAAATAAACAGATTTTTGCACTCGAGCCGGATTCATGAAGAAAGGCGATCCCCAAGAAATACCATCTACATCAAGCCGCCCTTCGCCATATTCTGCGCCGCCAAGAAGACGATCCCATGATACCGGCGACCATTCAATCTGAGAATTGATCAAATAAGAGCTGCTGTGATATAAAAGATCTGTCGGAATATACTCTATAGGTTCTCTATAAATTTCATTACTGTGATTGTATATTCCATTGAAACTGAAAATTAAATTTTTATTCAGATACATTTTGGAACCGAACAGCGTGCGGAACACCTCATCATTCTGTCGTGCAGGACTGGGATAGGCAATTGAACCGGGAACACCACGTTCGAACTTCACATATTGGATGGAAGCATTCAAAGCAAGACCTTCAGCAGATTGATAATCACTGTTCATAAAAATATTAGTGCGTTTGTAATCTGCATTGCGGCGATACAATGTAGTATCTGACTGATTTTGTCGATGCCACACAAAAGGGAAAAAATCGTTCCCGGTTTCTCTTGCCACACCGGCAAGCATCCCCACACCGGAGAAACGTCCTTGCAACTCTGCAGTTGCGCGTCGCTCACCAAACGATCCTCCTTCACCCTGTATGCGGGCATGCACATCATCCGAAGCACGGCGTGTGATAATATTTACTACTCCGCCCAGTGCATTTCCGCCATACAAAGCGGAAGAACCACCGTATGAAATCTCCATACGATCAACCGCATCAAGAGGCAATAAACTTAAATCCATGGAACCGTATTGCGGATCGTTGATAGGATTGCCATTGATCAGCAATGATACATTCTCGGTTGATAATCCGCGAAATGTAACATTTTTTGTTCCTCCAACTGCGCCATAATCCTTAATACTTGCACCATTGACGTTTCGGAGCACATCTGCAACCGTTTTTCCATCGATCCTCTCAATTGACTCGGCTGAAATTACGTGAATCGGTGAAGGCGTATCGTCAAACGAAATAGCTGTGCGTGTAGCCGTTACAACAACTTCATCAGTATGGTATGTGTGCGTAGAATCATCTCCCGCACCGGATGGCATTCCATAAGATAGAGCCATCGGCACGAAGCAGAGCAAAATTTTGAATTGCTGTTTCATCGGTACTTCCTCCTTTGAATGAATGTGAATAAAAAAAGCCCCAACCTTCATCAAAGATTGGGGCTTCACACTCATCAAAGAAGACGTGCGTGAACCACCTTCCCTCGAAGGTTCATGAGGCACATAGTTCTGGCAGGTCTCCTGGCTCTTCCGATCTTCAATTCGTCTTCCCATGGCACCTTGGGCGCTACAGTGACTTTCACCATTGAAGATACAATTCTGCGTTAAGCAAAATCGGAATTACAGTTGCGGGGCAGCTTTCGCATTATCCCGCCAACGGCGGGGTTTACGAAATTCCCTTTTCATCCCGATACACGATGTGCATCGGGACACCAGAATTGGAATTAAAAAGAACATTGACAATAATACCAACTTAATAAACAAGAAATGAAAAAGCAACGATTACAACAACTAGAAAACTTAAAACGGCAGATCATCGACTTTATCCGGTCCTGATTCTTCAACCGGTTGTTGCAACGATGGCGCGACTGAGCCGGCTGAGGAACCGTTTGCATGGCTGGCACCTTTGGAATCCAACATCAGCATCTGATCGACAACGATTTCTGTAATATCCCTCTTAACGCCGTTTTTATCGTCATAACTGCGATATTGAATGCGTCCTTCGACATACACCTTGCTGCCTTTCTTCAAATATTCTCCTACAATTTCAGCAAGCTTTCTCCATGCAACAAGCTTATGCCATTGAGTTTTTTCTTGAACATTGCCATCCTGATCTTTCCAAGACTCACTGGTCGCCATCGAAAACGATGCAACCGCGACGCCGCTACTGGTGTACCGCAGTTCAGGATCCTGTCCAAGGTTTCCTATGAGAATAATTTTGTTGATGCTTCTTGATGCCATGTGAATTCCCTCCTTAAAGTGAACGGCAATACTTCAATGAATACCGAATAAAATTAGGATAATTCGGAACGAATGTCAAGAAATGAATCCGGTGAATTAATCGCCTATCTTAAAAATATGAAGTCTCTGCGGCGAGAGAATAAACAATCGCCGTCCGGAGCATGCAACATCTTGAATTCGTTCAATGTGTTCTCCGGTTACCAAATGACTGCGTGGAATCAATTTTTGAAAAACACCTTCCTGAGAAAACTGCCACAAGGTATCAGGTGATGCCAAGAAAAGAACATTGTCTGACATTGCGAAACCGGTAAGCCCTGACACAATACCGTCTCCAATACTGCTGAGATAATTTCCAAAATAATCAAAAACAACAATCCGTGTCTGTTCGCCTATAAGAATTCGCGATGTCGTAACAACAAGTTTGATCGGATTCTTGAGCTTCCCTTTTCCGGCGTTGATATCGCCAAAAGAACGCTCAAAGAAATTTTGCGGATTGAACTTGAGAACGCGTAAATTTTCTCCGTCGAGGATAAATAAATCTCCCAGTTCAGACAGGGCAACATCAAGAGGATATCCAAACCTCGAGACAGCATCGGAAGTATCCCGCGTTGAGAACGAAGATAGATAATTGAGATTCCGGTCGAATCGCTGGATGCGGTGATTGCCATAATCAGACACGTATATATTGATGCCGTCTGTTGCTATACCTGTCGGCTTATCGAATGACCCTGCCGACCATCCGAATCCTCCAATGCTCTTCGGTGGTTGTGTGATATCCGTAAAGACAAATATTTTATTCTGATCGGCATCAAGAACATAGATCGCCCCTTGCGTCCCCGCGAATATACGTGTTGCCCGTTCAAATGAACCGACAGAAAATTCTTCAACCGGTATAGAGTCTACCGACTGAGCACAAACTGATACAGTCCAGGCACACAAAGAGAGTATTATTGCAGGTTTCGCTGCCATTCTTCATCCTGAATTTCACCGCGTTTTGTGGAATGAACAAGGGTATAATCTCCAAATCCTGTTCGATCAACAAAGACAAAAATGACGCCGCTTTCAATCTGATTATAATTCCATATCTCGTAGGGTTTGGCATTATCTGAGTTTGGGAAACGTTGAACTTCGTCCGGCTCAGCGTACAATATATATATCCGACCGCGATCGGTTTTCCATCCCTCTTTGCCCATCACTCGATAACGCTCATTTGCCAAAATAATGCGTTGGAGATAAATCGCCCGTGTCAAGTCGCTTCCATTTCTGTTGCCACTTTCAACCTCTGTCCAGAATTTTGATAGGAAGTCGCGTCGTGCCTCTACCGCCGTCAACTTAGCACACATCTTGATGTCTTCATTCGTTGCGATGTATTGAATCTTCTTCATTTCATCAGTTAATTCATCATCTGTCATTCCGGCAAATTCAGCACTTTTTGCAGAAGTTGATGCAACAGATATTTGTTTCACTTGAGGGTTATATATATATATCACTTTTTCGCTTTGAGCGACCCCATTGCCTATCGTATCAGAAATACTATACTGGTATTTATATTTTCCAGAACTTAGAGAAGTGATATTGAGTGTTGTGATATCGACTGCATCGGTTATTGAAAATTGACGTGCTCGAGTTCGATGTTTTAGGATTCTGCCCTTTGAATCGACTACTTGTACTTTTATCAAATATACCAACCCTTTTTGTAGATTATACAGTTCAGCATAAGAGAATATAGTAGGTGATTCAATCGAACTAAAAACAAGACTTGGATTGGGAATGACACGGTAAGAATTTTTATAAAAAGGATCTTTTCGATCTGAAGATTCAGAAATACTTGTGGATAATTCAATATCACTCAGAGCGATTGTACTCGGCCTTTTTTCAATATTCACAATAAAGAGGGAACTATCACAACGTGACCTATTTGAACTATTAAACCCATGCACAGCAATCGAATATGAACCAAGTTCTAATTGGTAGATAATCTTACTTACAATTGATTTAGTCATAAGTACAGAGGCTGTATCGAGGATACGAACTGGGATAATATACCGATCAGCATGAATAAGTGTTCCACTTGATTTCTTTTGGATTGTAATTCTCAGCTCAATGTTCCCATGATAGCCAATAGAATCTTTTGTCAGCATCACTTGATTTGGATAAAAAGCAGTTGCAATTTCTAAAAACGAAGTTGAATCACTTTGCCAAAACCGATTACATGCAACATTTATTGTAAACCGGTCGTTCACTCGAATGTTTTGAGAATAGGCCTCGGAATATAGAATGAAAAGTTGAATAACACAGAAAGTAATAATTATACGATTCTTCATTTTGTCATTTGGAAAAAACGGATTAAAATTAAAAGCCCCGTGAAAAAACGGGGCTTTGAGTGATTCAAAAATGCTCCAACACAATTTCGTGTTAAGGTGTATTGACTGTAGTTTTTACATACAGATCATTGGCCGTTTGCGGCGGCGTGTTCACATTCGCGTTTATTTCATCTGAGGAATAGAAGAATCGCTGAGGAAACGCAGTTCCATGTGTTGGTGCCATTGTGACTGTATGTGTTGTTCCACCAGTGGTGTCTGTATAGGAAATGGCGTAATTTACTCGTCGCACAAAATTGAATGCCTCAAGTTGGTGCATGAGCGCGAGGTACTCTTCATTCAAAATTGTTTGGAGCAATGCAGCCGGCGTTGCAAGGTCACCTGCTACAAAATCCGCAGATGTATTTCCGAAGACGGTATTAGCATATTGTCGTGCGTTGTTCAGCTCTGTAAGCGCACTGGCTGTAGTACCAAGACGAGCATAGGCCTCTGCCAACAGCAAATGAGTTTCCGATGCGCGTATTATCGGATAATTTGCATCTATTGTATAGGCACCAGTAGTAGTATTGATACCAAAGGGTGAGGATGTTGTATCGAAATAAAAATTCAGTCTTCCCTTTTCATTGCTCTTACCATCAAGAGAACGGGCTATCATCATCGGTATAACAAACGTGCTACTTGCATCCATATAACCCGTACGGTCTTGCACAAAGAATGAATACCAGATGTTTTGATTCCCACCTTGGACAGTTCCGTGGGTGAGCATTAAATCCTCTGCCCCACTTGTAGCAAGAATGCCTAGTTGTGCTTCTGTAATAACTGCATTTAAATCAGCAGCCGCATAACTATTATGCCTCGCTACATGCATAAGATATCGCGCTTTGGCCGAGTGGCCAGCTTTTGCCCAGAGGGAGACATTACCACCATAAGATGATATATCTCTTGCAATATTCGCTGCATTGGTCAAATCTGTGATACCAGCACTTAAAACTGTTTGCACAGCAGTATAGACTGACAGTTGCGCATCATAATGTGGTGCTGTAATTGCAGGGTTGTTTGCCTCAGAGTATGGAACATCTCCCCAGAGCGCCGTCATCGTTCCCATATGTATCCCTTCTAGGATTCTTGCGGCACCACGGAGATTAGGCATTCCAGCACTTTTACTTTCTACAATCTTCAAATTAGATAATGCGTCTGAATATGCAAGAATCCAATCGTTGGCAAAATCGTAAGAAGTAGTAGAAGTATAAGTCTGATACCCTGTAAACTGTCTATCTGCACCAGCGATTTGTTGTGTCCAAATACTTCCAATCTGTGACGGGAAACCCTCTGTAAATAACGTATACCCTAACTCTGCGCCAATGAAAATCGATAGGGGATCTGCATCGCTCGGTCGAAGAGGGTTCGTATCATATCCGTTGGTAAATTTTTCACAACCGACCAATGCAACGATCAATAATACAAGCGTAATAAAAATGGATGTTTTTCTCATGATCGTGCTCCTCTTAATATTCCATCCGAAGTGAAACAATATATGTTTTTGTTGTTGGATTATTGAAATAATCCAATCCTTGTCCATTTGTTGGACCAGTTAAGTTTGTTTCAGGATCTACACCGGAGTAATCTGTCCATAGCTTAAGATTCCGGCCTGTAAGACTAAGTGTCGCACTTTTCATTCCAACAAAGTTGAGCGGGAATGTATATGAGAGTGTAACTTCACGAAGCCGTACAAAACCTCCATTTTCAACAAACTGCTCTGCGGGGCCATTAAATCCATTCCCAAGTCCGGCTTGGAACCATCCTTGATCAACGATAACAGGACCACCGCCGAAATTCGTTATATAACCCCGGAACGAATATGTACCGTCTGCATTATGAATAAACCGCTTGTTTGTGAATTGAGTTGGATGTTGTCCACTATAAGTATATAACGAAGCAGCATCCGAAGCACTGATGGTTGTCCACCATGTCTCGCTTCCATCAACACCATAGGACATTAATGCACCCTTTGTTCCATTCCACACCTGGCCGCCTTTTTTAATGTCAATTACAACATTCAATGTAAGGCGCTGATATTTCAGGGTGTTCGTTATACCTGAACGCCAGTCAGGATTCGGATTGCCAATAACTCCCGGATCTGATGCGAGTATAGGAAATCCATGGGAATCCAAAGTCATCTTCCCGTTTGCATCTCTTTCCCATCTGGTACCAAAGAGAACCCCGATCGGCTGACCAACGAGTGCACTTGAAAGGGTTCCTGTGAAACCTGTAAAATCGATGCGTTGAACCCCTGGATAAAGGGCAGTCACTTCATTTTTATTCTTTGACCAGTTAACTGTTGTTGACCATGAAAATTCTCCAAGACGGAGCCAGTCTGCTATCAATTGGACTTCAGTGCCGGTATTCTTCATGGATGCACCATTCACATACATCGCTATATAACCAGAGCTGGGTGGAAGTGTTATCGGTAGAATTACATCAGTCGATTTGTTAGAGTATTGAGTAATATTGAGACCGAGACGATCATTAAGGAATCGTAGATCAACTCCACCTTCTGTTTCAACGGTTTGCTCCGGCTTCAGGTTTGCATTACCAAGCGTTAACCCGCGCGTTGCAGCTCCGCCATAATTGACGCCATCCAGATTATAGTTTCCACTCTGCCATCCATTACCTAATTGTGCATCATAATAGTATGTCTTTGATGTATAAGACAGAGGTTGAACGGCTGCAACTCCATACGCCAATCTTACTTTGCCATAACTAAGGATGTCATTATCCTTCAAAGCGTCTAATTTTGTAAACTGCCACGCAATACTTGCCGCTGGATAGAAATAGGTCTTATCGGCGTTTGCGCCATATGTTGAGGCACTTTCATCACGCCCAGAAAGATGAATAAATAACTGTTCAAACATATTGATGTTGGCTTCTCCATAAATTGCAGCCGTACGGACAATTTGTCGATATTCATCTGGCAAATAATTGAGCGCATTTTTAATATATGCAGGAGCATCGGGAAGGACGAAGTCTGATCCCGGTAAAAATGTTTCGTTCTGCGATGCATGATCAACGTGAACACCGAGAAGGAGTGATCCCTCGATATCGTCTGTAACTTTCTGCGTTGCTTTCAATCTCAAATCAGTGTTTACCATATATTCTGAAAGCATTTCCCTTGTTAGATACCCTGTCGGGTATGCCGCATCTCCTACAGGAAACACTGTGCTTCGCAACTCATTATAATAGTCTGCACCCACAAGATAAGAAACATTGAGCCATTTCAGAGGGTCATAGGAAAGATCAATATTGCCCAAGAAACGGTCAACATCAAATGTTGTTGGAATTTTATTAATCACATATAAAGGATTATCGAATCCAGGTGAGCTAGTTGGATCTCCTGTTGGATTACGGAATGCCCGTTGTACGCCTGGCGTTACTGCTCCAGTAACCGGATCCACAAAGTTGATTAAATATGGATCATTATTAAAGTCGGGAGGCGTACGGTAGCCGCCAAGCGCTAAACCAGAGACGTTACTTCCTTGTTGTATCCGGTTAGAGGTTGTTTTTATGTAGTTTGCATTAATTCGTACGGTTATGTCTTCTGAAAATCTCCGCGCTGCATTTCCACGGATAGAATTGCGAATGTAATCTGAATTCACCTTAATAATTCCTCGCTGATCCAAATTACTGATATCGAGGAGAAAATCACCCGATGCATCTCCACCCTGGAGAGTTACTCCATTATCCCAACTCAACGGTGATCTGAAAAGTTCCGTTGCGTGATCATACGTTTGTTTGGAGTTTTTCGTTACCACCGCTGAATATGGATTATTGGGATCTGTTAAGACATCGGCTGCACCAGATCTCATCCAAATCGGATCACCCCAGCTTCGTGGTTGACCTGCTACGTATGCTCCATTCAATCCCTCACCGAACATTGTTTGTAATGGTAGCTCTCTTGATAGTTCATCACTATACATTGTCGAATGAACAGAAATGTTAAGTTTTCTGTTTGCCGTTATTCCGCTTGCGGTACCATTTTTCGTAGTAATAGAAATAACGCCGCTTGCTGCTTTTGATCCCCACAACGAAGCAGCAGACGGACCACTGTAGACCTCAACTGATTGAACATCCTCTGGATTGATGTCATCAATACGGGAAATCGCCGCAACATTAGCGACACTATTTGCTATTCCTGCGTTTGTACTCCACGTTGTTGTAAGCACCGGAACTCCATCAATAACGATCAAGGGTTGATTATCACCCATTAATGAGTGAGCACCGCGTAAAACAATTCTTGTAGATGCACCCGGATCACCAGTCGATTCAACAGTATTTATTCCAGGTGCTTTTGCAGCAAGATTTGAGATCAAATCATGTGCACCTGCCGTCTCTATCTCTTTGGCATCAATGCTTGATACTGCAGTACCCATTTGTTCACGTAGCGCTTTTGTTCCAATCGCCGTTACGACTACAGGGCTAACCAAAACAGAGCTCGCTTTGAGTTTAATATCAATCACTTGTACTTCGCTATCTGAGACAGTCACTAATTGTCGAAATTGTTCATAGCCGATAAAGCGTGCTACCAACATATAAGAACCTACTGGGACTTGAGCGATAACGTACGATCCATCAACATCCGTTGCTGCACCTAGGTTTGTCCCTTCGAGAGTGATATTTGCACCGATCAGCGGATCCGTTGTTATTTGGTCAACAATCGTTCCGCGAATCTTGCCGGACTGAGCAAAGAGTACTCCCGGAATAAGTAATAACAGGAGTAAACAAAACCAGTATCTTTGTTTCATACAAAAACCTCCTTCTTTGTGGATAGTGTGATTTAAGGTTTAAGGAGTTTTACTGCCCGATGAAAAGACAAACTATATCGGGTATGAAGAAAATAGAAGCAGAGTAGCTAATTACTATATCCTTGTAACGCCAATCTCTACAAGGAAGCGCGTCACCTCCTTCTTGAGTATGTGCGACTTTTCGTTTGCAAGAATATATATTTTGTTGCCTTGTTTGTCAAGTCCTTTTTGAGAAAATATTCAGAAGCTTCAAGAAATTGACAGGAACTGAAGTTTATCGTTCTTCCTTATTTCTGTTTTACCTCAACTTATCTCAATCTGGTGAAGTTTTATAGAAGCAAGGCGACTGCTTAAGCAGGCAAAGAGGGTTGATAAACTAACAAATAAGGGTAAAAACAAAACGACCTCGAGTATGTCTACGCGAGGTCGTTAAGAAATGGAGTGTCGTAAAATTCTACACAGCTTCTTTTTTTTTCTTGGGTGATGTCTGAAAATGCGAGTCGATGAATTTGAGCAGTTCCAATCGTCCATCACCACTGATAATAGAAAATGGCACGATACCACGGCAGCATCCTTCGGTCAACTGGCTATGAAAATGATCTTTATAGAGCTCAATTTGCTTCCCCAATTTACTAAACGGAAGTTTATCCGATTTTGTGAGAACAAGCAGATAGGGAACTTCGTAGTATTCCAGCCAATCCATCATCATCAGATCGAGCGGTGTCGGCTCCTGACGTGAATCGATGAGCTGCATCGCTAGAGCAACCGGTTGTCCGCGTTTCAGGAAGTCTTCAATCAACTTCTTCCACCCTGCGCGCATTTGTTCCGGTACTTTTGCGTAACCGTACCCAGGCAAATCAACAAAATAAAACGAGTTGTTAATAATATAATAGTTGATCTCGCGCGTCTTTCCAGGAACAGTACTGGTGCGCGCAAGGTTTTTCTTGTTGCACATCTTGTTTAATAATGAGGATTTGCCAACATTTGATCGGCCGATGTACACGATCTCGCATAATTCATTTTTTGGAAGTTGTCGAAGATCGACAACACCCTGTAAAAATTCTGCTGATACAATCTTGAGCATATGTTTCTCCCATGCTTATAGAAGCAAGAAAGGATAGCTGTCTGCTATCCTTTCTTGTTCCACTTTCTTACGACCCCGTGATCGGGGGTGAACCTACACTTGTTTCAGGTGCGTTTGGTACTGTCTTCTGTTCAACCGACTCGGAAGCCGCTACTGCATCCTTACTCTTCTTTGTCTTCACCGTACCTTTCTTTCGAGGAGCGGATTTTTTTGCTGCTTTCGCTGCCGCTT
This sequence comes from Bacteroidota bacterium, assembly GCA_049523215.1. GTDB lineage: Bacteria > Bacteroidota > Ignavibacteria > UBA10030 > UBA10030 > Fen-1298. The sequence goes on along the minus strand of JBEKNC010000010.1, from coordinate 472 downwards.
TATCTTGACCGACATTGAAATCGACAAGCTCCAACACTGCAAGCTCAGCGCCATCACCTAATCGTCTGCCGAGTTTCACAACGCGTGTATAGCCGCCGGGACGCGTGGCAACTTTTGGCGCGATATCTTTAAACAAGCTCGATACCGCTTCCCTACTGTGAAGAGCCGCAAATACTTCGCGCCGTGCTGCAATATTCTTCTTGTCAGGTGCGGTTTCATTCGCAACTGCATTTTTCGCCCTCGTGATAATCTTCTCAACGAACATTCGCGTTTCCTTTGCCTTCGCAACGGTTGTTTTGATTCTCTTGTGCACAATCAATGCCGTGCACAATGCCGCCAGCGTTGCTTTGCGGTGACTTGCGGTTCGATTGAGTTTTCGTCCTGAGTTCTGATGACGCATACTTCACATTCCTTCTACGACTTAGTCGTTACCTTCTTTCAAATACTTGTCCACATCCATTCCAAACGTTAA
>JBEKNC010000009.1:0-97461 GCA_049523215.1 Bacteroidota bacterium | reverse complement strand
ATACTCATACGTTTGTGAAGATATATCAAACTGAGGTATCTCCTTACTTCGAGAATCGTATCGCCGCTTTACTTCCTGATATTGAGTTGTTAAACGTTGAACCTCATCCGTCAACCCCGGCAGGTCCTCCAATTCTTTGTTGATTGTTTGGACTTCTTTCTCGATTTTTTTTAACTGACGTGGTTGCCATATCCCCCACCACACCACTCCTACTACTGCAAAAACAAGAAAGACAGCAAAAAGAACAAGTGTATTTCTAAGTTTATTAGTCACGGTTCTCTCGCCCCCTTATCTTGTACCAGTAAAATTGGGTTCGGGAATATCATATTTATCAACCTTTTCAATAACAATGTCAAATTCATATAATATTTTTTTGCGTATTGTGATGGTGCGTACCTCCCTCAACGTCGCTGTTTCAAAGATGCTTGCAATGCGCGGTATGCGTGCGCGATAGATGGACCTACCCGAGATAATGATATTCTGCGAATTTCTGTCATCAGGTCTCAGACTGTAAATCCACAGGGAATTCAGATCCTCTATACTATTTGCAAGATAATGCAGAATTCGGCTCCACCGATCACTCCCCGGAGCGATAGAATCATAGACGGTGGTTGCATTACTATAGCGGTTAATATCTTCAGTCAATACCGCTCTTCGCTGACGAAAAACATCCAGTTCAGTCAGTTTTTGCCGCTTCTGCGTAAGCTCCCCTTTAGCTCGTCTGATTTCAGCTTCACGCCCTGTAATTTGAACAACGAAGAATGGAATCGTCAAACTAACAAGAATGGCCATTAGCCAGCCATGCCAAGCTAGCGCTAATGTTCGTTGGCCTTCCAGAACAAAATGCGGAACGAGGTTGATATTATAAAAACCGGAAAGGGTGGGTTGAAGCGTGCGCCATGCTGTCATGATCGGAATAACATATTCTGACACTGCCTCACCAATAGAGCCCTCGAATTCACCAATATCGAGAGCAGGGGCTTTCATATATTCCACAAGAGCGCTTGAGAATTGCGGAGCGATTGCTTCTAACAAATTCACTTTATGGCTTTCACCAGCCAGTAAGATACGATCGATGCGCGTCAATGCAATATTATCTTGCTCGAGTAGAATGCGACTGTAGATAGTGTTCTCAATATTGGGCGATTCATATCCTTCACTAATGATAGGGGCAAAGTGAAGATAGTTTTGACCCTGCATAAAAATCAAACGGCTAAAATCATGACCTACATAGACAAGCACGGAAACTTCTTCTTCTTGAGGTTCATATTGGGTCCGCACCATTTCCATCAATACTGTATCTGCACTGTCTATTAGCTTTATATTAGGAACACGCCCACCCATAAACGGCTTAACTTCCATTAGGAGATCATAGATGTGCATACCATCTTCACGGATGATTGAGAGCAAACCGCCTGACGCTGTTGGAATAACATCTATCGCATCTATCGCTGGAGCAGAGGCACGCATCATTGAAAGTTCTTGAGAGATCTTTTTCTTAAGCTTATCTCCTTTTAACCCAAAGTCTCCCTCAAACTCTTGATAGGTCACAGCCGGTTCAGAAATAGCATAGGAAAGTAAATATTTCCTTGGAGAGCCAACTTCGTTTAATAGGCCAAGCAATACGGATGCATTTGTATTGCCTTCTTCGCTTGAAGATTCAAGCGCCCCGGCAGACGAGAAAGAATCTCCCGACGAAATATCGGCAAATGATGGGCCTTCGCCGACTTCCGCACTGGCTTGCTTTTCTTCAAATTTTCGCACCAAAGCAACGGTTTTAAAATCCCTTAGCGTTACCTTATTTCCTCTGGCAGAAAGGCGTACGAACTTAAGTTCTAGTCCGTCCACAAATAAGGCAACCGCTGTTTTTCCTTCTCCTGCTTTAATAGGCATGAGTTGGTATTCCCTCGCTCGTTAATATTTAGAAAATTGTCATAGGCTACGAGACCTATGGCCCAGTAACACCTACACGACTAGAACTTAATTCTGTTGTTTGTAATTGTAAAAGTTGTTGAAGACGCCGTTTGTTATTCGCATAGTTCATAGCGTTTTCCATCGAAATTTTCTTCTGCAAGTACAGGCGTTTTAGGTCTTGTTCCATGGTGACCATCCCAAGTTCCGTGCCTTCTGCGATCATTTGATAGATCTCGCTAACATTATTATTTTTGATGGCGGCATACACCGAGGGAGTTCCAAGCATCACTTCCTTCGCGAGTACGCGTTTACCATCTAAACTGGGAACAAGTTTTTGCGAAATAACACATCGGAGCGTCTCTCCTAAACGATTCCGTACTCGTTCCTGCTCAATAGGCGGCGTCTCACCGATGATACGGTCAATGCTCTCAACTGCCGATGCCGTATGTAATGTAGAAAAGACTTTGTGACCGGAATCTGTAATTTCCAATGCTGCTAAAATTGTGTCAGCATCTCGCAGCTCACCGACCATAATAATATCCGGGTCTTGACGTAATGCCTGCACTGCACCATCTCTAAAGGAAAGCACATCTCTGCCAACTTCTCTATGCCTGATGATGCATTTATCTGATTTATGAACAAATTCAATAGGTGAAGCAATAATAACGACATGTCCATCTACACTATGATTGTTGGCATCGATAATGGAATCCAGCGTGCAACTTTTTCCCGATCCGGTTATACCTGTGACGAGACAGAGCCCTTCCTTCGTATGTGCCAGACTGAGCACTTTTGTGACATTTGAGTGCAGCTCCAGTCCTTTATAGGGGCGAAGTGTGTTATTGATTGCGCGCATATTCAGCGCGAGCTGATCCAAGTCAAAATATGCGTCAGCACGGAACCTTCTGAAATCCGAACTCTCCATATAGAGCATATGAGAGAAGTCAAGATTCCTGTTCTCAAATAGAAATGCCCTTTGACGCTCTCCAATAATGCTTTGGATAAGAACATTAATTTCGTCCTGTGAATATTTTCCAAGCGATGGATCTGATCTTTTTGAACCATACACTCGATACCAGATATAGCCTTGCGAACCATATCCTCCCATATCAATATCAGAAGCGTTGATCGTAAACATACGAGTGAGAAAATGATTAACCAGAGCCAACAGCTTCATTTTCGTTGTTTCATCAGTCCGCGTCATGATATCGCTAATCATCATCTGCCGCTCAAGTCCCGTAACTGTTTTTGGGAATTGAGATGCCATCTCTTTCAGAATTTTTTGTGCCTCGGTAACGACCGGCGGCAAGTCTGATGATACAGCAACAACGGATGGTATGTTTGGAGATGGAATTTTGACTTGTGCTGCCATGCAATTGAATTCTCTTATGAAACCTGACAACTAAAGTTCAAAGTTTTTTCAGTATCTCTCATTTCCATGGTCGGTTAGATAATAAGGAACTCCAATTAAAAAAGCAAATGATGAAAAGGATTTTTTTCAGTGTCTCTAATAGCTTATTAAGAATGTCGGGTTTTAAGTCCAATAGAAATGTCAGGTTTGCGTATCTTAGAAGTCCTCAAAAGAGAAAGGACTTCAGGCATGGATCAAAGAAGGCAAAATCACCGTGTTAGAAGCAGCCGAAAGCAGTATTCGTGTTTTCCGAGAAGTGAGAGGAATATCACGCTTTGCGCATTTCACGGCAAACGCTCACTCGGTGGTTGGTCAAGGAAAGTCTCTGGGCGCCCAGACGCAAGAAGCGTCCTCATCGAAAGAAACGACAACGGCGTCAGGCAATGGGCTCACTCATTCAATTCGACGGCAGTGATCACGATTGGTTTGAGGGACGTGGTCCGGCGCGGTGTTGTTTGTTGGTTGCCATTGACGATGCCTTGGGAAGTGTGATGCTGCGTTTTGCTAAGGAAGAAGATACGGCAAGCGTCCCCTTTTGAGTTCTGACATAGATACATTCAACACAGAGGTATTCCTGCGGAAATCTACACAGATGGTGGTACAGTCTATTTTGACACCAAAAATCCTAAGCGTTTGACGCAGTTTGGCTGTGTTCTTAAAGCACTGGGCATTCATCATATCCATGCCTATTCTCCTCAGGCAAGGGGGCGGGTGAAACGATCCAATCGATCTAATCCATTTCTTGTGCCGATCCACAACGTACCCTCACGATCCTCGAAGAGCTTGTAGTTAATGTTACTGGAAAAGCTATGAGGATCGTTAGGGTCATTTTTATAAATGACGAACTTGTTCCCATCGTAACGATTCAAGCCGTTGTATCCGGTACCGAACCACATAAATCCGTACCGATCCTTCAGGATACACTGCACCTTACTTTCAGAAAGACCATTATCGACGGTCAAATGGTTAAATTTTATACTATCCGCTTGGGCAAACAGATTGGTTGATAAGGTGAAGAGAGTCAAGAATAATTGAATAATATTTTTCATTTTTCCCCCTACGCCTAGGTTTGTTTCAATTTTCTTGTTTGACGTTTGGATAGAGTTTCTTTATACAATCAGGGCAGATACCGTGACTAAAGCGAGCCTGCGAACGTTCCTGGATATAGGATTCCACTTGCATCCAGAATCCTTTATCATCACGAATCTTTTTACAATTTGCACAAATTGGAACAAGCCCGCTTAGTGTTTTGATATCGGCAAGGGCATCTTGAAGTTCTTTGATCATCCGTTCACGTTCGGCTTCGGCATTTTTTCTTTCCGTGATGTCGCTTGCGATACCAACCATGCCGATAACCTTCCCCCGACTATCGACCAAAGGAATTTTACTTGTGAGATGCCAGCGCTGTTCACCTGTATCTCGATGAAACGCTAGCTCCTCCCTCTCATACATTGCCTGACCTGTTTGAACAACCTTCATTTCATCTTCGGAATACTGCTTTGCTAATTCCGGCGGGTTGAAATAAAACGTTGTTTTGCCGAGGGTATCTTCTTGACGTTGTACTCCGATTGACCGAAGGTGCGGGAGATTATTGAGGATATATCGCCCTTCAGTATCCTTCGAGAAAATGAGGACGGGTAAATTATCGATTAATGTACGGAGTAAATTGCGCTCATGCTCGAGTGCTTCTTCGAAATGTTTCCGATCAGTAATATCAGTGCTGATGGTAATATAACTCGTCACTTTTCCCTGGCTATCTTTCAGTGGAACCTTACTGGTTAGATGCCAACGTTGTTCACCAGTATCTCGGTGCAAAACAATTTCTTCTTTATTGAACACTGCCTCCCCAGTCTTAAGAACTTGCATTTCATATTCGTAGTACCGCTGCACTAATTCGGCGGGGTGAAAATCAAACATTGTTTTCCCCAGCACATCCGCCTGGTGCTCTACACCAAGAGATTGCAAGTGTGCATGATTGTTGAGAAGATATCGACCTTCTAAGTCTTTATAATTGATTAGTTCAGGCATAGTATCAATCAATGTTCGAAGAAGGTTGCGTTCATGTTCAAACGCTTCCTGCACTCGTTTCTGCTCGGTGATATCATGGCTGATGCAAACAAAACCTGTTACTTTCCCTTTGCTATCCTTGACTGGTATTTTACTTGTAAGATGCCAATGCATTTTACCCGTATCCCTGCGAAAACATAACTCTTCTTTACGGATCATCGCCTCGCCGGATCGAACAACCTTCATCTCGTCTGCAAAGTATTTTTCTGCTAACTCACGGGGGTGGTAATCAAATGTGGTTTTCCCAACTACATCTTCCTGACACTTCGCCCCAATAGAACGCAAATGCGCAGGATTGTTGAGAATATAACGCCCTTGTTCATCTTTGTAATAAAACAGTTCCGGCAAATTGTCAATCAGTACACGAAGAAAATTGCGTTCATGTTGGGAAGCTTCCTCTGTTTTCTTACGAGCATTTGTATAATTTCGTAAAATCCGTAACACAATGATCCAAATTGTTAAGAGAATTGCTATTGTGACCGTTATGATGATACCGGTGACAAGTGATGTCTTACGCTGTTCTTGAAGAGCACTAGATGCTCTGTTAGATATAGTTGCGGTAATTTTCTTCAGGCCCTCGGCATATAATTGCTTCTCCTGCTCATATTCTTCGGATGAAAGCAGTGCAGCAGCAGACTTATTGTTTCCACTCCGAATGAGATCAAAAGCATTATTCTCCAATTTGACCAGCTTTAGATTTGCTGTATTCGTTTGAAGAGCTGCTTCAGATAAAAAAGCATCCGGTACCAACTTCAATGCGGTTTGAATTGTAGAGTCCAGAATTGGTTCGTACTTCCGGTACCTTGTTTCCCATTTCAGATCACTTGTTGCAACTGCCATTCGTGCTGACATTGTGAGAACCTCGTCAAGATTCGTAATGACACCGCTCAGCTCTTGCAATCGAAATATTTGCGTTGCTGTAAAATTGAAATCTCTATAAAAAATCCAAGCTTGATAAATAAGATGCAAGAATATGGCGAGAGTGAACAAGAGAATTATAACGAATGTCCGTTGTGGAAATGGATGGAATTTTTTCCCTGCCTTTTTAAATTCTAGGACATCATTTGCAGATACCGATGATTCCATGATTTTGCCTCCTCTACTCAGTCCCTTTATTCAGTATGAAGTTCGGATATAATTTCTTCATACAATCAGGACAAATACCGTGACTAAAGCGAGCATGCGAACGTTCCTGGATATAGGATTCTACTTGTGTCCAAAATCCTTTATCATCACGTATCTTTTTACAATTTGCGCAGATAGGAACAAGTCCACTCAGAGTTTTTATATCGGAACCTGCACTTTGCAACTCTTTAATCAATCGCTCGCGATCGGCTTCTGCATGCTTGCGTTCAGTAATATCGCGGCTAATCGTACTATAGCTTGCCGCTTTTCCTTGATTATCCTTCAGCGGAACTTTACTGGAAAGATGCCAACGTTTTTCTCCCGTGTCCTTATGCAAAGCAAGCTCCTCCGTTTCAATTATTGCCTTTCCGCTCTGGATAACCTGCATTTCATTATCGTAATATTGCTGCGCCAATTCTGCAGCATGAAAATCAAACATGGTCTTTCCAAGCGCATCTTCCTGACACTTCGCCCCAATAGAACGCAAATGTGCAAGATTGTTGAGAAGATATCGACCTTCTAAGTCTTTATAATTGATTAGTTCAGGCATAGTATCAATCAATGTCCGAAGAAGATTACGTTCATGCTGAAAAATCTTTTCTGTTTGTTTGCGTTCGGTGATATCACGAATAGTGGAGATATATAATTCCTTACCGCCCATTCGAGTGATTCTTCCACGAACCTCTGCAGGAAATGTTGTACCATTTTTCCGCAGACCGAGAATTTCATAAGATTCTCTTTTGCCCAATTGAATCGTCTCATTGACGTGAGCACGTAATTCAGGTACGACTATATCGAAGAGCGATTTTCCAATGAGTTCACTTCTCTCATATTCATACATATGTGCAAGTTGCTCGTTCATATCGACAATAATACCATTTTCCGTTAGTGCGATTCCTTCAAAGGATGCCTCAGCAAGCGTCCTGAATCTGTGTTCACTTTCACGCACCGCTTGTTCTATATGTTTCTGTGCCTCTTCGGCTTGTTTGCGAGAAGTGATATCCTTAACCGCCGATATAACTGTTGGTTTTCCCTTCAACTCAAATAAATGATTACTCACCTCAACCGGAATTCTATAACCATTTTTTTGCAAGATGTATCCCTTCCCACACCATATATTTCTGTGTCATAAGTTTTTTCATCATAGCTTCAACGTGGGGGATGGTCTCGGGGGAATGAATGTCGTATGGACTTTTTGGGAGAAGTTCCTCCCGGGTACACCCTAATTGTTTGCAGGCGACTCCATTCACTTCGAGAAACTTAGAAGGCACTCCCCCTTGATTGGGAGACTTATAGACAAATATTTCATCATGAATGCTATTGAAAAGAAGATTGTATAACTCAGTAAAAGGCAGTAATACCGTTTTTACCCTCGTGTTTGATGCGGCCCCGTTCTTCTTTGTGTGCTTGCGTAATCGAGCAACTTCGTTAAGAAGTTGAGTCTTTGTTTTGGTTATGTGTTTCATAGTGTAACTCCAACAAAACCTACAATATTATAGCATCATACCAGCTTTTTCTGTTACTCAATACTGCAAGCAATGAACAAAATAAAGAGAAGAAGCACTATAGAAATAGGATTCATAAAAGTATCTACAACATTATATACGTGAATAAATAATCGCGAAACTGTAGCTGGAAGAATTCTATAGGAAAATAACCCATATTTCATTTTCTCTTACGGTGATAACAGTCACAGCAGCGCTGGACATGCATCTCTGCATACTACGCGGGAATATCAGAAATGATGAATGAGACAGCAGCAGAATGGATATTCGCATGTGCATACTATGCAATGCTTGCCTCTATTCCCCTTTTTCACCGAGATATACCTTATGGTGTTCAACAATAAAATCTTATGAAGAATCACCAAGACATCATCTAGCGGTAACTTTCGGCAAGACTCTTATCGTTGTCAATGCCGAATGTACACAACCATTATTATTTGTACAAATGTACTTTATATCCTCCTCAAAATCAAAAAATGTTGAAAATAGAAGGTGATGATAAAGAGCAATGAAACTTGATCGCTCGATCCACAAAAAGTTGCAAATGTAACGCAATTATGAGGCTTTTTAATGTCTTATCTTAAAAAATATAATCGTATCAGCACGTCATCCCTTCCGGATTACAATGCTCTTGACAAGAATTTTCAGGACGGCAACAGCTAGCTGTCGATTTTATGAGATAGACCAAAAGAAAGAGTTTTTCTCAAACCCCTATATCAAAGCTGGAAATACTATGGAGACAAAAATAATGGTCATAAAATAACATTAAATTCTCAATAATTTTAAATCTTTGTTTCATTACTTTGTTTTATTATATAACATTTAAGCACGATTCTCTTGCCTTTTGTTCTTGATATTGAACTCCGCAATATCGAACTCCTGAATATACCTACAAAACCGTTTTATATTCGATTGCGAACTTGAGGAGGGAATGACTTCCGTGGATTTCAAGCTTGTTGCAGATGTTGGTTCGATGATTCTCGACGGTCCGATAACTGATATGTAAATCATCTCCGATTTCTTTACTTGTTTTGTTTCCCGAGATGAGGCGTAGGACTTTGCGTTCGGTGGGTGTGAGGTTCTCCAATTGAGGTTTCTTCTTGATCAGTGAACGGGCGTAATCGCCTCTGCTGACGAGGTATTCTGAGATAGACGGACTGAGATAGTACCGTCCAGTTGCAACTGTCTTGATAGCGGCAACGATATCACTTACTGCGCTTTCCTTCAATACATACCCTTTCACTCCAAGATCCATCGCTTCGTTGAACATATCTTCTTCTTTGTACATCGTTAAGAAGACTATATGAGACGGGAGATGTCGTCTGATGATTTCCCCTGCAACCTGAAGGCCGGTTAATCCCGGCATTTCAATATCAAGCACGATGACATCCGGTTTGAGTTTTTCCGTAAGATACAGTGCTTGTAGTCCGTCCCCCGCTTCACCGATGATTTCTATGGAACGTTCAGATCCAATTGCTAAGAGCAGGCCTTTGCGAAATATCGGATGATCATCTGCGATGATGATTCGTAATTTAGTTTTCGTCATCTATTCTATCGTACGTTTTAATTGTTATTAATACTCTGGTTCCTTTTCCAGGGTTCGATTCAATTCTCATCGTTCCTCCAATAAACCGAGTACGTTCTACAATTCCCTGTAATCCTATCCCACGTTCATTTTGAGTTCGCTGAAGTGAAACATCAAATCCGGTACCGTTATCTTCTACGTCAATATTCAATCGATTAAACCATCGCTTGATGGTAACTTTTCCGGCAGTCGCATGTGCATGTTTAATGATATTATTGACGCATTCCTGTATAATTCTATAGACATGAATTTCCATTTCTTTTGGAATAAGATTATCGATGGGATCGATATCCGATGTAAAGGAAAGCGTCGTCGTCCGCGCTGCTCTATTGATAATCGATTCGAGCGACTTCTTCAATCCTAATCTATCAATCTGGTAGGGACGAAGATTATTCGTGATCTCTCTGGTTCCTTGGATTGCTTGCGATGCTGTATTAGAAATCTCATCGAGTTGTTCTCGCACATTTTTCTTGTTCTTCAGATCATTTAATGCCAACAATGCCCTGTTTTTAATGATGAGAAGTTCCTGGCCGATGCTGTCGTGTAATTCAGTAGCTATGCGTTTTCGTTCTGCTTCCATCGAATCAATCAATTGGCGTGTAAATACATTTTGTTCATGTAAGGATCGACGACGACGCTTTCGCTGAAAATAGAATGCATATCCAATCAGAGCGAGAATAAAAATCAGAATAATCTGGAAATACAACGTTCCCCAAAATGGTGGTTGGTCTACAAAAAAACCTGTTGTCATGAAGTCTAATTGAATAATGATCTCCTGCCCAATAGAAATAATTAAAAGGATAAAATAACTCTTTTCACAAGCATAGTACGAGAAAAACGTAGTAGTGTCAAGAAAGGGATTGAAGAGAAGAGGAAGACTCTTCTTAAACAAACAACCGTTGAAGACATCATTGCTTTGTTGTATATTGAAATTAAGATTTAAGATACACGATATGAGAACTTATTTGCCCCATATCTGAAATTTCTCGTTCTCAACCACGAATAAAAGACTGTATATTGCCGATGTCGTTCCAGCTCATCTCAGACCTCACACCTTCCGGCGATCAACCAGAAGCAATTCGACAGCTTGTCGAGGGGGTAGAACGCGGCGATCGGCATCAGACACTGCTCGGCGTTACCGGAAGCGGAAAAACCTTCACCATTTCGAATGTCATCACGCACATCAATAAACCCGTGCTCGTGATGTCTCACAACAAGACGCTCGCAGCACAATTATATGCTGAATTCAAAAGTTTCTTCCCCAATAATCGCGTCGAGTTCTTCATCAGCTACTACGATTATTACCAACCGGAAGCATACGTTCCGACCACCGATACCTACATTGCCAAAGATTCTTCGGTAAACGATGAAATTGACCGTCTGCGATTGCGTGCGACGAGTGCCTTGCTCAGTGGCGATCCCAATGTTATCGTCGTTGCTTCGATCAGCTGCATTTACGGTATTGGCGCACCTGATGAATGGATCAGCCAGACATTAACACTGAAAAAGGGGGATCATCTTGGCCGTCAAGGATTGCTCAAACGACTTATCGACTTATTGTATATACGGAACGATTATGAGTTTGCTCGCGGGACATTTCGCGTGCGAGGTGATGTGGTAGAAGTTATCCCCAGCTATGAAAATGAAGAGGCGATACGTATCGAATTTTTCGGTGATGAAATTGAGCGTATCTCGTACATCAATAAAGTGGATGGCCGAGTTGTCGGAGAAGCTGATTTTGAAATGATTTATCCTGCCAAACAATTCATTACGTCGCGTGAAACCATTGAGCGGGCGATGGATGGCATCTATACAGAATTGCGTGAGAGAACAACTGAACTCCGTTTTCTCGGGAAACTCGTCGAAGCACAGCGAATTGAACAACGAACACGGTTCGACATGGAAATGTTGCGCGAAGTCGGTTATTGTTCAGGTATTGAAAATTACTCACGCCATTTCGCAGGCAGGCCGCCGGGTTCACGTCCATCATGTTTGTTGGATTATTTCCCAAAAGATTTTCTTACCATTATTGACGAATCACATGTTTCTGTACCGCAAATCGGCGGTATGTATGCCGGTGACCGTTCGCGTAAAACAACCCTTGTGGAGTACGGCTTCCGACTCCCATCAGCGCTCGACAATCGACCATTGACATTCGATGAATGGGAAGCGATGGAGAAACAAATCATTTTTGTCAGTGCAACGCCGGGACCATACGAACTGCAAAAATGCCAAGGCATCTTCGTGGAACAAGTTATCCGCCCCACCGGCCTGATTGATCCGGATGTCGAAGTTCGTCCAAGCAAACACCAGATTGACGATTTGATTGCTGAGATTCGGACGCGCACGGCACGAAAAGAACGCACATTGGTAACCACCTTAACAAAGCGCATGGCTGAAGACCTGACAGAATACTTAACGAATATTGGAATCAAAGTCCGATATATCCATTCGGAAGTGGATGCATTGGAACGCGTGGAGACGCTGCGCGATTTGAGATTGGGCGAGTTCGATGTTCTCGTTGGTGTGAATCTGCTACGTGAAGGGCTCGATTTACCAGAAGTATCTCTTGTTGCCATTATTGATGCGGACAAAGAAGGTTTTCTACGATCCGAACGTTCGCTCATTCAAACAGCAGGCCGCACAGCACGCAATGTTAACGGCAAAGTTATTCTCTATGCCGATAAAATGACCGGTTCCATGGAACGCATGATCGGTGAAACAAATCGTCGTCGCACAAAACAGATCGATTATAATACAAAGCATGATATCACACCTGTTACGATTTATAAAACGGTAGAGGAAATTCTCGCCGCTACATCTATTGCCGATGTGAAGATAAAACGGGATGAACGTTATCAGAAATCCAAACCTCTGGCTATTGCCGAAACAGTAGCAAAGTACCTCACGAGCGACCAGAAGAAAGATCTGCTGAATGAATTAAAAGTGGAGATGAAACGGGCGGCAAAAGATTTGGAATTCGAACGTGCCGCGGAATTACGGGACGAAATTGAAAAGTTGGAAAAGAAAAGCTGACCAAGTCTGGAAAAGGAAGAGAAGAAAATATTTAGTATATTTGTAAAGAAGAAGAATTGCTGAAATCTTTTCTACAGCTCACGAGTCCGCCAAGCAAACCCAGATAAGAGAGCAGCATTCATCTATTCGTTCGACGGTTTTTTAAATTTACAACAGCGTGCCTTATAACATTGCACTTGACAATATTGACCATCGCCAAGTCCATAATAAAACCTTTACTCGATTTCATCTACCCACCAGTGTGTATCTCTTGCAATATGCCTCTGCCGGATGGTAGCCAGAAGATCTGCCGGAATTGTTGGGGTGCCATTCCTGCTCTTACCAAAGACCATTCTCTTTATCAGGAAACCCGCGGCAAACTTCTCGCCGAAGGGTGTATTGACGATCTTATTTCATGTTACGTGTTCGAAAGAGAAGGACCGTTTCAACACATTGCACATGCACTGAAGTATCAAGAGTATAAATCATTTGGAGTAGAATTGGGAAAGCAGATTGGTGGATTAGTTCGGGATTGGAATGTGGAAACCGACATTATCGTTCCAGTACCGCTGCATCGAATCAAACATCGCGAACGCGGCTATAACCAGTCTGAATTTATTGCACAAGGCATTGCTTCGATCATCGGCAAACCAATTATAGTGGATGCGGTTCGTCGAACACGTCACACACAAACGCAAACTAAGTTGAATCTCAAAGAACGTTATAAGAATATGAAAGACGCGTTTGAAACTTTACCGGGTGCTTCCAAAAAGTTTTATGGAAAAACATGTCTTCTGGTAGATGATGTTATCACCTCAGGGGCAACAACGAATTCCTGTGCAAGGGAGATTCTTGCGGCAGGTGCCAAGTCTATCATTGCCGCTTCTGCGGCCCTTGCAAAATAGTTTCCGTATTGTTCAGCATATCCCTATAAAAGTAAGCCATTCTTGAAACGTATAAATCATGTTGTTTTTCTCGAATTTCCATTAAAAAACGTTAAATATCGTCGTTTGTAAAAAACCATATGTGACGGAGGACACTTCTTTTGAAGATGAACGTTATGATATTTGTCCTGTATCACATTATTGAATGTGAAGGAGCGACGCCATGACAAAGCCAAACATTCAACAAGAACAACCAACGACATCGCAAGTTAGTCCTTCTCGAAGTGATACAATAAAATTAGTAAGCGAAATTCTTAAACGTACAAACCAATTAATTCAGAAAGGCGATTTTGGTCGTGCACAAGGAGAATTGTTGCTTGCTAATCGGACAGCAAAAGAACAGTATAGAACACCTCCTTTTTCTTCACCGGTTAATGATAAATTTATTGCACCTCAAACACCACAAGCACTTCTGCCATTAGCGCCCATGGAAGCGATGATGGCTGTGATTTCATCCTCAAAACAAACTGACAACGTTCTGCCTCGGGCAACAACACAAACCCCGGAAGCTCTAACCGAGAAACCACAGGTTTCGCATCCAGAACAAACCAACGATCGAAGCATTGAATTCAAATGCTATCGCGAAGAACTTGCAAAAGCATGGTGCGATGGAGCACTCACAGATGATGAAGAACGGCATTTACAGGAATTACGGACCGTGCTGGAGATTTTAGATGTTGAACATGAAATGTTTGAGAAGGAAATTAAGCACTCATGTTATAAAGAGGCTCTCGCCAAGCATGTATCCAACGGTTCGGTCGACTTAGGTGACGTCAAGTCACTCGCCGATCTTCAAAAAGCATTCCATATCTCACAGGAAGAGCATTTGCAGATTCAAGGACCCTTCATGCAAATAAAGCAACATAAACAGCGTGATAAAATTCTTATCATTGACGATGATGATCAGTTCTTGAATATGATAGCCAGCTCAATGATGGAAGATGGATTTGATGTCATTGCTGTGGCGACATCCGATGAAGCCTATACGCTTTTACATGAATACATTCCCGATCTCATTTTGTGCGACATCAATCTTAAGACCTCAACAATGAATGGATTCGTTCTTTACGAAAAAGTCCAGGCAAATAAACATCTTCAAAACATTCCTTTCGTTTTCCTAACGGGACTTACGGATGAAAAGTTAGCTTGGACAGGAAAAGAACTTGGCGCCGATGACTACTTATTAAAACCTATTTCCAGGCATACACTGCTTTCTACACTTCAAGGCAGATTAAAACGTTTTAGACAGCTCAGAGGCTTCTCTTCAACCCCCACATCAGCGTTTTGCTGAGGAATATCTACAACACACGGTCTTTTTAGAAAAGATCGAGAAGATTTTACCTGTTCCTATCTTGCTGCAGGAATTACTTTTCTACAATCTCTAAGCAAATTACCTACGGGGGGGTAGCAATCCTTTAAAAACCCGCGAATTCTTCTTGTTTTTGAACCTCTATGCATCATAATAAACCTAATATGGCATTAAAAAAGTCGGAACAGTTATTGATGTATTAGGCCTAAGAGATAAAAAGAAGGAATATGAAAATGATTAGTCAAAATATGTCACAACAAAATCTTCAATCAGTGCACGAACTTACACCTCGTGACGATAATAAGAAAATCGTCAGCGAGGTCTTGAAACGCGTTGATCAATTGATCCGGAAAGGCGAACTAGATTCTGCACAGAGAGAAATTGTTAAAGCCAAAGAACTTGACCCTCGAAACGTCTACGCGCTCGCATTGGAAGAACGAATTTCCGCCCTTAAAACAGAGTTCGAATGTACTAAAATAGAGACCGAATGTAAGGAGGATATAAGACGTCTTGATGAATTTATACAATCAAGCGTTGCTTCCAAGCCTCCCCAACCTGTAGCCGAGACTCTGTCGATGCCGCTTTTATCGAGACCCGCACCGATTGTCACAAGTACGACACTCGTTCCATTAGCAGCGACTTTACCATCGCTCCCATTCGATGGACCTACAGATATGGCAATAAAAGACTATGAACCACAGCAAGAGCTTGTTGTTGATCGGAGTATTGAGTTGGAATCTTATCGCAAGACACTTGCTGAGATGTGGTATGACGGGGCATTGACAGCAGAGGAAAAGCGTCGTTTAAATGAGTTACGGACATTGCTGGAAATTACAGACGCTGAACATGAGGGAATCGAAAAGAATGTGAAGCGAGAATGCTACAAGAGTGTCATTAATCGGCGATTATCTAATAATCTAATTTCTTTACCCGATGCGAAATCTCTTTCTGATCTACGAAATACATTCCAAATCTCCGAAGAGGAACATTTGCAAATTCAAACGCAGTTGATGAACGTTATTCAACATAAACAGAGGAACAAGATTCTCGTCATTGACGATGACACACGGCTTTTAGAATTGCTTGAAGCATCGTTGGAAGACAATGGGTTCGATGTCACAGCGTTATCAACATCCGATGAGGCATACGCGTTACTCCGAAAGTTTGTCCCTGATCTAATTCTCTGTGATATTAATCTTGAGACCTCAACTATGGGCGGTTTTACATTCTATGAGAAAGTACAGGAACTGAAAAATGTTCAGAGTATTCCCTTCGTTTTCTTATCCGGACTTACAGATGAGGTTCTCGTCCGCACCGGCAAAGAACTTGGAGTGGACGATTATTTGATGAAACCCATTTCTGAACAGACATTAGTCTCAACGCTTCGAGGAAAATTAAAACGCTTCAAGCAACTAAAAAAGGCAGTGGAAAATCCAATGCCAGTAATGGTAGCAGCATAGGGAACGCTTTCAATCATTGTTT
Organism: Bacteroidota bacterium; assembly: GCA_049523215.1. GTDB lineage: Bacteria > Bacteroidota > Ignavibacteria > UBA10030 > UBA10030 > Fen-1298. The sequence continues at coordinate 81,104 of JBEKNC010000009.1, read as the reverse complement.
TTTGAAAGTACTAGCCACGAGACAAGAGGATAGATCGGCGCCGATTATTGTTGCGCCAAACGATCTTGACGAGTATATCTTCCAGCATCGCTCCCCTTACTTCACGGGGTTTCTTTTTGTTAGTACTTCACTGCTTGCAGATATCTCAACAGAACAAATCGTCTGTAGAGAAGGCACAGTATAAAAATTCCGTTCATGAGAAAAATGTTGAGATAGAGATACAATTCTAATCGGTTTAAAACCGAACACAACATCAGCAAGAAAAACTCCGTACCGAAACCAAGTAGGCCGGAGATACGCAAAGAAGTAATATCAGAATACCACTCTTGGCACCTTTGACAAGGTTCACGAGAAGAACCTTCTGAAGGATCTCTTGGTTCATTTTCGTGCGACCTTCGGAGGTTTCCTCCATAACTCCATCGATCAACTCTCTCAATAAGCCGATCTTGCCAACCATAGATACACTGAAAAATCCGCTGAAGAACAAGTTCGACGCCACCTTTCTTCAGATCTTCTTCTCGAATTTCTTCAGATATACGATTGTTCGCAGACTGTTTCTGCAAATGGAGAAAGTTCACTTGATAAAATACGTGGTAAGATACTCGAAGCGAAATACCGACAAGTCCGAGCAAAGCGAGCAACAACATCCACCAATTACCGCCCGATTGATAGAGAATCCAACCGATGGCACCGAACACTGCCGCATCTACCACAAAGTCACCGATAGAATCTAAAAATCTTCCGACACGGCTGTATTGCTGTTTCGCTCGTGCAAGTTGGCCATCAGCAGAGTCAAGTAGGTCTTTAAGCGTAATAAGCAGTCCAGCAACAATAAATGCTTCTGAAGTCCCTTTCAAATAGAAAAATGCGGCAACAAGTCCAGCGATTGTTGATGCGATGGTCACTTGATTCGCTGTAACAGGAGTATTATAGAGTGCCCAAACGATCAATCCCGCAATGGGACGAAGCAAGTAAATGTTGATAAGTTCGTCGGAGATGTCAGACTTAAGAGATTTTCGATATGAATACATTTCATCAAACGATGTTCATTCGTTCCGCAAGTTGGAGATCTTCTACTGTATCTATTTCAATTGCTGGAAATGCAATGACATCAATGGCTTTGAGTTGAGTTCCATGGTTAATCATTTCCTGAAATGATGCCTCATAGAATTCTGTTCGCCCCACACCACTCCTCACGCGTCGTTCGAGAATCGTGATGAGGTGCGCTGTTGTTTCGGCAGAAAACACTTCGATGCCGATTGACTCTCCATAGGTTTCATTGAGTGGCGTTTCTTTTCCGATCAATACAATATTCCCATAGCCATCTGCCTTCACCCGAATTTCTTCTTCACTATGTTCACCGGACACTCGAACAGCAACGCAATCTTGCAAAGGGTTGCTCAGAAAGAACGGCAGCAATTTTGACGAAAAAAGAATATCGCTATCAAGTAAGAGTAAGCCAGAGCCCACATTGCCTTCTTTATTCTCAAGAAATCTCCTTGCAAGGAGAAGCGAGTAAGCGTTATTTGTTTTAGTATAATCCGGATTGAGGATAAAGCGAATATATATTTGCGGAAAACGATGTTTGACAAATCCCCGAATCATCTTTCCTTGGTACCCGATGACGACAGCAATTTCTTTGACACCAGCATCAAGAACATTCTCGATGGTTCGTTCAAGTAGTGTCTTCCCTCCGACTTCCAGCAAACACTTCGGTTTTGAATCCGTCAATGGGCGCAAACGCGTAGAAGCACCGGCAGCAAGGATGACACAGCGAGGGAGCTGCGATTTGGTGATTAAATGATTTTGGGATTGATAATTGAGCATTTCAATCAACTACCCACGGCTCTAATAATTTTTCTCCAATGCCTTCAATGAAGCGCGAGGGCTTTGTCAAAATTATACCGCTTTCACGATCGTAAATATTCATCGGATAGGTGATAATCAGATGCTCCTTTGCGCGTGTACAAGCGACATACATCAGCCGGCGTTCTTCTTCCATTTCCTCATCGCTTGCTGCGGACCGCATTGTCGGGAATCTTCCTTCGAGTGCATAAATGATGAAGACGGCATTCCATTCCAATCCTTTGGCACTGTGAATAGTCGAGAGTGTCAGGTACTCTGTTTCCGGACCTGGCGATTCAATATCAGCAATACTTTCGTTCGGCGGTTCAAGCGCTAAATCTGTCAATAATTCATCAACAGACTTATAGCGTTCAGTAATATTTTGGAATGTCTCAAGATCTTTCTTCCGTTTGAGATGATCTTCATAGCGAGCATGGAGAATTGGTTCATAGTATTGAAGAATGTGAGATGTCTTTTCTGCCGGAGAAATGTTGGGCGCAGCAACTTCTTTCAGCATATCGAATAACTTGCGGACATTATCGGGATAGTTGCCGTATTCCATCCAGAATTTTGTTGTTGCTGTCACAGCTTCTTTGAATTCCTTCGCTAAACCAACACGTCGCTTCAGAATATCGTCCACGACTTTTTCCGCAGTGCGCGGGCCTACACCATCAATAAGCAGAAGAATACGATTCCACGAGACAACATCGCGCGGATTTTCGAGCACACGCAGATATGCCACAACATCTTTTACATGCGCTGTTTCGATGAATTTAAATCCGCCAAACTTTAGGAATGGAATATTCGCCTTTGCTAATTCGATTTCCAAATCAAACGAATGGAATGAGGATCGAAATAATACCGCCATCTCTTTCAGCGGGATACCCATTTCGCGATATTCAAGAATCTTCTGCACGACGTACCGCGACTGTTGGTTCTCCGTCTGTGCCGATACAAGCTGCGGCAAGCTGCCGCCCGTTTTCTTTGTGAAAAGTTCTTTCGTGTACATTTTAACCGCCCAATTTTCCTCCGCCACGCAACAGAATTTCATTTGCCAGGTTCAAGATCGGTTGCGTGCTTCGATAATTTTCTTCTAACTTGATAATCTTATAATCCTCAAACTCCTCGCCGAACGTAAGAATATTCTGAATTGTTGACCCGCGGAAAGAATAAATACACTGTGCATCATCGCCGACCACCATCAAATTCCTGTGCTTGGATGCCAACAATTTTACAATTTCAGCTTGCAGTTTATTGGTATCCTGATATTCATCCACCATAATATATTTATAGCGGTCAGAAAGCGTCGCACGCACCGCTTCGTTTTGGCGCAGTAATAACGCAAGATTCAGAAGCAAATCATCGTAGTCCATCAAGTTGTGCTCACGTTTGTATTTCACATAGGTACCGTGAAGCGTAGAGATGTCGGTTTCGATTTCAAGATACTGGGGATAATCCCTCGCCAGCAGTTCTTTCACAGGAGTCACCGTGTTCAGCGAACGGCTGTAGAGATCATAGAGTGTTTCTTTGCGTGGAAAACGTTTCTCTTTTGTATCAAATTTCATCCGCGTCCGAATCAAATTGATAACGTCTTCAGCATCCGCTTGATCGAGAATTGTGAAGTTGCTCTCGTATCCAAGCTGACCTGCATATTTTCGCAGGACGCTGTTCGCAAACGAATGGAATGTTCCGCCTGAGACCTGCTCACATCGGCTGTCCAAGAGAATCGACGCTTTCCTCAACATTTCTTGTGCTGCTCTGCGCGTGAATGTCAGCAGCAACAACGAATCCGGTTTAACACCTAATTCCACGAGATATGCCACGCGATACACAATTGTGCGTGTCTTCCCTGTTCCCGCTCCGGCAATAATCAAGTGCGGACCATTGACCGATGTCGCCGCTTCGTACTGCGCAGGATTCAATTCCTGTTGATAGTTGATTCGCAGATGTTGGGGCTGAACAAGATGAAGATGATCGCCGGGGAGCGGCTTCAGTGTGAATTTCTTCATTTCATGCCGAATAAATGTGGATTCGCGCTCTGTCGCTGACAGTTTTTAACCGTAAGAGTCATTTTGTGAAAATAAGTATACAAGTTCATTTCGTGAATGAAGATAGCGGAAAAAAACTGGAAAATGAAACAATCCTAACTTGAGTTTTCAGCAACAAAGCTGTAAGTTTGAAACATCGTTTTTAACAACCTAGCGATGTTATTCCTTAACAGGAATCGCTACTTTTTCTTTATCATCTAAAACTTCAGACTGAACATATGAATATTCTTGTTTTAAATTGCGGCAGTTCGTCTCTTAAATTTCAGATCATTCAAACCGATCTTGAAATGATTGAGAAAAATGCGGACAAACAACTTGCCAAAGGTCTCATCGAACGTATCGGGAGCCAGGCACTCGTTTCACTGCAGGCTGCCGGTAAAACAGCAGTAAAACACGCAGCTCCGCTGCGCGACCATCGCGCTGCGCTTGATCATGTTATTAAATGGATTATTTCGAAAGACGCCCAAATTCCCGATATTCAATCGCTCGCGGATATTCATGCGGTCGGGCATCGTGTCGTCCATGGCGCAGAGCAATTTACGAAATCTACGATTATCACGGATGCGGTTATTCGCGGAATCGAAGACTGTATCGATCTTGCCCCGCTGCACAATCCGGCAAACCTCAAAGGTATTCATGCAGCACGCGAGCTTCTTGGCGCCGGCATACCGGCAGTAGTCGTGTTTGACACTTCATTTCACTCAACCATGCCGGAGACATCATTCCTGTATGCTATTCCATACCAACTCTATCGGCGGCATAAAATCCGGCGATATGGATTCCATGGCACATCGCACCGGTACGTGGCATACCGTTACCGGCAGCTCACCGGAAAGACGCGGGAGGAGACCAATGTTATAACAATACATCTCGGTAATGGATGTTCAGCATGCGCAATCAAGAATGGAGCTTCGTTTGACACATCGATGGGGCTTTCGCCGTTAGAAGGATTGGTCATGGGAACACGAGGCGGCGATATTGATCCGGCAGTGCTTGAGTTTCTTTCACACAAAGAAGGCATGTCGATGAGCGAGATCGACACACTGCTCAACAAACAGTCTGGGTTGCTCGGCATTTCAGGATTAACGAACGACATGCGCGACTTGCTGGAAGAAGCGAAAGACCATCAGGATCGGCGCGCCACACTTGCCATAAACATTTTTGCACAGCGTGCAAAAAAATACATCGGATCGTATTTAGCTGAAATGAACGGCACCGACGCCCTCATCTTTACCGGCGGTATCGGAGAAAATGCAGCTACTATTCGACAGCGCATATGTGCCAACCTCGAGTGGCTTGGGATTGAAATAGACGAGCAGCTCAACAATGAAAAGGTTGGAGGTAAAGAGGGAGAAATCAATACACAGAGAAGCCGTGTGAAGGTGTTCGTTATCCCGACGAACGAAGAATTGCTTATTGCACGTGATACAGTTCGTTGTATTGTCGATGTGCCTAAGAAGAGTTAACTGCAAAGAAAATATTTATCTTTATTGTATAGAATTGCATAAAAGCGCGGGCAATCATGTTCGCGCTTTTGTTTTTCTAGGATTCGTTTCTATCTGGTTTTATTAGCAAAATTTTTGCATTCTAAGATAAGAATTTGAATCAGTCATAGGTGCCCGATGTTAGCAATTTTTAAAACTAAAAATTCTTCACATCTTCATCTCTCTGTACGTCTCCGCGCACTCGCACGAAACCTCTGGTGGACGTGGAATCCGGAATCCCATCATGTGTTCAAAGAACTCTCGCCTCTTGTGTGGCGGTACTCAAACCACAATGCTGTAGCGGTGATGAGTGAAATTTCCGACCAGGAATTGGAGGCACGGCTGCGCGATCATGAATTTGCGCGAAGAGTGCATGCTGTGCTCGAAGAATTTGAATCTTATATGACAAAGCCATCGACATGGGCAAAGCGTCATGCGGCGACGTTGAAAAATCCGGTGGCATATTTCAGCGCTGAGTTTGGATTGCATGAATCGCTGCCGATTTATTCCGGCGGGCTTGGAATTCTTTCCGGTGACCACACAAAGTCTGCAAGCGACCTCGGTATCCCGTTTGTCGGGATTGGATTGTTTTACCGTCAGGGCTATTTCCAGCAGAGATTAAATGCTGATGGCTGGCAGGAAGAATCATATCCTTCAAACGATCCGGAACATCTTCCGCTTGGACTGGTTCTCCAGCCCGAAGGCGGGCGACTACTCAACTCTATTGAAATTGGACATAGTACGGTATATTTCCAAACGTGGACGGTACACATCGGGCGAGTCACTCTCTATCTGCTCGATACGAATCTTCCTGAAAACGATCAGCATTTTCAAGGACTGACTTCCACGGTGTACGGCGGCAACATCGATACACGCATCGGGCAGGAGATTATTCTTGGCATCGGCGGCGTGCGGCTTCTCCAATCGCTTGGAATCGCTCCATCTGTCTTTCATATGAACGAAGGACACTCTGCATTTCTCGTGCTTGAGCTGCTGCAGCAGGAATTAAAATCCAGAAAAACACGCGAGGAAGCAGAACGGCTAGTTCGCTCGAAGTGTGTTTTCACAACACATACACCGGTACCGGCGGGACATGATCGATTCAATTCAGAATTGATGGCATACTCCTTCGGCAAATTCTGGAATTCCACAGGATTAACGCACGAAGATTTGATGTCCTATGGACGTGTGAATCCATCCGATACAAATGAGCAATTCACGATGACCGTGCTTGCCATCAAGATGTCGCGTGCAGCAAATGGTGTGAGCGAGCTGCATGGACACGTGAGCAGGAAAATGTGGAAAGACCTCTTCCCCGGCAAGACAGTGGATGAAGTTCCCATTGGACACATCACCAACGGTATCCATACACCGGGATGGGCAACAACGCACGCGCATGATTTCTGGAACAAGCGGCTTGGTTCTGACTGGACAGAGAAATTGATGGAACCGAAGTTCTGGAAGAAGTTTGCAGATGACGAACTTGCTACCGATGAGGAACTGTGGGCATTACGTTATAATCTGCGACGTGACCTCGTGGAGTACGCTCGACGCCAGCAAGTAGAACGACCGTATGTTTATAGTGTCGGTACATCGTTTGCAACAAGCCATATCCTTTCTCCCGATGCATTGACGATCGGTTTTGCGCGTCGGTTTGCAACATATAAACGCGCACCGCTGATATTCCGACATTTAGAGAAAATTATTCCGCTACTCCGTAACAAGCAATATCCCGTTCAAATTATATTTTCCGGCAAAGCGCATCCGCGTGACAATGAAGGCAAACGATTTATACAACAGATTATTGGAATCACACGACACCCTGAACTTATTGGCAAAGTGATCTTCCTCGAAAATTACGATATCAATGTTGCACGCCATCTCGTCTCCGGTGTCGATGTTTGGTTGAATAATCCGCGACGTCCGCTTGAAGCGAGCGGAACCAGCGGCATGAAAGTCACCATCCATGGAGGACTTAATCTGAGCATTATGGATGGTTGGTGGCGCGAGGGTTACAACGGCAAGAATGGATGGAAAATTGGTGACGATCAAAACGATGCCGATCTTGAAACTCAAGATGAACATGATTTTGAAAGCCTGATTCAAGTGCTTTCAGAATCAATCATTCCGGAGTTCTACAATCGGGATGAGCATGGTATTCCCCATATATGGCTAAAACGCATCCGGAACGCTATGCAAACACTCCTTTCACAGTTCAGTACAGATAGAATGGTAGGAGAATACGTGCAAAAATGCTATATGAACAAAGAAAGATAACCACAGCCAAAAAGGGGCTCTTCCCTTTGTAAAACGACTTGGGTGAACTTCATTAAACACTTTATTGACATTCTACTCCTACCCCACTATCTTTGAAGTGGGATAGTGAATGTTTACCTGTATCTGAACGAGGAGCATGCTGTTATGACCAATCCATCAGAAATGCGCACCCAAAAGATCTCTGCAATCATGTTCACGGACATCGCCGGCTTTTCCAAGAAGCTTTCGGAAGACGAAGTGCGGGCATTTGATCTTCTCAAAACTCACGATGCGCTTATTCGCGTTCTCACTGCCAAGTTCGATGGCAAAGTAATCAAGTCTCTTGGCGATTCGTTTACGGTGGAGTTTCCGAGCGGCATCAACGCTGTAAAATGTGCTGTTGAAATCCAAAAACGATTTTGGAATTTTAACCGTGGTAAAACGGAATCTGATACAATCAGAATTCGGGTAGGCATTCATCTCAGCGAAACCTCTATTCATCATGACGATATTCTTGGTGCAGACACAGCTATTGTCTCACGCATTGAAGCAATGACTGAACCAAACCGCATTTGTATCTCCTTGGAAGTATACGAACACATCAAGGACGCACTTCCGCTTCGGGTATTTAAAGTCGGATCGCTAGAACTTAAGGACATATCTCGTCACATAGAGGTGTACGAAGTACTCATCGATTCCATTCCTGAACTTGCACAACCATCAGCCACCGCTCAACAGGTATCGTCATCACAGCAGAATACAGTTGCAATGAAGCGCGAAGAGGAGGAATTTCGCGAAGCAAAAAGAATTGAGGAAACCAAACAGCGGTTATTGGGTGATCAAGCGAAAATGGAAGAAGAACGAAAAAAGAAAATTGCTGCTCACTATACACGAGCAGAGATTTTCTTCGAGGCAGGTGCACTGGAGAAGGCTGAACATGAACTTGCTGAAATCGCAAAACTTGATCCGCAGCAACGTCCGCCGACAGAACGAGAGCGCAAGGAAAAAGAGAGCGAGCGTATCATTCAAGATCATCTCACAAAAGCTCGCGAGTTTTTCACCGTTAAGGAACTTGATGCAGCCGAAGAAGAAGTAAACGAGATTTTCAGAATCTTACCGCTCCATGTGGGAGCTCAACAACTCCTGATGCAAATTGAAGAAGAACGATACAAGCAGGAAGAGAGAAAGCGGGCTAAGCAGACAGAGACTACTATCAAACAAGTTTCCGAAGAAGAACAGAAGATCGAAGCATTGCTCGAGCAGGGGCAAGCACTGCTTCAAGAGGAGAAATTCACCGAAGCCACATTTGTATTACATGATCTTTTTCTCATCGATCCGAACCATTCTGGCGGCCGACGATTGGAGGAACGTGTTCGTCAAGCAGAACAGGCGAAAGCAGAATTCCAACGTATTCATGCAGAACAATCACACGAGGAACAACACTTTCAAGAGCTTGCTAAATTCCAGAGAAAAGTAGAGGATCAAAGACATAAACAGACTGAAGCTCCTCGGGAAATCATTCGGAAGCCAAGATCCAAAAAGCCATTTCAGATCGCAGCAGTGGCCATCCTCATACTGGCAGCAATCTTTATTCTTTGGAAAACCTTCGATTGGATATTTCCCAAACATGCATCGATTGCCATCTTGAGATTCACCAATTCGACAAGTGGAACGAATGACTTGGATTTATTGGATGCACTTCCAATTCTGCTGGCAGAAGATTTTGCGCGATGCGACCATATAACTGTCATTGCTCCATCATCTTCACTTCTGTATATGCCCGATCTGATACATCTGCGAAAGATCGCATCAAACTTGCAGGTAGAATATCTCCTCGTTGGAACCATTCAGGAAAACGATGGACGATACAGCATCCAGCTCAGCCTTCTCACTCCTGACGAAGAAAAGACCACGGATATTGGAGCAGTGGAAGGATCGCTCTCGACACTCAGTGGAATGCGTATTACAATTCTGCAAAAGGTTCTCGATAAAATTGGAGTGCGATCTGATTTACCTGTTATATCACAGTCTGCCAACACTGACGCACTTGCAAAATACATAAAAGGCATCCATTTGATGCGGCAAAAATCCGGAGTGGAAGTCGATTCTGCAAGAATTTTACTGCAGACCGCTCTTCAAATCGATCCTTCACTGTGTATTGCATACGGATCGCTGGCTGATCTGCAAATCCGCACGTTCCAGACGATGGACAATCCGCAGTTTCTTCAATCCGCAACGGAATATGCACAGCGAGCCCTGCGATGTTCGCCCAACAACGCTCTTGCCCATCGAGTTCTTGCTACAAGTAATCGTCTCTCACAGAATTATTATTCTGCGTTATCTTCCATTAACCAGAGTATGGCATTGCTTCCGCAAAATCCGGAATGCTACCGGGAACTCGCACTCCTCTCTCTCATCGCTAGAAGATTTGACGAAGCTACTTCGTATGCATCCATCGCATTGCTCTATGATCCGAAAAATGTCGAATCGCATTTTACGCTTGGACTTGTTCAACATATGAAACAGGACTACTTTGGAGCAGAAAATTCATATCAGCAAGCACAACTGCCAGGGGATAATAATTTAATACTCATGGCATATTATGTACAGAACGTGTGGATCGGCGAAGGTAACTATGATAAAGTAGTGCGTTATTGCAATCAAATGATTCGCATATCGCCGGAGAATTATCGCTACTACTATTGGACCGGACGTGCATATCAACTCTCGCTCCAGATCAGCACAGCACAGGAATGGTTGAAAAAGGGATTAGCAATAACGGAACAAGTCATTGACAACGATCCTAATGATGCAATTGCTCACACATACGCCGGATTGATCTACTCCCGCCTTGGAAAATTCCCTGAAGGTGAAGCAGCAATGAATAAGGCGATGCGACTCGACAGCAATTCCGTCGAAGTTGTATTCCGCAACGCAGACCTCTACTCTATCCAGAGGAATAAACAAAAAGCTATCGCGGCGTTGCAAAAGGCTGTAAAACGACAATACGACTTTGCTGAAATCTTGAATCCGGATTTATCATTTATTGCGCTCGACCCTGAGTTCCTTTCAGCCGTCACTCAGAAGATCGATGGCACGTGGCCGGTGAAGTAAAGATGGAGTTGATCTTTTTAGCATTGGTTCTTACACCAGGTAACGAGCGGCCACAATCCAGCTTTTCTTGAATAAAGCGAGAAATTTCCACTTCGCTTCAACAATCATCTACGACCAATAACAACAGCCAATTTTTCATTGTACAGAGTACCTACGTGACCATGAAAAGTGATTTTCTTCTGTTCTTTTCACAAATTCATCATTGTTGACCCAAAATACTTTTTCACCATCCCTTAAAAAATGTAGTGATGTGACTTTAATATTCCCTCTTTGAGATTGCTTCATACGCTCCTCTTCAACGAGGGAGAGATCTCAGGAGGAGTGTCTTGTTCTTTTTGTCATTTCATATAATAAAAAATCACTGAGAAATTTGTTTTGCACATTTTAAGTGATGAATTCTTACAATCGAACATGCAGAGTAGTTACTGTAATTCTTCATTTGCCTCCTGCCCATTTTTTGCATAAGTTAGACTGTGCTACACAACCATCAAATCTATAAGTTCGTTAGATAGCGGCATTATGTCCCTCCGACGAAGAGTAGTACGAGAACGGGTTTTACAGGCGCTGTATGCGTATGAACTGTCTCAAGAACCGATTGAGATGATCATCGAGAATATCGTCGGTGATTTGCGGAAGCAGCCAGAATCATTCGCCTTCGCCAAACAACTCATCCTGAAGGTCATTGACTATAACAAAGAATTAGACGACCTCATCCGTCAACGCGTGGAACACTGGGAATTCAATCGCCTTGCCATTATCGACAGGATCGTTTTACGAATGAGTATTTGCGAGTTATTGCACTTTGAAGATATCCCTCCAAAAGTCACAATGAACGAAGCTATAGAAATTGCACGCGCGTACAGCACCGATAAAAGCGATAAGTTCGTCAACGGTGTGCTTGACTCTATTCTTGAAGATCTGAAAAAGGAAGGCCGAATCAGAAAATCGGGACGTGGACTTGTTGATACTCATGTGACGAAGAAACCCAAGCCATAATGAGCGTCCCTCTCTCTTCATCTTTTTCCCGTCCGGCAACTCGCGGACAGGTTTTTTCATGGGCACTCTTTGATTTTGCACACACTGCATTCTATATCCTGATTCTGACGGTAGGATATCCCCTCTATTTCAAAGAGATTGTCGTCGGCAGCGGCGGCCAGGGCGATTTTCTCTGGGGCTCCGCATTCAGTATTTCCATGTGCATCGTGGCACTTTTCTCACCAGTCCTCGGAGCAGTGGCGGATTATGGAGCGGGGAAAAAAAGATTTCTGGGAATTTTTACCGCGCTGTGTGTCCTCGCGACGGCAAGCCTTTTTTTTGTGCACGCAGGAATGATTTTTGCCGGAATGGCACTCCTGATTTTGTCGAATATAGGGTTTGAAGCCGGACTCGTTTTCTATGATGCATTTCTTTTGGAGATTACAACTGCACGAAGCTATGGCCGGGTGTCGGGGTACGGATTCGCCCTCGGCTATGTCGGGTCACTTGCATCACTAGCGGTGGTATACCCGCTCTATGCAGGCGGATTCGGACTCGATAATCTCTTCAATGTCCAGCTCAGCTTTCCAATCGCAGCAGCATTCTTTTTTGTATTTGGCCTTCCTCTTTTTCTGTTTCTGCCGGATAAACAACGGACAGCCAGTCTCAAGCTGGATTTTATCCGGGTCGGTTTTGCACGACTGCGAACCACGTATCAGCAATTTCCGCGGTTTCGCAATGTAGCCCGATTTCTGATTTCCTATTTTATTTATATCGATGGAGTCAATACCATCATCATATTCTCTTCTATCTTCGCCATGGAAACTCTCAAGATGGGCGTCAGCGAAATTGTCGTGTACTTTGCCATGGTTCAGACATCTGCCATATTTGGTTCTGTCCTATTTGGTATTCTCTCCGACCACGCAGGCCATAAGAGAACGCTCAGCATGACATTGCTTCTGTGGCTGAGCATTGTAATTATAGCATATTTCATTCAGGACAAATTGCTGTTCTATGGTGTCGGAGTTCTTGCGGGATTGGCACTCGGTTCATCTCAATCAACCAGCCGGAGTCTTATGTCGATCATTACGCCACAGGAAAAAAGAACTGAGTTCTTCGGATTTTACTCGTTCTTTGGAAAAGCATCCGCGATCATTGGACCATTTGTTTTCGGATTCGTTTCGTCCTACTTCAATCAACGTCTTGCGATTCTCTCTATCGGGCTGCTCCTCCTCACCGGCCTCATTATTTTACAGCGGGTCGAAGAACGCCCGCCAGAGAATTCTCCATCGACCCTATAAATCTTCACGAATCAGGAAGGAACCTCATATGCGCATTCTCATTTTTACTGCTCTGATTGCTCTCTTACTCGGGTGCGGCACCGAACAAAAGGAAACCACAACGAAAGGTCGGTTGCACATTTTCATTCCCGAGTCCATCGCTCCCGTCATGATCGACGAAGTGGATGAGTTTCTGAGTCTCTACAGAGAAAGCGGCGCCCAAATCACATTCACCATTGCTTCATCTGAAACGGCGGCACATCACTTCGTCCAAGATACTGCACGAATTGTTTTTCTTCCTCGTCCGCTCACGCCGAAAGAAAAAGAATATGCAAAAAAGATATCTCCCGACTTCAATGAACTGGCTGTTGCATACGATGGGATCGTTGTGGTTGTTCATCCGATAAACAAAACACAGCAGATGACGACAACGGAAATTCAAAAAGTTTTAACAGGAACTGTCTCGCGATGGGAACAACTCGTTCATGCCAATCAGATGAAAGGGAAAATCAAAATTTTCTGTCAGGATTCTTCAGATGTTACAGAATATCTTAAGCAACGATTATTGAAGCAAGCAGGCATCTCGGCAAAATTCACACGCACTAGCTCAGATATTCAGACACTTCGATCGGTAGAAAAAGATCCGCTTGCACTCGGCTTTGTAGCGTTAGTGTGGATTGATTCGGCAAAGTCAGCCGCAAAAATTCTCAACCTCGGCAGAACAAGTGAAGACATCGATACGACGTTTGCAACGCCAGCCGAAACGATTGGAAATTTCTTTTCACCTCACCCTGCAAATATTTACAGAAATTACTATCCACTCAAACGAGCGATTTATATGTATACACGCACACATGTGGATTTGGCGGCAGGATTCGGCACATACGTCGCCACAGCGGAAGGCCAGAAGATTTTTCTTAAACGCGGACTTCTTCCAGGCACGCAGAGGATAAAGTTGAAAACGAATCAGCCATAAAACATTGGAACTCCTAATGGAGTTTTTCTGAACTACAAACGTAAAATCCTTACGGGATTGATACTATTCATAATGTCTCCAGCTGACTCCGTAGGAGTCATATATTTGTAGCAATAAATAAAAACAGTAATACGGAACTCTGGTAGGAGTTCAACAATTGAAAAATCAGGTGTGTAGTTACCCTCTATTTCAAATAAAAACGGCGGCACCCTGCCCCTCCGATAGGAGGGCATTTCCAGTACCGCCGTTACACTTCTCTTATACTCACCTGCTCATCCACTCACTTCGTCATTAGTATCTTCATTGTTTTAGTAAATGGCGTAGAGCCGTCTGCAGGTTGCGCTGTAAACCGGACAAAGTAAATCCCGCTGGAAAATCTTGAGCCGTCAAAGGTCGCGGTATGATATCCTGCTTCCTGTATCCCATTGGCAAGAGTTGCAACCTCACGCCCCAATATATCATATACCTTCAGCGTCATCCAACTCGCTGCCGGCAACTGATAATTGATGACTGTTGATGGATTAAATGGATTGGGATATGCATCACTTAAATTAATCGAATTAACTTTGCTTTCAGTAAGCTGAGGTTCATACTTACTTGAATCCGAATAAAGAGTCAAATTACCTGAATACAAGCCGAGAACAAATTGTTTCTCTTTAAGAGTTTCATTATCCGTATATCTTTCAGTTAATTTATCCAGCATACGAGACGCTTTATCAATGTCGCCCCATTTTCCCATAATTTCACTTGCAATATCAAAAAATATTTCCCTTCCCATGCGCGATCTGCTTGGGATTGATAAGGCATAATCTTCCGCTTTTTGGAAATTGCCATTTCTCACGGCAAGCTTTGCAAGCCATCTTAACGATTCATATTGCGCCAATTCATGTATTGCTGAATTTTTACTTAGCGATAGTAAATTATTCTCCTCATCCTTCAATGTTCCTTCACGCAAAGCAGATTTCATCCACAGAAATAGAATCTCGCAAGATTGTTCTTCTTTGTTTTGTGTTTGGAAAAGATCTTTTGCCAATGCTTTCGATTTAGCAAAGCTGCCGCTGAAGTACTGCTGCCAGGCTTTTGCCAGCTTGTCGTTTTCATCGATTCCACCATTATTATTATTATTTTTAGGCAATGACCAATTAGGACCAACAGGATTTGGAATCGTTGTAAGATAAGGCGTATAATTTACAACTCCTCCTGTAACAAAAGGTGCACCGCCTCCCCAATAATTGTATAGTGCATCCCTTGAAGACCCGGATGAATTATTATATTGATAAAGATATGATCTCGATGGAATAGAATTATACCCACTTGAAAAATATGGATAGCCGCCATTAACATATATGCTTGAAGCAGGGGGGCCGGATGAAAAGTTTTGGCCGTCAATAATATTCCGCCCGCTTGCATTGTAATCATAGGTTGGTGTTGCTGAATTCATATTCTTGTGACCATATCCTACACTGGTTCCGTAATCGCTGTATAATTTACAATTACATATTATGCCGTCTGAATTATCTGTTGATAATACAATACTACCCCCGTAGCCTCCTGTTCCCTTAAGGTATGAGTTTGTTATTTGGGGATCACTTTCGCTCTTAATCCAAACTACTGCCGTACTTCCTTCAATATTGCAATGATCTACCAGATGGTACACGTTAGAACCGCCCAGGATTAAACCGTAAGTGCCACCTTTAATTGTGCAGTTATTAAATGTAGATGAGGATGTTGATGAGCCGTTAATTGTAATACCGCCCCAGGTTCCGCTTATAGGTTGGAATGTCGAGCCGTTAGCTACGATTCTGCCGTTGACTATTAATTGTTTATAGCTTGCAAAATTTAATATTGCTCCTGGTTTCACCGTTAATAATATACCACTTGCTACTGTTAGGTCGCTGGTAATTGTATGAGTTTTTCCTCCAGCACCAATCCATGTCTTGTTATAACTTGAAAGTGTGCCTGAGTGGATTGTCTTAAGGATTGAGAATTGAATTGGCACAGGATATCCATGATTCGCTTGAAAATATGCTGCATAAATATCATTACGTGGTGCATGACGAACCAGTGGACCTGATCCCCATTTTGATACGTGTGTTCTTGATCCAGAACTAGCTACAGGATATCCATTTTGAATTACCCGTATAGAGTGATCCGAATACTGTTCATAACATCCGTGCGTGGCTTCTGAGGATGAAGCAGAAATATAAGATGGCTGACCATCATTTGAATAAGCACCGTCGGTATAATATTTTGTTTCCTGATCGTCATCTACATAACCAATCCAATATGTACCGATATTCTCCGACTTTGCCCACGCGTAACCGTGACAATTGTAGAATGACGTTGCAGTCTCAATTATTTCGGCATCCAAACCCCAACGAACAATATCATCCAACGCCTCTGCATCAGTATACCAAGGTGTGCCATCACTAATGATATAGGCAGTAACTGATTGTCCTTCTGGCGTGTAAATTGTGACTGGTGTGTCCGCAAGAACGTTATTGTAAGCAAATAGCAAACAAACGAATAACACAAATACAAAATTTTTTATTTTTATTAAGAAGTTCATATGTATCTCCTCCAACAAAAATTAATTTAAAATCCGTTACTAATGCTTATGATTTGATCGCGTGATTCCCGTGTCAGAAAAATACCAGACTCTAAGAAAAGGCCTGTATTATCAACATTGTGCAATCTTATGCTTGTTTGCTGATCTTTTTTCTCCAGCACTCTTGCAAGTGCATAGACATTTGGAACCATGTCTTGTTCACTATAATTAGCGGTCATCGTTGTTTTTTCAGCATATTTTTCTTTCAATTTAGAAAGCAATTGATCCAATTCATCAGGCTTATACTTCACAATTATCCTGGGATGGACAATCAAATACTCCAGTATTTGGACTTGCTTCTTCATAATCAATCCTGCTGGACTTGAAGCCCCGGTTTGAAGTTGCAGACCTCCGTAATAATCAATGATTTTTTTACCAATATCTTCTCTCATAGATAATTCGCGGAACCCATTGAAACCGTTATAAATCTCTTCGTAGTAACTATTAATGGTTGAAAACTTGCCAATCCCTCTTGCAAAATAGCAATCTACTGAAGCTTCAATCAATTCATTGGTGGACATAGCCTGTAGTTCTTTCGTCGGGATTTGAAAGAGCGAGTTTTTCTCTTTGAAAGGCATATTTTTCCATTCTTCAGATTTATAATCCACATAATCCTTCCAGTTAAGTGAATGATAAATACGCCAATTAATATTCTTGTACTTGTTCATATCTTGTCCAACAAGTGAATAAGTAAAAATGAACAAACACAAAATGAGAAAAGATTTCTTAAACATTTTTACCTCCTAAATGAAATGAATAATTTTATTTAGTACTAATTAGAAAATCGAACATTGTTTATAATATCACCTCCTTTTCAAAGATTTAATGGTGAATGAAAACGCATTTTTGCGCCCGTTTAAATTCGCTGCATTGAACGGAGATGAAATATACTCCGGAAGCTATAGCGTTTGGTTTCCAAAAAAGTTTTTTATCTCCTTCATTTAATAATCCATCATAAAATGCTTGTATTTTCTGTCCGATTGAGTTGTAAATTTGAATACTAACCTTTTGGGTCTGTTTCAGCGAAAAGGAAATATTAGTGCCTGTTTCATCAAATGGGTTTGGGAAAATATCTACTTGTTTTCTTTGCACTTCTGATGGCGGTAAGCCAGTGCCGGTATAACTCAAAATAGTTCCACCCGCTCCAACAGCCCATCCTTTATTTGAGTTGATAAAGAAGATTGAGTTTATCGGATGGATCCAATATTCCGGAATATTAGTTATTTCTAATGTTTGGTGTGAAGTGACCTGTTTTAAATATCCAGATAAAATACCAAAATAAATCCAAGTCGTATCTTTGTCCAAAGTAAAAAATGTACTGACCATATCATTTAAACCTTCACCTCTTGGTAACTCCCTCCATGTCCAACCACCATCATTGGTGCCTAAAAAACTTCCATAGTCGTTACAAAGAAAACCTGTATTATTATCAACAAATTGAATGTCTTCAACCATTAACAGATTAGGAACATCATGCCATTGTATTGTTGCACCTTTATCTGTTGTATGACCTAAACCCTGCCACCCTCCTATCCAAGCTTCATTCTCATTTACTATCGCAATAGAAGTTAACCGTCCGGATAAAGGTTGGCTGGTGGCAGGCTGCCAGCTTGTTCCTCCATCGGAAGTTCTTAAAACGGCACCAAAACGTTCAATAAGTAATCCATTTTTTTCATCAAAGAAATCAACATCGACAAACCACCAATAGAGATCATTTCTTACTTCCCAATTATTACCTCCATCTGTTGTATGAAGAACTACATAATAACCTGCAATCCATCCCTCAAGATTATTTAAGAATTTTACTTTGAACAATGTGCTATCTGTATTACTGATTTGTTCTTCCCATGTTTTACCTCCATTTAATGTATGCAGAATGCATCCAAACGTACCTACGCACCAACCTTCTTTTTCATCTATGAAAGAAACATCAAACAAACCATTTCTAACTCCTTCGCTTAACTGTTCCCAAAAGTTGGTATCGGCTTTTTTCTTAAAGATATTTCCAGCCCAACCAACAATCCAACCGGTTCCATTCTTTGAAAAATTTATATCTGTTAATCTATGACTTGAATGCTGGTTTATTTCTGTCCATGAAAATCCACCGTCTATAGTTTGAAGTATTTTAGTTCCGCTCACAGACCAACCATGCAAAGAATCAGTAAAATAAATATCATCTACATTTTCACTTTGAGGCAAATAATTAGTAAACATATTCTCCCAAGTTGTTCCACCATCTGTTGTTTTATATTTGCCCACAAATCCTAAACTTTCATTTAGGAAAAAAATACCTGGTACAGCTCCGGGGTATTCTATAAATTTACTTTTATCCCAGGTTTTTCCACTGTCGCTTGTCTTGTAGAAATATGTATAGCCTTCACTGATACTTACTGTCTCATCTGTACTCATAAAACCTACACCGACATTTAAGAAAAAGGCACAAAGCATTTTACCTTTTATTTCCTGATCTAATTGAAGCCATGTTTTTCCGTTATCAATACTTTTAAGAATCAAACTTTTTGCATTAGGCAATTCCCATATTTTAACGGTTTGCGGTTCTAGAAAGAGGTAAATAGTATTGCTGAAGCAAACAATATCAAGAAAGAAGTAAGTTGACATATCAACATTAACATAAACTTCATTCCAGCTTTCACCACCATTAATTGTGTTATAAATATGTCTGCTATCTATCAGCCATCCATTTAAAGAATCTTTAAAACTAATAGCACGAATGTCTATCAGATCTTTAAATTTTCGCACAGTCCATGTTTTACCTGCATCAGTGGTTTTTAGAAGTGTACCACCTAATCCACCAGCAAATATTATGTTATCAGTAACCGGCTCAACCGTAAGAAGATAAGATTCCGTTGGAAGAGGATTTTGAACTTGCCAACTACCTTGTGCATAAATCTGTAGCGGCAACAACAAAACCACCATTATAGTTACAGTGAGAACAGTATTACAAATTTTATATCTCGCTCCAAAGCTCTTCTTGATAGCGCTGTTGCCAGAAGCTTCACTTCCCAGATTGTTACCATATTCATTGGTAAACACCACTGCCTCCGCTGAAAAATAACTTTCGTGATATCCTCTGTACGAGATCGCATACATGTCTCTCCACAGATTAGATTAGATTAGATTAGATTAGATTAGATTAAGAAGTTCTGGCATCAGCTAACAGTAACATCGCCCAAAATCACTATCGCTACTGGCAGAATATTACAGTATTCCTAAATAAAAGTCAAGGATTATTGTAAAGATATTTCGCACCGCAGGGCGTTGACCCTGCGGGCGACCAAGGGACTCCGTCCCTTTGGAAACCCTAAAAGCTCAATGGTTTTTAACTCTTCGAAGTCTGTTTAAAAATCTGCTCCGAATGACCAGTAATAAAACGGTTCAGAAAAACCGGAATACTTAAATTGCCATGCAATATCTATCCGTAATGGTATGCCAAGGAGAAATAGACGCGTACCTACTCCGGTCCCAACGAGTAAATCATTGAATACTGTTTCGTGGCTATTCGGATCATTAGCCCACATTTTCCAGTTCTTCGAGTCGGTCCATGCTGAACCTACATCAACAAATGCCGCGCCGAGGATATCGGCGAACCCAATCGGCACCGCGCCAAAGATGAGATACTTCAAGAGCGGAAAACGAAATTCTATATTGGCGACTGCGAAATGTGTGCCAATTTGCTGAGCGTAGTTGAAACCGCGCAAGGGTAAGACAGGCGTGAGAAATGCAAAGTCTTCTACGTTCTTTATAGGAATTTCATTGCCCTGAAGTGTTGGATTGATCCACCCTTCTGTTCCGCCGATAAAGAAATTTTGCTTATTTCCACCTGTGCTAATACCGCCGGAAAGCCGGTACGCAAGGATGAATTCCTTCGCCAGTTTGTTGTAGCTCCGATAATCCGCAGTAAAGGTTTGAATATCTAATCCTTCACTTCCGATCTTCGGCGTACCATAGAATGTAGCGTTGAAGCGCGAACCATTATTAGGACCGAACCATGCCCCCTGCCAGAGCGAATTATCTCTCACATAGCTTACAAGCGGCAGAATAAGTGATCGCTGTTGTGATGGTTCTGACGGATAGTCCAAATTATCACGCGACAAATTCAGCCACATCAAAGAACCATCAATCCGGTTAAACCGGTTTATCGGATAGGACGCCATTGCGCCGACCCCCCACGTGCTAAACCGGAACAGCGTATCAGACAACGCATCCATTGCTCCAAGTAAAAGAAATTTCGCGTTATGAAATGCCTGGAAACCCCAATCAATGCGCCCTGGTAAATAATAGTATGAGACGCCGTAATCACTGTTCTTTAAGTCGATGAGCAAATTTGTTTGAAAAACGATTTGATGATCACCCAGCATATCGCTGAATGCAATGATCGTGCTTCCTTCCAAACCATAAAACGAACTATAGCCTGCCGCGCCATAGACAAGGTCGGGCGAGAAGTTCAGCTTATAGCGCCGCGGAATATAATTGCCTTCACTATCTTGATTGTCGGAGATATCTACTTGCGAAATCGGAGGCGGAGCATTTGTTGTATCATGTATCGCATCCGGAGAAAAGACATAATTAGAAAGGTCTGCCTTTGCGCCGGGATGATAGGTCGTCTCTACTCCAATTGTATCGGCAACGACTACAACATTGTTGTGCACCGCTATCGTGTCAGAAGCGGGAAGAACTGAGACAATCTCTTTCGGTTTTTCTTCCCGCGGAAGATGGTATTTTATTTTATAGAATTCAGTCGGCTCCAATGAATTCACACTCAGTTTCCGTTCCAATGGACGTAGCATCAAGTAGATATCAAATCCTGCTTCATCAAGAGATGAGAAAACTAATTTCGATCCATCACGTGAAAGCGAGAGTTGGTACAGCCCACTCATGGAGTTGGTAATGGGATAAAATTTCCCGGAATCCAATGTTTGCACATAGAGATTATTAATGCCGTTGATATCGGCAATATATAAAATCTTTTTGCCGTCAGGAGATAGGACAGGTGAAGACTTGCTGCCGTTCGGTTGTGTGGTAATACGACGAATGATCCGGGTGGCAATATCGAGCGAGTACAAATCAGACTGTCCAAAATCATAATTCCAAATCTTAAAATTCGCCGGCATCATGGATGACGATATAATATCTCCGCGGTCTGATGCGAAGTAAATTGTTTTACCATCCGGGGAAAAAACTGGATCCATGTCGGAAAAAATATCATTCGTGAGGTTCTTCAGCTCTTTTGTGGTAAGGTTATAGATGTAGATATCTGACTGCGGCGTTTTCACTCCGACAAACGTGAGCAAATTGCCATCTTTACTCCAACCAACCGAGAAGATGCCATCCAGATCAAGTTCGATCTTTTGTTTTTCACCAGATTCGACGTTCACCATGATGATCGCATCATGTTCCCCTGCTTTGACAGCGAGAGCAATTTTTTTTCCATCCGGAGACCATGAGATACCCGGAGTGAGCAAATGCATTTCTTCAAAATCATTTGTTTTTTGCCCGCTCACCACCTTATCAAGAATCTCTCCGTCCAACGCCGACATGATATAAACATCGAAATAATCATCCCTGTCGGATATGAACGCAATCTTATCTCCCTGTGGAGAAATTGCCGGACTGGTGTTATAGAAGTTGTCGTCTTTTTTGTGGTTCGTCAGCCGTTTGTAAGAAAAATCCGCTGGCTCTTCACGTTTGGCAACATCGGGCCAGTAATACACCTTCTGCTCCTTCTGCCAGCGTTCGGAAAGTTCTTTCACCGTCAGTCCGATGGCAGATCTAAATCCTTTATCGACACTTCGAGCACTTTTAATACTGCTGAAAATCTCGGCAATTTTTTGCTCGCCGTATTTGTTGGCAATATAATACCACACCGACTGACCACCGCGGTATGCAAAGTATCCGCCTAAGTACGGGATCGGCGGCAGATAATCGTGTACAGTTGCATCACGCAGGAACATATCCGAATTATTATCCCACTTTAAAGCCGCATATTCCGCGATGCCTTCATTCATCCACATCGGCAGCTGCACCGGCGCTTTGCTGGAGACAAGGGATTGGATCGTGCCGCCATAAAACATGTCATTCAGAACTCCATGAACCAATTCATGGTGTATGACATGCCGGAACTGTCCATAATTTCCTTCAAACGGAATGACGATGCGATTTTTAAAAAGTTCTGTCACGCCGCCGATTCCTTCTTCCAAATATTCAGCAATAACATTTGTCTGTTGAAACTCGTTATGAGAGTTATAGACGACAAAAGAGATACGGTTGTTGATTTCGTATCGGAAAAGCTTCTTGATCGATGCATAGGCTGCTTCTGATGCATTGGCAGTGAACTGTGCTATATCGTACCCATCCTGCGAGAAGTAGATATCAAAGTGATCTGTCTGGATATACTGCCAGCGAAAATTTTTGTACTGGACCTTATTCTTGCCAAAGACAGAATTCTGCGCTACTCCTTGCACCGCCACTCCGCAAAGAATCAATCCGATGAGAATACAACGTTGTATCATACAATCCTCATTTCTTCTCAGCCATTCCTTCTTTAAAAATAGTGTAGAAAAAAACATAGCGAAAAGCAAACCGGTGATGAACATATGAGCTTATTCCGCCAAAGGCGGATGCGCTCGTCAGAGTGCGACGGAGTCTGTCGACCTTTAGCGCAGAGTCTGTGGGGCTAGAGCACACGACTCCTTTTATTTCCTGTTCAATGCATCAGCGTTTATGCCGTCGCAATGTTTTCACTTCTTCTCTTTCGATAAGAGCAAAATCGATCTGGCGTTCTTCAGGATTCACGCGCACAACTTTGACTTCTAACGTATCGCCGAGTCGATATTGTTTATGAGTACGTCTTCCTTTCAATGTGTACTGCTTTTCATCATACACATAATAATCGTCACGTAAGTCGCGAATGTGTATCATGCCCTGCACAAGTAAATCGGTCAGTTCCACGAAGATGCCGAAGTGTGTGACACCGGAAATCACCGCATGGAATTCATCGCCGATATGACGCTTCATATATTCCACTTGCATCACTTTCACAGCTGCACGCTCGGCTTCCATTGCCAACCGTTCCATCTCGGATGATTGCTTAGCAATGTACGGCAAGCGTTGACGAAGCGCGTCCGATTCCTTGAGCGAAATTCCTTCGCTGTATTGCTTCAGCATCCGGTGAACTACTAAATCCGGATACCGGCGAATGGGAGATGTAAAGTGTGCATAGTAATCGAATGCTAAACCGTAATGACCGATATTCCTGTCAGAATATATCGCTTTTGCCATCGAGCGCAATGCTACTTCGTTGATAACGTTTTCAACTTCCGTGCCTTTTATTTGTTCTAAAAGTCGCTGCAAAGACTTAGACGTAACACCACCATCAATGTTCAACTTAAATCCGAACTTCTCTACAAACACCGCAAGTTCACCGATTCGTTCCGGATTGGGCGAATCGTGCACGCGATAGAGAAATGGCTTTGTTTTCTCTTCCTTTTTCACAAACCCAATATGACGCGCTACAATGCGATTTGCCAAGAGCATAAACTCTTCCACCAATCGATGGCTTTCCAAACGCACCTTTTTTGTGATTTTTATCGGTTGTCCATGTTTGTCTAACTCGAATTTCGCTTCGGCAGAATCGAAATCGATGCTGCCTTCCTTCAATCGTTTCTTCGTCAGTGCCGTGCTTAGTTGGTACATATTCTGTAAGACTTCGGCGAACGGTCGATCGTTCGGCGGAATTGCATCGTTCAGTTCTAATCTTCCAAGCAATTCCTGTACACGCTCGTAACTAAATCTCTGCTTGCTGCGAATGATGCTCTCGACGATCTTATATTCTTTGACACTGCTCTGGGGAGAAATGTTTATGAAGATAGAGAACGCTAACCGATCTTCATCCTGGCGAAGACTGCACAAGCCGTTAGAAAGCTTTTCCGGCAGCATGGGAATGACACCGTTAGGGAAATACACACTCGTACTGCGCTTCAGTGCCTCTTTATCAAGTGCGCTTCCAGCCTGCACATAATATGATACATCTGCGATGTGTACTCCGAGGCGATATTGACCGTCGGACAGCAACTCCAAAGAGACTGCATCGTCGAAATCCTTCGCATCTTCCGGGTCGATGGTAAAACAGAGCAACGTGCGGAGATCAAGCCGGCGATCAATTTCAGACTGTGGAATGTCTGATGAAATGGCATTCGTTTCATCTAAGACTTCAGCGGGAAAAGTTGTCGGTAAATGATACTCGTGCACCACCGATTGGATTTCCGCCGATAGCTCACCGGATTTGCCGAGCACTTCCAATACTCGTCCTTCCGGATTTTGATGAAGTTTTCCCCAAGCAACCATTTCTACAACAATTTTGTCGCCTTCTTTCGCTTCGCGGAGATGTTCCTTGGCAATCAGGATCTCGCGTGCCAGTCGTCGATCATCCGGTACAACAAAGAATTGTTTGCGTACCCGTTCGAGGGTCCCAACAAATGTACGAACACCGCGCTTGATAATCCGCACTACTTCGCCTTCGCGCCGCGCACCGCGTTCTTTCTGTTTTGTACTTTGTGCTAAAAGCGAAACTTCAACCGTGTCTCCATGCGATGCATCTCCAAGATTATCTTGCCCGATAAAGAGTTCTTCGCCGCCTTCTTCAACCGTTACGATTCCAAAGCCGCGAGACGTCACTTCTAACTCACCGAAGAAGAGTTGTGCTTTGTGAAGATGGTTGTATCTTTTACCATGGATGCGCAAAATCTTTTGGTCATCTTGCAGCGAGCGAAGCGCCCTCTTGAAAAGCTGTTCGTCCTTTTCAGTACGTATACCAATACGCCGTGATAATTCTTTTGACTTAAAGGATTCGTTCGGAAAGCGTGCAAGAAATTGCAGGATACGCTGATCAAGCGATTCAGAACTCTCGCCGATATTTTTAGCTGACACTCGTGACTCCTATGGACATGAAAAAACTTTAGAATGTAAATCGATAGCCCAATCGAACGCCATCTGAGGCCCGGCGCTGCTCTTCTGCATTCTGAATGCCTTCTACGCGGCGTTCGATCGTGAGAATGAGGTGGTGCAACCTATCCACTCCGAGCACATAGCTCATGGGCAATTCTACGCTCACGTTTGTATTCCCAAGATCACCGGTAAACACGTATCCCCCGGCACGGATCACAGCTTCTCCTACTTGGCCCGCCACCCGAAGATCTGCTGATTGGCCGAACTGTCCGCCGTAGTATAAGACATCGAGCGATTGGAATCCTCCCCAGAAATTCTTGCGAATGGCCTCACTCACAGGACCGGTCAGCATTCCGGAGGCTATGGCGGAGCCAACGCTAGAACCCAAATTGGAACCCATCATCCCTGTGCGCTGTTGGTCAGTGAGCTCATTCTTATATTGGCCCGTAAAAATAAAGGCCATTGCATTCCCTTCTTCATCTCCACACTGCCAATCCGCCCAATCCTTTGAAGGAGGGATTCTCGTTTGTAAAGAAAATTTCGTTCTGGGCTCATCCCGTGTTCCAGTGATATGCAGTGTCACCAATACTTGATGAGGTTTATCAGGTCCAGCGCATCCTAGGAATGTCTGCGCTTGGTTAGTGGTGTCATGTTTACCTTCATAGGTGGCGGAAATATCGAGTTCCGGGTTCAATACATTTCCCGTAAAGAGAAGTTTTCCAGTTGCCTCGAACCTTTTGATGAAGTTATAGTAGGATCGATTACCGACATCGACCTGGCCCGTGAGACGGGAAGTTCCCGGAATTCGGCTAAAGTAAAGGCGTCCCTGAAAATCGGCGAAGAGTTCTTCGCTCGTTTGTGTGTTGAAGATGAACCGGAGTTGGGTCGAACCCTGCGTCTCGATACCGACATCATAGCTGATGCCGTCAAGGAACGAGTTGTGCACAGCTTCGGATAACGGAGGCGGAAACCCTGTACCAACTATAGTCTTGCCGTCGGTTTGCATGGATTTTTTCTTGCCATTATTCGATTTGAGCTCTTCAGAGGTTTGGGGGACAGTTCGCGATGTATCATCATGGAACGTTACATTCACTACACTCGCCCGTGCAAAATCTACTTCGCGGTCCGGTGGTAATACTAATTGCGCATCTTTGATGAATACATCCCCACGCACCAAAGACGCAGAGAGATCTCCCTGCCAGTGAAGTCCATCCGGACCTGTGGCCGCAAACAAATTACCGTAGATTTTTTGTCCTGCAAATCGCTTATCTTCACTCATTACCTTCAGGTCACCTTGCGCCACTATATCAAAATGCTTGAAGTTCAACCCAAGAAAAGCAAAGCTCCCTGAAACCTTCATCGTTCCGACGTGCAGGGGTTCTTTCGGGTCGTTCTGAACAGTGAAGCCTTCCAGTTGAATTCGGTCACCTGCAGGAATCAGGTCGCCATTCAAGATGTATCGAAGACCAAGCGGATCGAACACTAAACTTGCATTCTGAATCGACATCGATCCTTCATACTGCGGAGCATCGAAAGGACCCTTCATCCGCATGTCACACGTCATCATTCCGTTGAGATTGGATATTATAGGAATGAATGGATCGAGAAACTTTACATCCAACCCGGTAGCTTTCAGGGTGAGGTCCACTTGACCTACAAGCTTGTGCGGCGCCTCTCGTGCGAGTACAAATTCGTACGGTAATGACCCCGAGAGCAGCAAGTCCGGTGATGCTTGTGGATCATCAGGATGACTCATAAATTTCATCAGCAACGTGAGAACATGTTCTGAATATGCAAGGTGGGACTCAACCTTACCGAATACCTGGCTCTTATGTTGCAGTACATCTTCCGCACGAACTCCATCAGCTTTGAGATCGACGATGATGTTGGGACTTTCGAAACTCCCGCGGAAAGAAGTCGTTGCATCTACTTTCCCGCCGAACTGCACGGAAGATCTTGCGTATGGTCCGCGGTAAAGAACCTGTTTCAAATTGGAGAGAAGAAATCCACTGAGCGAGATGTTCAAATCCGAGACCCCCGTTGGACTAAAATACCCTGAGAGCAACGCTTCTTCGGATTCATGGACCATCGTGAGCGATTGAATACGAAATCCATCACGCCCGAAAACCAGCCGAACCGTACCTGCGTTTTCAGCAACGTACTGTCCTACTTCGATGTGTAATTCCGGCATCTCAAATTCCATCAAGCGTGCATTGACTCGAGACACACCTCCAATTCTTATTCGCGCTGTAGAATCGATGAATGTCGAAAATTGAAAATCACTCGAATCGGATTTTACATTGAGTCGACCGGAAAGCTGATTAAAGAGAAAAGCATTCATCGTAAAATTTTTCAGATTCGTTTTAACCGATGCATCAAAAGTTTGAAATATTGTTTGAGCACTCATTCCACCGAAGGAATATTGAATTGCTGCCGTGTCTGCGGTAAGCGTGTCTGTTCCTGCACGAAGTCTAAATTGTTCAAGATTCACCTTGCCTTTGAGCAACAGAGCTGTTGAATCCCCCACAATACTACCTTCCACGGTACCCTGTCCGCTCATCGGAATATGGATAAAGAGTCCGATCGGTCCGAAATCGTATACATTCATTCGAAATTTCGATTCTATAGGAACAATCATCCCGGTACGTGAAGGTTGAAATTTTTGTTCTGCGGCGATTGAGTCTTTGTGCGAATGGAGAGAATCCAGACTTTGGAACCGATAAGCGACCGCTTCCGTTACGAGCTGGTATGAATTATCCCATGCAGCGATAAATGAGGCGGGTGAAAAACGACCAGCCACATCCAGATCACCGATGGTCGACGTTATCTGCAATTTACTCTGAAGACTGTCTCTCATAGTGAGTATTGCCGTCGCTCCTCCCGATTCAAACCCCTTTGTTCCAAATACCGAA
This sequence comes from Bacteroidota bacterium, assembly GCA_049523215.1. Classification (GTDB taxonomy): domain Bacteria; phylum Bacteroidota; class Ignavibacteria; order UBA10030; family UBA10030; genus Fen-1298. The sequence goes on along the minus strand of JBEKNC010000009.1, from coordinate 52,642 downwards.
CGATAGAAATTCAATTCCACCGTGTCTGATCGTGCGGTCTTCCCGGTGGCGCCGGTCGCTGTGAGATCAAACGATAAAGCACTCTCATATTGCTTGTCCTTGAGCAATTCAGCAAGATCGAGCGATCTGATTTTAGCAATGATGTTGTACTTCGACGAATCTTGTGGGAAGAACTGAAGAGAACTCGAAAGTTCATAGGTACCACTTCCCACGGAAGCCGCAACGTGAGATCGCAGCAATCCATCGGCGATGTCGAATACGAAGACAGAACGCTGCACAGACATTTCATTGAACCATGAGGAATCCATTTCTATTCTTGCAAGTCCAGTCATGGTACGTGGATCAAAGCCCGTTCCATCGATTGTCATCCGAGCATTGAGGTTGCTGGTCGTCTTCCCGTCCTGGAGAAGAGTGCCCAATGCCAACGAATGCAAAGCTACTGTTCCTGAATACGTGATATCTTCCGGAAGGATCTTCATTTTCCCGTCAACATCAATATTTCCTGCAGCAGAACTGCAAGAGACGTGTGCTTTGAAATCCAGCGGCCGCCCTTCATAACTCAGAGAATACTTGACAGGGCCGAGAAAAGTAAAATCCGGCAGCTTCAAGCCCGGCAAACAATCGATGAGATCGCGCGGTGCGATAACGTTATCATCCGCTTGTATTGTCATTTCCAAATTGCTTGCGGAATGCAAATTTCGAAGACGCCCTTGAAGCTGAACGAACGAGTGAGGCATTTCGATAACAAGTTTTTCAATTCCCAAATCTCCAAATGTGCCGCTCGCTTTCAAATGGAGTTTCAGATCGCGATCAAGAAAGTCCACTGACGGATTAAGGAATTGCTTCAACTCCCTTGTATCGATATCTTCCGCCGATACCGTAAGATCGACAGGCTTCATCTTCAACTCTTCCGCACTCGATATGGATGTAAAATCAACGTCCTGTATTCCCGCATCAAGCTGTACATGGGATTTTGAAGTTTCAATATGCACATTGCGCGCGCTCCCTTCGTTCTTGGTAAGCAAGAAATCTCCTTCGAAGTGTTTCAGTGCAAATGACGGTTCTTGAGAAGTAAACTCGAGATTTCCCAGCCTAACTTCATATCTGCCATTTTGAATTTTTGCAGAGGTTTCCAACGACAGTGCGGCAAGATGGACCCGTGCATAATCGATCACACTATCCGGAGGAGCTTCAGACGTACCGGTCTGTCGTTGAGAAAGAAGAAGAGAATCTGTAAAAACTAATTCTGCATCCTCCAATTTCAGTCTTTTGATGTCGATGGTCCAGGCAAATGGAGTAGTATCCTTCTGTGTCGGTTTGATAAGACGTGCAACGTTCCACGTTCCATCGACTGAGCGGTAGATGTGAATGTGCGGTTTCACAATAACAATATTGTTGAATGCGATCCGTTTAAAGAAAAATCCGAATAAATCGTATTTGAATTCGATGCGCTCCGATGAAAATAATTCATCGGCATATCCACGGATGGATACGCTATCCACCGTAAAACCGGTGAGAAGGTTGCCATCGATGCTCCCGAGCTGAAGCTGGCCGTTGAGTGCAGTGCGTGATTTGAGGAGGAGTGTGTTGCGAAGATATGTCTTGAATGAGCGGGTCTGTGTATACCCGATGATGGCGATGAGAACAAATAAAAAAATACCGCTTAAATAATATATAATTCGAAAGAACTTACGCACGTTTTCTTTCTCACTCAGCCGTTACGGTGAAGACGCACATCGTTGCATACGTCGGCTTCTCGATACACCGCAGAGTGCTTGCTCATTGCGTTCCGCTGGCTGCAATCTTTTGAATAATGTTTGTCGTGGAGCAATTAGGTATATAATCGATCGTTTGCACTTTTCCTCCTGCCGCTTCGACGATATCCTTCCCTACTATGTCATCAATTGCCCAATCGGATCCTTTCACTAATACATCCGGCACAACCGCTTTGATGAGATTGTACGGCGTATCTTCATCGAACAGGCAGACATAATCCACTACGCGAAGAGCGGCAAGCACAAAGGCGCGATCATTCTGACAGATGACAGGCCGCTGTGGTCCTTTCAAACGTTGAACTGAAGCGTCGGTATTCATGCCTACAAGAAGCACATCGCCAAGAGCTTTTGTCTTTGTTAAATATTCCACATGCCCGCGATGCACAATATCGAAAACGCCATTGGTGAAGACGACCTTCTTTCCCTCACGTTTCAATCGTTCTCTGATCTTCAGTACGTCGGTGCGTACGACCACTTCACCCATTAACGTTTACCTCCGTTGGTGTTGTCCTTCAAGATTGTTTGGATAAGAATGTCCTTTTCAATCGGTACAATACCGACTTCACCGCACACAATTCCTCCGGCATAATTCGCGAGCGCAGCCGATTCCCGAACAGATGCACCAGCCACCATCGCCATCGTGAGAGTTGCAATCACAGTATCGCCTGCACCTGAGACATCTGCAACATGTCTTGCTTTTGTTTCCACATGCGCCAGCGAACCGTTTCGTTCAAGAAGAATCATTCCCATTTCGCCAAGCGTCAGTAATACATTATCGGCAGCGAGTTTTATGAGAAGATCACGCGCTGCTCCTTCCATATCTTTCAATGTATGAAGCCGGTGACCCAACGCTTCTTCGGCCTCTTTGCGGTTTGGTTTGAAAACAGACACACCTTGATATTCAAAAAAATTACTGGACTTTGGATCAACGGTGATGGGTTTTTTATGATCTTTCGCCAACTGAATGACGGATTGAATCAATCCTTTCGTCAGCACACCCTTGTTGTAGTCTTCGAGAATGATTCCATCCAGGGACTTTATTTGATTTTCAAGCGCTGCAAGAACCTTTCCTTGTGTATCGGCGTTGAGATCGACCTTTTCCTCCTGATCGATGCGCACAACATGCTGTGCGTGCGCAATAACGCGTGTTTTGATTGTCGTCGGACGCGAGCTGTCGACAACAATTCCATTTGTAGGAAAACCCTTTTCTGTTACCAGTGTTCGCAGCGATTCCGCACCTGCATCCTTGCCGACAACGCCGATCATAATCGGCACACCGCCAAGCGAGGCAATATTGTTCGCGACATTTGCCGCTCCGCCAAGCCGTGTAGACTCTTCATCTATCTCAACTACAGGAACTGGCGCTTCAGGGGAAATGCGAGAGATTTTTCCCCAAAAATACCGGTCGAGCATTAAATCACCGACCACAGCGATTCGCTTGCCGGCAAAGCCTTTTTGAATTTGAGTCAACCTATCTGAAGTAAGATGAACCATTGAAAATTCCGAATTTGTAGTGTATTTCCTTTAGAATATAGAGAGAAATGGATGTACAAGCAAGAAACGTGTTCTCACACAGCATTCGACTCTTCCTTCGAACGATTGGATACGCCCTGCGGTTCCAAATCGGAGAGAAGTAACTTTCGGAAAGTATTCGCGGTTTCGACTTGAAGACTTTCCGAAAGTCTGGTAGGGACGTATAGCTATACGTCCCTACAACGAGAAACCTGCTCCACATATTGCTTCTCATTCCAAAACTTATTACACTTTACCAAAGTGGTTCTCATCCTTACTGCTTTATTGGGGATTTGTTCCATCGCTCTTCGGTCCCGCTAAAAAACAGCGGGATGCCAAAAACGCACTGACGGAATGAGTGCCCACCAAAAAGCATGTCGGGTAATTGAGCACGTTAAGCATGGCGCGTCCTTTTGGGAATGTATAGAAAAATATACAAAATAATTACGAATAGTCGACCTTTACCACCTAATAGTTACAAAAGGTCGACTCAGTCGACCTAATCACATGTTAGGCGGCAAGTGCTCTCACAACATGCAGGATTATGGAGGATGATGTGAAACCGATTTTGACAAGATGTGGTTATCGGTGCGACTTGTGTCTAGCTTATAAGCCCAACGTCGAAAACAATCCATCTAATCAACAAAAACTGAGCGATGGATGGTACAAATACTTTGGTTTTCGACTACAGCCAGAAGATATTTGCTGTGATGGCTGTATGTCAAATGATCCTAAGTTGATCGATCGAAATTGCCCAGTTAGACCTTGTGTCATTGAAAAAGGCTTGGACAATTGTTCGCAATGTGAGCAGTATGCATGCGAGAAGTTAACAGAACGCCTTGTCGTGTATGAGGAAGTCAAGAATAAAATCAATGCGGAAATTTCTGAAGATGACTACCATTGTTTCATCCGACCATACGAGAATAAACAGCGACTTGATGCGTTAAGGGCTTCAGATAAGATGAAGCATGAATAGTTAGTTGACTTCTTGCCGCCTAACCAGGCGCTCAAGCTCGGCTTGTCCAGAAGAATGAATCACGCGAAGCGTGATACTTAATCTCAATGAGCGCACTGCAAAATTCATGGCGAGCATAGGTTTTGTGTATAATTGAAAGTTATCAGCATGAACTCACTTCGTTTAGTTTATTTTGAAAATTATCACCTGCCTGCCGTAGTGCCTACGGCACGCAGGCAGGGTGCCGCAGCTTAGCGCCGATCCGTTAGGCACGCCGCAATTCACATCGGAGGCAACAAATTATTATGACCAATGATCGAAAAAAAACAGCATGGATCTTAATTGTCACTTCATTGGTAATGTTCAGTCCACTGGCGATGGTTTTACTCGGGTATAATATTCCCGTGTTTAAGAACCTGGGCTTTGGCACAGATTCATTTGCGCCTCTGACAACTTGGATTCTTGCAATTATCGTAATAATCGCATATGTAGTTTACACCTTCAGAGTAATCCCTTTTGTTCGGAGCATGCAAGGCGAAATATCGTTGTTTAAATTGGCAGGTATTGTTTCATCAATCGTCGGCGGTATTATTGAAGAAGCAATCTTTCGTCGTTGGCTCATGGACTATTTGATGTATGGCGGCTTCGGACCCATAATCCAAGTTATGCTATCAGGAATCTTTTTTGGGTTGGCTCATGGCAGTTGGCTACTCGCCAAAGGCGAGCTCAAGTTTGCGCTTCCAGCAATTCTTTCAACAGCAGTTCTTGGCACTTTTCTAGCTGGCATCTACCTTTTGGGTGGACGGAATTTAGGACCGTGTATATTTGCCCATGTACTAATAAATATTGTCATCGAACCATGGTTAATGTTATCTGCGGTCTCAGGTAAGTGGCGCGCCCAACCAGCAACTCAAGCTCGGCTTGTCCAGATAATTGAATCGCGCAAAGCGCGATACTAAATTTGAATGAGCGTGGTACGTTAAGCATGGCGCGTAACGGTTTAGTATATTTTGGAAGCTATCAACTTGAAACTCGGTTCGTTTATCACAAAATTGGAAGTTTTCAGTGCCGCAGTCCGATCCCGCATAAGCGGGATCGCGATCGCGTTCCATTGCGTAACAATGGAACGGACTTAGCGGCCATCCGTTAGAACACACGCATTACTTATGGTAGTGAATATGATCAGAGTGTCTTTAAAAATTGTTCTATACATTTCGCTTGCATTAGGGCTTCTCCTCCCAATGTATGTTTTTGCACAAAATAAAATTGAACCAGCCAACAAGATTGCGTTTCTCCGAGATCAAGCAGTCTGGCTTGCCAATCCAGACGGATCTGGCGAGCAGAGGCTCACCAATAAATCAGTAAAGGTAAACGATTTTCTTTTCTCTCCGACTCTTCAATACTTGGCATACTCGGCAATTGTCGGATCAGCAGAAGAGCCAGGTCTATGGGACAGCACTGAAACTGCACCACAGCGAGCGATATGCTCGATTGTCATTTTTGATCTTGCAACAAATAAAAAGCTAAAACAGACGGATTCTGAATGGGTTTATATTACAAGGTGGCTGCCACAGGATAGACTCCTCTATTACACATCGGACGGATATGCTGTCTCTGGTTACTACGCTTATGATGCTCGCAAAAATTCCATGCTCACAATGCCAGATGGTGATGAACGATTGACCAACTCTGACTTCAGTCTTGATGGTTCTTTAGAGGCATATGTAGGTTCATATGGTCGCGATCTCTATATGCATTATGTAGATACCAATCGCGATACGGTGCTAGTCTCTGGAAAGTTTTACATATGCGATGTTCGAATATCTAATAACAAAAGACACGTTTCGTTCGTGCAAGTTCAAGATGAAGGACAAAAGTATTTCGATATTTTGTGGCTCTATGAACGCAAAACATCTTCTTGCACATCATTACATCGTGGTCCAGCACATGCTAAGTCTGGAGGAGTCAATTATCTTGCGTGGTCACCGGACGATCGATACATCGGTATGTTTTTTCCCCCAGAGGCTATTGTATTGGAAATCGAGCATCCTTCGAGAACCATAACCGTATCGGGAAAGAATTTCTGTTGGCTAGCGAACGACAAGATTATATTTACACGCGATAACGATACATATGTTTATGATCTCACGACTAGTTCAAGCTCGTTGCTAATAAAGGGAGCCGATATGGCCGTGTTACTACGGTAACTAAATCAAAAACGTATCTCCATGCATCTTAATTAGATTTTTCATATGTGTTCACTTGTTAATTAAATATTCTATTGCGTGTGTTCTAACCAGGCGCTCCCCGCCAAAATACAGCGGGGCAGGCAAGCTCGGCTTGTCCAGAAGAATACATCACGCAGTCGGAGGCCGCGTGTAAATGATGCACACAAAAGTGTGCACCAATAATTACGCAGACATTCTTCAAGATTATTGCATGAAGTGCAATACAACTTCATACATAAAGATGCTATATTTAAAAGAGCGCACTGCAAAATTCACGGCGAGCAGAGGTTTAGTGCAGATTTGAAAGTGAAGTGAATGAACTATAAAAGAAAAAATACGCTACGCGTGTTACAGTTATGGGGCTCCGCCTGTTTAGTGCATTTTGAAAGTTATAATATAGAAGGATGTCTGCGTGGCTGTAGAGTCCTGCTCACAGCAGGACGAATTATAGGAGATCTCCAGTTAAATGTCCGACTACAAGTCGGACGCTACAATAGACCTCCGGCTGAAACGTTAGGCGCAACGCAACTCAAGCTGCAGTTAGGCAGCAATTCTAATCTTCATAGAAAGGGAAAACAATGAACACACTTTCGAAAACCGAAAACAGTGTATTGATAGCTCAAGCGCGTGAGTCTCTTCATGGAAAGTGGGGACTGGCGATTGGAACAAGTATTGTATATCTATCGGTTTTGATTCCCATCCAATTGATTCCCTTTCTTGGTTTCATCGCTTCTATTCTCATTACGGGTCCAATGGCTGTTGGATTAGCTATATTTGCATTGTCCATTTCCAGAAAAAAAGATGCAAGAGTCGGTCAACTATTTGAGGGTTTTGAAAAGTTTGGCGTAAGTGTTGGAGCATACTTACTCCAGGCGATATTTGTAATTCTCTGGATGCTGCTCCTTATCATCCCTGGCATCATCGCAGCATTATCGTATGCACTGACCTTTTACATTATTGCTGAGAATGATTCGATTGGCCCATTGGAAGCTATTACAAAGAGCAAGGAGATGATGCAAGGTAATAAATGGAAGTTGTTCTGCTTGGGTTGTCGGTTCTTGGGTTGGGCTTTGTTATGTATCTTAACTCTTGGAATCGGTTTGTTATGGCTTATGCCATATATGATGGTCAGTTTCGCAAAATTTTATGATGACGTTAAAAGTCAAGAAGCAGTAAATAAATAATGTTTATGTCTTTTGCACTGCACCTACCACGCATAAAAATGTATCGTAAATTAACCAATGCAATAAAAATAAAGACATCCCGCGCGCGGGATGTCAATTACAGGCCTTCGGCTGCTCCACAACGTCATTTTTTACGTGGAAACGTTACGTTCCATGCACAAGAGGTGTGTTTTTTGATTACTACTGTTCGGCGAAAAAGTTGAAAGCGCACAGCGCTGGGTGAAACGTTTTTTTGATACTCTCGATGCGCAGCTTGATGAACCTACACGGAAAAAGCTCATGGAAGCAAATGGGAAAAGGTGTCATCAACGAGGCCATAAAATTCCGGAACATCCGATTGAACTGGATAAATTAGTCCAGAGAATACAAGAAAGAAACGGAAAAGAGCATTGCAGGTTGGAGGGCAATACAGTGTATTATAATTATGTTCAAAATCCGCGCGGTTTGTGTGTGGCGGATGGATATTGTCTATGCCCGATTGTTGAAAAAGGCCCCGAAGGATTGTCCGGAACATTCTGTTATTGTTCTGCCGGTTATGTGCGCGAAATGTTTGAAAGCGTAACAGGGAGAAATACAACAGTTGAAATTCTGGAGACTATTAAACGGGGCGGCAAAGGATGCAAATTTAAAGTCACATTTGTATAGCAATAGATCCGTTTCTCTCATAGGAACAACATCTTGCAAACGGCAGCTAACACGCAAAAAAATGTTGAACAGAATTATCAACGCAATAAAAAAAAGAATTAAGCTTGTGCGAGTATTTACAGAGGAATGTCTATGTAACTTATGGAGGGGTTGTCTAAAAAGCACCCTGTCATTGCGATCCCGCTGATTTATAGCGGGAGAAGCAATCTGCAACCCTCTGTTTTGCTTAGTAAACATTGTTTTGTCCGTCTCAACATTGTTGAGACGAGATCTCGTTCCGACAAAATCGGAACGGACGGATTGCTTCATTCGCTTCGCTCACTCGCAATGACTGTCTCTTTGTTTTTTGGCAACCTCATCATTCACACGCGGCCTCCGGCTGTCATGCCCGCGGATTTTGCGTTTTGTGCATCCGCCATCTTTTTGGCGGATAGACGAGCATACATTAAATGCAGCGACCTGCCCGCCGCACATACAACGTGCTTATGGCAAGCGGTGCTGCGGGGTATTAAACCCGAAAAAGAATAAATTGAACATGAATTTTCCCCCTGTATTCATGTTCACTCTGTTGAAAGAAAAACTATCTTACGAGCAGCATTTTTCCTGTATGGTGTTGTGTTCCAACAATGACGTGGTAGAAGTAAACTCCGCTCGCCGCCGAAACTCCATTCCCCAAGGTTCCATCCCACTTCGCTGAGTAGTTGCCTGCTGGCAAAGTTTGTTTAAATATGTTCCTCACTGCCCGTCCTTGAATATCTACGACTTTCACTTCAACTATCGAATAAGCAAGCGATGGCGGGATCGTGAAGGAAATAATTGTTTCCGGATTGAATGGATTAGGGTAATTCTGTTGTAACACAAACGAAGAGGGTTGTTGATGGACAGGGATATTCTCTACACTTGTAGTGAGCGAAAGTGCTTCTCCCATGGAAACACCTGTTCCATTGGCTGAATATAGATTGACAAAACTGGGGCGTAGAGTTGGTGCGTTCTTATAAAGTGTTTGCCATTCTTCATCGGTGAGCCGCTTAAATCCTGTCGTGAGATGTTCGTAATAACTGAGCACCGGGCCGACAAAGGCACAATATTGTCCGTCAGGAAGTTCAGCCGTGAGAATCGCCATATCAAGCGGGCCGGTTCCTACATGAAACACCCAACCAATTGGCATTCCACTTTCGTCTGTTGGTGCAGTATGAACATCGGCCACGACAAGGTCGTTTTTCCCAAAGTCGATTTCCCCGCGATAATAAAGACTTGAATACCATCCGGTGTAAGGAGCACCACACATTCCACCCGGCGGAATCAACATGCCTTTAAGGAATGTCCGTTCAGTGAGTGATAATGGTGTTTTCGTAAGAGTCTTTTGAGCGATAGTTTCGAGAGTGTCGGCAATTTTCTTCATATTTGAAAAATATGTTCGAATCCGAGTTTCCCCCATCAAAGTGAATCTTGTTACAGCAATATCGGCGAATGTGGACAGGCTATGATAAAAAGCCGGGATCGGTTCCACATAACTTTCCGGGTATGAACAAATCACACCGGCCGAGTATGATTGTTTTGCATACAGTAAGTTATCATGACGCAGCTGCGCCCATGATGCAAGCTGGGTGTTCATCTTCTCCTGCCACCATGCAGCTGTTCGCATAAATGTTGGAAGCGGTGTCCGATCCTGTGGAGGTTTCAATGTTCTAATCATCGAAAGCCAGCCGTTATACAATGAGCTCTTCCAGAATTCTAGTTCGTACGAATCGACCAGATAACGAACCGCTGCAAGATTGGTCGCATAATGATAGTGAGCAAGTTCCGGTTCGAGCAATTGCGCAGCGGCATCGTTGCCAAGTGCAAAGAGAACATCCAAAGTGGATGGTAACATCCGGCGAACTTTACTGCCATTGTACATAATCTTGTCATAGATAACGCTTCCAGTAACATATGAATCGATAACAAAACGCTGCCCGAGGAGTAAGAATGACGAAGCCGGTTCAACCTGATCGGGCGACATCGGATCGGACATGAGAATCTGAGAATTGATCCGCTGATAGGCGAACGCCTTTTGTTTGAGTGTATCTTGAAATGATTTCCATCGCTGCAAATCCAACAATTCGCTCGCATTCTTGATTCCCGTCTCCTGAATCACCGATTTTATTTGAGGTAGTGTGACGTTATCGGATTCTCCAACAAAGAACCGGATGGTGCTGTCGATTGTATCTAAGAGTGCTGATGCATGAGCAGTCTCAAGAGCTTCAGCCACTAAAACAGCATCAATGGTTTGGCGTTGTATATCGGCATCCGGAAGCGATTGTGCTGATTTCGGCGCTATCAGATACATTTCTGTTCTCCCAAGCCACATCATCGCTTGGAAATATCGAGATAGTTCCGGGTGTTCAGGCTGTGCATAATGTCCACGAACTGTAAATTGACTGAAGTCCATTGTTCGTGCCGTAGTGCCAAATAATTTTACGTCTGCCGGACTTTCTGCTTTGATGAAGTCGAGTAATTGATTTACGACTGTCAGATTTTCACTGAAGTACGGAACAACTGGACGACCAATAAGAATTCTTGGAACAGTCAGATAGACATCCAAATCTCGAAGCATTGTTTGCATGGCGGAATCAGAGGAATATCGTATCGACAATGTCGAAACCTGTCCATGACACGCAGTGAGAAGTGAATCGAGAAAAGGAATTAACATCGAACGTTCGACATCCATCAAGATAGCATCGTAGGACATATGCACAGCATGGAGAATTGCATCTGTCGAAACAAAGACCGGTAAATCGGAATTATAGATTTCAGCAAATCCACTCAAGTACGACCCTTTGGACAACCGTGACGTGACAACAAATCCGTGCTTGGCCAGCAGTTCTTTTTCGTAACTCGTTAACGAATACTTTTTATCGATGCTGTCAAGGTATGCCGGTTGTGAAGATGGGTCGGCGATTTGTGCCTCAAAAATTCCCACCGGATGGAAAGCCCTTAACTGGGTCGAGGTCAGGTTCTGGTGATCTAGTAAGAATTGCTGATAAGACTGGAGTGTGAATTGTGGATTTTCCTGGGCAGTGAGAACCCCTAAAACAATCCACACCATAGCGAATAAAGAGAATATTCTCTTCATAGCCATATCCCTTATTTTTATAAGTAAAATTACTATCTGAATAAATAAGAAGCAAGCCCTTGACATCTTACATTCTGCAGAGTATATTTGAATTATAGTTTAAAAATTTCTCGAGTATTCTCCGTATATGGTATCCGGATACGGAAAGAGTTCTTTTCTATAAGTTGAATGGGGTGCTACGGTCTTCTTTTCTATTCAAGACCGGGCTGAGATCACACCCTTGTAACCTGATCTGGATAATACCAGCGTAGGGAAGAAAAAACGATTTTTTTATAAAGCCGTTTTCCATGATCCTATGGGAAACGGCTTTTATTTTTATAAAAGGAGGATAAAATGTTGAAACACATTCAAGTTACGGTACTTTTGATATGTACAATCGCCTCGGCACAGGAAAAAACAGACCGGGATACGGTCTATCAATCTGCACCGGTGACTATTACAGCAACGCATGCAGTAGAGCGAATTTCACCGGTTACTTTTTCCAATTTGAATCATTCTGAAATTCAGAAACAATATTCTGTACAAGATGTTCCTGTTTTGTTATCCGGTTTGCCTTCCATTACGTTCTATTCTGAAAATGGAAATAGCAGCGGCGGGTATAGTTATATTAACCTGCGCGGATTTGAACAGCAAAGACTATCGGTCATGGTAAACGGTGTTCCACAAAATGATCCCGAAGATTTCAGTGTGTATTGGATCGACTTTCCCGACTTACTTGGCAGCACCGCAAATATTCAAGTTCAGCGCGGTGCGGGAAGCGCTTTCTATGGCCCCCCGGCAATCGGAGGTTCCGTAAATATACTGGCTGTTCCTTTCCAACCACAGCCAAGTGTACTTTTCGAAAGCAGTCTCGGTTTTCAGGAATATGGATCAACGAAGAGCGTTGTTCTTTCAACGCGTAAATATTCTGCGACATTTAATTCCGGACTCGTGGACAACCGATATATGTTTTACGGACGACTGGGCAAACTTTCAACAGACGGTTATCGCGACAAATCGTGGGATGAGATCAACTCATACTTTTTTGGCGTTGAACGGCTTGACGAGACGATGACAACACGTATTCACTTTTACGGAGGACCATTCAGCGATGGACTTGTGTACAACGGCATCCCGAAATTCTACAACAAAAATTTAACCCTCCGCCGCACGAATTACAATTATTTTGAATTGAACAACACACAAGATACGGTAACCTACGCTACAAATCGAAGGCCGCAAGAATCGGAAGAATTTTCGCAGCCGCATTTTGAATTGCTGCACGAGTGGAAACTTACTCCCAACATCACGTTTAACAATACCTTCTTTTATATTCAAGGAGATGGATATTATGATTATGATGGAACCGGCCTGGATACTTCTTCGCTGCATTTGGGAAATGCCTACGCTATTCCTGCTGCAGCCAACCCGGAAAATATTCTTGTTCGTGCATTTGTCGGAAATAAACAATGGGGCTGGTTGCCTCGCCTGGAAATCGATCATGGAAGCGGATCGTTAACACTGGGAGCAGAATTGCGTTTTCATCACTCCATTCATTGGGGAAAAATTGCCTATGCAGAAAATCTACCGGCAAATTTCGATCCCGATTATTATATCTACAAATATGAAGGACGAAAGGATATTGTATCGGTGTATGGACATGAACTTTACAAACTGAGGGAAAATTTGACACTGATGACCGATGTGCAATTTGTCTACAATCGATACGATCTCGCACATGAAAAATATTTGAACAATAATTTTTCTATTCCATATTATTTTGTTAATCCGAGAATAGGTTTGAATTACAACGTCAATGAGCTCATCAATACGTACTTCAATGTTGCTTATACATCTCGCGAGCCTCGACTGAAAGATCTTTATTCTGCTGAAGAGTCCATATGGGGAAGCACACCGCACTTCGCAGCAAATGCAACCGGCGGTAGCGTGAAGTATGACTTCAGCAAACCGCTTGCAAAACCAGAGCATTTGTATGATTTCGAACTTGGGTGGGTGTATTTGAATGGACTGACGACGGCTTCAGTTAATTTTTTCTGGATGGAGTTTCAAGACGAACTCATCAAAAGCGGTCAAGTCGATATTTTTGGCGAGCCTGTAACTGGCAATGCTGACCATACGCGCCATCTCGGTATGGAACTTGACGGAACAACAACTATCGGGTATGGATTTTCTATCAATGGCAACACAACGGTCTCATATAACCGTCTGGTCAGCTATGCAGTTGTGGATAGTTTAAGCAATGGAATTGTTTACCGGCATAATTTAGATGGCAACCCCATTGCAGGTTCTCCAGATTTTATGGCAAACATTCGCCTGATACATTCATATCATGAATGGAATGCTTCACTTGACGCTAAATATGTTGGTGCCTTCTACACCGACAATACGAAGAACGAGCTTGAGAAAAATGATTCGTACCTCGTAGTCAATGCTGTCATGACCTATCGATTCGCGTTTGGGTCCGGCGTGTACCTGACAGTACGAGGAGAAGTTCATAACCTGTTCGATGCCCTTTATACAATGAGCGGCGAGGGCCAAGAATTCTTTCCCGCGGCTGAGCGAAACTATGTATTTGGTATGTCTTTACAATTATAAAAGTATCAGAAAAAACATAAATAGAGCACATCTCAAAAATCCATATTGTCATTCTGAATGAGCGTCTTTGATGCCATAGCGTAAAGCGCCACTTGTTTCGCCTGCCTACCCCGCCTGCTGGGCAGGCACAAGCAGGGAATCTATCTTTTGTCTACAAAATAGATGCTGAACCAAGTTCAGGTTGTCAGGATATTATTTTTGAGACAGCTTCTCATAATTTTTGATTCAGTAAAGGTAAATCAGTAACTTTGTAATGCAATCATAAAAAGGAACACTATGAAAGGTCTCCCGTTTTTACTTCTTCTGATTTGCTTGATTCAGTTTGGGGTAGCTGCGCAAGAAAATGATTCTATCACAGTGGCAATGCAACCTATAATCATCACCGCAAGCCGTATACCGACCAATGCTTTATACGTAAGCCGAACAATCGATGTCATTGACGAGGAAATGATAAAAACACTGGGGGCAACATCAGTGGAAGAGTTGCTGCAACGGGAATCAAATGTCCATATCCAACCGCGTGGAATTTTCGGCGTCCAATCTGACGTAAGCGTGCGAGGCGCTCTGTTTGGTCAACAGCTCATCCTACTCAATAGTGTCCGCATGAACGATGCGCAAACGGCGCATCATAATTTTGACCTCCCTATTTCTTTGGATCAAATTGAACGGATTGAAGTACTCAAGGGGGCTGGTTCTGCTCTTTACGGGCCCGATGCTTATGGAGGTGTAATTAATATTATCACAAGAATTCCTGACCAGCAATCTCTCTCGTTGAAATTGAGTGGAGGTGAGTACGGCTTCGTAAATGGTTCTGGGAACTACGATTTTTCTTCTCCCAGTATTCATTCATCGAACACCATTGAGCACCGGCGCTCGGATGGCTATCAATTCGATACTGATTTTAAAATTACAAGTATTTCATCTAATAACACTGTGGAGCTTCCCTTTGGAACTTACTCAGTGTTTGGAGGTTATACGAACAAGGCATTCGGTGCATATAATTTTTACGGACCATCACCGTCAAAAGAGTGGACCGAGACAACATTTTTAAGTGCAACGACAAAAATTATGCTTCCTTCGTCCATCATCCAACCAAAATTTTCGTACCGAAGGCATTATGATAAATTTATGTATGATCTCCGTACACCTGATCAATTCGTCAACATCAATACAACAAATTCATATAGCGGTGAACTGCAATCTATCATTCAGGTGTATGAATCTGTTTCTTTGATTGTAGGAGTCGAAGGGAATAGTGAAGACATCACAAGCACTAATCTCAAGAATCATCAACGATCTTCTCTTGGTTTCCTTGCAACAGTGCATAGCATACTCCAGAATACTATTCTCATGGATTTCGGAATGCGAGAAGATATTCATTCGGATTATGGCGACCAATTTAATCCGACATTCGATGTGGGATATCTCTTTTCAACACTGTCCAAGATATTCTTGACAGCAGGGCGTTCTTTTCGGCCACCAAGTTATACAGAATTGTATTATACCAGCCCCTCAAGAATTGGAAATCCGAATTTAAAACCAGAGACCGGATGGTCGTATGAAGTGGGTGCAGATTTCTATCTTCGTCCACAAATAAAATTCTCGACTTCCGTGTTTGAGCGTGATCAAGAGAATCTCATAGATTATGTTGAATTTTCTTCTTCCGACATTGCGTATCATGCCACAAATTTTACTTCTGCTGTAACTCGCGGTGTTGAGGCGTCGCTCCAATGGAAAGATGGGTTCTCTGCAGACCAAGAATCAGCAAACGACTTCACTCTCCAGAATCTTCTTGTAAGCTATACATACTTGGATTCTCGCATCGACAGAGGAAACGTCTACAGCTCACTGTACAGCTTCTCGCATCCAAAGCATCAATTCAATGCAGTGGTCACTGGAACTCTGCTTCTTTCCATTCATGGGACAATCAGTGCCACACATAAAATTAAATTAGACGAAACAAATTATACGCTCGTAGAGGCAAAAGTAAACAAATCGTTTTCGCACATAAATGTATTTGTTCAGGGAACGAACCTGTTGAATCAATCGTATGTAGAAATCGTCGGCGTTCCGCTGCCGGGACGGTGGTTGTGGGCTGGAGTTGAACTCAAAATTTTATAGAGACCGACACTATGAAACGCGCACTTATTCTTGCGAACGGTAATCCGCCGAGCAAACGGCTCTTTCATAAAGTGCTTTCTTCTTCGGAATACTTTATCTGTGCAGATGGTGGAGCTAACACCGCTGTTCGTTTCGGCAACATTCCACACCTTATCATCGGCGATTTTGATTCCGTGCGGAAAGAAACACTTCGCGTTTTCAGCAAAGTTGAAATAAAGAAACTGAAAGATCAGAATTCTACTGATTTAGAAAAAGCACTAACTGCAGCAATACGAAAGAAGTGTACTGAAATCGTAGTACTCGGAGCGACGGGCGGGCGGCTTGATCACGCTATCGGCAATCTGAGTGCGCTGGCAAAGTTTTCACGTAAAACGACTATTAAATTCATTGACGACACCGGAGAGTTCATACCCGTCGGCCAAACGTTAGAGATTACTCTCCTTATCGGAACAAGTATATCGCTTCTACCGCTTTCTCGATGCAGCGGGATCGTCACTACGGGATTAAAATGGAACCTCAACAATGAATCGCTTCAACTTGGTGTTCGCGAAAGTACGAGCAATAGTGTTGTTTCATCTCATGTGAACATCAAAGTCCGTAGCGGCGATCTTATCGCCTTTGTGATGAATCCTTTAAAATAATCGCAGTATGTTCACTCGCCTCCATACGTTGATATCCATTGCTAACACACAAGGAATGCTAAACCATGAATAACGAGCAATTACACCTTCCAGGCATTCAATCGCCCATGGTTCATCTTGCCTTTACCGATATTACACTCATCATTCTTTATTTTGCCGCTGTAGTCTTTATTGGATTTCGTGCCGTACGAAAGCAAAAATCCGGTGCAGATGATTATCTTCTCGCAAGCCGCACGCTGACGCTACCGATGTTTGTGGCAACACTTGTTTCCACTTGGTATGGAGGAATTCTCGGCGTGGGAGAATATTCTTATCGATTTGGTATTTCCAATTGGATTGTCTTTGGTGTCCCATATTATATCTTTGCATTCATCTTCGCAATGTTTCTCGCAAAGAAAGTTCGTGCGACCAATCTCTTCACGATCCCTGATAAACTTGAGCAGGCATACGATAAGCGGACTGCAATTGCCGGCGGTATTCTCACATTCTTCCTTGTAACACCGGCCGCATACGTCCTGATGCTCGGCATTCTCGCGCAATTAATATTTGGAGTTGATCTTACTCTTTGCATTGTTATTACTACCTTCCTGACAGTTGTGTACCTGTACAAAGGCGGTTTCCGTTCTGATGTCTGGGCAAACGCATTTGAATTCGTGATGATGTTCGTCGGCTTTGGACTTGTTGTAATTTTCTCTTTCACAAAATTTGGCGGTCTGGATTATATTCGTTCTCACGTTTCACCAATGCATCTCACGTGGCACGGCGGGCATAGCATGGAATATATTGCTGTCTGGTTCTTCATCGCCCTGTGGACACTCGTCGATCCGGCATTCCATCAGCGATGTTATGCGGCGAAAAACGGCACAACGGCAAAGAGAGGGATCCTTATTTCCATACTCTTCTGGTTCATCTTTGATTTTATGACAACGACAGCGGGGCTGTACGCTCGTGCTTCTCTTCCGACATTATCACAACCGATGTATTCCTATCCACTTCTTGCCGAGGTCACATTACCGGTAGTTGCAAAAGGCATGTTTTATATCGGTATGTTGGCAACTATAATGTCAACACTGAGCAGTCTCACACTTATCTCAGCCATCACAATTGGAAAAGATATTATTGGTCGGTGGAAGAATGCAGCACAAGATTCGATTATTGTTCAACAATGGACAAAAATCGGTCTTGTACTCTCCGCACTTTTTTCAATAGCGCTGGCCATAATAGTTCCTTCAGTTGTAGGCATCTGGTATACAATCGGTTCATGCATCATCCCAGGATTATTGGTGCCGGTCTTGGCAAGTTACTTTGATCGACTCAAGATCCCTGCAGTATATGCATTCGGAGCCATGGTGAACGGTTGTTTTATTTCAACTGCGAGTCTTATCTATGGACATCTCAATACCTACCATGGTGTACCAACATATTGGTTTGGTATCGAGCCGATGTATCCAGGTCTATTTATGGCGCTCTTTTGGTGGGGATTGGGGAAGCTGGAAAAACCACACACAACTTAAAATCGAACCTCTATCGAGAAGATTGTAGACCATGGAGGTGTAGCCGCTTTACTGGAGCGTCGCAAACTATTTCGCAATACCCTCGTATGACTTTGGGGCTATAACTTTGTTGCCACAACCGCCACCACCTTAGCTCGCTCAACTCTGCCGCTTGACCGGTCAGTCGCTTCAAGATAAACAACATAAACGCCAATACGAGCCCTTTGCCTGCTCTCATCAAACCCATCCCAAATAATTTCGCCTTTTGCTCCAGCGAATTCACAATTCGCAAGCGTTCGAATACATCTGCCTTTTATATCATAAATTCTCACGTTCAACATCGAAGCAGGCATCGGCAAATTATAATGAATCATGCAATAATCTTCGAAGCCATCGCCGTCAGGAGAAAATGGATTGGGTGAAATAGAAATCGCAGAATTGCTCACTGCACTGGTTGTCATCACACTGTTGATCTTTCCCGGTGTTCCGCCCACTACATTCGTGCACGTACTCCAATTACGCGGATCATTCGTGTCTATGTTCGGATTAATACGCTCCAAGGATCGTCCGCGTGTATCAACAACATCCGGATGATGCCAGCAAGGCAAATAAGCAACACTGTCGATAGTTTGACCCGTGAGATCTTTCAGGACAATCGCATCACCATCGTTGTTAAAGCTGAATCCACTTGAATGATTGAGGATGACAATATGAATGATCGAATCTGCTTGAATAATATTTGGGAACAGAGTAAAGAGTGAGGAATCCGCCGCGATAATCACAAATTCACCCGATCTCACAATTGAAGATTGATTGGAGATAACAAAGGAATTCACCCCGCTCGAAGTTGCCCTGTCATTGAATGTCCAATGTGCAAGGTCGACCGGTTGAGAACTTCGATTATATAATTCTAACCATTCATTCTGGTCATCGAGAGGATCATACATTATTTCATTAATAATAAGCGAACGTAGTTCATAACCGATTTTGATCGTAACCGAAGCCTGATTGTTCCTCAATCGTTCATCGCTCCAATTCTCAGCGACAACCACAACACTCATTTCGCCTGCGGCAAGTTGTGGCAATGATTCGGATATCTGCACTGAATCACCTGCAAAGATTCTCTGAGGCGAAACAACGCTCTGTAATAATTCTGATGTGTCCGGATACATAGAACGATTGCGATCCGCATAGAAATGTACAATGACACTATCGATTATCTGTCTTCCGATGTTCTGAACAGTCACATTGATAACGGGCACCATTTTCCCATCGGATACAATTCGTGTTTGTGTCAGATTACTTATTGCGAGATCATAGTCTAACCGCGCAATACTATTGATCTTCCCAGGAGTGAAACCTAATGAATCCTGAGATGTTCCCCAGTTCGCCGCCGAGATGCTTGATGTATATACATCGATCCGCTCAAGCGACTTTCCATTTTGTCCTCCCCACTTCGGTTGATACATAACACTATCGATCGAGTAGGATGCAGCATCATAGAGAACGACAGCATCGGGAGTAGTATTATTCAGTGCCGAGAAATTAGCTATAACAGAGAATACTCCTGGATGTATCGTACTAAAACTCAAATCCTTTACTACGATGAGATAGGAATTCGGAACCATAAATATGTCAGTCGTCGAGATAGCAGATTTTGTCGATATATTGCTATCCGAGATTCTCCAATTCTTCAAATTGATTGAGTCGGGAGCAGAATTATAGAATTCCACCCATTCCGGTTCATCGCCGGTTGGTGCATACATAATTTCATTGATGAGCAAGTCACCTTTCATGCACTGAATATTGACGATGAGGTGCAAGGTATCATTCGCTTTATTCTCGTCTTGAGAGAATCCGATAACAGCTATGAAACAATGTTCGCCTGCCTTTATTGGTGGATGCGTAGTTTCACAAATTAAAGAATCACCGGGGCTGAGTGAAAGTCCACCAACCGCAGAGAATTGTTCACCTGATTCCGCGATGCCATTGAGATTGTTATCAGAAAAGAATTGAACCGGAAAGCCAGATACTGCAAGCGATCCATAATTCTTCACACAAACAGAAAGAGTCAATGTGTCCTTGCGAGTTGCATTGGCCGGAGAAACAACCATCGATGTCATTCCAATATCCAATCCGGTCGAGACTGTCAATGATATATCATCAATCCGCAGAACTCCGGTAGTGTTGGTATTATCCCCAAGCAACTGCCATTGGAAACGGACATTCGGTTGACGCTGTAACCCGCTTCCTTCAAGATTGACAATACGCTGGACATAGCCAGAAGTCGAAGTAATTGTATCATAGTGAGCTAAGAGAATGCTGAAGTCCGTTCCATCAAGGGACGCACGTACTTCAAAACGATATGCCGCTGCTGTCCCCGATCGCCTCTCCCAAAAGACTAATCGATCCGGAATTCGCTCTGTAAAATCAAAGATGGGTGAAGTGATCGATTTCGTTACTGTATTGCCTGTTGTAGAGACACAATTGGGAGATGATCGGAACGTGGAAGTATTCATGATAAATCCATTGACACTCCAACCCGTTGGTAATGCAGGTGCAGTGACACCATCAAAGGATTCTGCATAGGGAAAGGATATAACCTGTGCTTTCAATGGTCTCATCGCACAGATTAAAACAAATAGCACAAAGAAGATAGAATATTTCATCGGTGGCGCGTCCGATTTTTATTATGATTGATAAAATAATAATAACAATTAGCGATTAGTGCAAGAGAAGTATTTCCTTTTTTTTCTACTGCTTTTGTGATGCGTTCTTTCTATCTTAACGCACAAACATTTCATGTAAGATGGGATAGTATCCCGTCCTGCAAACCTTTTTAAGGAAAGGAAACATTATGGCTGAAACTGTACTTGATAAGTTTCTTCGCTATGTCGTCATCGATACACAATCGAAAGAAGACTCCGAATCTTACCCTAGCACCGCCAAGCAGTTCGACCTGCTCAATGTACTGGTCAAGGAGTTAAAAAACCTCGACGTACCGCACGTAAGTATTGATGAGCATGGATATGTGATAGCAACGCTTTCTGCCAATGTCTCAATAAAAGTCCCTGCCATCGGATTTGTCGCACACGTGGACACCTCACCGGAAGTCAGCGGCGCAAATGTAAAACCCCAGGTCATTAAAGAGTACAAAGGCGGTGATATTGTCCTACCGGGAGATTCAAATATTGTCATTCGGGAATCTGAAAATCCAGCACTGAAAACGGCATTGGGTAACATGATCGTAACGAGCGACGGGACAACATTGCTCGGCGCCGATGACAAAGCGGGCATTGCCATTATCATGACTGCTCTCCAGCAATTAATTACCAATCCAAAAATTCCGCATGGAGAGATCAAGATTGGTTTCACTCCGGATGAAGAAGTCGGAGCGGGAACAAAGTTCTTCGACATTAAAAAGTTCGGGGCGCAATTCGCTTATACACTGGACGGCGATACCACCGGCGAATTGAACAAAGAAACCTTCAGCGCCAACTCTTGCCTTATCACTGTTCATGGCCGCGACATCCATCCGGGCAGCGCAAAAAACATCATGATCAATTCCGTCCGTGTTATTTCTGAAATTATCGCGCGTCTGCCAAAACACCAGGCACCGGAGACAACAGAAGGATATGAACCCTACATCCATCCATACGTACTCGAAGGCGGCGTAGGCAAATCAACGGTAAAACTTCTCTTCCGGGATTTCCAAACAGCAGGGTTAGATGATTTAAAGAAGATCGTGGAAAAAGTCGTTGCCGAAGTCCAACCATTATATCCGAAAGCAAAAATAGAAATTCAAATCAACGAACAGTACAGAAATATGCGGGAAGAGCTGGAGAAAGATACTCGCGTGATCGACTATCTCTATGAAGCGACGAAACGTTCCGGATTACAACCATTATGGACTCCTATCCGGGGCGGCACCGATGGTTCCCGTCTTACCGCTGACGGTTTGCCGACACCGAACATCTTCACCGGTGGAGCAAATTATCATAGCTGCACTGAATGGGTTAATGTGTGGGGAATGGAAAAAGCAGTGGAGACAGTGCTGAATCTGGTACAGATTTGGGTTGAAAAAAGTAAATAAAAAACGAAGAATGTTTATTCCTCATAACTGACAACTGAATACCGATACCTGTAAGCAACACAAGGAGTATCCATGGAACAAGACGACCCATCAATGAGCGCTCTTCCGGAAAATGCATACAAGGAATTAAAGAAAGGTGAAGAATACAGACCGATCATGGTACCGGAAAAAACATACCCGGAAGTGACTGTTTGGTCTGTGACTTGGGGATTGATCATGGCGGTCCTGTTTTCCGCTGCTGCCGCTTATTCTGGATTAAAAATCGGACAGGTATTTGAGGCTGCAATTCCAATCGCTATTCTTGCAGTGGGTCTTACCAGTGTAGCCAAGAAGAAAAATGGGCTTGGACAAAATGTAATTATTCAATCTGTCGGAGGCGCCTCGGGCGTAGTAGTTGCGGGGGCAATTTTTACAATTCCTGCACTCTACATCCTTGCTCTACCGGCAAGCTACTTTCAGATGTTTATGGCATCAGCACTCGGAGGATTTCTCGGAATTCTCTTTCTTATACCCTTCCGAAAATATTTTGTGAAAGATATGCATGGCACTCTTCCCTTCCCCGAAGCAACAGCGACAACTGAAATTCTTGTAGCTGGTGAAAAGGGTGGGAAACAAGCGATGGTGCTTGTCGTGAGCGGTATTATCGGCGGGCTCTTTGATTTTATTTTCAGTGCATTCGGCGCTTGGTCGGAAGTAATCACCACACGGATGTTTGGCTGGGGACAAGTACTTTCCGATAAATGGAAGATGGTCCTTAAGGTAGATGTCTCAGCAATGGTTTTCGGACTTGGGTATATTGTCGGCTTGAAATATGCTGCGATCATTGCGGCAGGTTCATTTCTTTCGTGGTTTGTTATGGTACCGTTAGTGTATGAAATAGGTCAACATCTTTCTGGTCCACTCGGAGCAACAGCAACAAAACTCATCTCTCAGATGAGTCCGGAAGAAATATTTCGAACTTATGTTCGTCAAATTGGTATTGGTGGAATTGCGATGGCAGGCATCATCGGCATCATTCGTTCATCCAAAATTATTGCCGGCGCATTCTCGCTTGCCTACAAGGAAATCACCCACCATAAAACCGACCGCGAAGAAAAAACGCTCCGCACGCAAACAGACATCCGTATGCTCTGGGTTGTTGTGCTGATTTTGCTGACGGCAATTGCGATATTTATATTTTTTGTCCTTGGTGTAGTTCCCACTCTCGGACAGGCAATCGTATCTCTGCTGGTTGTAACAATTATTTCTTTCCTCTTCACGACAGTGGCTGCGAACGCTACCGCTATTGTCGGAACCAACCCGGTTTCCGGAATGACCTTGATGACATTAATTCTCTCATCATTAGTACTGACACAAATCGGATTGAGCGGCGATTCCGGAATGGTGAGCGCCTTGATTATCGGCGGCGTCGTGTGTACTGCACTTTCGGTCGCCGGCGGATTCATTACCGATCTGAAAGTCGGTTACTGGCTCGGCTCAACACCAAAGAAACAAGAAATGTGGAAATTCCTCGGTGTGCTTGTATCCGCAGCAACGGTCGGTGGAGTCATTCTCATTCTCAATCAAGCGTACGGATTCACAGGTGAACGAGCAATGGTTGCACCACAAGCAAACGCTATGGCCGCAGTTATCAAACCTCTTATGTCGAACGCACAGACGCCATGGATGTTATACATTGTCGGCGCGGTGATTGCATTGCTTTTAGTGATTCTCAAAGTTCCGCCGTTAGCCTTTGCACTCGGAA
This sequence comes from Bacteroidota bacterium, assembly GCA_049523215.1. GTDB lineage: Bacteria > Bacteroidota > Ignavibacteria > UBA10030 > UBA10030 > Fen-1298. The sequence goes on along the minus strand of JBEKNC010000009.1, from coordinate 28,541 downwards.
TGTACATTCCACAAGAGCTTAATACACCTCTCGTTTTCGGGGGGATCATTGCATGGTTCGTCTCGACACGAACGACAAATGAAAAGTTAAACAACGCCCGCTTCCAGCGCGGTACACTGATCGCCTCCGGCTTCATCGCAGGCGGTGCATTGCTTGGTGTGTTCAACGCTTTTCTAAAATTTATTGACCAGCAATGGTCGTTCGGTTATTCCAACTGGTACTTCACAAACTGGGCAGAATCTACCAATGGCGAAATTGCGGGCTTAGCGGCATTTGTATTGCTCTTTGCGTACGCGTTGTGGGATTCGATGCGAGGAAAAGAAGAATGACTTTTCGATAACCTTGTCAAAGTTGCCTGATCTCAAACCGAGAGAACTTTGACAAGGTTCGCTTAGTTTCTCTTCCAGCTCATCATGTCCCCTTCTTTAATACCGTACTTGTCGGTAAATCCTGCATTCACCTCAAGAACAAATAGTGTCATTGCAGAGGCAGAATAGGAATCATCCGAGAATGGTTTCGTATTCTTACGAATAGTAATGATTTCTCCATGCTTATTTATAAAAATCATGTCCAGCGAAAGAATGCAATTCCTCATCCAGAACGATGCGAGTTGCTCTTCTTCAAAAATAAAGAACATTCCCTGCCGTTCTTCCATCACCGATCGTCCCATCATTCCTACTTCGCGTTTAGCATCATCGTCAGCGATCTCAATATCTATGGAAACGATAGACTTTCCATCACTTTTAGTCAAAATCAACTCACCCTGCTTCTTGAACATCGGAGCAGCAGTCGATGCAGATGTACGATTTTCTATTTTCTTTGGCATAAAAATAACGACGAGTACGATCACGATAACCGTAAAAGATATTCCTATCTGCATTCTGCGCCTTGGTTTCGGTTTAACATTCTTTTGTTGATCTGTCGAATTGTGTTTTTTTGACATATTCTTTCATTATTTTTGAAGCAATCCAAAACAACTCAAATCCAAATACTTCATACTGCCATTGGGTATCCGAAATTCGCACTCACCGAATGCTTCCTGCTGCCTTCGGTACAAGTGGAAAATTCGGTTCAATATCTACAGGAATATCGCGTAACCGATCGAGTGCTTTTTGCATTTCTGGACGAACAATACCGTATTTATCGAGCATCTCTTTCACATTGTTGTATGAACCCTCTGCTTCAAGTGTAAGAATGGTTCGGGTCAATTCTTCCACCGCCTTCTTTATTCTTGTCTCATCAATGCTGAATGTTCCTGCTTTTTCATCTATCCAAATTGCTGCTTCATCAGTCAGATAATTGAAGATCAATGAGACACCCTTGCCATGCGCTTCGTTGATGCCGAAACGCACAGAACGGAAGGCACTGGCAAGATAGGTTGTATACATTTCTTCTTCCATCTTTTTTTCCAGCAACCCTTTGTCAACTAAATATTGAAGAGCAAAGAGTCCTGTTATATCTGCTTTTGCTTCTTCGATGGCAGAATAGAGGTCTTTTAACTCCTTCCGTACGTTTGTCGCTTTTCCATTGACGGTGATATTATGTGGTCCGAGTCCGTGCATCAACTCATGTGCAAGGATATGAGTGAAAAACGCTTCGAACGATACTTTCGATTGCTGTGCAGGATCAAGCACAACATTCGAAATCGGTATGAGCACTTTGTTGAACTTCGCCTCTTGCATATTTTTCAACATCACTCGTTTCGAGCCTTTGTCACGGATAACTTTTTCATCATTGGGAAGGTTGAAAGCCGCCGTCTGTACACCCCTATTGCCTTCTCCTGCGGCATACACAACATCGACAACACGAATTGGAGACATCGCACCTAACTTCGGGTTCCGATACTTTGAATCAAGCGGAAGATTATTTTCAATATCCTGGAGATAATTGCCGAACTTTGCAAGTTTCGCTGATTCAGCATCGTCTCGCAGTGTTACGAATACTTCAAATGCCGCTTTGTACCCAAATACTTCATCCATATATGTTTCATATGGACCAATAGTGAGATCGATCGGTGCATCTAATTCCATCCATGCAACATCGCTGGCATAATAATCATCCGAGAGAAATGCATCCGCCCGTGTTGAGAGATATTTTTTAAGAGTTTTGTTTTCGGTCAGTGCTGCTGCTTCTTTCAATAATGTATTGGCGGGTTCGAGCCATTCTCGATATTCTGTACTATATGGAACAATTTGTAACGTTCGATCTGGATTGCGGTGAATCGTCGAGAAAAACCCTGTAGCTTGTTCTCGTTCTTTCTCTGAAAGTGCCGCTATCCATTTGTTGAACTCCTCCTTGGTCATATCCTCAGGATAGTAACTCGCTCCCACAGGCTTTTCTTTGGGTGCTTCTTCAATAAATAATTCATTATTATCGAGCAGCGACCACGGACCCATATTCATGCGGAAGTAATGCAGCCTCTCTTTTCCTGCCGTTGTTGTATCAGTTTCAAGTTTCTTCAATAATTCTACATTACCGCCCCATACCTGCCGTAAATAAATCGGATCCATCAATCGTGCGGCTTCGATAATTTTATCAAGCGCTTTCCTGTCGCCAGGAGAGAGTTTTGAAATGTCAGCAGAAATTTCTGTTGGAGTGAATCGAGTGATTTTTTGAGAAAGTTTCATTTCTTCATTGCCTTTAGTTGATTTTTGTTTATTGCAAGCAATAAGAAAGATGGCTAGCAGTATTGCCAATACGAAAATCCTTATTGAAGTTTTCATAATCATTCATCTAAAAATATGTGAATAATGTGACATCGAATTGTTTACAATTTGAGGAATGAAGATGGGAAAAGCAAGTAAAACGAGATACAATAGATATGTGACAATAAAAAAGCTCCAAATCACAAAAAAGATTCGGAGCCGATAGCCACTAGCATAGTCTATTGATTAATACTTATACCTTATCACGAATAAATAGCTTCTTCAATTTCTTTTTGAAACCACTGCCTTCTTCAATTTCAGAAACCAGTTTACGCCAGTCGGTTTCTTGTGAAGGAGGAATCGATTGAACAGGCGGCTGTTTCTTTATAAACTGCGGTCTCACCGATCCCTGCGATGGCCTGCGCGTGGTATCGTTTCGACGATCATGCGATGAAAATTCACGTCGGGATTGGCCGGATGAACCTTTATGCCTCTGCTCATCATGCGGCTTTTCTGAAAAGTCCTTGTGGCTCTGTTCGCGGTATTGTTTTCCGGAAGACTCCGTATGTCTCTGTTCGCGTTGTGGTTTTCCAGAATCTGTGCGCCGGCGATCATGGCGTTCATCCCTTTTTCCATGCCCTCTGTCACGCCGATCTTCCGATGATTTCGATTCAGCTTGTCTCTCCGGTGACGGTGCTCTCTTCGTATAATCGAAACCCGGATACCGTTTTAATTCAAACCGCTTGTCGGTGTATCGTTCAATGCTCTTTAAGTATTTCAGTTCCTGGTTCGATACGAATGTAATAGCATCTCCAGTCGCAGATGCACGGCCTGTGCGGCCGATGCGATGGATATAATCTTCTGCAAATGTCGGTGTATCAAAATTCACAACGTGCGATATCCCTTCCACATCAATGCCTCGCGCTGCAATATCGGTTGCGACCATTACTCTAAATTGCCCCTGTTTAAATCCCGCCAACGCCCGCTGCCGCTGTGCTTGCGTCCTGTTCGAGTGAATAGCAACTGCTTTGACACCGCTTCGTTCAAGCCTGTTTGAAATTTTATCCGCACCATGTTTTGTGCGCGAGAAAACGAGAACACAATCTAATTCCTTCGATTGGAGAATGTGGAAAAGCAAGTCCATCTTCGATTCTTGCGGTGACGAATAAAAATGCTGCTTCACTGTTTCCACAGGTTTTCGTCGTTCACCGATATCAATCATCTCCGGATTGGTCTGGATGGACGCAACGAGCGACCTCACTTCAGGCGACATGGTTGCGGAAAATAACATTGTTTGTCGTTTTGCCGGAACGCGGCTGATGATTTTTCGGACATCCTGAATAAATCCCATATCGAACATTCGATCCGCTTCGTCAATCACCAGAATCTCAACGTGAGACAAGTCGACGGTACGACGGTTCATATGATCGAGCAATCTCCCCGGTGTTGCAGCAACGATATCCACTCCCCGGCGAAGACGTTTAATTTGGTTCTCCATATTGACACCGCCAAAGATGGCGATGCTTTGCAGAGACGCGAAGCGTCCATATCCTGTTATAAATTCTTCCACCTGTTGTGCAAGTTCACGTGTCGGCGTCAGAACAAGTCCGCGTGTCGGATGACCTTTATGAGATGCAGCATGTCGGAGAAAATGATTGAGCATCGGCAACACAAACGCAGCGGTCTTTCCGGTACCTGTTTGCGCACAACCGATAATGTCGCGTCCAGCGACGGCTAACGGAATCGCGCGGGATTGAATGGCGGTTGGTGCAGTATATCCTGTTGCGAGAATACCCTGCACGAGTCGGTCGTCTAGACCAAGTTTTGAAAATGGCATGAATAAATCCTTACTATAAAATGAAGAAACACGCTACAAAAGATGGGAACCAGCAGAAGTTACAAACGCTCGGAGAGATCAACCCGGGAAATCGCGTATTAGCGAAGACCGGAATATGTTCCGTGCACTACCTTAGCTTTTATCATCGGAGAGCGAGTCTCAAATGTCCGCTCCCGATGCGATACTACTGCACGGATGCGGTCTGTCGCAATTTGCGACTGAAATAAGATACGAAATTTTACGCTCGTTTCCTATGCATTTGTTGAAGTATGATTCTTTTTACACGATATTCTTTCAGCAATGAATCAGACAGATGTCATCATCATTGGTGCAGGTGCGGCGGGACTCATGTGCGCTATCGAAGCAGGTAAGCGCGGATGTCGCGTATTAGTATTGGAACACAACAGCTCTGTTGGAGAAAAGATTCGCATATCCGGAGGCGGGCGGTGCAACTTCACAAACCTTAATGCGAGTCCGGCTCGTTATGTTTCACAGAACCCGCATTTCTCTAAGTCAGCACTCGCACGATATACCCAGACAGATTTTATTTCATTGGTTCAAAAGTACAATATCCCGTATCACGAGAGGAAACTTGGCCAGATCTTCTGTGACGCCAGTGCTGAACAACTCATCCAAATGCTATTAGAAGAATGCCGAATGGTCAATGTCGAAATTCGAACAGACTGTCATGTGAAGTCTATTCATAGACTGGATAATTTTCATATCGTAACTGATAACTCGTTACTGAAGACTCTCTCCCTCGTCATAGCTACAGGCGGGCTATCAATCCCTAAGCTAGGGGCAACCCCTTTTGGATTCAAGATTGCAGAACAATTCGGTATCAACATTATCCCACTCAAACCAGGACTTGTACCATTGAAGTTTAGCTCGAAAGAATTTGAAGCTTTTAGGGATTTGAGTGGTGTCTCTATCGAAGCGGAAGTTGCCTGCAATGAGATGTCTTTCAGAGAGAACATTCTTCTTACCCATCGCGGATTGAGCGGTCCTGCGATTTTACAGATCTCGTCATATTGGAATGAAGGCGACTCCTTCTCCGTCAATCTTTTGCCAGGCATTGATGTTCTCAACGTCTTATCAGAAAACCATCAAAGCAAAAAACAGCTTGCCACTATCTTGGAACAATTCCTGCCGTCACGTTTTATCAGAGCCTGGCTGGAACAACGTGGCGGGTCAAAGCCAATGAATCAATATTCTCTCTCTGATGTACGAACAATAACCAAAGCTTTAACAAGCTGGCAACTCACACCAACCGGAACAGAAGGTTATGAAAAAGCCGAAGTCACGGTTGGCGGTATTGATACACGCGAACTTTCCTCAAAGACGATGGAAGCGAAGAAGGCACCGGGACTTTATTTCATCGGAGAAATTGTAGATGTGACTGGCTGGCTGGGCGGTTACAATTTCCAATGGGCGTGGTCGTCCGGCTGGGCGGCGGGGCAGGCGGTATCAATATCAACAGGCAGAATGAAGAAATCAGAAATACAAAGCCCGCGCTGATTCTTTCAACGCGGGCTTCTCTCTACTGACATTCGTTTCAATATCCGTTACTGGAGTACGTTTCCATTCGTGTCAATGAGTTTCACATCACCGTAGCCGAGTTCCCGAATTCCGGCTTCGATCTTCGTTCGGTCACCGACGACGACCCATGTAAAGTTGTCCGGAAAGATAACCTTCCGTGCAGCATTTGTCATGTCTTCCAGCTTCAGTTCTTTGATCTTCTTGACAAACATCTCAAAGTAATCGTCGCTGTAGCCGAAACGCACTATTTCGGCAATAGAGCCGATGACAGCGTCGTTGGTTTCCCACGAACCAGGTAATTCCAGCGTCATGTTATTCTGGACTTTTAACAGTTCGTCGGCAGTAGCAGGACGCAGACCAAGAATATCCCGGAGTTCTTTATTGAGCTCAATCATAGATTCCTTCGTCTTGTCGGTCTGCACGATGCCGTATCCGAGAAATGGCTGCTGCCCGCGCGCCGAAAAGAGGATACTTCCTGAACCGTACGACCAGTGCTTGTCTTCCCGCAAATTCATGTTGATGCGAGAAGTGAACGCACCACCGACGATCGTATTCATCGCTTCGATAGCGATCGCATCCGGATTGTTTTTCGGAAGCGACACATTCGCCGGGAAGATAATGGATTGCAACGATCCCGGTTTGTCCAGAATGTACACTGTTGGTTTCGATGGCAGAGTAACGGATGCAAGATTCTTCTTCGGCACTTCTCCGGTCTTCCAGCCGTTGAAGAGCTTTTCAAGTCGCGGCATCAGTTCATTCATCCGTATGTCGCCGACAACGATCAGAGTGGCCATGTTCGGTTTGATCCACATCTGGTAGAATTTGACTATTTCAGAACGCGTTAAGTGTGCGACCGATTCTTCCGTTCCGGAGCCTGTGAGCGGCGTGCTATATGCGTGGCCGCTTCCATATAGCAACTTCGGAAGGATGCGTAATCCCATCTGAATCGGCTGCGTCTTCTCACGCTGAATCCCTGCAATCACTTGCTTCTGCAGACGATCAAAATCTTCCTGCGGAAACGACGGATGCAGTATGACATCCGCATAGATGGCAAGCGATGCATCCAGATTGGATTTGAGTGCGGAGAGAGAGACGCTGGACATATCGAGATTGGAACCCGTGCTAAGATTCGCTCCCAGTTGCGCAAGTTCTTCGCTAATCTGCAACGCGCTACGAGTGGCGGTGCCCTCATCCATCATATTCATGGCAAGGTTGGCCGTGCCTGGAACCGCAAACTGATCGGCAGCGTATCCTGCATCGAACTGGAGATTGAAATTTACGACCGGAACAGTCTTCCGCTCCGCAAGAATGACTTTCATTCCGTTGGAGAGCGTAGCACGTTCAAGTTTCGGGAAGGCTGCCACCGGTGCTTCGCCGGTACTCGGCTTCGTCTTTCGAAGGTTCGTATCTGCCTGTGCTTCCGTGAACTGTGGGAACGGATGTACTTCCAGCACATACACGCCATCGGACAACCACGCAGTGCCCGCTCCATGGAGATCGTGTACCGTTGCATTCTGAACATAGTTCAAAGTCGTTTTATAATAGTCCGGCGATCCGCTGTACACTTCATTCATCGCAAGAATATCGGATTTGCCGCCGATGCGCTCGATGCCGCGAATGAATCTGGCGACGAATTGCGTTTTCACACGCTGCAATTCTTTTTCGGTAGGACCAGATTTCAAGAGTCTCGCGAGTTCCTCATCCAGAGCAACCTCGACCTTTTTCAGATCATCACCTGGCTTTGCAGTCGCTTCTATATAGAACTGACTCGAGATCTCCCGTTCATCGAGATAGGAAGAAACATTTGTCGCAATCTGGTCATCATAGACAAGACGTTTGTACAATCGTGAAGTCTTTCCAGACGCCAGGACATCAGCAAGAAGTTTGAGATATTGCACCTCCGCCGTTCCCCACGGGGAAACATTCCACACTTTGTAGATTCGCGCTTGAGGCACTCTATCCTGAGCGGTCTGTCGCTGGATACCTATGCGCTTCTCAACCCACGATTGGAAATGAGCAACCGGAGGTCCGGATGGAATATCGCCGAAGTATCGTTTCACTTTCTCTAGTGCGGCAGGCGCGTCAATATCCCCCGCCACGACGAGAACGGCGTTCGCAGCCCCGTAATATGTCTTGAACCATTCCTTGACATCGGCGAGCGACGCTGCATTCAGATCTTCCATCGATCCAAGGACAGTGTGGGAGTACGGATGGTTGGTCGGCCACGTTGCTTTGTTGATGAGCTCATCCGAAAGAGCGTACGGTTCGTTTTCATCCTGACGTTTTTCGTTCTGCACCACACCGCGCTGTTCGTCCAGTTTCTTTTGCCCAATGGCACCCACGAGATGTCCCATCCGGTCGGATTCCATCCAGAGCGCCAGGTCAAGAGCATTCACCGGAACGTTTTGGAAATAGTTCGTGCGATCTTCACTCGTGGTTCCGTTCAGATCCGTAGCACCGATACGTTCCATGATCTGAAAATAGTCATCGTCATTATTTTCGCTTCCGTTGAACATGAGATGTTCAAACAAGTGAGCAAAACCTGTTTTACCTAGTTTTTCATTCTTAGAACCAACATGGTACCATACATTGATGGCAACGATGGGTGCCTTGTGATCCTCATGTACGAGTAACGTGAGACCATTCTCCAGCACAAATTTTTTATAAGGAATGTTGATTTCGGACGCATCATTCTTCACTGCTTGTTTTTGCGAAAACAATAGAACAGGAAGAATAGCTATCATCAAAAGGACAAAACCGAGCATCAAAAGAGTTCTCATAGATCCTCCTTGGAGTTGAGCATAGGGTAGGTAGTAAAAAAACAAAGAATAGATATACTGAAATGTCATAGACTTTTCATATAACGAAAAATGTCGCAAAAAAGTTGTATAGAGAAGCTACTGAGAAACCATTAGAAAGACAAGAAATTGACCACAGTATCAGCAAATTCTTCCGGTGCATCCACATGGACCCAGTGACCTGCGTTTTTGATGGTTGCAAGCTCAGCATTTGGAAATAGTTGGTTGATGACGGGTAGATCTTTCATTTGAATATACTCTGAGTTCTCACCGCGGATAAAGAGTGTCGGTTTATCGAATTGATGAACACGCGGAAGCTCTTCGTTGATTTGAGCATAGTTCTTTTCAATGACTTCGAGATTCATTTTCCAATGGAACTTGCCGGAATCATCTCGAATAAGATTCTTCATGAGAAATTGACGAAGCGGAGCCTCCTGTATTTTCTTCGATAACGCTTCATCAATATCTTTTCGATACTCAAACATACCGAGGTCGAGAGAAGTGAGCGCATCAAAAACGTGGTCGTGGTGCGCCTGATACGAACGGGGAGCGATATCAACCACAATCAGTTTGTCGATAAGTTCCGGATGAAGCAGCGAAACAAGCGCTGCAGTCTTTCCTCCCATCGAATGTCCAAGAAGCGATACCGATGAAAGATTCTTCAGACGCACAAATTCCACAACATCTTCTGACATCGCGTGATAATGGAACACATCGCTATGAGGCGAATGTCCATGATTGCGAGCGTCGAGTACAAAGGTGCGAAAGTGCTCACCGAATATTTTACCAAACGAATGCCAATTATCTGACGAGCCAAGCAGCCCATGAAGAATGATAAGCGTCGGCAACGATTCTGATCCATATGAATTATAATAAAGCTGCATAATCAGAGAAACGGATCAACACTCTTGATATCGGCATGATCTGCTCTTAATAAAAGAAATACAAATAAATTGCTGAATCAATAATCGAAAAGGATCAGCGGAAAAGCAATTCATATATCATTTTGCATGTCGGCTGCCTGGATGGTACATTGGGATCAACAATTAAACAAAGGATTGAGCACACTGAGAACCACGACCCTCTCGCTTAACACACCCAAGGATTTTAGTTTTTGGCGTACCGTGTACAGTCATGGATGGTGTTCGCTGGTACCGTTCAGTGTGAATAAAGAACAGCCATCATTCAATCGACTTCTCACCTTGAGCGACAATTCACTTGCGTATTGTCAAATCACTAGCCAAAAGGACTCACCTCTCAATATTCAAGTGAGTTATCCTCATAAACTAACAACTGCTCAGTGCTTCAATATTAAACACCAAATAGCATCGTGTCTTCGACTCACAGAGGATTATTCTGACTTCTATCGAGAGGTGAAACGTTTTTCCAAGTATCGTTGGATTGCAAAAATGAAAGCCGGACGAATGCTTCGCGCACCGTCAGTATTTGAAGATATCGTAAAAATGATCTGCACCACAAATTGCAGTTGGTCATTGACGGAAACTATGATCGAAAACCTTGTGGGAGAACTTGGAAAACCCTTTGATGATTCACAGAAAAGCTTTCCATCACCAGATGCTCTTGCGGGTAAAACCGAACAATTCCTTCGGAAGAACATCAGAGCAGGCTATCGTTCGCCATTTCTTCTGGAATTTGCTGAAAAGGTTGCAGACGGCAAACTCGATGTAGAAAGTTGGCGGTCTTCAGAATTATCCACAGGTGTGCTTTTCAAAGAGCTGCGTTCCATCAAAGGTGTTGGTGAGTATGCTGCAGGAAATATTCTGAAACTTCTTGGTCGGTACGACTATCTTGGATTAGATTCCTGGGTGCGTGGTAAGTACTACGAATTGTATCATAGTGGTCGAACAGTGAGTGACCGTACCATTGAACGAAAGTATAAAGCATACGGCAAGTGGCGCGGGTTATTTTTTTGGATGGAAATGACTAAGGATTGGTATTATCACAAATTTCCGTTTTAGCATGATCATCACTACCCTTCATCGGCTCATTAGATATAGTTTCCATCGGCATGGATTTCAAAGCTGTTATCTTCAATTAGATTCCAGCAGGTTACACTATCTCCAGCGACAGTGCCCACAAGCCTCAAAGCGACTTGTTCTTATCCACGGTCTCGGCACATCTTCCAGTTCTTGGATCAAAATACTTCCGTCGCTTTCCAAATCGTACACTATTTCTTGTCTTGATCTTCCGGGGTATGGATTCTCAAAAATCACTTCAGGTGATCCTTTCTTCTCGCTTACGCAATTGGATTGTGCCGTGGAACAATTCATTCAGCTTACACAGCGGTTACCAATTATTTTAATTGGCCATTCGCTTGGCGGATGGCTCGCGGCTCGTGCAGCGCTCAATCATCCTGAATCGGTGGAACATCTGATCCTCATCAACAATGCCGGCATTCAATATCCAGGAGTAGGACAACAAGCAGACTTATTCGATCTATTTACTCTTGACGATACTCGGCAGCTCCTTCATCATATGTGGTCTCATTATCCGTGGTACTTTAAACCTTTTACAAGCTCTCTTTTTCAATCCTTAAAGAAAAAACACGTAAGGGATTTTGTGAGGTCTATTCGTGAAGAGGATTTTCTCAATCAAAAGATTTCAGCGCTTCCAATGCCGGTAGATGTGATTTGGGGAAATGAGGATCGATTGATTTCAAAAGAATCAGTCAGCATAATGAAAAATTTATTACCAGACTTAACTGCATACTCTATCCCTCAGTGCGGTCATGTGCCGCAACTCGAAAAACCACATCAGGTATCTCTCCTTTTAAATCAAATCTTAGCATCCTCTCAAAAATAACAAAGCCTCCGACCGAACAACGACCGGAGGCTTCACATTCACCACCACAGGAGCTACTGCGGGAGAGGTTTTTTGTTCATTCTACTACGTACGGAATCGCCCAGATATTTGAAGAGAATGGTGCCTGATCGTCGTAGATCGATTGTCGTGTAATGGCTCCAACGTATACCAAGTATCTCCCGGCGAACGCACGTGGCCAAACCCATCTATCCGATTGGTATACTCTTGTAAATGTGCCGTCTCCGTTGGAGACCGAACTGACCAACGCCATCGAAGCACGCTGGTAAATGCATCCTGAGCTAAACCAGAATGGACGATGATCAACAACGATATCGCTGTCAGAATCCGTGCTCTTCACAGTGACTTGCACCTTGAAGGACGCCGCGGAACCCGGTTGCAACTGTCGAACTCCCCAGCGCCTGCTATGCGTCATATTTGCAACCTGGAACAGCGAATCCAATGGATTGGTCACGCTAACGGTATCAGTGTTCATATAGAACGTCACATTTTGGATTATCAATCCGCCGTTGTCCGTTCCGCCCTGTACTCCAGAGATGGCGACCATCTTCCAGTTTCGCAGGGAATCAAATCCGGAAACTGGAACTTGGCTGAATTCCACTTTGTGGATAATCGTTTCCGAGAGCGGTTTGTAAATAATTGTGTCTTTAGGACTTTGTTTGATACGTATCCACACTTGTCCCGTTAGAGTATTTGTCACAGTCGCTATGACCGTTGTGTCATTCAGCTGGTTGTAGGAAACGGATCGCGTCGCGTTCTCGATTTTGCGCCCCCAACCGCGCGGGAGAATGGAGGCATCCGTTTTTGCCAATGCCGGTACAGCATCACTCAATGCCGTTTGATCCGTGGTAAACAACTGATCCTGTGCAATGAGGCTCGCCATCGCGGCCTGATTCTGTTGTGATACAGGCAGAGAATTGCCGGGCTGAGTTGCCATATTTGATGACTTTTCACATCCTATTACGAACATGAGCAGTAATAGACCTGCACCAAATACAAGAAGATGTTGTTTCATGAGTCTCTCCACATTAGATGAAACATAGTGATTTGTCTAACTATCAATCTAAACTTTGGATGCTGAAAATAAAGAATAGTTTAATGATTTTTCACGTCTCCTTTTATGAAAGTTACAGTCTTCGTGTGCATATAACCACACAAAATACATAACAAGTTTGGTACCGTGGAAATCACGGGCACAACGGAGTGAAAACGCCAAAATGCAGTTTGCACCATGCAAAGTTTGCACTTGGATGCAGAACCTGCACCCTAAGCTCTGTTCAAGAAAAGTGCAAAATATATTGAGATAATATGATACGGAAAAAAAATTCTTTCTCTCTATTCGTTGACCAAGACAGGCATGGGACAAGGCAATGCCTCTGTTATTGAAAGAGACACGTGTGGAAAAAGGAATCAGTAGAGTCAGAAAAGATTGTGGTCACTCAAAGGTCAGCGCGTTGTCGGACTGTGACTCGTTTCCTTCGATGATGACAACGTATTCACCGCGCGGTGTTTTCTTTTCAAGCTGCGCGAGAACGAATTCTGCGTTTCCGCGCACAATTTCTTCGAACTTTTTCGTCAGTTCGCGCGCAACGACAATCCGGCGATTGCCGAAGAATGCATGGATTTCATGAAGAGTTTTTAATATGCGGTGGGGGGATTCGTAGAGAATGATGGTGCGGGATTCAGATTTCAGTGATTCGAATTTTGTCTTACGTCCTTTCTTTTGCGGTAGAAATCCTTCAAAGACAAACCGGTTTGTTGGAAGACCGCTGACAATAAGCGCAGAAATAAACGCTGTCGGACCAGGGATGGGAATAATCGATATTTCATTTTCTAAAGCCTGTTGAACAATATGAAATGCCGGATCAGAAATTCCAGGTGTTCCGGCATCAGAGACAAGGGCGATCGATTGACCGGAAAGTAATTTCTCGATCAATTGCGGAGCGCGCGCCTGTTCATTATAACTATAGTAGCTCATCATCGGCTTGCTGATGTTGTAGTGATCAAGTAGAATCTTTGTCTTGCGGGTGTCCTCAGCTGCAATGAGATCAACTGATCGCAAGACGTGGACTGCACGATAGGTGATATCTTCTAAATTGCCGATAGGTGTTGCTACAAGATATAAAGTCCCTGAGAGTATAGATTCACTCATAAATGATATATCCTCGTGTGTCCATCATCAATATAAAGATCAAAAATGATATTTGAAATGCTTTTCTGTATTTCTCATTGCTTCTGAAAAATCATATAGTTATTATTTAACCATCAAAATAAGAGATTCGTACATCTCTTATTTTTTAAAAGGAGGATGTCTTGAAAATATTATATTATGTGCCGGATGTTTTGAATCCATTTTGGAATCTTGTAGTCTCCGGTATTGAGCAGAGCGCAAAACAAAGAGGCGTTGGTTTTGAAGCTATAAGTGCAAATCATAGTGATAGTCTGCAGAACTCCCAGGTGAAGGCCTTTAAGGAAAAAAGGCCTGATGCAATTTTAATTTCACCTTTAGACATGAAAACAATTGATCAGATTTGTCCAATCATTTCTGAGGCGGGCATACCAATCGTAGTTATTGATCAATATGTAAAGGCGAATGTAACTGCTTGTATAATATCGGGTAACCTTCGAGGTGGGACTGCTGCAGGAAAATATTTTATTGACCAATTAAGCAAGGGCGGTCGTATCGTTCACATTCAAGCAGAAGATTTTGAGAATGCGAAAATGCGCAGGAAAAGCTTTATTAATAAAGTTACACAACAAAAAGATTTCACTATTATTAAAACGATGCAAGCAGACGGTAATCGAAATAAAGCGTATGAGCAGGTGAAATCATTTCTGAGAGAAGGAATTACTTTCAATGGATTGTTTGGAGAAAACGATGCGATGGCTTTAGGTGCGATTCAAGCGCTTAAGGAAAGCCAGATTTCTCCATGGCCTATTGTGGTCGGATTTGATGGCGTTCAGGAAGCGCTGGATGCCATACGCGAAGGATCTATGTCGGCAACAATTGCGCAGGATCCTGTTACCATGGGCAAGAAAGCGTTTGAGGTTGCATTAAATATTATTCAGAAGAAACCCTACGAAGAATTAACAACCATTATGCCGAATTTAGTTACCCGCGCAAATTTGAGTTGAGTTTTTTCTGAACAATAATAGGAAGTTGTGTACCCTTCTATATCCCCCAATCTCTTACATACCGAAAGTCGACGTTGACTGTGCGGTAGGAAACTTTTGCTATCACCGGTGGGCGGCGCTTGAATTGGTTCTGCTGAATCATTCCACGTACCTTCTTGATGAGCGTTCCTTCGAATCCCAACGTCACCAATTCTTCATCCGAATGCCGTTCATCGATCATCTCATAGAGTAAAGCATCCAGCTTTGCATAGGTCACACCCATTTCGGTCTCATCTGTCTGCCCTTCCCACAAATCCGCAGAAGGTGCTTTCTCGATGACCGACTTTGGAACTCCAAGTGTCTCGGCAAGCTGCCAGATTTGCGACTTGTAGAGATCACCCACCGGATTGATTGCGCTCGCAAGATCGCCATGTTGAGTTCCATATCCAACAAGAATTTCCGTTTTATTACTTGTGCCGATCACCAGTGCTTTCTCACGCGCCGAGAGATCATAGAGTACAATCATTCGCATACGAGCCATCACATTGCCGCGGCGAAGCGAATCGGTAATCTTATTTTCCTCGCAGTATCCATCCACCATTTTGCTGATATCCACGAGTTCCGAGCGAATGCCGGTCGCTTGGATGACGAGCCTTGCATCTTCAACACTCTTAGGATTGCTCGTTCGATAGGGGATCATCACACCGAGAACGTTCTCTTTCCCCAGCGCTTCTGCTGCCAGCGTCGCCGATACTGCTGAATCAACACCACCGGAAACACCGATAACGGCTTTCGTAAATCCGGCATTCGTCGTCTGGTCTTTGATAAACCTCACAAGCAGTTCCCGTACAATTTTTGTGTTAAGCTTGAGATCTGCCCTATTTGTTCGTTGCGATGTTTCCATACTCTTTCTTTCTTATGCCGGCTTCATTTCTTTCAGACAGCGGCGAAGAATGTCAATCCCTTCATCCACTTCCGCTTTCGACAAATTCAACGGCGGTCTAAAACGAATCGTCCGATCACTGCAGCCGATGAGCATCAGTCCTTTTCCCAATGCCTTTTCTTTGATCAGTTCACGGTTCTGATGTGCGTCCAGGTCCATTGCGCAGAATAGACCAAGTCCGCGAACGTTATTTACAAGTTCCGGATATTCTTTCTCCAGTGCAAGAAGGTTCTTGTGTAAATATTCTCCCACGACACGGGCGTTTTCCACAAGATGTTCTTCATCGATAATTTCTAAAATCCTGGCAGCACGTACCATATCGATCAAATTGCCGCCAAACGTAGAGTTCAGGCGACTCGGTACATGAAAGACATTATCAGGAGTTTCATCGATGCGCGTGCTTGAGATAAATCCGCAGACATGCATCTTCTTACCAAATGACATCATGTCCGGTTTTACAAAATATTCATGCGCCCACATTTTACCTGTGATGCCGACACCAACCTGCACTTCATCAAAGATAAGCATAATATCGCTTTCATCGCAGATGGTGCGTAATTCGATAAAGAATTCTTTTCGAAAATAATTATCGCCGCCCTCTGCTTGAATCGGTTCGATAATGAGCGCCGCGATATCATCCGGATTCTGGCTGATGGCGTTTTTGATCTGATCAATTGCCATCGTCTCTTCTTTTTTCACTTGTTCCAATCCTGCATCTGTGAGCGGAAAAGAGAGAATCGGATTGTGAATACGAGGCCATTGAAATTTCGGGAAGTACTTGACCTTGATAGGATCAGTATTGGTCAACGACATGGTATAGCCGGTGCGCCCATGAAACGCATTCTTGAAGTGAATAACCTGCATGCCGAGTTCGCGGGCATAACCCTTGGCAAGATTCTTACGCACTTTCCAATCGAATGCGGCTTTTAATGCATTCTCATTTCCTAATGCACCTCCATCTATAAAGAAGGCATGCGGCAAGTATAACGGCTGAGCAATGCGCGCAAATGTCTCCACAAACTCCGCCATCTCTACTGTGAAGGCCTCGGAGTTTGACGGCTTGTTGACTGCCGCACGTCCAAGCTTTTCAAGAAATTCCGGAGTCGTTAACTTGGGATGATTCATACCCAACGCACCGGAAGCAAAGAATGTATAGAAATCGAGCAGGGTTCGATTCGTACATGAATCGTAAATATATGATCCGTGACTTTTTTGAAGATCTACAACGAGATTAAAACCATCTGCCAGCATGTGCCGGTTCAGCACTGTATGCACTTCAGACGGAAGGACTTTTATAGGGTTCGTTGTCGTCGGTTTTTCATTTTTCTTTTCGGACATGATGCACCTCGAAATTCACAATGTAAACGGATCCGGTGATTCTTGCGCGTACGATATATTCACCGCACTTACACCAATCCATCAGAAGAATTCCTGATGCTCATAGAACGAAATGATATATGGACGACTTATCATAATATAAATTACAAATATCCAGACACAAAAGCCAAATCCCGTTGTACTGAATCCCGTAAAGCGGGACAAGTTTCAATTCTCATAATCTCATGAATACAGAATTTCTTCACTTTATCCTTTGGAATTTGATTAAGATTTGACTTTTAGGATTTGAGATTTTAATCCTCAATAATTATCAATTTGTGCCCGCTGAAGTCTGCCGCTGTAATCAATATACACGGATTTCCACTCGGTGAAGAAATCGTACACTGCCCAGCCGCCTTCGCGGTGGCCATTGCCGGTCTGCTTCACTCCGCCGAATGGTAAATGCGCTTCTGCGCCTATTGTCGGTACATTGATGTACGTGATGCCCGCCTGAATGTCACGAATTGCAGCAAATGCTTTATTCACATCCCGAGTGTACACAGAAGAAGATAAACCGTAGATTGTTCCATTCAAAATTCCAACAGCTTCTTCGAGTGATGTTGTGCGAATAACTGAGAGCACCGGACCAAAAATCTCTTCTTGAGCAATACGCATGGTTGGCTTCACGTTATCAAAGATTGTCGGCTCATAAAACCAACCCTTTGCCAAATCACCTTGATGAGCAATAGTGCCGCCGCACACTAGTTGAGCGCCTTCATTCTTTCCGATTTCTACATAAGACTGTACAATTTTTCGCTGAGCTTCATTGATACAAGGACCGACATCGATCGTCGGAAGAAGTCCGTTGCCCAGCTTAAGTCTCTTCGTCCGCTCAACCAACATCTCCATAAACTTCTCGTAGACATTTTCATGAAGAATCAATCGGCTTGTTGCAGTACAGCGCTGGCCTGTAGTACCGAACGCACCCCATAACACACCATCAAGCGCTAAGGCAAGATCGGCATCATCCATTACGATCTGTGCATTCTTTCCGCCAAGTTCCAGCGAGACATGCTTAAGTGTTGCGCTTGCATCTCGAGAGATGTGTTTCCCGATTTCGGATGATCCTGTAAATAAAATCATATCAACGTCAGGATGTGTCACAATAGCATTGCCTACTTCTCCGCCGGCGCCATGCACGAGATTCACAACGCCTTCTGGTACTCCAGCTTCCATCATAATTTGGACAAGTGTCGTCGCTGTCTTTGGTGTATCGCTTGCCGGTTTAAAGACAACCGTATTACCGGAAAGGATGGCAGGGAAAATTCCCCAAGTTGGAATTGCCATCGGAAAATTCCATGGGGTGATAATGCCCGCCACACCAATCGGAACACGGATTGCCATTGCAAACTTGTTGGGAAGTTCTGATGGAACGGTATGCCCAAACAACCGACGTCCTTCTGTCGCTGCATAGTACGCAGTATCAATCCCCTCTTGAACATCACCCCGAGTTTCATCGAGCACTTTTCCCATTTCGCGCGTCATCTCATGCGCGATCTCTTCTTTATTCTTCACAAGAAGGTCACCTATTTTTCTTAAGATGTCACCGCGTGCCGGCGCCGGCATTAATCGCCACTTCTCGTATGCCGCACGAGCGGCTTTCACTGCTTCGTCAACATCTTCCTTTCCTGATTTCGGAAACATTCCAACGATATCATCCCAATTAGCGGGATTGCGGTTAGCAGATACCTTTCCCGATTTCGCGTTAACCCACTGACCGTTGATGAAGTTTTGATATTTTTGGGGCATAGCGAGCCTCCAACCTTAATGAATTCCTACATGCTCAAAGATGCAGTCAATGTGCTTCAAACTTCTTTTTGGATCAAAAAGTTCATCAAGCTCTTTTTTCGAAAGAATGTTCATTACTTCTTCGCTTCCGAGAAGCAGCGTCTTAAATTCTTTTTCTTCTTTCCACACTTTCATTGCTTGTTCCTGCACAACACGATAGGCATCTTCACGATTCATTCCCTTCTTCGTGAGTGCAAGAAGGACTTCCTGGGAAAAGATAAGCCCACGCGTAGCATTGAGGTTGCGTGCCATATGCTCTGGATAGACAAGCAGATTATCGATGATTTTCGTCATATCTGCAAGAATGAAATCGAGAAGAATACAACTATCTGGTACAATCACGCGTTCAACCGACGAATGCGAAATGTCGCGTTCATGCCATAATGCGACATTCTCCATTGCTGCCAGAGCGTTTGAACGAAGAACACGCGCCAATCCGGCAATCCGCTCGCAGACGATAGGATTTCGTTTATGCGGCATTGCCGAAGAGCCTTTTTGACCTTTCGAGAAAAATTCTTCCGCTTCCAGCACTTCGGTTTTTTGGAGATGGCGAATTTCCGTTGCAAATTTTTCTAATGAACATCCGCAGAGTGCGAGTGTATTCATAAATTCCGCGTGGCGGTCACGCTGAAGTACTTGCGTGGAAATCGGTGCCGGCTGAAGATCAAGTTTCTTACAAACATAGCGTTCAACAGCGGGATCAAGATGCTGATACGTGCCCACTGCACCGGAAACTTTTCCAACGGAAATCGTTTTCAACGCCGCCTTGAGCCGCTCAATATCGCGCACAATTTCTGCATACCATAAGGCAAGTTTCAGCCCAAATGTCACCGGTTCAGCATGAATGCCATGGGTTCTGCCGACCATGATCGTGTGTTTAAATTCTTTCGCCCGTCGTGCAAGAACCTTCTTTAATCCTTCTAACCCTTTCAGCAGCAACTCTGCGGACTGTTTCATCTGAACAGCCAATGCGGTATCAAGAACATCTGACGATGTCATACCAAGATGAATGAAACGCGACTCGGGTCCGACGTATTCACCGACATTCGTCAGGAATGCAATAACATCATGCTTCACTTCCTGTTCGATTTCGAGAATGCGTGCGACATTGAAATTTCCTTTTTCCCGAATGAGTTTCATAGCTTTTTTCGGAATAACACCAAGTTTCGCCTGCGCTTCGCTTGCAAGTATTTCGATCTCCAGCCAGATGTGGTATTTGTTTTCCTCTTCCCAAATTTTCCCCATAGCGGGGCGTGTATATCGTTCTATCATTATTTTCCCTTCTGTGTTGCTGCCAGTCTGAGAGCAACGTCAATAGTTTTGTGCTCACGGTAAATTTTGAATTTTAAAATATCGCCAGGACTTAATTCGATCATCACAGCAAGAATGTCACTATCCGAATTCACTTTCTCGCCATTCACTTCAAGAACGATGTCGCCAACTTTCAAGCCTGCTGCTTCCGCGGGCCCGCCGGAGTGAATATCGCTGACGATAACGCCTTGCTGCTGTTTCATTCCGAAATATTGAGCAATGCGGGCATCCACCGGCTGCACATCGAAGCCTGCAGTAATATCATGCGCAACCTTTCCCTTTTTCTTTAAATCGATCACGACTTTTTTAATTTTATTGATAGGAATTGCAAACCCGTACCCGATATACGTACTGCTTTGTCCGCCTGTAAAGATCAATGTGTTCATCCCGATCACTTCTCCACTGCTGTTGACAAGCGGTCCGCCGCTGTTGCCTCCGTTGATTGCTGCATCTGTTTCAATCATATCTCGATAATAACGGTTTTGCAATTGTCCCAATTTCATCCCTGTAGAACTAATGACACCGACCGTCACAGTCGGTTTATCGTTAATCTCGAACAAACCGAACGGATTTCCCAGAGCAATAGCCCATTCACCAATAACCACATCATCAGAATTGCCCAATGTAACATACGGAAGATCTTTTCCTTCGACCTTCAGCAAACAAATATCCGTTGCCGGATCGGTACCGACGAGCTTTGCTTTCATCTGTTTTCCACCCGTAATGGTTATTGTAATATCCGTTCCATTTCCTGCAACGTGATCGTTCGTAACGATATATCCATCCGGCGAAATGATGAAACCGGAACCAAGCTCTTTCACTTCTTGATTGTAGACATGATCTCCAAAAAAGGGCTTGAAGAACGGATCATCAAAGAATTGCGAGAACGGATCGCGATACCGAACCTGCTGCACCGCAATAACATTGATGCCGACGACTGCGGGACTTAATTTTGCCACCGCACGTGTGATGGCGTTCTGCCGGGATATGGCAAGCTGGTCACCCTCTTGTGCATTTTTTTCTTGAGTTTGTCCCGTTGATGAAAATGTTTGGTCGAAGGTTGTATTAGCAGCTTGTGCTGATTGCACTCCGGCTGGTTTCACAACATATCCGATACCAAAACCGACAAGCAGCGGCACGGTTAATATTATAAAGAAACGTACATAAGGATTATTCATAGTACAACCTCTTCTTAAAAAAGAATTTAGATATTAATGTTCAACTTTTAAAAGAATCTTCACGGCATTCCAATGACTCATCAGAAGAATCCCGCTTAGGATAAACGAAAAAAATCGATAATCAGTTGCAGGAACTTCGCGTACCATCAGTGCTTCAATCCACGCAGAGGGAAGCATCAGTACAATAATGGGTGCGAGGATAATGGCAACAAGGTTTATATATAAAACACCCTTGAATAATTTTGATGAAATAAACCACGTCAAACACCAAACAATTGTATAGCTGATTCCAATGGCGAACATACCGCCAGCCGCAGTTGACAACCCTCTTCCACCATGGAATCGCAGCCATATCGGATAATTATGCCCGATGATAGCTCCGCTCAATGCCAATGATTGAATCCAGAACGATCCCCCGAGAATTTGTCCGGCTGCCAATGCGACAGCCAATCCTTTTGCTCCATCCAATATTCCAACCACAATCCCCGTTTTTTTTGATTGCGTCACATTGTATGCATTGAGAGCGCCAACATTTCTGCTGCCTTGCGTGCGTACATCCAGCCCTGCCCTCAGACGAACAATGAGATATGCCGTAGGAATCGAGCCGACAAGATACCCGGCAAAAATACCTATGATGACAATCAATACATTACACCTGTATTATTGTGGCTATTGAATTCATCTCTTTAAGAAAACTACGGAAAAGTGAAGGGGAAAGCAACTGGAGCAAAGAAGCCGATAAGCCTGTGAGTAAATAAGCCTATGAGTAGTTGAGTAGATGAGTAATTTTCGCTAAGGAAAAACCCGTTTCAATATAATTATAACTCGAATAATCACTTTAGCATCACCATTTTCTTCTGATATACATGCTTTTTATTCTGCTCGTCTGTTGCAACGAGACGGTAAATATACATACCGCTGGCATACCGACTTGCATTGAAGATTTTCTGGTAATATCCAGGTTCCTGCTGTTCGTTGACAAGATTAGCTACTTCTCGCCCGATCACATCATATACCTTTAATGACACGTTATATCGTGTCCCTGTTCCCGGTAATTGATATTCGATTGTCGTTGTCGGGTTGAACGGGTTAGGATAATTCTGAAGAAGTTCATATGTCGTCGGCGGCGTGATACTGATCTTGATCTCTTTCGTCCATTTCTGTCCGGTTTTATCCGTGATAGTAAAACGCAGTGTATCTTGTTTATTGACTTTCGCTGTCTTTTCTACTGAGAACGTAAACGATGCTGTCAATTCTTCTTTTGTTTTGAGAGTTGGAAAAGTAACTGTTTTCTCGGTAAACTTTATCCCCTCCGGAATATTCGTTGCTTCTACTTTCACTCCTTCTACCGTCAATGCAGAGCTGTTTGCTACCGCGAGTTCAATCACATTTCCCTTCGAGGCAAAAGGGATCTCGTAGGCTTTCTGAGTTTGTTGCGCTAATACAAGATTTGCACAAAGAACTAAAATCATTATATATCGCATGTCTTCTCTCCTCTTTTTCCCCTTTCGTCTTACATACTTTTCGGGCGAAGTCACTTCGCCCCTACTCATTGGCTCACAGGCTCATCGACTCAAATACTCAATGACTCACAACTCGTCACTCGTTACTGTATCCCAAACTCCACTACATTATTCGTCGATAAATTCTGCTCCTTGTCTTGCTGTTGTGTCCCATATTTTACACGGAATGAAAGATTCACAGGCAATAGTTCCTTGGTAATTACTCCGTTGACTGTGTTGCCTATCTGTCTCCATGCTCCAGAATAATAACTCGCCAGTGCATTATTCACCAGCTGGTTCTGTGCGTTTTTTACTCTTATTGTGCACAAGACTGTCGAGAAGCTAACGGTGCTATTCGCGGATAGATCTTGCGATTTATCTACTGAGACATATTCGTACGTCATTCTAAAAGAATAATTATTTGGCAATAGTTCTTTAGTCGCTGTTCCGTTTGTAGTCACGCCTAATGGTCTCCATGCCCCTGAGTAATACTGCACTGTTCCTAGGTCTATGAGATTACCCAGACTATTCTTCAGTTGTACGGCAGCATTCACTGTTTGAAAGACAACTGTAGGATTAGCACCTATATCTTGTTGTTTATCTTTACTTGCATAAGCATACGTCATTCTGAATGAATAATTATTCGGTAAGAGCTCTTTGGATGCTACGCCATTCGTTGTAGCTCCCAAATCTCTCCATGCACCTGAGTAATACTGGACTGTTCCCTGATCCCCCAAGGGGGCAGGCATCAGAGCACCTTGACTGTTCTGTAATTGTACGGCGGCATTCACGGTTTGGAAGACAACTGTAGCATTTGTGCCAATGTCTTGTTGTTTGTCTTTGCTGGCATAAGCGTATGTCATTCTGAATGAGTAATTGTTCGGCAGGAGTTCTTTGTTTGCTATGCCGTTCGTTGTGATTCCTAAATCTCTCCAGGCTCCGGAGTAATACTGCACAGTTCCTTGATCCCCCAAAGGGGCAGGCATCAGAGCGCCTTGACTGTTCTTTAACTGTACGGCTGCATTTACTGTCTGGAAAACAACTGTTGGGTTTGTGCCAATATCTTGCTGTTTGTCTTTACTCGCATAGGCGTACGTCATTCTGAATGAGTAATTATTCGGCAGGAGTTCTTTGTTTGCTGCGCCGTTTGTAGTCGTCCCAAAGTCTCGCCATGCTCCTGAGTAATACTGGACTGTTCCTTGATCCATCAGAGCGCCTTGACTATTCTGCAATTTTACGGCGGCATTCACAGTTTGGAAAACTACAGTAGCATTTGTGTTTAGGTCTTGCTGTTTATCTTTGCTCGCGTAGGCATACGTCATTCTAAATGAGTAACTGGCGGGCAACAGTTCTTTTGTTGCTGTGCCGTTTACAGTTGTACCTAAGTTTCTCCATGCTCCAGCATAATATTGTACTGAGCCTGCGTCTATTAAAGTACCGCTGCTGTTTTGTAATTGTATTTGTGCATTGACGGTTTGAAACACAATAGTATCATTGCTTATAGATACATTGGATTTTGTTTGTGTGCCGTACTCGTACGTCATTCGCAAACTTAGATTCTTGAGTTTAGTATCAATGCTAAATGTTCCGTCTTGATTGTTCGTTGCGTCTTTCCAGCTTCCATCATAGTACTGCAATGTTCCGCTTATGAGTTTTGCGCCAGTGCTAGATACAAGTTTAACAGCAAAGAATGGCGCAGCTTGTGCTTGTGGTAATATGTTTGCCAGATATTCTGTGTTGAACCTTAGCAATGCATAAGCTTCACTTGATAAGCTTGTAGTGCTATCGATATCAACATCTTTAAGAACTTGAAGGAGAACAGTTCTGGCTCCAACGCTATCGTGTTGCACGAGTTTTGTTCGTGCGGATGAGAAATAATCGAGATATTTACTCGCCGTTGTATTGTCTTTGATCCAGCCCAATGAGCGGGATTGGGTAGTGTAATTAGTGAGTGTGTCTAAAAAATTCAATGGCACAAAGGGGTTAGGTGGATCGGCAGGGCCGATGGTTTTTCCCAT
Source organism: Bacteroidota bacterium (assembly GCA_049523215.1). Classification (GTDB taxonomy): domain Bacteria; phylum Bacteroidota; class Ignavibacteria; order UBA10030; family UBA10030; genus Fen-1298. Next base: position 3,650 of record JBEKNC010000009.1, on the reverse strand, counting down.
AAAAGCATTTTCCAATTCGTCCTTTGTAATGAGCGCTGCCTTATCTACAAAGTCGGATCTTTTCAATCTGCCATGTCCATTATATCCGTGCAATTGTAAATGGGAAATAGCACAAAGACTTTTTGCTTTAACGATAAAGCCATTCATGTTTCGACCTACACGTATATGACCTGTCGTGTAATCTGTTATCGTATTCCACCAAATGAATTTTCTGCCATTAATATAACCGCCCGACCAATATGGTGGTGTATGAATAGAGGAAACTCCCATGGTCAAACACCAAACTTTAAAGTCAACAACTCGTTGTTTGCTGGTGGGTTTATTAAATACTTCATAATTGAACAGCAGTGTGTCGACATTTTTGATTACTCGGCAGATTACAGTAACATCAATTTTATTTCTAAGTGGGAACAAGATATTCGTATTCGGTGTATTTGCCCAATGTCCATATTCTTGTCCATTCCAACTCCAACCAGAGGTTCCTTCTTCATCACTTTCGTCTGCAATTTCCCACACACCATCTCCTTCTACATCTACAAATGAAAAATTAGTTCTACCTCCACGGATAGATGATCCACCATCGGCATCCATAGCGTTTATTCTATTTCCTGTTTGCCCATTCCAGCTAAAAATCCATAGCTCACCCCATGTATCCCCATAATTTGGTACGCCCGACTCAAATACCAAGTCGACTGTTCCATCATTAGTTAAATCCATAGTTGTATACAAACGCAAACCTTCTCCACATTTCAATATTTCAGAATGCCATAATACATTCCCGTCTTTGTACACGCCAACAATATTTCCTTGTAAATTCTCATCGGGGCAACCGATAAAAATAAAACAATTTTTTAATGTGCCATAAGGATCGTCGAGCGGATTGGAAAAGTAAGCATTATAGCCAAGAAGCGAATCGATTTCAAAAACAAAAGGTGCAGAATACTTTGGCCCATAAAGAGATTTAAGCTCGGCATCGATTATTTGTCCAACTGCTTCTTGCCTTTCATACCTTGTCTGCCCTTGTAAAAAGGGGAATTGTAAGCAATACAGGATTATCATTATTCCATATATTTTCGATTTCATATTTATTCCTTTTCCTATTGCTTTGGTAAGAAATTAGAAAGTAGATTAAAAATTTTTATCCTATAATTTTCATTTCTATTGTATATTAACAAACCTTCAAAGTATTTGCTTTCAAGACCATTTTGCCAAGTATCGTTTTCAAAATTATTATCCAGCACCACATTCATTCCTCTTATAAAATGTTTTATACCAGCATCAATTCCTTTTGAATAATCATTAATATCTTCTGGAATGTATTGACTATTATATTTCGGGTAGTCTCTTGTGTCCGCAGAATAATATACTAATTGTAATAATCCATATGATGCCATTATGCGTGTTTGGGCGACTTTATTCTCCATACCTCCGTTGTGTGTGTATCTCACCCATCGAAAGAATCGTGCATCGGTAGAATCATCCGCTATTTGTTTTTCAGTTAGTGTTAACTCATCTTCAGTTCTGTCACCGTACAGTTCCTTCAGAATTTTCACTCTGTCATCTCTCCAATGATTTTCTTTGCCATCACCTAAATATCCAGTATTTGCGGTAATGCCATAGCATTCAATATGTTCCCAATAAAATTCCCATATACTTTGATATCCTGGATAATTACTAATCCTTCCATATGCTGTCAATATATTCGAGTGATCTGTTGGAATGTCTGGACTTCCTCTGTCACTTGCACTTAAAATTCTATATGGTGTTTTTGATTCATATATAAAATGTCCCGCCCTATTTTTTTGTTGAAGATTTAACATATCATCAAATGGTTCATAACGATAGGATGGGTCAAAATTCGATTCCTTTTGTATCATAGCTTTTATGTACTGAGGAGCAATACCATACTTTCCTGCATATGAAACAAGCACACTATCCAAATTGTATTCCCTTCCTTTACAATCTTTTGTTGTTGTTTTTCGACCCCCACTCGATGAAGGTCCATAATCATTTCCCAACTTGCTCGGTTTCTTCACCTCAATATTTAAACTCGTTGACGGGGAGTAATTACCTGTCGTTAATTTCACTACATAAACAGAATCCTTATGCCAATAGCGTCCTACCAAGCGTATCATTCCTGTAGGTAAATTTTCCATTCTTGTAAATGTATTTCCATTATAGATCGGATATTTCTTCTCCCAATATACACCCAACTTCCTGCCTGAATTTGCTGAGTCAATTACCGTACTGACTGGATTATCAACCCAAATATCAGTTCGAATCACTTTCGCTCCTGACGGTAATTGCGGTGATGTAGTGTCATGAATCGTTAACTTGCCTTTGTCTTCCGTTGCATAATAATACTTTGTCTCTCCAAGCAAGATTTCGTGCTTCTTTCTCAACACCAACCGCGCAAGTCCGTAATGTAAATTATCATTAACCCGTATGGATGAGGATGTTAGAGAAGCAGACTTTTTTGAGATATTGTTCGGAAGCTGCTGTGTGAGCATTGAAGATGTGGTCTTCATTGAGATTTTACTCTGGAGCCGCTGTTTGACCAAGACGGAATTATTCAGTTGATGGTTATTGCCGATGTTCATTGTATCCGATGGCATTATTTTTCCCACCCCGCAATTATAGCACGGCTCGCGTACATACAGTTGGATCAAAACCTCAACAGAATCCGGTTCTGTTTCCGGATTGGAAGCATAGATTATCTTTGGATCGGCAATTGTTATGCTTGTCCCGATGATCGTGCTGTCCATGTTGTATAAAAATCCAAATGTATCAGCTTGCACAATATCAAATCGTGTTGCAAACCAATCGAAAGGCTTGGGCATCCAATTGCCTCCAGGCTGACGAACTTCAATGGTAAGTGATGTCGTATCTCCATATGTCAGAACAGATTTCCCCGGTATTGCATGCACTTCCGGCGGGTACACGTTGATTGTTCCAGTGGCTGGATCAATGGTTCCATTTACCGCGCTTACCTTCAGGGTTATCGTTTCTGATTCTTTCGGTTCCTTGCCCCGCGCATCGAATTCTATCACCGAAGATCCGACCGAATCGAGAACAGCGCCCGTTCTTCCTGTTGTCAGATCACGCAATGTTCCAGATAACGTATCACCCACGAGTTCATATTTAAAATAGGATTCCAAAGGTTCGTTAACATGATACCCGCATCCATCAAGAGTTTCAGTAAAAATATATGTCGTTTCACCATATTGCATATCGTATGTTCCCTCTATATTCAAATGGTATCCGGGTGGGCACTGCACTCCGGGATACCCGGTAAACTTGAGATAAATCATACCCGAACTACCCAACCACGGTGTACCTGGGTAAGAGCCAGTTTCATCAAAAATTACTTGATAGACGCATTCATTCCCGTATTCAACTTCTACCTTTCCAGTGTACGGGAAAGAATCGCTGCCAATAGAATCCTTGAAAAAGAGATTGCCATAATAAAAGGTTAATGGAGTAGTTGTCTGATATATTACTTCAGGGTAACCATCTGGGCTGGTTCCGTATTGAATATTATCTGTTGTTGTACCCGTATAGGGGTTGAATCCTCCTATCAAATTGTTTAATGATCTCACTGAACCACGAATCTCTTGGTAAGTAAAACCAATTATTCTGATTGTCAGTGT
>JBEKNC010000008.1:0-154349 GCA_049523215.1 Bacteroidota bacterium | reverse complement strand
CATACGGCAGCTTGTCGATCGTGTTGCCAAATCGTACTATACATGGGGATTGAAAGACGGTTATTTCGCATCGGAAGAAGATGCAGAAATATTTTATCACGAGTTGCTGTATCTTCTCGTCAACCAATATATGTCGTTCAACAGCCCGGTCTGGTTCAACGTCGGCGTGGAAAAAATGCCGCAGTGTTCGGCATGCTTTATCAATTCGGTGAAAGATTCCATGTCCTCCATTCTGGAGCTTGCGAAGACGGAAGGCATGCTCTTTAAGTATGGGTCGGGCACGGGTTCCAATCTTTCCACACTTCGCTCCTCCAAGGAACGTATCACCGGCGGCGGTACTGCGTCCGGGCCGGTTTCGTTCATGAAAGGGTACGATGCGTTTGCGGGCGTTATTAAATCCGGAGGGAAGACACGCCGCGCAGCAAAGATGGTGATTTTGAATGTCGAACATCCGGATATTGTCAGCTTCATCAATTGCAAAGCGGAAGAGGAGAAAAAAGCATGGGTGCTCATCGACGCGGGCTATGATGGCGGCTTCAATGTGCCCGGCGGCGCGTACGATTCTATTTTTTATCAGAATGCCAATCACTCTATTCGCGTGAGCGATGAATTTATGAAAGCCGTTCTGGAAGATAAAGAATTTTGGACCAAAGCCGTAAAAGGCGGAATGCCGATGGAAAGATTCAGAGCGCGCGATCTGATGAAACAAATTGCCGATGCGGCATGGATCTGCGGCGATCCCGGTATCCAATTCCATACAACGATCAACAACTGGCACACGTGCTCCGGTACGGCGCCGATCCATTCATCGAATCCTTGCAGCGAGTACATGTTCCTCGATGACAGCGCGTGCAACCTTGCATCGCTGAACCTGATGAAGTTCCGCAGAGCGAACGGCGACATCGATGTGGAAGCGTTTAAGAAAGCCGTTCAGGTTACGATTACCGCAATGGAAATGTCCGTCGATAATTCGAATTACCCGACACCGGCGATCACGCAAAACAGTCACGACTATCGTCCGCTCGGACTCGGGTACGCAAATCTCGGCGCGCTGCTGATGTCCCGTGGCGTTGCGTACGACAGCGATGAAGGCAGAACGCTTACCGCTGCCATTACTTCTCTCATGTGCGGCGAGGCGTACAAACAATCTGCAAAGATTGCCGAAGCGCAGGGGCCGTTCGATGGATATGCAGCGAATAGAGATCCGATGTTGAGCGTGATGGCGAAACATGGCATTCACGCAGAACGTATCGACAAGAATGCAGTGGAACCCAGTCTCTGGGAAGCACAGCGCAATGTGTGGAAGGATGTTGTTGAGCTTGGACAAATGCACGGCATCCGCAACGCGCAGACAACCGTTCTTGCCCCAACCGGCACGATCGGTTTCATGATGGATTGTGATACCACAGGTATTGAACCGGATATCGCTCTGGTGAAGTACAAAAAAATGAGCGGCGGCGGGTTGATGAAGATCGTCAACCAAACCGTACCGGAAGCGCTCACGAAGTTAGGATACGACGGCGAACAGATCGAGCACATTATTGCCTACATCGATAAAAACGATACTATCGAAGGCGCACCGCATCTGAAAGAAGAACATCTTTCGGTATTCGACTGTGCATTCAAACCGGCAAATGGCAAGCGCTCTATTCACTATATGGGGCATATCAAGATGATGGCGGCGGCACAGCCGTACCTCTCCGGCGCGATTTCCAAAACGGTGAACATGCCGACCGATGTGACCGCTGAAGATATTATGAAAGCATATACCGAAGCGTGGAAGCTCGGGTTGAAAGCCATTGCCGTATACCGCGACGGATGCAAGCGCACACAGCCGCTCAGCACATCGCTCGACAAGAAAAAAGAAAAACAGCAGACGACCAACAAACCTGCACGCCGTCACTTACCGGATGAACGCCAATCCATTACACATAAGTTCAGTATTGCCGGACACGAGGGCTACATTACTGTCGGGATGTTTGAAGACGGAACACCGGGCGAGTTATTCATCACGATGTCCAAGGAGGGTTCCACTATTTCCGGATTGATGGATTCGCTTGCCACATCGATTTCGATTGCACTGCAATACGGCGTGCCGCTGAAGGTGATGGTGGATAAGTTCAGCCACGCGCGCTATGAGCCGTCCGGATTCACGAACAATCCGGATATCCCGATTGCGAAATCCGTGAGCGATTATATTTTCCGCTGGCTCGGCAAGAAATTTATCAAAGAAGAGAACGGTACGACGAATACGAATAATGAAGTCAGCGACGTGAAAATTTCGGAAGAGACCGCAAGGAAACCGGTAGGGATTCTCACAGCCGCTGCAACGAAAGCCGCTTCCGTATGGGAGAAGAACGAGAAGTTAGTATTTGAGACACAATCCGACGCGCCCCCGTGCCACGAGTGCGGAAGTATCATGATTAGAAGCGGCTCGTGCTACAAGTGCCTGGAGTGTGGCTCGACGAGTGGTTGCTCGTAGGAAGAAACGAAAATTGTTAAAAATCGGCACATTCAACAAGGGTGTGTCGATTTTGTTTTTTAGAGATGTCACACGATTTCGTTTATTCAATACAGCCAAAAAGGCGATATATATGGAATTGAAAATTAATGGGTAAATCAGATGACGCCCCAATAATAGCAGAACTCAAGCAACAAAGCGATCACGGATACCGACTATTATTTGTAAAGTATCATCAACGATTTTTACAGATAGCTATCAACTTATATGGTGTTAATCCGGAAGATGCCAAAGAACTTGTGAATGATGCGCTACTAAAAGCTGGTCAAGCGATAGACAGTTTTGAGTCCAGAGGGGAAAAATACTTCCAATATTGGTTACAAACAATTCTAAAAAATACCATACTTGATTATGTTAGTAGAAAAAAGAAATCACCACGAATCCTTAATTATGATGAATCGGATTCCGAAAGAACAGATGATTTTGGAGACTTGGAAGACGGTTCTAGGCAGGTCGCGCAAGATCTCACACGTGAGTTTTTATATGGAGCAAATATCAAATGCGATGACCGTGTTAATTTTATTGCACTGACAATGAAGGAATTTGAATTAGAGGAACAAGAGGATTTATGGAGCTATTTTTTAGAAATTCCACATGCAGAAATCGCAAAATATCGCAAAAAAAATTCAGCAATAGCATCTCGCAAATACATAAATAGACTTGTTCATAATTTTTTCGATATACTTTCTGAAAAGACAGGTTTAGACCGGAGATTAATATATGAAGGATGGAAAAAAAGAAATAGGAAAACTTCTACAGGGGGCGTTATTGCTGGGGAAGTTACCGATCCTTGAAGATCAACTGGTTAAATTGGCTTTTAAGAAAATTGAAGAGTCTGATACCAAGGATATAACAGATGAAGCCCTCAGTACTTTTATGCAGAAGAAGAATAATGTTTTAGAAATTAGGAATAAACTGAAAAATCCTGACAAGGTTTCCTCATTCCAGGAATACATTCAACTTTTTTTAGAAGATAAGGGTTTCCCTGGTGAAGAGGAACTTATTCAATATGGCATAGAAAGAGATATTATAAGTACAATAATCTCTGATCCAATATATATTCTTGAAATTCCACCATCAAAAATAGCAAATCTGTCAAAGAGACTTCTTTTGAGCTTAGAATCCGCAAAACTTCTTATCAAGAGGACGTGTGAGATTATAAGTATTAAACCGTCAACGAGGGGAGTAATGGCACGATATTCTCCAAGAAATGGCTTGGACGAAAAGGACATTTCTATGAAGCGCGGTGTTCAGGAGTTAATGTTGAAAGCTTCTCAACGGAGACCTTTGAAATCTGATCAGAGCAAAATTCCTCCTCAATTGTTAGTACAGTTCCTTCTCGAGTTTGAAAAAGCATATTTGGAAAAATAATGGAGAATCTATCAAAGCGTATAGGTTATGCAAGAGAAAGAGCTCGATCTTTATTGTTAGAATTCTTTACCGCTAAGGGTTCTTCATTTCCACTCAAAATTGAGATTTTAGCAGAATACTTTGGTTTTGAAATCTACAGACTTGATAATTTAAGTCTACATCAACGAGGTATTTTAAAAATTCTACCGGATGAAAACCGTCGGTTAATAGGTGTCAACTCTAAACATCATCGTCATAGCCAAAGATTCTCAGTTGGACATGAACTTGGTCATTTTTATTTATCGCATCCCAGCGAAGATGATTGTGATGATGAAGAAGTAAAGATATACAATCAAGAGGCAGACGAATTCAGTGCAGAACTGCTTATTCCTCTTTCAATCCTCAAAGAAAAGCTGCAAAATGGTCATACACCTTCTTCCCTTTGTTCTTACTTTGATGTAAGTGAAGAAGCGTTATGGATTAAAATTCAGAATCAAAAACTTCTTTCACTCGTCGTAAAATAATCGCCACATTTTTTTGTCACATCTATTCGTTCTATAGTATATAAATATCAAAATGAATCAAGAGATATTTTTGTTGCAAAGGCAGTTTAACAGGAGAGAAATCCTTTTAAAAGAACTCTTGGAAATAGAGTTTAATTATTTGGAGAGATTTAGTGCTCGATCGAAACAGACCAAAGGCGAGAATATCTCTGAGAAGTCGGAATCGCCGAGGAAAGGTGGTGAAAATAATGGTAAGAAATATTCATGTTGTACCATATAATGGTAAATGGGCAGCGAAGATAGATAATAATTCTATTCCACTGGCCGTTCGACTAACACAGGAGCTTGCGCGTCAAGCTGCAGTACCGTACGCTCAAGCAATGAGATCAGAAGTGGTTATCCATCGACCTGACGGTACTATCCGTGATAAGGATAGCTATGGAAATGATCCGTTTCCTCCTCGTGATCGAAAGCATTAGCATCATTTAAAAGTGGTGCGGTGTCGAAAGATAACGCACCGCTTTATATTTTACTAGAAAATGGATCTTAGTCAGTTTTGTTAAAGGTGATAACATGAGATTTCAAGGAAGTGTCATCAAAGAACAAGGTGTAACTTTTGCTGTTGTAGTGGTCAAAAAAAATGTACTTGATAATCATTCAGAAGCGGATAGAATGATTAGAGCCTTCTATCAGGTTTTTCCGGGAGTCCCAATAGTCTTAATGGCACAAAACTATTCTGGTGTGCCTAGCTATTATGGAAGGTCTGATATTGTGAGATTTCTTGCAAATATTCCAATGGAAAGTATTCCGTGGAAAGAATATTCAGTGAACATTTGATTTATTTTTTCTGAGTATCTAAGGGGTTGGGAGTTCTCGCCTCGCTTCCCGTCTAGCCGAGGCGGATACTCGTCGAAGCGGGTAACTCCCTACCAGCATGGCATTGGCGGTTGTGTTTTAAGTTGCAATTCTATTGTAATTAAATCAATTTATCTCCATCATGCTTCATAATACCGATATCATCACAGAAAGCTAATACGCCTTACGGAGTATGATTTACTCCTTGAGTTCTTCATCATTATTGAAGGAAAGCATATGGCAGATTTACAAATAGAACCCCCTGAAGAGCCAGAACAATTAACTTCATTCGGCACTAAATTTTTGAGATTTGGGGCGACGTTTCTTTGTGCACTCCTCGGTTTATTATTAATTCTCCTTGGGTATATGGTTGCCATACTCATGCATTTAGATTTAGAAGAATTTAACGCATATCCTTCCATCTATTTCTCCGTTTCCATTGTGATATGGATTTTGATCGGCTTATTTACGCCTTTCGCTCTTTTTCAGAGATTCTTCGAGGAATTAAAAGGCGTGACTGTTGGACGTGTCGTTGTTTTTGCTCTTGTCATTGGAACATCCGTTCTCGTGCATTGGTATGTAATAACCTTTGCAACACAATTACTCGTGTCGGTATTCGGCGGTGAATAGGCTGGAGAAAAATCTCCTTCCAATTTAAATATTTCCTTTTGGGTATTACAAATGTACGATTCGACTACGTTGATCACATTTATAACGGCGAGTATAGTTATCATTCTATCGCCAGGTCCGGCCCAGGCACTTGTGCTTACGAGAACCATTAGTGAAGGGAGAAAAGCAGGCATCATAACGGCAATAGGGCTCAATACCGCAACATTTGTTCATGCTATCGCAGCCGCAGTCGGATTATCAGCTATCCTAGCAACATCAGCGACGGCTTATACTATTGTCAAATATCTGGGAGCTGCATATTTAATCTATCTGGGGATCAAAGCATTCTCCAAACAAGAAAGGGGCAAGACCTCTGCAAGCACACCGGGCAGAGGATCAACCGGACCTTTTGCAAAAGCCTTTATCACCGGTGTCTTGAATCCGAAAGTTGCACTTTTTTTCTTAGCGTTTGTTCCTCAGTTTGTTGATCCCCGGCGTGGCTGGGTCATTCTGCAATTTATTACATTGGGAGCGATTCTGGCAATACTGGATATTGTGTATGAGTCCTTGTTAGCGATTTTTGTAGCTTCCATGAGTACTAGGTTTACACAAGGCGGGAAATTCTCCGTATGGAGACAAAGGATCACAGGTACGGTGCTCATTGGACTGGGAGTGCGATTGTTTTTCATGGAAAAAATTTAACCTTAAAAGAAGGACACCCAATCTGTGAGTGATATATCTACCCGTGCTCTCAGGTCACCGGCGTTTGTGTTTTGGCTAAAAAATCTCTACTATTTCGGCACTGGAATTATTATTTCGTAATCCATTTTACCGTATTTGATTGTAGGCATCTTGTCGTCAGGGAAATAGAATTCTTGTATGGAAAACACATCAGGGCAAGGAAAAGATTCTGACGTTCCTTCAGAAATTCAAACATGGAACTGGGGCGCCTTTTTTCTTAATGCATTATGGGGATTGTTCAACAAAACATATATCGCGTTGTTATGCGTTATTCCGATTGTTGGGATTCCCATGGCATTTGTATTAGGATTCAAAGGGAATGAATGGGCTTGGCAGAATAAACGCTGGAAAAGCATTGAACAGTTTCAACGAGTGCAAAAGCGGTGGGCGATATTGGGGATCATCTTGTTCCTCGTTGGTTCTATTCTGAGTATATTCGCTGTAAAAATTCTTCTTCCAATTCTTAAAATATTCCAGGTAATTCCGAGGTAATATTCGTAAGTACAAAATCTTACTTCATAAACTCTTTTAACAAAGGAAGGAACCTGTTTACACCGGTGATATCTGGTTTATCGTACCGAATATTGTTTGAGATTTTAAGGAAAACTGAGCACCATTTTCGCAGGTGATTCAAGGAAGTTTATCTGGTAAAGTCACTATTTTAAATTTCAACACAATTACTATAGGAGGTATATCATGAGACTCGCGATTTTTTTGCTTTGCATTGTGTGTTTTGTAGGCTGTTCGTCGATGAAACAGACTTCAGATGGATCGGTTCCACAGTTGCTCTTGAAGCACCCGCTTCCCCCGATTCCAGAATCATTCTCCCGATTATCTTTCGATTTAGATGTAGTGCTGTTTATACTGGAAGATGGATCAGTGAGTAAAGCCCGGCTTCTCAAAGGCAGCGACGATGCTTCGTGGGATTCACTTGCTATAGCATCAATTAAGCAGTGGCGTTTTACTCCTGCCCGCACAGAGAACCAACCGATCAGTACATGGTTTCACCTGCGAACTAAAGTACGCTATGCGAAATTACAAATGATGAATCTTGCAGAAATATTATGTACTACACCGGAAGAAGCTGATTCGGTTTATGAAGCGATAGAACAGGGACATGATTTTGGTGAGTTGGCAATGCGGTATTCTGTCGATCCGACGCGTGAAATGAAAGGAATTCTCGGAGAAGTGAACATCAACATGTATCCGGAGGATATATTTAAGTCCCTCGGGAAACTCACTATCAATGAATACACAAAACCCATGAAATATGGCGACCTCTATGTGATCTTTAAGAGATTAAGGAAATAAAAAAATGGTTTTATTTGGATCAGAACACAAGGTATTTGAAAGGATAAAAGAACTTTCAAGAAGCCGAGAGCAAATATATTAAAAAACACTTAATTCTTTTCTTTTATAAGCCTGTGCCGGTCTCCCATATTCTGCGTTTGCAGTATCTATTTGGTGGATGATGGTTTTTCTATTTCCACAATCCTAGGAATGAAAAATGAAAGTCTTTGTCTCTCGCGATATTCCGACCCAAGGAATCGATTTACTGCGTGCAGAAGGTTTTGAAGTTACTGTCTGGCAGATCGATAGACCGTTGACGCAACCTGAACTCATTGAGAATGCAAAACAACACGATGCATTGCTGTGCATGTTCTCCGATAAAATCGATAAAGTATTCCTGAATGAATGCAAGCATCTGAAAGTAATCGCTCAATTTGCTGTCGGGTATGATAACATCGACGTAACGGAAGCGACCCGATTGCGAATACCTGTTGGAAATACGCCAGATGTTCTAAGCGAAGCCACGGCAGACGTTGCGTTTTTGTTGATGCTGGCGACATCGCGAAAAGCGTTTCATCTCCATAAAACCATTGCTCGAGGAGAGTGGACTTTCTTTCGACCCAAAGCAAATCTTGGGATGGAGTTGAAGAATAAAACTTTGGGCATATTCGGTCTTGGACGAATTGGTGCAGAGATGGCAAAACGCTGCAAAGGCGCTTATCAAATGAATGTCATGTATTGCAATCGCTCTAGAAATCCTGTCGCCGAAGAACAACTGCTGGCTCAAAAAGTGGAATTTGATGAATTGTTAGCGCAAAGCGATGTGTTATCGGTTCATTGTTCGCTGAACGAAGCAACAAAAAATATATTCGATAAAACGGCATTTCATAAAATGAAACGAACAGCAATATTTATCAACACAGCGCGGGGATTGATACATAACGAGAAAGATCTTATCGATGCTCTCAACGAACGCGTTATTTGGGGCGCCGGTCTCGACGTGACAAATCCGGAACCAATGAAGCCTAATAGTCCGCTCCTCTCGATGGAGAATGTAGCGGTGCTGCCGCACATCGGATCATCGACGATCGAGACGCGAAACGCGATGGCGCGTTTATCGGCAGAGAATATTATTCATGGCTTGCGAAGTGTGAGATTGCCAAATATTATCAACCCAGAGATTTACAACCGTTAGAGCTGCTGTTTAGTCTTATTCAATATGAAACTCCTATCAATTGAACGAATCATTGTGGTTTGGCTAAAAAATCGCCGATTATTTATACAAAAATTTCGCTCAATCCTGTTACCTAAATTCATTTCATGTAGTCATATATTGTGAACGGAATACTCAATAACACACAATAACATATGACAGGAGAATAAAATGGAAGGAATACTCGGAATATTAGCAGGAATAATAGCCATTCTTCTTATTTTTGGAGCGCCGCCCGCCTTAGTCGTACTGGTTTATTACTTTAGCCGGAAAGCCAAACACAAGGAGAGAATGGCTTTGATTGAAAAGGGAATAGATGCTTCAATTTTTATAAAAGAAGAAACCACTTTCCATAAAGTTTTACTGTGGGGAATGCTCATTAGCGGAATCGGATTAGGATTGCTTATCGGGTACATATTATCGGTATTTACTCGGTTGCCGGATGAAATAATTCCTATTACAGCTGTTCTATTTGGCGGTCTCGGATTAATTGGCTATTATGTGTATAGAAAGAAAACCGAGACGAAATCTGCCCAGTAGCAATGGACGATCTATACCTGAAACTCGTTCTTGAAGGAAACACATCCAAATTTTCTTATTTTATCGAGAAATATAAAGGTATGGCTTTCTCCATAGCGTTTCGAATTGTCGATAACAGAGAAGATGCAGAAGAAATTGTCCAGGATGCATTTTTAAAGGCATTCAGGTCGCTTGAAAAATTTAGGAAAGACTCGAAATTTTCTACGTGGTTTTACAGGATTGTGGTCAACAGCTCGTTGTCGAGAGCAAAGAGTAAAAGACCGGAATCAAGCAGTATAGATGCAGATGATATTACCGACGTCGTCGTAGAAAGCGTAGAATCGACGTATCGCAGTCTGGATTTGTCGGATCAGAAAAAGTTCGTCCATCAAGCGCTGGAAGAATTGAGCATCGAAAACCGGTTGCTTCTGACGCTGTATTATTTAAATGAAAATTCCATAGACGAAATCACGGAAATAACGGGCATTACTCAGGAAAACGTGAAAATGAAATTGCACAGGGCAAGAAATAGAATGTATACCATCTTAAATAAAAACCTGAAGTCGGAAATTCAATCTATACTATGATGAAGAATTCAAATATTGACAAGTTCGTAAAAGATATCCTGAAGAGTAGTTATCTGGAAGTAACCGATCCGGATTTCAACATAACGACCATGAAGAAAATTCTGCATGAAAGCCGCAAGCAGCGTGTTCTGGAAAATATTCTCCTGTGTTTTCTCGTCTTCGTCGCAGTTGATGCTCTCATCTTCCTTGTTCTGTGGCTTTCAGGTCTGAATATTTTTGATGTAGCTATTCGGTCAGGCAGTGTGGCTCATGAGATACTCTTTCATACTGAGAAACTAAAGAATTCAATTATTGAAAATGCATTCATAAAGTATGTCATGTTGTCTTTTGGCGGGTTAATGGCAATACTGATGATTATTGAATCAAAATTGAAGTTGCTTGAAAGACCGAAGCAAAAAAGAAATTAGTCTCCTCCAGATTCATTCTCCTCACAGTTTAAGTGCGTTCAGCCTATGTTAGGAGGAAACACCTAACGCCACGCAAAACTGGATTGCGCTACTGCTTTTCCATCATCTCCACAAATCGCGCGAAAAGGTAATCACTGTCGTGTGGGCCTGGAGAAGCTTCGGGGTGGTATTGTACCGAGAAGATCGGCAAAGAACGATGACAGAATCCCTCATTTGTGTTGTCGTTTAGGTTTGTATGTGTAATTTCGATAGACTTAGGATCCAGTGAGTCAGGATCGACCGCGAAACCGTGATTCTGTGATGTAATTTCAACTGAACCTGTCTTCAAATTTTTCACCGGATGATTGCCACCGCGATGGCCAAATTTTAACTTGAATGTTTTCCCTCCCAATGCTAACGCCAGCAATTGGTGTCCGAGGCAAATTCCAAAGATGGGTTTCTTTCCAATGAGTTTCTTGATATTCTCAATGGCATATGTTACCGCTGCCGGATCGCCGGGACCATTGGAAAGAAATATGCCGTCCGGATTCATCTTCAACACTTCATCTGCTGGAGTCTGTGCAGGTAAAACAGTGAGGTTGCATCCGTAGGAAGTCAATCGCCGAAGTATGTTGTGTTTGACACCATAATCATAGACGACGACATTCCACTTCTTGCCGTTGGAATTTTTTGCTGGAAGCGCGAATGGTGTGGTATCGGTTTTATTCCAAGTATAAGATTTGTCTGTAGTGACACGGCTTGCGAGGTCGAGTCCAGCCATGTGCGGCGATTTTTTTACTTTGTCAAGCAAGCTCTTGTCGTCTAGATCTTTTGTAGAAATTATTCCACGCATTGCTCCTACAGAGCGGATCATTTTCGTCAACATCCGTGTGTCGATACCTTGAATGCCGGTAATGTTATGTTTTGCCAGCCAATCGCCAAGACTTTCCGTCGAGCGGAAATTGCTCGGGAAAGTGCTATATTCCTTCACAATAAACCCTGCAACTTGCGGCTTGACTGATTCGAGATCGTCGCCATTAACACCATAGTTCCCAATAAGCGGATAGGTCATTGTTACGATTTGTCCGTTGTAGGAAGGATCGGTAAGGATTTCTTGGTAACCGGTAAGGCTGGTATTGAATACAACTTCACCGGTTGTCTCATTGCTGGCACCGAATGACTCTCCTGCGAAGATTGTGCCGTTTTCGAGTATAAGTTTTGCTTTCATATCGGCGATAAGATAAGAAGAAATGTGGGGCGATGCAATTTCCCGCACACTGTGGCGTTTTTAGAATCCGATACATGTTTCTGAGCACTCGTACTCATTGAGTGCTTACCTTGACAACGGAGCGTTTAATGGTTAATTTTGTATTGGAGATAAAGATATCGTATGGGAGAAGTAACGGATAAGAACCAAACGTTAAATGAACGTGAGCAAAGCATTCTGCACCATGTAGTGCATAACTACATTCAAACGGCTATTCCGGTGGGTTCGCGGTATATCTCCAAACATTTTGAATCCAGCTTGAGCGCTGCATCTATCCGTAATGTCATGGCAGACTTGGAAGAACTGGGTTTTTTGTCTCATCCGCATACATCGGCAGGCAGGGTGCCAACCGATCTGGGGTACAGATTTTATATTGATTATCTGATGGAAATGCAGCAACTTGGCGATGATGAAAAACTGCGGATTCATCAACAGCTGGATCAAACAAGCGATGCCGATGAAATGCTGCGCGAGACTTCGAAGCTGCTCGGCAAGATTTCACATCAACTCAGTATTGTAACATCGCCGCATCTCAGCAGTGGAGTATTTGAAAAGATTGAACTTATTCCGATCGCGAGTTCCAAGCTGCTCGTCGTGATTTCCATTCGTACCGGAATAGTGCGCACGATTATGATGGAGATAGGAGTTGAAGTTCGGAGGGATCACCTCGATCAGGTCGGCCGTTTATTGAATGAACGGTTATCAGGATTAACACTGCATGAAATTCGCGATTCATTTGTGGATCGGGTTCGAGACATGCAGAATGAACAGACCGGACTGATACGCCTCTTTATCGAATCAGTCGATCAACTGTTCACCGATTCCAAAGAACGCGACAAAGTCCTGATCGGTGGTACAAAGAATATCATTGAGCATCCGGAATTCATAGACCCGAAGAATTTTCGTTCCGTAATCGAGCTGATCGAAAACGAAGATATTATTGTTCACCTTCTGGAGAAGCATGACGAACTTCAAAAAGGTTTTGTGGTAACGATCGGAACAGAGAATAAAGACGAGACAACAAAAGAATACAGCTTTATAACGGCAATATACGATGTCGAGGGAGTGACGGGGCGTGTCGGTGTAATCGGTCCGACGCGCATGAATTACAGCAAAGTCATTCCATTGGTGGATTATGTTGCCCAGACAATTGCAAAAATGTTAAGTGCATAGAAAAAAGAACATTGCACATTTGATTGTACGATATTTTTAAAGGAATTATGGCAGAGAACGAATTGGAAAATAATAACAACGGAACCGGAGAAGAATTAAAACCAGAGGTAAGTACTCCGCCTGAATTACCGGAGGCGACTGAGTCAGCTCTCCAGATGGAGGAGTTTCAGAAACAAGTTGACCAGTATAAAGATTTATTGTTGAGGAAAGCAGCGGAGTTCGATAACTATAAACGCCGCATCGAAAGTGAAACAACAAACATTTTCAAGTATGCAACAGAATCATTGGTTGAGGATTTGCTGCCGGTGCTTGATGATTTTGAACGCTCACTGAAGCATAGGAAAGAAAGCAAAGACAACGATGCACTCGTGAAAGGCATTGAGCTGATTTATCAGAAACTCGTAAAGGTGCTGGAAGAGCGCGGTGTCAAGCCATTCGATACAGTGGGAAAAGAATTTAGCGTTGAGTATCATGACGCACTCATGCAAATTCCGCGCAGCGATGTACCGCATCATACGATTCTTGAAGAAGTTGAAAAAGGATATACACTGAACGATAAAGTCATTCGTCATGCAAAGGTGATTGTTTCGTCCACTCCAGATGAAGCACCAAACGGAACCGATCAAACGGCACTTCTGGAAAATAAGTAAAGACTATGGCAAAAAGAGATTTTTATGAAATATTGGAAGTTGAGCGTAATGCAACACCGGAGAAAGTAAAAAAAGCGTATCGGCAGATGGCTATGAAGTACCATCCTGACCGCAATGCCGGGAATAAAGAAGCGGAAGAAAAATTCAAGGAAGCAGCAGAAGCGTACGAAGTGTTAAGCGACCCTGAAAAGAAACAGCGCTACGACCAGTATGGACATGAAGGACTGCGCGGCACGAATTACCGTGACTTCCATGACATCAATGATATTTTTAGCACCTTTAGTGATGTTTTTTCAGGCGGCTTTGGCGGTTCGATCTTCGATGAAATGTTCACAGGTGGTCAACGATCTCGGCGGCGTTCTTCTACACAACACGGGCAGCCGGGTTCAGACTTGCGTGTTCGCCTTTCTTTGAAATTGGAAGAAATCGCCAGCGGTGTTGAAAAGAAGATTAAGGTGAAGCGCCAGAAAAAATGTGATATATGCAGCGGCAGCGGAGCAAAGATATCCAGCGGCAAATCGACCTGCCCGCAGTGCGGCGGCAGCGGTGAACTGCGGCAAGTATCGCGCTCGATGTTCGGTCAGTTTGTCAATATCACGACATGTCCTTCATGCGAAGGTGAAGGGCGCATTGTGAAAGACCCATGTTTAAGCTGTCATGGTGAAGGGCGCGTACAAGGTGAATCGACTATTAAGGTGAACGTGCCCGCCGGTGTGACGGAAGGAAACTATATTCCTCTTCAGGGTCAAGGGAATGCCGGGCGTCGGGGCGGTCCTGCAGGTGATCTCATTGTTGTAATTGAAGAAGAACCGCACCAGCACTTTAAGCGCAATGGTGATGATATCATCTATGAATTATGGATCAGTTACCCGACAGCAGTGCTTGGCGGCGATGTAGAAATACCGACGCTGACAGGAAAAGCGAAGCTCTCCATCGATTCCGGAACACCAGGTGGCCGAATGCTTCGAATGCGCGAGCGTGGTATTCCACATTTGAATAACTACGGCCGTGGTGATGAACTCGTGCGTGTGAATGTATGGGTGCCTGCAAAACTCAATGCTAAAGAAAAAGAATTGCTGCGCGACCTTTCGACGTGCGAGCATGTAAACCCGAGTGAAGAGGATCGCCTCAACACCGACCGGTCTTTTTTCGATAAGGTGAAAGATGTTTTTTCTTGATTGGATATGTTGAAGCGTATTGTGGAATGGTTGGCATTAACAAAAACTGAACGGAATGTGATTCTGTTTTTGGTTACAACGATGATTATTGGTGCGGCTATTCGTTTGTATCAGGCAACATTTCCGGCTTTACCGCAGTTTGATTATCGCGCATCGGATAGCACGTTTGCCGTACTCAGTGCGACATCGGAAGACAGTGTGAGTGTTGTTCCGACAAGCATGAGAACCGGAGAAGAATCCGGAAAGCTCAATATCAATACAGCGACAAAGCAGCAACTGATGGATTTGCCGGGAATCGGTGAAGTGACAGCGGAACACATTCTGAAGTATCGCGAAGAGACAGGAAAATTTACCACAATCGAAGATCTTCGCGCTATTAAAGGAATGAGTAAAAATAAATTGGAACGTCTTAGTCCTATGATTACAACTCAATAGCCACCACCCATAGAGAGATTCCATACATGAAATCAACTTATTATGTCGGCTTTTCGTTCCTCAGAGGAAAAATCCAATTAGCCGAGGTTGAGCATAAAAAGAAGAAGTCAATCGTCACCATATTGGCTGAACGCGATACGACCATAGATTTTACCCGCACAGGTGCAACCATCTCGGCAGATCACCCGCAGTTGAGTATGTTTGTCAGAGAGTTGAAAGAAATGATGAAGCAGCATAAGGTCTCGACGGAATCTATTTCGTTTGCGCTGCCGCCTGATCCACTTTTTATTAATATCATTCCTGTGGAACCCGGTCTGACCGGCAAGGATCTCTCTCACTATCTCCAGTGGGAAGTTGATCAATACTTTCCGCATGCATCACCAAGAGAATTTATTATCGACTCACATGGATTACCGATTGAAGACACCGGAGCCCAGCAAACATTTATGGTTGCGGTGCGGCGCGGAATGGTTGCTTTCTTACAGAAAGCCGTGGCCGGACTGAAAATGAAACTGAACATTATCGATATTGATCAATTCAGCACGGAAAAGACTCTCATCACAAACTACCCTGAAATACTTGAACACGATATTGTACTCATTGGGCTTCGTAAAAACGGTATTGATGCAAGTCTCATTCATAACGGGCAGATGACAGATTATCGATCGCTCCTCTATAATGGTGAACCATATCCGGATAAATACATTTTGGAATACCTGAAATATCTGAAGCAAAAAGATAATAGTACACCGGCAGCATTGCTTCTGCATGGGGTCGATGTTACAAAAAGTTTGGTTATGTCACTCCGGACAACATCCGGGATTAAACAAACATTGGCGCTTAATCCATTTCGCAAACTTGTTGCCGCAAAAAATCTTAATCCATCGTTTATAAAAGAGGGCTACCGATTCTCTGCGGCGATTGGCCTGGCGTTGCGCACGAAATGAGAATTATCGCCGGTGACTTTCGCGGCCGCTTACTAGAGTCGGTACAGGATCTATCGGTTCGTCCGACAACGGATCGCGCGAAACAAACGATCTTTGACATTCTCACAAACCGTATCGTTTTTGCTGATTTGGAAGTTCTTGATTTATTTGCCGGCAGCGGCAGCCTCGGTTTGGAAGCGATCAGTCGCGGTGTCAAGAGTGTCACGTTCATCGACAAATCAAGAAAGTCGCTGGAGGCGCTGGAAAAGAATGTTGCATCGCTCGGATGCGAACCGCAATGTTCAGTGTATCAAGCGGATGTGTTTTGGTATCTGAAGAATATGAAGCGGGCATATGATCTCGTCTTTGTGGATCCGCCGTATAAGTTGGAAAACATCGGTCTGCTGCCGAATGCTATTTATGATTCCGGAGCGGTGCGTCATGGTTCCTACGTCGTGATGGAACACAGCCGCGAATCCATAATAGAATTGGATGAAAAAAAGTATGAGATCCTCAAAAAACCGTTCGGTCAAACGACGGTGTTAATTCTGACAGCCATTGTTCCACCCACACATCCAAGGACGTGAGATGAAAATTGCCATCTACCCCGGAACATTCGATCCTGTAACAAACGGGCATCTGGATATTCTTGAACGGGCGCTCAAGCTCTTCGACAGAGTCATTATTACCGTGGCACGGAACACCACGAAGAATCCGTTCTTCACGGAAGAAGAGCGCATTAAGCTTCTCCGACAAGTGACGAAGCGTTACAAGAATGTAGAGGTCGATTCTTTTCGAGGACTTCTCGTGGATTATGTACGACAAAAGAAAGCCATTGCTGTCGTTCGCGGTCTGCGGGCAATGACAGACTTTGAGTACGAATTGCAAATGGCGCTGATGAACCGGAAGTTAGACGAGAAGATGGAGACCGTCTTTCTCATGCCGACCGAAAAATACACATATCTCAGTTCCAATGTCGTTCGAGAAATTGCGCGGCTCGGCGGTGATGTGAGCAAGTTTGTTCCACCAATTGTTCTTAAAGCACTTCGACAGAAAAATCGATGATACCGAGAAAGCTCTTTTTTCTTTCCTGACAAAAATTGGCGACAATACTCTTTACAGAATCGGTAATCGTACGGTGAATGTACTGCCCTTACCTTCTTTGCTTTTTACTTCGATTGAGCCACTATGTGCTTCTGCGATCCATTTGGCGATGGGGAGACCGAGGCCGCTGCCGGAGGTGTTTTCAACGTTTCCGGAGCTTCGCTCTACGCGATAAAATCGCTCAAATATTTTGCTTTGATCCTTTCGTGGAATACCGATACCGTTATCCTTGATCATTATAACTGCACTTTCGGCATCCTTTTTTAGTGAGAGTGTCACGAGCCCATGCGGTTGTGTGTATTTGATGGCGTTGTCGATAAGATTCAAGAAAAGCTGCTTCAAACGTGCGGCATCGCCTTTGATGTGCAATTCCTCGAAGTGCTCTAACTTTACCTTGATCTTTTTTGCTTCAGCAAGTACTTGTGCCTCTTCAAAGAGTTGGTGGATAAATTCATCCAGCGCGACTGGCTGCATGTTGAATACCAATCGTCCAGTATCCGATTTTACCAGGATCATCAGACTTTCAACGATCGAGGAGAGCCGGACTAATTCATCGTTCATGCTCATGAAAAGTTCGCGAGCTTGTTTGGACATTCGTTGGTTGCGCAGGGCAACTTCAATTTCACCGCGCATAATAGTGAGCGGCGTCCGTAACTCGTGCGACGCATCGGCGGAGAATTGCTGAATTTGCACGAATGATGCCTGCAAGCGGCTGATCATATCGTTGAATTGTTCAGTGAGCCGGCCAAGTTCATCATTGACGTGGTGCGTAGGAAGTCGGCGGCTAAGATTTTGCGCAGTAATTTCTTTTGCGGTCTTCGTCAGTTCATCTACAGGCTTGAGCGATTTGTGCGCTAGAAACCACCCGCCGATAACAGAGATCAATAACGCCAATGGCGTGATGATGAGGAAGTTGTAGAAGACACTGTCCGTTACTTCGTACACCGGTTCCAGCGGGTACGCGACAAAAATCTTGACATAGTCGTTTTGCGTCAATGCGAGACGAATCTTCTGGTCATCCGGGCCCTTCGTACTGACGACGTTGATCCATTGATACGGAATTTCACTGTAGTTGATCGTGTGACCGCGAAGGCTTTGAGATCGGTAGAGCAAGTCACCGTTGCGGTCCAGAATCTGAATGTAGTGGCGCCTCGGACTCAGCAGGGTATGTTGGTAAATCTGATTCCACATCTCGTCTATTTCGGTACGCTTACCGGCACTTGTGTCAATTACTTCCGGTTGTTCTTCCTGCTGTGCGGCGCTGCGCTTGAGTTCCTGCAGTTCTTTGAGTGCGGCGCGTTTTATTTTTACTTTCTTCGCTTTCGGTTCGATGAATTCGTTCACCCATTGCACTTCGTTCTTTAAGGAATAGTCCAGATTATCGAGGAGCGAGGATCGCGATACAATATATGCAATGACACCTGAGCCGAGAAGTGTGATGCCAAGAATTGCGGCATACCACAATGAAAGTTTTGTGCGGATAGAATGAAGTATTGTCATGCGGACTTGAATGATAACTTCTTGTCAGAAAGATAGTACCCTTTACCACGTTCGGTCTGAAGAAGCTTCACCGAGAAGTCGGCATCGATTTTTTTTCGCAAGTGGTTGACATACACATCTACGACATTTGTGCCCGGATCAAAATTATATCCCCAAATATCCCTTGAAAGCTCCCGGCGTGAAATTAATTTACCGCGGTGACGTAAAAAATATTCGATGAGAGCGTACTCGCGTATAGTCAGCTCAATGGGAATACCGGAACGGCTGGCTTTATGTGCAACGGTGTCCAAAATAAAATCGGCATATTTGAGTTTTGTCCTGACCGTACCTCGGCGCATCAATGAGCGAATACGTGCTAACAATACGTTAAAGGCAAATGGTTTTGTCAAGTAATCATCCGCGCCCTGATCAAGCCCGCCCACGATATCCTCCGTTGCACTGCGAGCTGTCAGCATCAAGATCGGAGTTCGAATTTCGTCTTTCCGCAAATCGCGCAGGATTTCAAAACCATTTTTCTTAGGAAGCAAGACATCAAGCAGAATGAGATCGTACACTTCTGTTCGAGCACACTTCTCGCCAGTCTTTCCATCGGCGGCGGTTTCAACTTCATAACCCTCTGCTTCTAAGCCCTTTTTTAGAAAACGGGCAACTTTCTGTTCGTCCTCAATCACGAGGATGTGCATAATTATCTTTCTTACGATGTAGGAGTCACGATATCATACTTTGGGAAGTTACTCGTTTATCGGAAAAGTGTCAAATGCTGAAAACAGAATATAGAAGACAGAAGTAAAAAGAAAGTATTTTGTGGCAATTAATGGAAAATGGTCTTTAGTCTGTAAACTGTTCTCTGAATACTGTGTTCGCATTATATGAAAAACTCTTCATCCGGTTATCTTTGAATCCCACACATTTTTCCATATATTTTTTATCAAGTAGAGGGTCTTTTTCTTAAAGAACACGTCAATATTTATGTTGGTATAAACAAAGAGATAAAACTTATGCAGAGAATAGTACTTATAGTTATGACAGCATTTCTTTTTGAAGGCTGTATCCAGACCATTGCATTGCGTTCGCTGGGCGGTATTCTCGATAATGGGCTATCAGCATTCTACGAAGAATCTGATTTGCAATTGGCGCACGAGGCGCTTGGGAGCAACCTCAAACTCATTGAGGCAATGATCAAGAGCGACCCGGAGAACGAACAGTTCCTTACATTTGCAGCGCAAGGGTACAATGCCTACGCTCTGGCTTTTTGCGAGGATGACAGTGTGGAGCGGGCACGCGTTTTTTATTTACGCGCAAAAGAATATGGAATGCGAGTTCTCATCAAAAATAAGAAATTTAAGGAGGCTTTGGATAGCAATATTACGGCATTCCGAGAAGCAGTGGAGACGTTCGACAAGAATGACGTGCCTGCGATCTTCTGGACGGCGTTTGGCTGGGGGAGTTATATCAATATCACGCGCACCGATGTAGAAGGTCTTGCCGATTTGAGCAAAGTAAACGCCCTCATTCAATTTGTGGCGGACAAGAATCCTTCATTCTATTTCGGTGGTGCCTATCTGTACCTTGGTACCATCGAAGGCAGCACGCCGAAGGCGCTCGGTGGAAATCCCGATAAAGCGAAAGAATATTTTGAGAAGTGCCTTGCACTCAACGGCGGAAAATTTTTAATGACACAATTGTATTATGCCCGAACATACGCTGTGGCGACACAAAACCAGCTATTGTTTGAATCATTACTGAAACAGGTGGAAGAGGCTTCCCCGGATATTTTACCGGAAGCGCGTCTTGCCAATATTATCGCAAAAAAGAAAGCGCGGAAACTGCTGGCGCAATCAAACGAATTATTCTAAAAGGACCATAGAAATGACAAAACGATTTATAAAAATCATTTTTTTTACTCAACTACTTATTTCTTTATTACTCTCAACCGCTTTGAGTCAGCAATATATCATCAAATTCGCTTCCATTGCACCGGATGGCAGCACGTGGATGAATGTGATGAAAGAGTATGATGCTGCGATTCGAAAAGAAAGCGGAGGGCGCGTCGGGTTTAGGATGTATCCGAGCGGAGTGCAGGGAGATGAAAAGACGGTGATCCGAAAAATCGGTGTGGGACAATTGCATGCTGCGGGTTTTACCGGTGTCGGACTTGGCGAAATTGCATCCAAAGAGCGTATTCTCGATACACCATTCCTGATTCGAAGCAGTGAAGAAGCTGATAATCTGTACCAAGTTTTCGATCAAGAATTACAACAAGCGTTTGTAGATGGTGGATATGTGCTGCTTGGTTGGTCGGAGGTCGGATTTGTCTATGTGTTCAGTAATTCTCCAATAATGAAACAGGATGATATCAAGCAGATCAAAATGTGGGTGTGGGATGGTGATCCTGTGGCGGAGACAGCCTTCCGCGCATTAGATCTCAGACCGATTCCCCTTTCCTTTGATAATGTTCGTACATCGCTTCAAACCGGCCTTGTGAATGCGTTCTATACAACTCCGTATGCCGCGATCGCACTGCAATGGTATACGCAAGCAAAATTTATGGTTGATTATCCGCTCACATGCTCATCCGGGGCTGTACTTCTTTCCAAAAAATATTACGACACCATGTCAAAGGATTTACAGGAGATTCTTATCCGCAATGGCCGTATCTATATGAAGAAACTTACCGACGCCGGCCGTCTGGACAATAAAAATTCACTTCTCGAGCTTAAGAAACGCGGCATTACATTTACCGAAGCGAACGACAAAGAAGTACAGGAGTATATGGCTGCCGGACTTCGTGCACGTCGTATGCTTGTTGGAAAAATGTATGATGAAGACTTTATGAATCGTGTTGAAAAAGCTGCCGACGATTTTAGAAAGGGTGAAAAAAAGAAATGAAGATACTCAACGCTGTTGATTCCATCCTCAATAAGATTGAAGGGGCAGTGCTTATTTTTCTCCTCCTCGTTATGCTTTTCATGGCATTTGGACAAGTAGTATTGCGTAATTTTTTTTCCGGAGGTATTGTCTGGGGAGATATTCTTCTTCGTCATCTGGTGTTGTGGATTGGATTTCTTGGAGCAGCGCTGGCTACGAGCGATGAGCGTCATATCAACATTGATATTCTTACACGGTACCTTCCCGAACGGATCAGTAGAGCAGTGGCAGCACTGTCCAATATATTCGCAGCCGTCGTTTGTTTCCTCTTATTTCGAGCATCGCTGACGTTTATCGAATTCGAGATTGCCAACAAGAATACTGTTTTTGCTGAAATTCCTTCCTGGTTTGCCCAGATTATTATTCCAGTCGGATTTGGTCTGCTGACATTCCATTTCATTGTCCGAACGATTCTTGATGCAGATAAAGCACTGCAGAAAGGAACGGCGGCATGAGTATCTGGTTGATTATCGCGATTATTATTTTAGTGGCGCTTTGCGGTGCGCCCCTTTTTACGATATTCGGTGCATTGGCTTTATATTTATTCTATGCGTCCGGCATTGATATGTCGGCGGTCATCATCGAACTCTACCGCCTTACCGATATGCCGCCGCTGGTAGCGATTCCGCTCTTTACTTTTGCCGGCTATATGCTTGCTGAAAGCAAAGCACCAAAACGTTTGGTGAATTTAGCACAAGCGTTATTTGGCTGGATCCCCGGCGGTTTGGCGATTGTAGTCTTAGTCACATGCGCATTCTTTACTGCGTTTACCGGTGCATCCGGCGTAACAATTGTTGCGCTCGGCGGATTGCTCTTTCCTATGTTGATTAAAAAACAGTATCCTGAACAATTTTCACTTGGTCTTGTAACAGCTTCAGGTAGTATCGGCTTGTTGTTTCCCCCAAGCTTGCCGATCATTGTGTATGGTATGGTTGCAGGAGTCAGTATCGATAAATTATTTATTGCGGGTGTCATTCCAGGTATTCTACTAATTGCGATGCTCGGTGCATATAGTGTGCGCAAAGGTATTCAGGCAAAAGTGCCGCGCATTCCGTTCGTCTGGTCGAATGTCGCCAAGACGCTCAAAGAAGCAGCATGGGAAGTCCCATTACCATTCATCATTGTTATTAGTATTTACGGAGGATTTGTTACCGCCACGGAAGCATCTGCGGTGACGGCGTTCTATGTTTTCGTTGTTGAGGTGTTTATCTACCGTGACCTTAAAATATTCAGCGATTTACTCCGTGTGATGAAAGAATCGATGCTGCTGGTGGGTGCGATTCTTTCTATTCTCGGTGTAGCGCTTGGGCTTACAAATTATCTTATAGATCAACAAGTACCGCAGCGCTTATTTGAGTTAGTACAGACTCAAATTTCAAGTCAGGTAACATTCCTTCTCATTCTCAACGGATTTCTGATTATTGTTGGAATGATGCTGGATATTTTCTCTGCTACGTTCGTCGTGGTGCCGCTCATTCTCCCGATTGCGCGCGCATTCAATGTTGATCCGGTTCATCTCGGAATAATCTTTCTCATGAATTTAGAAATCGGCTACCTGACGCCTCCTGTGGGATTGAATCTCTTCATGTCGAGCTTGAGATTCAAGAAGCCTATGCTTCATGTCGTAAAGTCGATTCTTGTTTTTATCGTTCTTGAACTTATTGTATTGATGGTGATAACATACTGGCCTGGCCTGAGTCTCTGGCTGGTGCATCTTACCGGAACGCAATAGACAATGCATGATTGTTCGTTGATTGAAGGGTGAAGCAGAAAGGATGCTTTAACCTTTTTTCACATACTCATTTATTCTAACGCCCGCACTTTTGGTATCAAAAACCATACAAGGCATGCAATAAAGAAAGCCGCTCCTGCACTTAAGAGAGCCGCTTCTGCTTCTCCGGCATGTTCTGCGATGGTGCCTAGTAGAAGTGCACCAAGTGGCATCGATCCCATAAAGATCGTGGTGTACACACCCATAACACGTCCTCTCAGTGAGTCGGGCACAATCGATTGTATGGTAGCATTGGAAAGATTAGCAACAAATATCATAGCTACGCCGAGAAAAACCATGAAGAGCAGCGAGAGCGGCAGCCAATATGTCATTGCAAAGAAGGCAATAAAAATGGGAAAGCAGAGAGAGCCGACTGTAATAAATTTACCACGGACATGAGATCTCCCGAAGGTGGCTATGGTCAATGCTCCAAAAAGAGAACCGACACCGCGAGCAGAAAAGAGAAGGCCGTTTGTCGCTGCGTTACCGTGGAGTACTTTCACCGACCATGCAGGGAGCAATGTTCCTAAGGACATTCCGAATAAACTTGTCGTTGCAACCAATCCGATCAGTGCAAGAATCATCGGTTGATGACGTACATAATCAATCCCTTCCTTTAATGCAGAGAGTGTGGAACTCTGTTGTGAAGTTTCTGTGCGTGGCAGAAAATGCATCGATGCCAGTGCGATGATAACAGCAATGAATGAGATCCCGTTGACTGCAAAACACCATCCGGGTCCGAAAGCAGCATAAATTACGCCGGCAATTGCCGGACCAATGATGAGAGCGGCGTTAAACATTGTTGCATTAAGTGCAACGGCATTTGTTAAGTCTTCACGATCCACCATCTCTGAAACAAATGCTTGACGCGCCGGTGCATCAAAAGCGTTGGCAGATCCCAGTCCGAATGCCAACACAAGAATATGCCACGCCTGGACAGTGCCGGTGAATACAAGTGCTGCAAGAACAAATGCGAGGATCATCATGATGGATTGAGTAATGATGAGGAGCTTGCGTCTTGAGACGCGATCTGCAACAACTCCACCGTACATCATAAAAATCCACGAAGGAACGCCATAAGCAAATCCCACGTACCCAAGATATGCCGAAGAATGCGTCAATTGATAAATGAGAAATCCTTGGGCAGTTGTCTGCATCCACGTGCCGAACAACGATACCATTTGTCCCCAGAACCAGAGGCGGTAATTCCTATGTTTCAGCGCCGCAAAAGTTTTTTGCCAGATCGGTCTTTGGGAAGGCAGAGTGTTGCTCATTGCTTCATTAATCGTTTAAGCAATTGGATTTGTCCGGTGTGATAAACATCGTGGCAGGCAATTCCGGAAATGATGGATGCATTTGTGAATTTACTGCCGGCAGGTTTTCGGTTGAGATCGGATGGTTTGATCATAGCGATCGCTTCACACATAAAGCGATGCATGTCATCAAGCATGCGAATGTCTTCGCGCCAAGCGTTCTCACTCATAACAATTGGACGTTTGATCCAATTACTTCCTTTTAATGGAAATGAGCCTTTCTTCTCTCCAAGCAAACGCCGCCGGACGATGTACTTCCAATATGCCGCATGCACAACAATCTCCCAAATATTGTGCCGAGTTGGTGCGGGACGCCATGCCGCTTGTTGTGCGGTCAAGCCGCGAATAGAACCGCGCAAATTTGTTCCCTGCCACGCGCGCTTCTGGTATGCTTCACCGATGAGTTGACGCAAGAGACAAATTTCTTTGGTTGGTTTCATATCATTCTTAACATACGGAGCAAAAAGCAGTCAATCAAGATTATACGTGTCCTTAAAAGAACGATTTAGTATTCTCATGATTTTCTGTTACATTGTCCTATTGTAACTGGGAAGATATTTCTATGGCAGATTTTGAGATTGCAGTGATAGGCGCAGGCGTGGTAGGACTTGCCATTGCGGCGCGTCTTTCTCAAAAACATCCACGTCTTGTAGTGCTCGAAAAGAATGAAAAGTACGGAATGGAGACGTCGAGCCGCAACAGCGAAGTGATACACGCAGGCATATTCTATGAACCTGGCTCGTTGAAGGCGCGTTTATGTGTTGAAGGAAGGGATGAATTGTACGCACTCTGCAAAGCGCACGATATCGCTTATAAACCGTTGACAAAACTGATCACCGCGGCGACGACGGTGGAATTAGAAAAATTCGACAGTATTCAACAAAATGCAGCAGAGAATGGAGTAGAACTGCAGGTTCTGGATAAAACAGCAGCGCTGAAACTAGAGCCGAACATTCGAACGGAGGGCGCACTATTATCACCGCTCACCGGCATTATCAGCGCTCATGATCTGATGGATTACTTTTTCCATACGACGCAAACAAATGGCGGGACAGTTCAGCCTCGGTGTCAAGTCATCGGCATTCGGCAGATTATTAGTGGATATGAAATTGTTTACGATGAAGCTGGAAGCAGATCAAGCGTTACAAGCGAGATCGTCATCAATGCGGCTGGACTTGGTTCTGATCTCATCGCACAGATGATCGGCATCGATATCGATAAAGAAGATTTGCGGTTGAGTTATGCAAAGGGTTCGTACTTTTCAATCACACAATCCAAAGCAAAGCTCATATCGCGGCTGGTGTATCCAATGCCGGCCAACGAAGAACTTGGCATACATGCGCTCATGGATTTGGGAGGAAGGTTGAAGTTTGGTCCTGATTTAGAATATCTTGAGGACCGCGCGATCAACTATAGCGTGGCAGAGAACAAGCGGCATGCATTTGCAGAATCCATCCGGCGTATTTTACCCGCGATCAACGATGAAGATATTACACCGGATATAAGCGGCATTCGTCCAAAGCTTCAAAGGAAAGGACAACCCCCGCGCGACTTTGTTATCGTTCACGAGAAAGATCGCGGCTTGTCCGGATTTGTCAATCTGATTGGAATCGAATCGCCGGGATTAACATCCTCACCGGCAATTGCGCGATATGTAGAGAACTTATTATTCTCATAAGACTCTACTGATGAGAGCCAATTATTTGATGAATATGTTGAATGCAGATCTTTGACCAGTTTTCAAATTTGTCAATATCTTTTTGGAGTTCGCTCATGTTGAGGAATCCCGTTTCATTAATCGATTTTTCTCTCGGTTTGACTAACGGTTTTTCCAGTGCAAGAACATGAACAATGCCGAAGTGAACGTTTCCGACATCGTTGGAGTCGTCGTTCAGCAAAGCGACAATCCGCTGTGTGTACCGAGATTCAATATTGACCTCTTCATTTATTTCCCGCTTCAAGCCATCTTCATATGTTGTACCGAACAAACCGGGATCAGTTACAGAAATATGTCCGCCCACGCCTAAGGAAAAGTTGCCAAGAAGTCTTTTCTCTGCCAGAAGTTTTCCGCGGCGATAGACAAATACATCACCTCTACAATGAAGAAGAGCATAAGGGATCAACTGCTTGTAGGCAGGATTGGATTCCGCATCTTTTCTCTTGAGGAATGT
The DNA here is from genome assembly GCA_049523215.1 of Bacteroidota bacterium. Lineage (GTDB taxonomy): Bacteria > Bacteroidota > Ignavibacteria > UBA10030 > UBA10030 > Fen-1298. Next base: position 127,359 of record JBEKNC010000008.1, on the reverse strand, counting down.
GTGATTCTTTGGGTTGTGAATAATATCTCTATATTTATTCAACTCAAACGAGAGACCTTGAAACATACCTCGTTGTTCAAGTAACTGAGTTGGAAAGACTAGAACATGTTCCTCCAAATATTTTTCTTCTTGCACGTTGATTCCTTTCCTTCTAATAAAAATCCCCTCATAGTGGAGGGGATTTTTGTAGTTACTTCTTCAAATGACTTAGTATAAGAACATCGGCTTGCCAAGCAGGTGTGCAACTTTTGGCCGATATTTTGGAATATCGTATAACTCATCAACATCGACGCACTTCTTGCCTTCGGTAATCATACTGGCAGATATGGTGGTATACTTACCATCGCGCAATGCAACCATTCGGCCGGATTTTCTCTGTATCAACAAATCAGCGGCAAGATAGCCATAAGTTGTGGCGACCATGCGGTCGAGCGCATCGGGCGCACCACCACGCATGAGGTATCCCAATTGCTGGACCATCACACCGATACCCGAACGTTTTTCAATTTCACCGCCAATAAAATGGCCGATGCCGCCGAGTTTCTGATGTCCATACGCATCGGCTTCACCTGTAAGAGACATTTCACCGCCGAGAGGTTTTGCACCCTCGGAGACGGTCATAATTGCATAGTTGCTGGAGTTAGCCTTGCGATCTTCAACAAGAAACTTGACAAGTTTATCAATATCGAATTCCACCTCAGAAATAATAGCCCGATCGACACCGGCGAGATATGCTGAGATGAGCGAGGTTTCTCCGGAATAGCGTCCGAACAATTCAACAACCGCAATGCGTTCGTGTGAACCGGTTGGTGTACGCATAGAGTTAATAAACTCCACGCTGCGTGTGACTGCCGTAGAAAAACCGATACAGTAATCGGTTCCATACACATCGTTATCCATTGTCTTTGGGATGCAAACCATCGGTACGCCTTCTTTATGTAAGCGTACAGCGTAGCTGAGCGTATCATCGCCGCCAATGGCAATGAGTCCATCCAATTTGAGATGCTCAATAACGCGAAGTGAGTGTGCAGTGCAATCGGCTGGTTCTGTGCCATCTTTGTGCTCGAACTTACCTTTCAAGAACGCCGGCATATCTTTTGGGCGCACCTTAGCGGGATTCGTGCGTGATGTATGCAAGAATGTTCCGCCGGTACGATCGATAGTGCGTACTATTGCTTTTGTCAGCGGAAGGATGAGATCTTGGTGTGTCTGTGGATCTTCCGGATTGTAATTCAGTAATCCGCTCCAGCCGCGTCTCAATCCTAACATTTCGTGTCCTTCTTCAAGAATCCGCATTGATGCTGCTTTCATACATGCATTCAACCCGGGAACGTCGCCCCCGCCTGTTAAAATACCTAAACGCATTGTTTTTCTATCCTTTCAAAATTATAGAGAATTGATTTCTTCGGTCTTAAAGAACACCACTGTATCTAATTAAATCAACAATTGCGTAAAAATCCAGATAGGAACTTAAAAAAAACCGGTGGTGAAAGATCGGTGCTCAGATGATCGTTTTTTGAAGCTTATCTCAGGCTTTTAATGGATATCGTCTCCGTACAGCAGGAATCAGATATTCGGAAAATGCCCGATCCAAGGAATATTCTGGCTTCCAATCCCAATCGCGGCGCGCTGCCGTATCATCCACGTCCGCAGGCCAACTATCAATGATTGCTTGCCGCCGATAATCCGATGTAAACTTGACGCTGGTATTTGGGAATGCTTTTTGAAGTATCTGAAACACTTCCAACGCCGAAGGATTGAACGCACCGACGTTGTATACGGTCTGTGTAAGCTTTTCGTGCGGAGCAGCTTGAAGTCTCAACAGTGCGGTAATTGCGTCTGGCATTGCCATGAACGGAATACGTGCATCTTCACGCACGAAACATTCATAATGTTTGTTTCTTGCAGCCATGTGCAGCATTTCGGGAGCAAAGTCACTGGTTCCGCCAGTCGGCAGAGTTACTGCGCTGATCAGGCCGGGAAATCGTACGCCACGGAAATCAATTTGTCCTTTTGGTGGCTCGGCATCTAGTTGGCGATAATAATTGGCATAATACCTGCCAAGCTGTTCGTTGTATAATTTATTAATGCCATACATAGTTCGCGGTACCAGCCACTGATCTTCTTTTACTTTGCCTGCTTTTCGCTTTGTCTCTAGATCGGGAAGGCCGTACACGGCAATAGAACTTGGATAGATGAACTTGATCTCGTGACCTTGCAAGCGCGATTGTGTGATGGCAATTTCCAGAAGGTTCAGCGTTCCATCAACGTTTACGCGATGAGCGAGTGTTGGCTGGCGTTCTGCCCGCGTGGAAAGCAGTGCTGCAAGGTGGTAGATGGTATCGAAATTATGTTCGGTAGAGAGTGTTTCGAGGAGATGCGTATCGAGAATATCTCCGGTGACAAGACGATGACATCGTGCTTTCACAGATTCGTCGATGGGCGCAAGGTCCATTGCGATAATATGCATGCCGCCGTATTCGGAAAGATGTTCGATCAATCCGTGCCCGATTTCGCCATTTGCTCCTGTAACGAGGATGGTTTTGATTGACATAGAATCTCCGAAGAAATTCAGTGTTTGTGATGCGCCGCAGGTCTTATCTGTTCAGCATTCTCTAACTTGCCGATCAATTTCTGCGGTGCATGGATCAGTGTAGGCAGACACTGTGAACAAATCCATAGCTCGTCTCCGTTGTAGCGCAGGTGTAAAAGCGGAGTCTCGCGTTCCGATTGTTTGCAATTCAAACAGTGCAGTCCTGATTTTGAGGAACTCATAGATTTTCCTTTATAACGATTTCAAGTTTCCTATTCAGGTGCGATCATGGTTTTACCGCCCGGCGCAGGGATCGATCGTGGTGTTTTAATGGATTGAAATTTATCGATAAGTTGGAGGGCTTCGTTGAGAAGCTCTCCGAGTGAATTCAGCGAATCAATTGCATCGTTGGATTTCGAAAGACTCGGATTTTCTAAAAGAATTTGCTGATATAACTTTGCGGCTGCGATCGGATTACCAATTTTATCGGCGACAGAAAGCGCCATTTCCAGAACAGTCAACCGCTTCGCCTCCTCTGCAATACGTTCTTCCAGCGCACGGAAACGCAGCCCGGAGCGAATCCGCGCAAACAACTCTTCCATGTGAAATGGCTTGATGAGATAATCGTCAGCACCAGCATCGAGACCTTGGACGACACTTTCAGTTCCGGTTCGTCCTGTGAGCATAATGATATAGCGATTGCGATGTGCAGGATCCTCTTTCATGAGTTTAGCGAACTCGATTCCACTCATGCCGGGCATTTCCCAATCAATGAGAACAATACCCGGTTGACATCGTTCCATTTCTTTCCAGCCGGTAATGGGATTCTGCGAGGATATGACAACATATCCCTGTAACTCCAGACCCATTTGCAGAGTGGTAATGAAGTCGGCATCGTCATCGATAAGAAGTATAGTATTGGGCATTACAATGAATCCCTCTCATTTCAGATCGCATGAAATGAAGAAAGAACAAAAGGAACTGGAACAAGCTAATAATTTGCCGTTTGAATCGCAATGTCAGACTTTCAAATCTATTATTTCTCCTTTTTCAGCGGAATGACTCCGCCTGCCAATTCACCAATGACATTCACTAATTCTGTGTTTGCCGGCACGACAATTTTAGCGTTGTTCTGCAATGAGGTCTGAACGGTCTCAAGTCTTTTTAGTAATTGTGCATTGCCGACAAAATATTTTTCTGCGGCTTCATTGACCAAACGTATGGCTTCGGCTTCTCCTTCAGCCGCAAGAATTCTTGCCTGACGAATTCCTTCCGCTTCTTTGATTGCGGCACGTTTCTTACCGTCTGCGGCAGTTTCAGCAGCAGTCGCAAAATCGACGGCGGCGAGTTTCTCATTCTCCGCTTTGACAATTTTGTTCATCGTTTCCTGAACGTCCTTTGGCGGATCGATTTGCTTTAATTCTGTTCGGACAATATCAATACCCCAATTCGTTGTCTCCTTGATCAGGATGATGTGAAGTTCATCGTTGATTCTACCGCGTTCGCTATTGGCGGATTTCAGTGTCATCGTGCCGATAATATTTCGAAGCGTGGTACGAGCAAGATTGACAATCTGGTAATTAACATTATTGACATTATACTGCGAGTTCTTGACACTTTCTTCATCGAGTTTCACCTTGAAATACACCTGCGCATCGACTACGGCATTCAGGTTATCATTGGTAATGATCTCCTGCGGCTCTGCATCTACCATTTGTTCGGTAATATTGATTCGATATATTTTATCGATCCCCGGCATAATCCAATGAAAGCCGGGCTGTGCGAAGCGGTTGTACTTTCCTAATCGTTCTATTAATGCTCTATGCGTTGGGCGAATGATTCTGATTCCCAAAAGGAAAACAAAAAAAATAAGAACGCCGCCAATAATCCAAATTGTATTAAGGGTGATTCCTGTTTCTTCCATAATAGTCTCCGTAAATATGAAAATGTATGGTGTGTTAAGGATAGTTTGTACGATATATCCGACGCACTTTGGTCATGCGTCGGATATTGTCGCATATTGAAAAACTACTTCACGTACTCTTCTGTAAAATACTTTGCAGAAAGAGGCTCATCGGTAGCATGTTTTATCAATTCGTCCCATCGTAAACTGGCTCCGGGAGCAAAAACTTTCGTCGCTAAATATTCTCCGACTTCCGGTTTGTTCGCGAAGCATACATCTTTGTCCTGTGTCTGCTTCAGTACATTCACAGCAATATAATGCTGCAATTGCGATGCCGTCAGTTCGCCAAGTTGGTAGTTATGATAATATGCCGGGTATTGTACCAAGTGGATTTTTGCCGCCCAATCCGGTGCATTGCGTCCTTCGGGCGGTGTGATCATCTGATACTCTTTCACCAAATTCCACCAAAGTTTGTTTAGGTCTTGATCCGGATTTTCATACATAGCCTTCTCAAACCTCATCATCACCTGTGTCCATCTGCAGAAGATAAGCGCATGCATCCGCAAGTTCTCCTGTCCCACAGCGCGGATCATTTCTTTGTCTTTATTGCTGATGCCCATCATCGTTTGCAGCCAGTCGGCATTACTTGGCTGCCGTTCCATCAGCATCGCAATGGCTTCTGTGACGAATGTATGTGTTTCGATGCGAAGGAGGAACGGGAGGTCGCGTGAAACGTTCTTGCTGTACGCGGCGTGTCCTAATTCGTGCAGCATGGTACTCATCCAGTCCTGATTATCAATGACACTCAGCATAACTCGGATATCACCCGATCGATCGATATCGTTCTCGAACGCATGCTGGTATTTCCCTTTGCGCCCGTAGATGTCGCTATTCTTCAAAATGTCGTCTACAGGTAAACCGATGTTTGCGTAAAATGTTCGGCCAAGTTCATCGATTTTCTTGCCTTTGAAGTATTTATCGAGATCCACTGAGCCCATCTGAGGCGCTTCCTGGAAAAAGCGGTCTTGATAATGCCATGGCATCATGTGGTCCGGCTTGATGCCGTACTTCTTTGCCAGAGTTACATCGATCTCAGCTTTGAGTTTTTTGAACGGCTCATCGGTGAGAGTTTTCAGTTCGTCGAAGATTGCGACGATTTCGCTCACGGTCTGCTCATTGGTGGCTAAGGACATTTCGTAGAAATTTGTGAAGCCGAGTTGTCGCGCGGCTTCGTTGCGAAGTTTCACTAACTCCACCACCATTGGTGCAACTACTTTTCCGACTTCTTTGCTTGCTTCCCAGGCCTTTTGCCGTTTAGCGGAATTCTTTTCATTCTTCAAAATAGTGTTGATGGTGTTGTCATCTACCGTATCTTTGCCATTGAGAACAGGACGGAACGTGTTAAACTTGTTGGCTATCTCTGCACTCTTTTCCACAATCTTCCGCATAAGCGTTGTATCGATCTGGTTGGTGAGATAACTATTAAAGAGGATGATGAGCTGGCGCTGGAGGAGAGAGTCCTTGATACTTTGAGCATCTTTCCATCTCTTCAGCCAGTTGAATTCCTGTTTGTTGGAATATATTTTTCGGATCTCCAGTTCGAGAGATGCTTTTTCATCGTAATACTTTTTATCGCCTGTGGCGTTGGCGTTCCAATCGGCAAGGTTCATCGCCTTGAACTTCGGCTCATAGATCTTGATGTGGTTGTCGATGAAGGCCCGAAAGTCCTTTTCATCGTTTCGCAAGGAACAGGATATCGTTACTAATGCAAAGAGAAGTGGAAGAAAAAGGATGAGGGGTTTCATAATGACTCCTTTTTTAAAGTAAGAATGGAAGAACTTATGGATAATCTATGGAGAGGATTACTGAAACGCAAGAGCATTTTCTAGTAGCTCCGGACTTTATCTAGAAACTAGAATTGAGTAATCCTCAAAGCTTGATATTGATTTAAAATCCGTAGACATGACAAATGCTCGATAGCTACGCTCCAGCATCGCCTTAGAATTTATCGCACAGGTCTTGGAATACTGGGTAGTGAAACGTTTCCATCCGCATCAACTGCTTGAATGCCGAATAAATAATCGTCTTTCGAACGTTGAAGTGTCATTGCTGTGTCTCGCGTTAAGACAGCTTCCTGCCATATCGGACTTGAAGTTTCGCGAGTTCGCACAAAATATCCGGCCAAATCTTTTTCGGTGTTCGTATTCCATCGAAGAATAGAATCGTAAGAAAGGGCTGAGACATCCACCTGTGCATGGGAGGGAGGTGCAGGAGATGAAGCTATCGTAGCAAGTGCCGCCGCATTGATGCGTGCGTTATTCGTCAGATATCCAATATTTACATACTCGGGCATATCGCCATATTTCTTTCCGTTCTCAATACGAACATCCTGATGCTGTCGATCGTAATTCTCTTTTGCCTCTGTCAGCCGGATTGCTGCAAAACCGCAGTCATGAAATGGTGAATGATCTCCGCCTCGCAAGAATCGGTCACGGCGATAGATGAACTTCACGCCAAAGGATGGCATATATTGTTCACCGATTTCTTTCACGTATCGTGCAAGCGTACGCGAAGCTCCGTCGTTTTCAAGTCCAAGCGAGTTGCGTGTTTGCCATTCACTGCCAGTATCAGCCGCACTAAATGCTTCCGAAAAAACGCGCACGTATGTACTTTCGACTGTTCCGTTGCCGCTTTGGATATTGCTTATCATATCGTTATTGAGTACCGCTTCGATATTCCACTTGTTGTCTTGTGCTCGTCTGGCAAGGGCTTGAGCTCCGTACAATCCCTGTTCTTCTCCAGCGAATGCAATGAAAACGACATTTATCCGAAATGTATATGCACTGAAAATTCTTGCAAGTTCCAGCACCACCGCTGTGCCGCTGCCGTCATCATTAGCGCCGGGAGACTTGCTTACCGCATCATTGGCACTGCTTGCCCGAGAGTCATAATGACCGGAGATGATGACATACCGATTGGTGGGTGTCTGCGGCTTAAGCGTTGCGATGACATTGACGATCCTCGTTGGAGTTGGAATACGATTGGATTGCGGTACAAGAGTATCTTGAAACTCTACGATCATTCGCCCTCCTGCATTCGCGGCAGCGCGTTGGAATTCAGAAAAAATCCATCGACGTGCTGCACCAATACCATTCACGGCACTGATTGTATCTGATAATGAATGCCGTGTGCCGAAGCCGACAAGTTTTTCAATTGTTGTTTTCAATCGTTCAGACGAAACCTGCCCAACGATTCGCTCGACCGTTGGACTCTTCTTCAACGATGGCTGAGCGAAGGCAATTGATGAGATGGTGAATAACACCATGCATAGAAACATAAGCGATGTGCGCATCGAAGGGTTCTCCTTGACTTTGTATGGTTTTCCAAAAACACCAATAACATCACACTTCATAATCCACAACGCGACGCTCGGTGCGAACAAGCGGGAGGAAGTTCTTTACCTTCATATGCTCAGGATGGATTTGGTATGCGTCTAATGCCTCACGCGATGTAAACTCGCTATAGAGGGAAATATCACAAGCCGAGTCGCTAGCCTCAAAATTCAGTCCGACTTCCAATTTCAACATACCCGGTATCTTACCGCGCATATCTTCTAACATCGCCTTGACCTTCAACGCGTTTTGCTGTTTCGTGGCCCCTTCAGCAAAGTCTTTTAGTTTCCAGAGAACAATATGTTTGATCATGATTTATTTCCTTTATTGTTAAAATGTATTTCTATTATATAGATTATCAATCCGCACTACAATTTCGCACTTTCTTGTTTAACCAACTTCCACACACGAGCAACGTGTTTCTCCGCTGTGGCGATGTTTCCTATCGCTAAACGAATTGTATATCGATTGTTCAATTTCGTATGGGAAAGAAACGCTTCGCCGGTTATGTTGATCCGATCGATAATCTGTGCATTCATGTGTTCGAGCTTACCCTCATCTAAAATTCCCTTCGGATGATATCGGAAACACACAACACTCAAGGGAACAGGAGCAAGCCGTTCAAAGTTGTTATCGGCATCGACCCACAAAGCAAACTCACGTGCTAATCGGCAATGCTCCCGCAAGATGCCGATCATTCCTTCGACGCCGAATGAGCGGATAATGAACCAGAGTTTCAATGCACGGAATCGTCTTCCAAGCTGCACACCCCAATCCATATAATTATTCACTTTATCATCGGTGGTTTTGAGATATTCCGGTACGAGACTGAATGCTTGCTTCAGCGTATCAACGTGACGCGTGAAGAGCACACTGCAATCCATCGGTGTGAACAGCCACTTATGCGGATTCGTGACGATTGAATCGGCTCGGTCGCAGCCATCAAGCACTGAGCGCATTTCCGGAACGATAGCTGCCATACCGCCGTATGCTCCATCGACGTGCAGCCATAATTTTTCTCTCTGGCAGATTTCGGCAATTGCCGGTACCGGATCAATGCTCGTGGTAGAGGTCGTTCCGACCGTAGCTACAACGGCAAAGGGAAGCCATCCATTCTTCTTGTCTTCTGCGATTGTAGCAGCGAGTTGATCGGGTCTCATTCGGAACTGCGCATCGGAAGGAATTTTCCGTACTCCTTCCTGACCCACGCCAAGAATAATAGCCGCTTTCTCAATTGATGAGTGCGTATGATCGGAACAATAGAGACGTAAACGCGGCAAGTCGGTTCGCCCCGATAGTCCTTCCTCGCGTACCCGCTTGTGCATTGCTTCGCGCGCCGCTGTTAATGCAACGAGGGTGGACACAGAGGCAGTATCGATGATGACACCATGAAATCCCGATGATAGTCCGAGCATTTGCCTCAGCCAGTCGGTCACTACTTCTTCCAATTCTGTAGCAGAGGGAGAAGTTCGCCATAACATCCCATTCACATTCAGCGCTGTGGCTAACATCTCTCCAAGAATTCCGGCCGCTGAAGCACTATTGGCAAAGTATGCGAAGAACCCGGGATGATTCCAATGTGTAATGCCGGGAAGAATGATGCGATGGAAATCGGCTAGTATCAGTTCCATTTTTTCAGAAGTTGCTGGCGGCGTTGCCGGCAGTTGATTTTTAATTTCACCGGGTTTGACACGCGAGAACACAGGATACTTCTCGGCATTCTTGAGATAGTCCGCAATCCAATCGACCACCTCTTTGCCGTGCTTCCGAAATTCTTCAGGGTCCATTCCAATAAAAGGCTGATTACTCATTATTGAGTCTCGTTGTGTTATTCTGGATTTATTTTATCTCTACCGGTGGCCCATCCGGATTTCCGGTATCAAGCACAATTTTCCATGAGCCATCAGGTTGTTTCTTCCAGATAGAAGTATAACTGCCGGTGGATTTCATCAACTTGTTCTCTTTATTTTTTCGAAGTCTCTCCCATCTGCCAACGGTATATCCAAGAACACCAGGAATCATCATTTCGGCTTTTATCGGATGCCAGCGGAGGGAAAAACTCGAATCATTAAAAGCCGGTTCCATAGCTTTACGAATTTCGTCTGCACCTGTAATTGGTTTGCTTGTGTCACCAAGCATTGAACCGTTAGGCGCAAAGTAAGCGACCCAGCCATCAACACCCTTCTCGGCTGTGGCTTTATCGAAATCGCGGTCGAGTTGCATGAGAAGCGATGCCTCATCCGGAGTGTTCTGCGCAAATGTTACTGCACTCAACAAGAGAACAGCGGATGTAAAGCGTAAGAGAGAACTGAGCATGATGAATTCCTTATGATTATCAGTGACGAATCTTAGTTCCGTATGAAGAAATTTCTCTAAAAACTATACGAAGTGCAAGTCCTTGAAATTGTTTAAATAATAAAGTATTTAGTATATGTCAAACATTTCATCCATAAAGCTCAAGGAGATCGTATGAAAGAAAAAGAATCTTTGGATTACTTTAAAAATGGTTTTAATTGTGCACAGGCAGTCTTTACACCATTCGCAAAGGAAAACGGTATTTCGGAATCGCATGCCTTGAAAATTGCAAGCGGTTTTGGAGGAGGAATGGGGCGATTGCAAGCGACGTGCGGAGCCGTAACAGGCGCTTATATGGCTATCGGTGTAAAGCATGGCAAATCTCTCGGTGACACGGGAGATGAAAAAAAAGAGAAGACATACAGTCTGGTAAAGACTTTTGATGCAGAGTTTAGAAAAATATTCTCAACAACGTTATGCAGAGAACTGCTTCAGTGCGATTTGAACACGGAGGAAGGGAAGAAGTATGCCGCAGATAATAACCTGACACAAAAGGTTTGCGAACGCTGTGTGCAGGAAGCGGTGAAGATTGTGGAGAAGATTTTGTAAAGCACATGAAAACATCTAGATTCCAAGTAATTGCTTCCCAGACACATCTTGCCTACATTTGTAGCAGGTGTTCACTTCAATTACCAACTTGATGGATGTTTCTATGGATGGAAAATCATTTGATGTAAAGCAGGATCAGCTCAGAAGACTTCAAGAAGCCTTCCCTGAGTCTATCACTGAGGGAAAAGTAGATTGGGAAAAACTGCGCCTATCACTTGGAGAAGAACTGATTCTCCAAAATGAGCGATACGTGCTCAATTGGGCAGGTAAGTCCGATGCGTTCCGTGCTATACAAACCCCAACGACTGCCACTCTCAAGCCGCAAAAGGATCAATCAATTAATTTTGATACGACTGAGAACATCTTCATTGAGGGAGAAAACCTTGAAGTGTTAAAGGTACTGCAAAAGTCTTACTACGGTAAGATCAAAATGATCTATATCGACCCGCCGTACAATACCGGCAATGACAGCTTTATCTATCCCGATAAGTTTTCTGAGAGCAAGGATGAGTATCTCAAACGTATAGGCGATAAAGATGAAGCCGGATATTTAACGAAGGAAGGTTTCTTCCGGAAGAACAGTAAAGAGAACGGACAATATCACAGCAACTGGCTTTCGATGATGTACCCACGTTTGTTTCTTGCGCGAAATCTTCTACGCGACGATGGCGTAATATTTGTTTCGATTGACGACAATGAAGTTCACAATCTCCGCTTGATGATGAATGAGATTTTTGGAGAAGAAAATTTTGTTGCACAATTAGTATGGAAAAGTAGGCAATTTCCTGATTCACGTTCCATTACAAGAGTGTCCACGGATCACGAATATATTTTTGCTTACACTAAACAATCGTCGTTAGGATTTAAAGGAATTCCAAGAGATGAGGCAAAGTTCAGTAATCCCGACAGTGATAAAAGAGGTTCTTGGATGTCGAGAAGCATACTAGGCTTAGCTTCTAAGAAAGATCGACCCAATTTACACTATGAAATCATCGATCCTATTACATCAAATAGATTTTCACCTCCAGGTGATACAGGGTGGAGGTATTCTCGTGAAAGGATGGAAACCCTTATCAAAGAAGGGAAAATAATTTTTCCACAGAAACCGGATGGACGACCAAGAGAAAAGAAATTTAGGTCTGATCTTTTAAACGAAAACGTTTCGTTTCCAACTATCATTGATGATATATTTACGGCACATGGAACTGCTGAAATTAGGGAGTTGTTTTCAGGAGAGTATTTTGATTTTCCAAAACCCACAAAGCTAATTAAAACACTTTTAACACAGGCGATGGAAGATGATGATATTGTTCTTGACTTCTTTGCAGGTAGCGGGACAACAGCACAGGCAGCGTTGGAACTGAACAAAGAGAAAGAAAAAGGAGGTAATTGTAAATTTATACTTGCACAGTTACCGGAAAAAACGGACGAAGACACCGAAGCATATAAAGCAGGCTATAAAACCATTGCGGATATTTGCAAAGAGAGAATTCGTCGCGTCAGTAAGAAATTGAATAAAGACATTGAAAAGAAATCTGGACTTTTTGAAAAAGAAAAACTTGATCTCGGTTTTAAAGTCTACACACTTGAACCCTCCAACTTCAAAATCTGGCGCACGGATGTAATAGACAACGAAGAGGATTTGAAGCATCAAATGAATGCATTTGTCGATCCAACCCATAAAAGCTCAGAAGCTGAAGACATGGCTTGGGAAATCATGCTCAAGTCCGGTTACGAACTTACAACGAACTTAGAAAAAATAGATGTTGCCGATGTGCCGCTCTTCTCTATTGCAGAAAGCGATCTAATTTTAGCATTGGAACTTATCTCGCAAGAGGCAATCAACAATATCATCGCGCGGAAACCAAAACGAGTAATTGCACTGGATCGTCTCTTTGCGGGTAACGATCAGTTAAAAACCAATACTGCCTTACAGATGAAAGACGCGGGAATAGAGTTTAGGACGATATAAAAAGGGGGGGCAATATGGCTAACAAAGAAGATAAAGTAGTTTTTGTATTAGGAGCGGGATTCTCTTTCCCTGCTTTAGGGTTTGGTCAATCAGGAATACTATCTCAGTTAAAAACTAATAATTATCCTGGATGGAATGATATATCGGTCTTTATTGATGAGATCTATGGAAAGAATTCAAATGTTCCACTAGAAGACATCTATACAGCGATGGATAGATCTATTATGCTGCGACAATATATCAAACAATATTCACCCGAAAATGTTCTAGAACTGAGAAGCACCCTAAATGATTTGATTACAAAGTTAGTAGATGAAGCACCTGGTGATAAGCAATATATCCTGCAATTTGCCAGAAAAGTTTGCGAATTCAGATGGAGTCAATATAAAAAATTAAGAGAAGCCGAAAGTACAAATTCTAATTACGAAGATGATAGGATATCGATTTTGTCGTTAAACTGGGATGTGATGCTTGATCACGCATTCGGGGATGATATGGATAGAAATTCTAATTATATAGACGTTCGAAAAGGCTTTTCAAAAAAAGAAAGAATGATGTTCATGGATTTTTGTATGTTCGATTTCAATATAAGTGAAGATCAAAATACTATTGCCTCTTTACGACTAAAACCTGCTGGATTTGTGAATCTCAAATATTTGAAATTACATGGAGCCATGAATTGGTTTTATTGTCCTAATTGCTCAGGTATCTATGTAAATATGGAAGGATATTCTTACAAATATTTATCCGAACGGAAAGATTGCAGAGTGTGCAATAAGAATTTCCCAAATTCACAATATAAGTTGATTCGTTTTTTTGTGACCCTTACATTCCTTAAAGACTTTAACAACGCACACTTTAAATCTATATGGTGGAATGCTGGTTATGAGCTTGCAGAAGCGACAAAAGTAATATTTATAGGTTATTCTCTGCCATTAGCGGATTATGAATTCAAATACTTGCTGGCAAAAAATCTTCCAAAGGATGTGATTATCCAAGTCGTTCTTTCACGCGAAGCCTCTGATTTTCAACAAAGCCGTAAAAATTATTCTGACTATTTCGGAGACCGAATAAAGGCCGAGAACATCTATTGTCATGGTGTAAATAAATATGTAGAAGAGTTAGAGTTTGAAAATATCTTTGACAATTCAATGCAGACAAGGAACCGGGGTAAATGAAAGACGCAGGCATAGAGTTTAGGATGATATGAACACTGCCTTTAAATCAAGGGACACTATATTCATTGGTCATGCAAACCCCGAAGACGATGAGTTTACCCTTTGGATATATGCTAAACTCAAGAACGAAGGTTACAATGTTGAATGTGACCTGACTTGCTTAACTGGTGGCGAAGATGATTATTGGAAAGTTCTCCAAGAAATCCTCGACAATCGTGCACTCAAATACCTGCTGGTTCTTTCCAAAGATACTTTCACCAAACAAGGTGTCATCGATGAATGGGAGCAAGCAAAAGCGGTCGCTATACGAACGGGAATAGCAGACTTCATAATGATCCTGAAGATCGATGAGGTTCCTTTTAATGTTCGAATCGGTGTAAACGTAAAAAACCATTTCAGATTTGATTCGTCATGGGCCAAAGCCTTAAAAAACCTGTTAATCAAACTTGATCGGGATAAAGCTCCTCGGCAAAAGGGGAACCCACTATCAATCGATGATTGGCTAAAGAATAGGTACTCAACTTTGTCAGGAGTATACAAGAATTCCGAGAGGTATTACTCGAATTGGCTTCCCATCGGTGATATGCCCAAACAATTTTATGCTTATGAGTACTCGAACGACACTCAAGCAGCAGCAATACTTGAAGAGATTGATGATTATCCTATCGTAAGACATGACAAATACCTGATAACGTTCCTTGATGACCTACCTATCTTTAGTACATCAAATCAATTTGACATACGCTATGTAGACAGGATTGCCGTAACGAAAGATTCAATTTTCGAAAGAGACGACTCCAAAGATTTCCCTATCTACGATGACAGGAGAAGATTTTATGTACGGTTGCTTAACAACGCCCTAGAAAAGCATTTAACTGGACGGGGGCTCCGGATTCATGAGATGTCTCAAAAGAAGAAATGCTTCCATTACGGATTAGATCAACTTGAAAATAATAAAGTAAGCTTTAATTACGAAGGGAAATCTACTTGGAAGTTACTTGTTGGGGACTACTTTGAATCAAAATGGCATTATGGTATTAGTTTTCATACGCTGCTTTACCCACACCTATGCTATAGCCTGAAAGCTCACATTTTGTTTTCAGATGACGGAAAAACAATCTGGAGTAATAAGCAGAAACTGCACAGAGCAAGAAGATCGAAGGGAAAGAACTTCTTCAACGAGGATTGGAGAATGCTTATGCTCGCATTCTTGCATAGTCTTGCAAAGGAAGGCGAAGACATAGACGTATCCTTGACAGAACAAGCTACTTTGCGGCTACCGACCTCCACCTTGCTATTTGAATCAGGATTGGGGTACGACGAACCCAAAGAACATGGTAGATTAGTTCCTCTTGACTACTTTGAAGACGGTGAAGAGGAAACAGATGAAGACAATATTGATGAAGAAGATGTGGACGAAGAAGAAGATGACAAAACCATTTAAACTGCGTCATCTCAAAGAACCTACACTCAAGTTTGCTCATAATCAGAGTGTAGAAGATCCAAGAGATGGACTTTCACTTTTCGGGCCATTTGACAAAGGTCTAGTGGATAATTTTTCTGTCGGCATCGTTGGAACTCCACAAGGTATTACGCGCTGTAGGAATTGGCTCTACAAAATTAAAAAACCCATATACCATCCGACAAAGGATATAGCAAAACCCTTCTTCCCTGGCTTTGAGGAAGTGTTTGGAGTGTCAATCAACTTGAATGCAATCCCAGAACTGCCAGTAAATGAAAAGCTCCTGGGACTCTTCTATCGTTACGACGACCCTCATGTTAGAGTTGGTGAAATAGTAGATCTCTATGTTAACGAGCTTCTAAAATACATCAATGAAGGCGAACGCATACCAAGACTCTGGTTTGTTGTCATTCCTGACATTGTATACACACTCTGCAGACCCAAGAGCAAGAGTTTGACTGAAAACACGATTCGCGTTGGTATTTCGGATCCCTACATGCGACTGGTTGAGGGTTGGTTCGAAGATGATGATTACAAAAAATGGAGGGAAGCCTATAAGTATGAGAATCATTTCCATAATCAACTAAAGATAAAGCTTCTCAAGCATCGTCTTCTAACCCAAATCATTAAAGAGAGAACAATCGCTTATCACGAATATCCAGGTCTCTCAGACAAACAAAAGTTGTCCAGAAGAAACTTTGAAACTGCAATAGCATGGAATCTATGTACAACTATGTATTACAAAATCGGTGGACTTCCATGGAAGTTGGGTGATATCAGAAAAGACGTTTGCTATATCGGGTTATCTTTCAAACAAGATCGACAAAATGTTGATGACGAAAGATACGCTTGCTGTGCCGCTCAAATGTTCTTGGACTCGGGAGATGGGACGGTCTTCAGGGGGAGGGTTGGTCCATATTACAATCCAGCCACGAAGGAATATCACCTGACAAGAGAAAAGGCTGCGGAGCTTCTTTCATTAGCATTGGATTCTTTCAAGAGAGAGAATAATGACAATTTACCGAGACAGATATTTATACACGGAAAGACCTACTTTTCAGACGATGAGTGGGCAGGTTTTACTGACGCCGCTGATGACAAAGTCAGCATCATTGGAATTCGAATTCGTCATGAAAAGATATTTAAACTCTTTAGGTCAAAAAAATATCCTATTTTGAGAGGTTCATACTATATCAAGGGCAAAAGAACTGCTTATTTATGGACAAAGGGATTCATTCCCCGTCTTCAATCTATTTTGGGGTTGGAAACTCCGAATCCCTTGAGTATTCAATTGATTCGTGGTGAGGAGAATATTGTAACAGTTTGCAAAGATATACTCGCGTTGACAAAACTAAATTATAATTCCTGCATTTTTTGTGATGGGACACCGGTGACACTGAAATTTGCTGGCGCAATTGGTGAAATATTAACAGCGGGTCCAAATGAAAGTCTGGAAATTCTTCCATTCATGTACTACATCTGAATAATATGAAGCTCCAATTTGAATCTAACCAAGAATTCCAACTTCAAGCCATCCAATCGATAGTCGATGTGTTTGAAGGACAGCCGTTGAATACCGGCGACTATGAGTTTTCGCTCGAGGCAACGAATACGAGCCTTCAATTCAGCGAATATGGTGTCGGTAATGCAATTCGTCTCACCTCTCTAGAAATATTGGAGAACATAAGAAAGATTCAGAAAAGGAATGGCATTCCAGAATCCAAAGAATTAGACGGAATGAATTTTTCTGTGGAGATGGAAACAGGAACTGGAAAAACGTATGTGTATCTCCGAACAATTTATGAACTCAACAAAACCTACGGTTTCAAGAAATTCATCATCGTCGTTCCGAGTATAGCAATCCGGGAAGGCGTACTTAAAAATCTGCAGATCACTCACGAGCATTTTCAGAATCTTTACAATAAAATTCCACTTACATACAATGTCTACGATTCCAAGAACGTCTCGTTACTGAGAGGATTTGCGTCCGGCAACACTATACAGGTTTTGGTCATCAACATTGATTCATTTGCGAAGGATGAAAATATCATCAACAAAGCGAATGATAAGCTCACCGGAAAACGGCCTATCGAGTTCATTCAATATACAAATCCCTTCGTGATTGTCGATGAACCGCAGAATATGGAGACGGAGATCAGGAAGAAGGCGATCCAGAATCTAAATCCTTCTTGCACACTCCGCTATTCTGCTACACATACGAATATCTACAATCTTGTTTATAAGCTTAGCCCTGTTAAGGCATATGATTTAGGATTAGTAAAGCAGATCGAAGTTGATTCGGTGATGAGTGAAAACAGTTTCAATCAAGCGTATGTTAAAGTCGAGAGCATCAAGGCACATAAGACTAAGCTTACTGCAAAGTTGACCATCGATTTTATCGGTGCAGACAACATAGTAAGAAAAAGCGTGTCTGTAAAGAATGGTGATAGTCTCTATGAACTTTCGAATCACCGCGAGAACTATCAGGACGGCTACATCATTAACGAGATCAATGCGGAAGATGGTTACGTCGAATTGTCTAATGGAACCCGCCTCGATGTTGGTGGAGTTCAAGGGGGATTCCGAGACGATATTATGAAAGTGCAATTACGAAAGACAGTTGAAGAGCATTTCCGCAAAGAAGCAAAATTGAAACCGCTTGGGATAAAAGTTCTATCTTTGTTTTTCATTGATAAGGTCAAGAATTATCGTTCATATGAAGGCGGTTCAGCGATCAAGGGTAAATTTGCTGAATGGTTTGAAGAAATCTACAACGAATTCGCTAGTAAAAAAGAATACAAAAACATCATTCCCTTTGAGGTCGCGAAAGTCCATGATGGATATTTTGCTGAGGATAAAAAAGGAATACTTAAAGATTCCCGTGAAGGACGAACATCGGAAGACGACGTTTCAGCTTATGAAAAGATCATGAAGAACAAGGAGCAGCTGCTCGATAACAACGAACCTCTTCGCTTTGTTTTCAGCCACTCCGCATTGCGTGAAGGATGGGACAACCCGAATGTTTTCCAATTGTGCACATTGAACGAAACGAAATCGGAATTGAAAAAGCGGCAAGAGATTGGCCGCGGATTACGGCTTGCTGTAAATAATGAAGGAAACCGGGTCTTTGAGAAAGCCGTTAACCGTTTGACCGTTGTGGCGAATGAGAGCTATGAAGATTTTGCGCGGCAGTTGCAGAAGGAAATTGAAGACGATACCGGTGAAAAGTTTGAAGGAAGAATAAAGAAGAAAGAAAACAAAGTTCAGGTTCGATTGAAAAAAGGATATGACACAGACCAGCCCTTCCTTGAGCTATGGGATCGCATCCGACAGAAAACAACGTACCGAGTTCAATATGATACCTCGGAATTGGTGAAGGAATCGGCGAAGCGTGTCAAAGAAATGGAAGCAATTGCAGCTCCTCGGATTATTTCGCAAAAGACTCAGGTATTAATGGAGCAGGTTGGCATCACGGGTGCGACACTTGCTACGAAAACATACGCAGTTGAATCAGCAAAGATCGATGTTCCGGACTTGATCGGTTATGTCCAGAATAAAACAGAGCTCACGCGAACGACGATTGTCAGGATTTTAGAAGAATCGGAAAGGCTATCCGATTGCCTGAAGAATCCACAAATGTTTTTAGATGGAGTTGTCCGAGAGATTAAGACAGTTCTCGCACAAATGATGGTTGAAGGAATTAAGTACCAGAAGATTGCCGGTGAAATGTATGAGATGCGATTATTTGAAGATGGGGAGATTGAAGCATACATCGACAATCTATATACGGTTAGAAAACAGGAAAAGACGCTCTATAACTATGTTGAAATAGATTCCCTTTCTGAACCGGAGAAGAAATTCGCAAAGGACTGTGAAGATAATGAGGATGTGGAGTTTTTCATTAAACTGCCCAGAAAGTTTGTCATAAAGACTCCGATAGGTGAATATCGACCCGACTGGGGAATAGTATTCAAAGGTGAAAAGAAATTATACTTCGTAGCCGAAACGAAATCTAGCACCTATTATGGCGATCTTCGCTCCTCCGAATGGCAGAAGATACAATGCGGTTACAGACATTTTAAAGAATTTGAAAATGTCGAATTCAAGCATGTGAAAGAACTAAAAGATTTGCAGGTTTAAGTATTCTGTTTTTATTTACAGCATCTTTTTCAGTTTGTCATATCCGGCACGGCTGATGAGGAGTTTTGTTCCATCCTTCAGTATGGCCATGCGGCTGTCTTTAGCATATAGCTCAATGCGTGCAATGCGTTCGAGATTGATAATGGAAGAACGGTGGACGCGGACAAATTTTGCCGGATCAAGCATCTTTTCTAATTCTGCCATGCGCTGCTGCTTTAAATGGGATTTTCCTTCCGCTTTAATAGCCACGTAATCATCCTTTGCCTCGATATAATCTATTTTATCTACGGGAATAACATGTACTTTTGATCCATCCTTCACAAGCACCCGCTCAAGAATTGCCGGTTTCATTCCTGCGGCGGCAGCAAGAGCTTCGATAGGTAAAGGTTTCTTCGTTTTCATTCGTTTTGCTACATGGTCAAGTGCTTCATCTAACCGTTCCTTGCTGAACGGTTTCAGCAAATAATCGACGGCATGCAATTCAAATGCTTTTACGGCATATTGATCATATGCGGTGGCAAAAATAACTGCTGGCGGATTCTCGACAAGTTCCAGCACTTCAAAACCATTCAGCTTGGGCATCTGGATATCCAGAATGGCAAGGTCGGGCTTTAGCTCCGTGAGAGCTTTCACTGCATCAAATCCATTGGAACATTCCGCGGCAATATTGATATCATCACGCTTCGTGAGGTATTCACGCAGAAGAAGACGCGCCGGTTCTTCATCATCAACAATAATAGTTTGAATAACAGATTTGGCAGTCATGGGTGTCATCCGGTTTTATGTGTCAGAATCTTTTACAGGAAAAGAAAATACAACGGTAAATATATTGTCTTTTTTTTCGATATCTATTCTTCCTTCGTTTCCATACAGTGTCTGGATGCGGGAGCGGACATTCTTAACGCCGAGTCCGGTTCCCTTTTTCGGTACATAGTCCGGGTCAAACGGATTTTTTACAGTAATGTTCAGCCTGTCGTTGTGTAATTGTGTCCGGAGAGTAATGGTGCCGCCTTCGAGGAGCTGCGAGATACCGTGGCGCACTGCATTTTCAATCAATGGCTGTAAAAGGAGCGGCGGAATCCTGCATTCCAATGTTTTCTGTTCGATGTCTTGCTGTACTTGTAACCGCGATCCAAACCGTACTTGTTCAATCGTTAGAAATTTGTCGATCAGAGATAATTCTTCGGTTAACGAAATCCGGTTCTTCGTTCCCAAATCCAAGCTGTTCCGGAAAAATTCAGCTAGCAGAATAACCATGGTGCGTGCTTTTGCCGGATCGCTTGTTGTTAACGCACTGATGGAGTTCAGACTGTTAAAAAGAAAATGCGGATCGATTTGTGCACGCAATGCCCGCAACTCTGCGTCTTGCGCCAGCAGCTTCAACTCGAATGTTTGGCGCTCTGTTTTATTCGATTGTTCATACGCGATAAGGACGTAGTGCATTGCCGCAACAAGAAGAAAAACTAAAATAAGGACACCAAAAATTCCTGCGATCCAGAATTCGTAAAGCGGTGATATGGGGGGCGCAAATTGTATGGAATCTATCAACTGTACCCAACCGTACCCAATAAAAAGTTCAATACCGGCAGCAATACATGCAGCAGCGACGAACATAGAGAGAAGATTATACCACTGTGTAGTTTTAATGGGAAAAATCCGACACAAGTAGTAAGATGAAAGACATATGAACGCAAATAAAAGATTCAGTGGCATGTCGGATAATAGTATCGCTCCCCACTGACTTTTATATGAGAATATAAATGGAATCTCAATCAGGAAGCCGACAAACAACCATACGACAAGATAGAGGGCAAGTGTTCGTCTATTCGAGAGAATCGGATGCACGGTTAGTTCTTGATCTCCACTCCGCCCATAACCGCTGTCCCCTTAATGATGAGGCGTTTCGTGCTTTCCTTTGGAGGACGTGTCTTATCTTCGAATCCGCCCATGAACGGAAATCCTTCGATAATAACAAGCCAGTCTTCCGGTACACGTAATTCAACGCCACCCATGAGCGCGAAGATGTCGATGACAGCCTCTCCCTCTATGGATGCGTCCCGCAAATCGAGTTCAAGTCCGCCCATAATTGCTGTAAATTCTCCGCCTTTAAAATTTTTCGAATTATTAATACGTTTAAAACCACTCAAGATGGCAATGCCCTTGATGTAGTTGTTTGCGTCGCTGCTCTCAGCGAATGGAGGAGTTATCCCGCTTCGGGGAAATGAATTCTCAGCAAACGGAGGAGTTATCCCTCTCCGGGAAAATAGACTCTTAACGATCATCATTATTCCAACGAAGATAAGAATCAGCGGCCAGTAATCCCATAAACTAAAATGAATGAAGTAAAGCCGGTCCAGGAGCATAGCGGTGCCGACAAATGTCAGGATGATTCCCCACACTCGTCCGGAACCATGTTGACATTGAGTGAGGTAAGCAATTCCGACAACGATAAGAATCGCAGGCCATAAACGCAGATACTCATGCGGGTCAATGATGTCCATATTTCCCAGGAGGAAGAGAACACCGATGATAATGATTCCCAATCCCAGTACTAATCGAGGCGCGAAAAAGGAATTATGTCTAGTTTCCATTGCAGTGATCCTTTGCAAATCTAAAATGTGAAGGGTAGGCAGATTTCCACAACATGCCTATACCAACACCGATGAGCAGAATCGGCCATGAGTTATGATAATCTAACCCAAATATATGTAATTCTGATATGAACAACCAAGCTCCAATAAAAAGTGTCGAACAAGCTTTTCGATATTCCCACGCAAACTGTGCATCCAGCAATTTCCCCAATCCGACGGCAATAATAATTATTGGCCAGTAATGCCAAACCGGTCCGGCATTAAAAATATCGAATTTATCCAGCATCAATGCAATACCGGCGATTAATAAGAAAAGTCCGACACCGAGATGGCCATAGGAATGTCGTTTATCATGTTCCATAAAATTCTCCTTATGTAAATGTGTTCTATGCAATGATACACGAGAATCTTATGAAAGTTACAGTGATTTCGGCGAGCGGAGAAGAAGAATCGGTGAACAGAAGAAACTTTGGTTCCCAATCCTGTCAAGGTTTCAAACCTTGATAACGATCGAAAATTCTCTATTGAGGTGCCTGCATGCCGAATTGCGACCATTCTTCTTTGGATGGTCCATAGATTCCGGGAACTTTCAATCCAGCTTGACGCATAAGCACAGTCATTTGTGCACGATGGTGGATCTGGTGTTTCACAAGTGAACCAAGTGTTGCAGCGCGCGTCCATTTTTCGCCATACATGTCGATCAGCTCTAGGAGCATTGCATCGTTCCATTTTTCTTTTACTTTGGATGCAACGGAAGCTCCTGCTTTTTCGTATGCCGTAACAATGTCTGCAGCGTTTGTTGGAGCTGAGGAATGTTCCGGTGGAGCGATCACCTTTAGGCCGGCCTTTTCACCCATTTCACCAAGCGAGATGACAATGTGCCATGCAAGAAAACCAAGCGAGCGGCCGTCTGGCGCTACTTTCTGGTCGAGTGATTTGTCATTAAGGTTCTTGAAAACTTTTAGTGTTGCTTCGTTCTCATACTTCCAGTCATTAAGAAAATCTTGAATTGTATGGTACATGAGTTTTTCCTTTCTTCTGTAATTATAAAATTACATTCACTTTTTTCAAGTCTTTGAGTATGTCTGGACGTATGGGAATACCTTCCCGAAGATTGGTTTCCCGGTTCTTCCAGCTTTGATCTCCAGGATAGAATATGTCGATCGTCGGTTCTGTTTTATGCATCCATTGATACATCTTTTCAATGCTTGAAGATAAAGATTCAATATCTCCAATTACTTGCACATCAATCGCAATAAAGAGTTTTGAAGAATTCGGATCCAAACCGGAGGGGTCAGCCTCTCCGATTTCATAGGAAAGCATACTCCCAGAGAGGGCACCGGTCAGCAGTTCCATCATAATGGCAAGTCCAGCACCTTTGTGCTCTCCAAATGGAAGAATCCGTTTGCTGGTCAACATTGCTCGTGGATCGGTTGTTGGTCTCCCTTCTCCATCCAATCCCCATCCAAGAGGCGTTGATTTCCCTTCGCGCAGATAAGTCACCATTTTTCCAATCGCTGCTTGGCTCATCGCCATATCGAGCACAACAGGGTTTTTTCCTTTCCGAGGAACGCCTATGGCAATTGGATTATTACCAAGGAGCGGTTGAGCTGATCCCCACGCAACCATGTTTATAATTGCATTGGTCATACAAATACCGATTGTTCCCGCCTGTGCTGCACGAAAAGCATAAGCGAATCCGCGTCCCCAGTGAGTGACATTCTTCGCAAGACAAGTACCAATTCCGAATTTCTTCGCCCGTTCGATTGCGTGTGTCATTGCTTCAACACATATAAACCGGCCAGGCCCATTATCACCATCAAGGACACAAATGGCGTTGAAATCACGGACGATTCTAATATTCGGATTTGCTGATGATCTTCCCTCTCGAATTCCTGTAATGAGTCCGGGCAGCATCCTTATACCATGAGAAGCAACACCCATCAAATCCGATTCTGCCATCACTTCAGCTTCAACGTTTGCAATGTGTGCGGGCACGCCAGTGTATTCCAATGCCTTGCGAATCGCAGTAATGAGATCGGAGTGGGTAATGCGGATTTCGTTTTTCATTCTCTCCATAAATTACCTTGCAATTCGATGTCTGTCAATCTAGTATTCCACGGAACAAAGAGCCACTGCGCCCTTTGTTATCAGTTGATAACTTATTTCTTCATCCTATTTAAAATCTTTTCCATCTCATCCATTACGCGATTCATTCTCTTCATTGTCAAATCGAACGGCTCAGAGGTTGTCATATCGACACCGGCTTTTTTCAATAATGGAATTGGATAATCGGATCCACCGGAAGAGAGGAATTCGATATACTCTTTTGTGGCGACTTTATCGCCGGCCAAAGTGCGCTCAGATAATGCCGCCGATGCTGTATATGCTGTTGCGTATTGATAAACATAGAAGTTGTAATAGAAGTGCGGAATATACATCCATTCGGCTTTGATCTCGTCGTCTACAATGCACACATTGTTGTCGTGCCCATAATATTTCTTAACAATTTCATCGTAGATATTATTCATTACATCACCAGTGAGAGGATCGCCTTTCTCTACTATCTCGTGAATACGTAGCTCGAACTCTGCAAATTGTGTCTGCCGGAAGACGGTGCCTTTGATATTTTCAAGATAACTGCCGAGCAGCGAGAGTCGGACATTGTCGTCTTTGATTTGTTTCAGCATGTAATCAACCAACAATGCTTCGTTAAATGTGGAAGCGACTTCTGCAACGAATATCGGATAATCTGAAGTCGCATACGGCTGATGCGTGTTCGAAAGATAGCTGTGCATCGTGTGTCCTAACTCGTGCGCAATTGTGCTCATATCGTCATACTTGCCATTATAATTGAGCAGGATGTATGGGTGCACGTCGTATGCCGAACCGTTAGAATATGCACCAGAGCGTTTCCCTTCGGTCGGATATACGTCAAGCCATCGTTCGTTGAATGCTCTCTTGATAACAGAAACATAATCATCACCAAGTGGTTGAAGCGCAGCCAGGATATGTTTCTGTGATTCCTCGATGTTGTATTTCAAATCAACGTTGGCAAGCAGGGGTGCATAGAGGTCATAATAATGTAATTGATCTACACCAAGAATTCTTTGTCGCAGTTTTAAATAGCGATGGAAGGTGCTCAGGTTTTTATTGACGTTATCTACCAGACTGTGATAAACCTGAGTGGGAATGTTATTATTGTCGAGTGCACTTTCTAAGCACGAATTGTACTTACTTGCATTTTTATAGAAAAGATCTTTCTTTACTTGTGCATTGAGCTGAGTGCCGTAGGTACGGCGGTAATCGTTCAGTTTTCCCATGAAAGCAGAAAAAACTTTTTTTCTATCTTCCCTGATCGTTGAAGTGCGCTGGAGACTGAAAGCGGATTGGTTTAACTTCACTGTCTTCCCATCGCTCAAGGTTATTTCTGGATAAGGAAAATCTGCGTTTGCAAATATGCTATGGATATTTTCCGGCGCATCCGACATTAATCCGGCATCTGCGATGATTTTTTCTTCTCCCTCTGTGCCGGTGTGTGCCTTGCGGCGCAATATATCATCCAAATAATGGCGATAGATTTCAAGCTTCTTTTCACTCTTCAAGAATTCTTGTACTCGTCCTTGATCGATCTTCAGAATCTCCGGTTCGATGAATGCGGTCTTAGCTCCAAAGGTGGCACCGATCTGGCTCATCTCTTGCTGCAATCCCAAATATGATTGCACACGCGTGTCTTGATCCAAACTCAAACTGGCATACGTGTAGAGCCGCGCAAATTTTTTATTGAGATTTGTAACAAGGTCGAGACATTCCAATAGCTGCTGTGTGGATGAACAGAGTGTACCCTGATATTTTTCGACCACTGGGAGTTCTTCGATAAGCTTCTGTTTAGCCTCTTTCCATGCTGCATCGGATGGATAGATGTCGGTGAGGCTCCATTTATACTGATCGGGAATTTTATTGCGGTCGTGTTCCTGTGCCGACATCGTATCAGAAGCAGAAGTTTGAATTGAGTAGCTACTACATCGAGAATTGTTCATTATTCGTAATGTACGTTTTGGAAAGAATGGAGGCAACAGACGAATATGGAAAATATTGGAATACATACGACATGCATAAATCATAATGTATAAGTCGAAAGAAACACATCGTTCGAGGGACCATCTAACGGGTGGGATTAAAAAAATGCGCGCTGATTTACCAGCCCATTTTCAACAGGAATAAGAATGTAAAAGTTCCGTCGTTTCGTAAAAAGTTTTCTATAATAAGGTTATTAGAAGATTTTAATTAAATAACTATTGACATTTGATATAAATACCTTATATTATAAGGTAGTTGCACTAAGCAACAATATATAGTAAAGTTTTAGTCAGGCGGATCATGAAAAAAATCGAAGCGATAATCAATCCCGGTAAGCTGGAGGATGTTCGAGAGGCGCTGTCGAGCGCCGGAATACAGGGAATTACCGTAACAGAGGTGCGTGATTTTGATAAACAAAAGGAACATAAAGAAATTTATCGCGGCAGTGAATATAATGTCTCATACCTTATAAGATTCAAGTTGGAAGCGATAGTTCCGCAGCATCTAGCACCCAAGGCAATTTCGATTATTGTAAAAATTGGGCAATCAGGGAAAAAGGAACACAATAAAATCTTTGTTTCATCCGTCAATGATATCAGTCAGGTCTATCCATACGGACCAGGGGAATCCGTTTGATGGACCAAAAGTGCAAACAATAATTCAACAAACTCATATAAATAAGAGGTTATTCATGAAGTTTTTTTTAACCATTATGGTGTCATTTACCACCATCAGTTTTTCTACCGGGATTCGTGCAGCCCAACGTACTGAAGCATGTCATCAATGCTGATGCAACCCGCTTATCAACCGGACGAAACTACATTTTCATTAAAATCAATAATGCAAATAATACTTTATAACATAAAGGAGAAATAAAATGAAATCGATTCAAAAAACTATTCTTGCAGTACTTGTATTTCTCATGATGACAAGCTCGCTTATTTATGCTACACCATCTACAATTATCTGGATTCCTTCTGTGGATTTCCAAGGATATGGTTCATTCCATCTTGGCATCGATAATTATGCATTCGATTACAAAAATGGCGCTGGTGGAACAGCCTTCCCAACAGATCTCGGTTTGACGGTGGGTGTGCTGCCTTTTTCCACTGTGCAAGCGGAAATCGGCGTTGATTATTTTACGCCTCAATGGTCGCCATTTACTCTTAATGCGAAAGTTGTCGTTCCTGAAGGCGGACTCGTTGATTGGTTGCCAGCACTTGCTGTCGGAGGATTCAATTTTGGTTTTCAAAAGAATATTACTGATGCTAATATTCTTTATGGAATAACGGGAAAAACTTTTCCTGTAGTTGGCCGGCTCGAGGTTGGATATTTTACGGGGAACAGCAAGGTGTTAGGTTCCGACAATTCCGGGATCTTGTTCTCCTGGGACAGAATGATTCCAGAAATTAGCGATAATCTCTGGTTTGCGGTCGATTATCAAGGGACCAAAAGCAGCTTTGGCGCATTAAGCTACGGCTTAGCATGGTCATTCTCAAAAAACGTGAGTGTCATATTTGCGCGGGATGTTTTCAATGCTGATATCCCGAGCACATTTACGATGCAATTGGATATTAATATATAGTTGAAAAGAGACGGCGTCAATTAAAGAAAACTATAAAGTTAATTGTAAACATAATAACTAAGGAGACTTATGAAAAAAATAGAAGCAATTATCCGGCCGCATAAGCTGGAGGATATCCGTGAAGCCCTCTTGGAATCCGGCATCCAGGGCATGACGATAACAGAAGTGCAGGGATTCGGAAGACAAAAGGGCCACGCGGAAACCTACCGCGGCGCAGAATACAAAATAGAATTTCTTCCAAAGATAAAACTGGAAGTCGTTGTGAGCAATGATCAACTGCAAACAGTAGTGGGTATAATCGTAAAGAAAGGGCAAACCGGAAAAGTCGGTGATGGAAAGATTTTCATTTCCACCATTGATGAAGCCATTCGCATTCGCACAAATGAATCCGGTGATTCCGTGGTCAAGTAGACCATCGGAAAAACTGGAGAGCACATTACTACGAAAAAAAATATAAACGAGAATAACTAAGGAAAATACTTATGAGACATCTAATAAAATACAAAAAACATTTGCTGCTCGGTGCCTTCGTATTGATGCTCCTCGGTGCATCTTCGCTTGCCTATGGAGGCGATACACCGGATCCTAATGGCGGTAATACCGGAACGATCTCCGATATTCCTGCTGCAAAACCGGGCGAACCTACCTTGACCGAAATCGGAAATGCTGTCGGTCATAATCGCGTCGCCATTAACTTCATGTGGACACTCATTACCGGATTTCTGGTTATGTTTATGCAGGCCGGGTTTGCAATGGTTGAAACAGGGTTGACCCGAGCAAAGAATGCCTCGCATACCATGGCGATGAATATGATGATTTATCCACTCGGCATGCTAGGTTTCTATGTCTGCGGATTTGCATTTATGTTCGGAGGCATTGGAGCTCTTGGAACATTAGGCGGGTATTCAGGGCTTAACTCAGAAATCACAATAAATTTGTTTGGCAAACCATTCGGTTTGCTCGGATGGAAAGGTTTTCTTCTGCAAGGTGCCGCATACGACACGTCGGCCTTTGCACTCTTTCTTTTCCAGATGGTATTTATGGATACAACGGCGACCATTCCAACTGGAGCTGCGGCTGAACGATGGAAGTATTCTGCTTTTATGGTCTATGGTCTTTGTGTCGGCAGCATTATGTATCCGATTTTCGGCAACTGGGTGTGGGGTGGCGGATGGCTCGCACAACTTGGTGTTAATTTTGGATTAGGCCATGGTCACGTCGATTTTGCCGGTTCATCTGTCGTCCATATGCAGGGCGGTGTGATCGGATTTATCTTTGCTTGGCTCCTTGGGCCGCGATATGGCAAATATAATAAAGATGGCAGCGTGAATCCAATTCCTCCGCACAGTATTCCAATGGCGATTATCGGCACATTCATTCTGGCATTTGGCTGGTTCGGATTTAATCCGGGCTCGACACTTGCCGGTACCGATTTACGCATTGCTGTTGTTGCAGTCAATACGATGCTTGCCTCTGCAACAGGTGCGCTTTTCGCGACACTTTGGATGTGGTTAGTGCGGACAAAGAAACCGGATCCATCGATGATGGCGAACGGTATGTTAGCGGGTCTTGTTGCTATTACTGCTCCGTGCGCATTTGTTACCGCAGGAGGTGCTGCGATCATTGGTCTTGTTGCCGGAATCCTTGTTGTTGAATCTGTATTCTTCTTTGACCGTATCAAAATCGACGATCCGGTAGGTGCGATATCCGTACATGGCGTGAATGGTGCTTGGGGATGTCTCTCGATTGGCCTTTTTGCAGATGGTACATATGGAGACGGCTGGAACGGAGTTGCCGGAACGGTAACAGGGCTATTCTATGGCGGCGGCTTAAGCCAGTTCTGGGCAGAAGTAGTTGGTGTCGTTACATGTTTTATCACGCTCTCGATTCTTTCCTTTATCGTGTTCAAGATTGCAGAAGTTTTATTTGGCAATCGTGTTCCGATAGAAACCGAGATAGAAGGTCTCGATATTCCAGAAATGGGAGTCCCGGGATACAGCGGCGTTGTATTGGATAAACGTACGGAAGATCCTCAACCGAGATGATGATGAACGATTTTTGCTTTCTCTGGCGCGTGTCCTTAATCGGGCACGCTAACCAGGGAGATAGTAAATAATTCTTCTAAACTTTTAAGGAAAAAAACATGACAAATACTCTTCTTACAATCGCCGGGTTTATCGTTGGCGGACTTATCGGACTGGCATTTGGTGCAATTCAGAATGTTGCTCTTCGTCGCAATGAAAAACGCCATAAGGAAGGACATCTCAAAAGCGGATGGATGGTGATGCCCGGATCCATGACCCGTGTGGCTTTTTTGATGATTGCACTTGTGCTTGTTCAAATTGGAATGCCCATGCTCTTTGAAGGACTCAGTCAATGGATGGTCTCTGCGGGCGTCGTGCTTGGATACGGATGGATGTTGTATGTTGAATATCGCCGTAAGGTGCAAACAATATAGAGGACGAAGCTGTAACTTTCTACAACTCCAGCGCTTCTTGCTTTCCCTTTTTGCCTCTGTGTTGCGCGGCTTTGAAGGTAATATTCACGCTTGGAAGTTTCGGGCGTTTGCCCGCAAAGTAATCTTTTAGAGTAACGACTTGCAGCTTCGGAAATTCATATCCGGGGAATTTTATATATCCATCGTCGTACGCAACAATAAATGTCGTAGCTGCCATAATATTCTATAGCTTCATTCTTGATTTTTATTGTTCGTCAAACATTTTTGCCTCTGCGGGTAAAGTCGCACGAACGATTGATTTTATATCTTCCATTGCTTTTGACAAATGTTCCAGATCATAGAATACCGTTGTGTGGTGATTCGTATCGAATTTTGTTTTGCTTTGTTCATCACCTGCTTTTCGACATAAATAGATAACCGGTTTTCCTAAACCTTCTGCAAATCCAGCTTCCCAATATACGTTTTGGTTGTTATCAGTTAGATCTGCAATGATAAATCTTGAATTGCGAATCAACACGCGCAAATAGCTATCGATTAGACCAGCCGGTTGACTCTCATCCACTCTCTTTAAATCGAATCCCGTCAACCCTATCGAAGACTTGACAAAGTCCTTATATATCCTATCTAATTCAGGGTTATTAAATGGCATTGCCATAAAAGCCAGCTTTTGATGCGGTTGACCATTTGCCAATAATTTTAATACTCTTTCCCATCCTGCAATATCTAGTTGTACTGAATACGCAGAAGATTCATTTTTTATATAACCTTGTTGATTTGCTTTGTCAAGAATAAATACGAACTCATTGAAAGATTTTGCAAATATTAGAGGATAATCCGTAGAGAGGTCAAACCGAACTTCTTCTTCGGCAGAATGTATACGATTATATATGACCAAAAGAAGTTCATCAATTGCAGCAATCGGATGTTTGGGATAAATTGCAGATTGGATTAATTCCTTAATGTCAATTTGTGAATTCAAATAAAAAGGATTATGGCTTTCGGAAGCTCGTCGTAAAACACCAGAAAGGACATATGTTTTCTCATCTTTTGTGTCTCTTTGCTGAAGCACAGCTTCCGTAGTTATAGACATACTGTAATGCCCACAAACCGGACAATCAACACGAATAATATCACTGCTATCTCTTGAAACGTCTGCTTGGTAATTGCAAATTACACAGTTATTAGAATTCGACATGTAATACCCCCATACTTTTTAATAAATAACGGGCCATATTGTTGCCATCAATCTTTCGTCATTCGAGACACTTCCCCTTGGAAAGGGGATGAAAGTTTAGTCCAACTTTTCTTCCCTCACTGAGGGGAGATGTCACGCAGTGACAAAGGGGTCGGCTTACAACTCCAGTGCTTCTTGCTTTCCCTTTTTGCCGCTGTGCTGCGCGGCTTTGAAGGTAATGTTCATGCTCGGCAGCTTGGGACGTTTGCCGGCAAAAAAATCTTTGAGCGTCAAAATTTGCAGTTTTGGAAATTCAAACCCGGGCAGTTTTACAAAGCCTGCGCCTGCAACGGTATCTAACATCGGTTTGGTTGGTTCTGCGGTTGTAAGAAAGACGCCCATATCGCATTTATGTTTTTCTATTGCGCCGAGCAGCGCATCGATATCTTTGGATTGTACTTTCTCCCCTCCCTTTACCTGAAACGCAACTCGTGCGGTCGTATCCTTATTATCCATAGCGTAGAGGGCGATGCCATCCACACCTTTATCTGCGCCTTTGGTGCCGAAGGTGGCAGAGAACGCTTCAAACTCTGTAATCCACCAATCCTGAAACGCAAACGCATTCTCTTTCCATAATCGTTGTGCGCTTTGTTCATCTGTGGGAGTGCCGCGCACTTGAAATTCAGATAAACTCTTTTTGTAGGTATGATGAAGCCGCCGTTTGATGAGTGAGATGGCGATAGGCGAGATATCTATACCGATCCATTTGCGATGCAATCCTTCTGCCGCATCGATCGTTGTGCCGCAGCCGCAAAAACCATCTAACACAACATCGCCTTCGTTGGAAGATGATTTAATGATGCGCTCCAATAATGCTTTTGGTTTTTGTGTGGGATAGCCAAGCTTTTCAACTTGACTAGATTGTAAAGGTCGAATATCATCCCAAATATCTTGTAGTTCTACTCCCGGCATTTCATCAAGATATCTTTTGTACTGTGGGACATTCCCAGGTTTTGTTTGTACAATTCTTCCAGCTTCTATCAGTTGCCTCATCTTTTCTTTGGAATATCTCCAATAACGTTTTACTCCCATAACTTCATAATAGGGATTTCCTTTTGATGCACCCCCGGGACCAGTAAGATTATCCAATCTGTACTTTCTTCCCTTTTCATCTGTGTACTTGTAAAACTTACTTAAGTACTCATCGTCATAGGAAGAATGTTGTACATTGTATATAAAAGAATCTGATTTTGAGTAGAGCAATATCGTATCCGAAATTCTACCAAAACCTTTTCTGCCCTGTTTTGCATCACTATGCGCCGAACTTCGTTTCCACGTGATTCCATTAATAAAACATTCCTCTCCAAAGACCAGATCACACACCGTTTTCAAGTAATGGTTCATTGTTGAATCACAATGAAGGTAGAAGCTGCCTGTTGGTTTGAGCACGCGGTGCAGTTCCAAAATGCGCAGAGCCATCATCACCAAATAGGGGAAAGCATGCGGTGCAACCTTTTGGTACACGGCAAGCAGCAAGTGAATATTTTCCGTGCGCATCGTTTGCAGTTCGTGCAGTGAATCCAAAACGTTCTTGAGCGACCATGTATCTTCAAACGCCAACCGCTGGGATTGTATTTCCTTATCGTCGAAGAAAATATTATAGTCGCGCTTGCTGTTAAACGGCGGGTCGATATAAATCAAATCCACGGATTCATCCGCAACGCTGTCGCGCAGCACGTTGAGACAATCGCCAAGATAGAGTGTGTTCATGAAATGTTTACGGATTGTAGATTATCGTGTAGAAATCTTAAAGAAAATAGCGGAAAGGTGAGTGGGAATCAAGGGGATATGAAATTATTATACTGGCAACGGTGTTATTAATGCTTGAAAAACTACTAAGCATATTTTTTATATAGGAAAAAATCCCCTCTCCTCATAGGAGAGGGACAGGGTGAGGTTAAATGGAGTAGATGACCCCACCTTAATCCTCCCCTAAGAGGGGAGGAAATATGACAGCTGACTACACTAAACTGAGACACTGTCGAAATCTTGCTTGTACACACATATTTGGGTAGATTTCTTTCACCATGCGCATTGCTGACGATAAAATTGATGAAGTCCGTAACGCTAATGACATCGTAGAAGTCATTTCCGGATATGTACAGCTAAAGAAGCGCGGCAAGAATTATCTTGGACTGTGTCCGTTCCACACGGAAAAGACGCCATCGTTCACGGTCAGTGCCGAGAAGCAAATGTATCATTGTTTTGGATGCAACAAAGGCGGCAATATATTTACATTTCTCATGGAGATGGATAAAATATCGTTCGTGGAGGCGGTTCGATCTCTTGCTTCGAAAGCCGGTATCATCATCCCGGAAGAAAACGTGTCGGCGACCGAAGAGCAGACAGAGTTTGAGAATTATTACGCTGTTTGCCGGTTTGCAGGAATGCACTTCTTTCGCAACTTAACGGAGTCGGAAGAAGGCAAAGAAGCGCTCAGCTATTTCTATAAACGCGGATTTACCGATGAAACCATCCGCACCTTCGGACTTGGTTATGCGATGAACTCATGGGACGCGTTTGTTCTCAAAGCTCAAGGTGAAGGTTTTAAAATAGAAGACATTGCCAAAGTCGGACTGGCGCGTGTGCGGGACGATGGTTCCTTGTATGATTATTTCCGCGGGCGTGCAATGTTTCCAATTTTTTCTACTCAAGGCCGTGTTATCGGTTTTGGCGCACGCAAAATGCGTGAGGATGATGCCATTGCCGGTAAGTACATTAACTCACCGGAATCTCCCCTCTATGATAAAAGTCGCGTGTTGTACGGATTGTTTCATTCGAAGGATTTTATTCGTCAGGAAGATAACGCATTGATGGTGGAAGGGTATGCGGATTTAATTTCACTGTATCAAGCAGGAATCCAAAATGTTGTTGCATCGAGCGGTACCGCGCTCACCGAAGCACAGCTCAAGCTTATCGGGCGTTATTCAAAAAACCTCACTCTGGTCTATGATGCGGATTCCGCCGGTTCCAGCGCTACCGTGCGGGGAATCGACCTCGCGCTTGAACACGATTTGAATGTTCGCATTGTGGAACTTCCTGAAGGAGAAGATCCGGACTCGTTTGTGCTGAAACATGGCGGCATTGAGTTCAGAGAACGTCTTACCAATGCAGTTTCTTTCATCGATTTTAAAGCGAAACAGTTTCAGAGATCAGGAGCATTTACGACAGCCGAAGGAAAAACACAGGCTGTGCGTTCGCTCGTTCAATCCATCGCTAAAATGAAAGATGAGTTAAAGCGCAATTTTTATGTAAAGGATGTAGCAGAGAAGTATGAGGTCTATGAGAGTCTGCTCTATCGCGAACTTGAACGTGCGCTTGCGCAGGAAAAACGCACAACGCGAGCAGACGGTATTCTGAAGTCAACATTCGTTCAGCGCCAGTCGGAAGCTGATAGACCTCTCGCACCTGAGATGAAACCAATTCCACCCGAGGAACACGACATCTTGAAACTGATTCTCGAAGGAAATTCCGATGTGATTCGTTATATCCTTTCGAATGTCTCGTTGAATCAGTTAACTGATGAACGAATGAGAAACCTTGCCCAGTTTGTTCTGGATTTGTATGACGAGCGAGGAACGATTGATGCAACCACGATTATAAATGAAGTGCAAGAATCGGAATTCAAAAACTTTATTAGCGATCTCGTGTTGAGCCATTATGAATTGAGTCGTGGTTGGCAGGAGATGGAGAAGGAAATCGACGAGGCAGAGCCGATGAGGATTGCGAAGGACGCTGTTGTTACTATACATCGTAAAAGCATTCAGAGGGAGAGAGAAGAAAATTTACAGCTGCTTGAGAAAGCAAAAATGCAAGGACTTGAGGTGAAGTCATATCAACAGCGCGCGATAGAATTAAACGAGTTGCTCAAACAACTTACAGTACATCGAACCTAAAATTGAAGAAAGGTAAGTATGCCGAGAAAAACTCCACTGATGATTCACATTATACCCGGTAAGTGCGATTACTGCGGCTGCTGTGTCGGCGTTTGTCCGGAAGATGCCATAGAGCTGATGGAATCGCGCATTTCTATTATAGAGGAACGATGCACAAATTGCAGGAAATGTGTATGGGCATGCCCGTGGGAAGTGATCCAGTTCCATCGGGAAGGAGTAGAGGAGTTGCCAAAAACTCAACCGATGTTTTTGAATGAAATAAAAAGTAGATGAGTCGTTGAGTCTATGAGTCGATGAGCAAAAAGCAGCACAAGAAGAAAAATAATGACAAGTAGAGATCGATGAAATCTCAAACAACAAACAATAAAATTCGAACAAATCGACAACTTTTAAATCCAAAATCCCAAATCTAAAATCTCATAATCTATCAATCACAAAATCACCCAATTTCATACCTTATGCTCAAAAATCAATATGACATTATAGTGGTTGGTGCAGGACCTGCGGGTTCAACAGTTGCACGGTTTGCTGCTGCCGGCGGCGCATCAGTACTAATGTTGGAAAAAGACCGCGATGTCGGTTACCCCGTGCGGTGTGGGGAAGCGGTCAGTCACGAAGGAGTTGTGCAATTTATCCAACCAGACCCGAAATGGATTGCGGCGACAGTTACTCGCTTTAAATTGGTTGCACCCAATGGAAAATTTGTTATTTCAAAACTTGACGGAATAGTATATGTACTCGAGCGTCGTATCTTTGATTATGAATTAGCAAAATTAGCAGCAAATGAGGGCGCAGAAGTTATCACCAAAGCGTATGTCTATGATCTTCTCAAGGATAGTCATGGAAAAGCAGTGGGCGTGAAAGCGCTCATCAAAGATACTCCGGCAGAAATTCGTTCGCGCGTCGTTGTTGGTGCCGACGGAGTGGAGAGCCGTGTTGGCAAATGGGCTGGTATAGACACAACGTGCCACATCCACGATATGGAAAGTTGCGCACAAATGACGATTTCGGGAATCGACGCAGACCAAGATTGTCTTGATTTCTATTTCGGCGATGCAATCGCGCCCGGCGGTTACCTTTGGGTTTTTCCGAAAGGAAAAGGTACGGCAAATGTCGGGATTGGAATCAATGTTGAGGAAGCAAAGAAAAAATCGGCAATTCGATATTTGCAGGAATTTGTAGAGCGCAAGTATCCGAATGCGGCGATGCTAACGCACATTGCCGGTGGTGTGCCTTGCGGCAAAACTTGTGACACATTGGTAAAGAATAATGTGATGCTTGTTGGCGATGCAGGTCATCAGGTCAATCCTACTTCCGGTGGGGGCATCGTTAGCGGAATGATCGGCGGGATGATTGCCGGACAAGTCGTTGCAGAAGCACTGAAGCAGAACGATCTTTCGCATTTGATGGAGTACAAGAAACGCTGGCACAAGCGTCTCGGCGGGAGGCACGAGGTGTTTTACAATGTCAAAGAAGCTATCTCAAATTTTTCGGACGACACACTGAATAATATTGCCGAAAGTGCTCTCAAACTTCCTGAGGAAAAGCGGACACTTGGTGGAATCTTCCGCGCGGCGTTATGGAACCAGCCTTCCATGCTGATTGAAGTGGCGAAGGTATTTATATCGTAGTTAAGAGCATTACAGTTGTCGATCATTTTACTTATCGAAGTACACCTCGCAATAAATGACATGAAGTAAAAAAAATCATGTCAACACTTGAATTCCCACTCCGCCCTTTGTATATTGAAGCGGTCATTTTCTGACGAGAGAAAATGACTTGCCGCAATCTGCTAACCTTCTTCATGTGAAGTTCATTCTGCTGAACGCAGGAGGTATATGCGAACAAAGGAAGTGTATCATAAGATCCTCTCACTCCTTAAGCCACCGGATTTTGGTGATGAAGAAAAAAATCGCGTTGCAGAAATTCTCAATGTCATCGCGCTGAGTATTCTTGCCGGATTTACTACACTCGTTCTCCAGAGAGCAGTCGCCGGTCAGTATCATTTCATTATTCAAACACTCTTGGTCGGTGCAATGATTATTCTGTCGATAGTCTTTCTGAGAATGGGTCGTTTGCAATGGGCAGAGGGTCTTCTTCTTTGGACAGTTATGGGTTTTATCACGTACCTTCTTTTTACAGCTGGTGGTCTGCACAACATCATCCTTCTTGGTATCCCAATATGTCTGATGTTTGCAGGAATTGCTCTTAAGCCGACCTTTTTTTATGCATTCACATTTTGGACGATTTTCTCCGTTATTGTTATTGGATTCCTCGAAATTGCAAGAGTGATTGTTAAGCAATACTACCTGTACACTGATTACCATGATGTCGTTGATATAGCGGTCATCCTCTTAATAACAGCAATTGCTGTTCGTATCCTTGCTGATCGTCTTCTACGGAGTATTAACAAAGCTCGAACAAGCGAAAAGGCAATTCGAAAGCAAGCCGAAGAATTACGGGAATCCGAAGAGAAGTTCAGAACGCTGACAGAAGAACTGCCGAACATGGTCTACATTCACAAGAATGGGAAAATTGTTTATGTGAATGAAAAATGCAAAGAATTGATCGGCTATTCGCGTGAAGAAATCTATGTTCCTGAGTTTGACTTTCTTTCGATTATCGCACCTGAACATCGGTATCTCGTCCTTCAAAAAATTAGACAACATTTGGTAGGAATCAAAGTTGAACCGTATGAATGTACACTCGTCGATAAAGCGAATAAAAAAATTCAATGTCTTAAAATGTCAAAATTGATTCGCTACGAAGGAGAGCCATCTGTCCTTGGCATTGTGACCGATTTGACAGAGTTGAAAAGAACTCAAGAAGCTATTCGCGAAAACCAAAGCCGCCTTTCAAGCATCATAATGTCGGCTATGGAAGCCATTATAACATTAGACGAGCATCTACGGATCCAATCGTTTAACCCTGCGGCAGAACAAATGTTCCATTGTTCAGAAACCGAAGCTCTCGGACAATCTATTGATCGTTTCATTGCTCTGCCTCAGAACGACAAAGATCAGAGTCATTCGGATGAACCCGATCAACATTCGGTTGCAGGTTTGGTCGAAGGGAAAATGAGAACAATTAATGGAGTTCGTGTCAACGGAGAGAACTTCCCTATTGAGGCTTCTATTTCGAAAGTGAAGGTGGGAAAAGAAGAGCTCTACACAATTATTCTCCGCGATATTACGGAACGAGTGAAAGCAGAAGAGACACAGAGAAATTTGCAAGCACAATTACTTCAATCGCAGAAAATGGAAGCTGTCGGTTCTCTTGCCGGCGGTATTGCGCATGATTTCAACAATATTCTCTCGGTTATTATCGGCAATTCAGAGTTAGTGAAATTAAAACTGAGCAGTAATCACCGTGCGATGAAACACATTGATGAGGTGATCAGTGCATCGGATCGGGCACAAGAACTTGTTCAACAAATATTGTCATTCAGTCGGAAGCAAGATTCAAATTATCGACCAGTTCGGTTGCACTATATCTTGCGTGAGGGTATGAAACTTCTCCGTGCATCAATTCCCACAACCGTCGAGATCAAATTAGATTTACCAGTAAAAGGACCTCTTGTCTTGGCTGATGCGACGCAGATCCATCAGGTTGTTATGAATCTTTGTACCAATGCAGCTCAAGCAATGGAAGGAACTGATGGAAAACTTATTTTGCGCCAGAAGAGTATAGAATATGATGACCGGGCAATGTTGTTTCACCCTGATCTGAAAAAAGGACGATATGCTGTGTTTACTGTTCAGGATTCGGGCACCGGTATGGATGCAGTCACGTTGAAAAGAATTTTTGAACCATTCTTTACGACAAAAGGACCAGGGAAAGGGACTGGATTAGGACTAGCAATTGTTCATGCCATTGTAAAAAATCATGGCGGTGTGACAAAAGTTCAAAGTCAGGTGGGGAAAGGTACGCAAGTTGATGTGTATCTTCCAATCTACGAAGGTGAAGAAGAGAGTGTGAAGCTTGAAGAAATTAAAGAGAGCCTTGGAAGCTCCGAACGCATTATGATAGTAGATGATGAGCCGCAATTGCTTGATACACTCGCAGAGTTATTAAAAGGACTAGGATATCGGGCGTTTCCATTTACAAATCCTTCGGATGCACTGAAAGCATTTGAAAATAATCCCAACGGATATGATCTTCTCATTACCGATCATATAATGCCGCATATGACTGGTATCATTCTCACGAGCAAAATTCTTCAGATACATAAAGACTTACCGGTCATAATAATGACAGGGTATGATCAAATGGAGGGTTCGGAAAAACTCAAATCTCTCGGCATACATACCGTTCTTCTGAAACCATTCAAGAAAAGCGTTCTTGGAGAAATCCTGAGAAATGTCTTTAAGAAAAATTAGATATCTTAGAATTTAGAGAATCGTTCCCTTCCTGTGTGAAGTCTATAGACCCGACAGAAGTTTCATTTGCTCATACCTCTTGATCCTTCCACGAATTGTAGCAAGGAGATTTTCGCGATGGATAGGTTTAACAAGAAAGTCATCAACACCCATTTCTTTGCCGGCACGCATTAACACAACATCATTTAATCCCGTTATGAAGATAAATGGTACTTGTTGGAGGTGACGCAATTCTCTGATTTTCTCGTAGAATAAAAAACCATTCATCGTGGAAGTTTCTAAGCTGATATCGCAGAGAATACAGTCAGCTTTCTCTTTTTTTAAAAAATCATATGCATCGTCCGATCTGCTAAAGTCCATCACTTGATAATGTGCATGGGTGAGTATTTCTTTCATCAGCGTGAGTATTTGTTTTTCATCGTCAATGACGGCGATCGTTTGCTTTTTCCCTTTCCCTTCCTTGAGAACAACCAGATTTGCTTCGATAACGACTTGATCGGAACTGGAAACATCAAAACTTCTGCGAAGCTCAGCAAGAGTGCTTACGACCTCTACCTTCGGCGTATGGGACTGGAGCAAATGCTTGAGCAAGATGATGTAGCATTCAAGTTTTGCCTGCCGATCTAACAGTTCCTGTTCCTCATCAGAGATGAAGAGTGATTGTTTGAGATAGTGTAGTTCGTTTACTTCTTCATCTGTTTTTTGACCATCCGACCATGCGAGTAGCAACGCTTGTCTGAAAATCTCTAACGCCTCTTTGGATGCTCGTTTTGGTTGATTGGGTTCCGTTTGGTCAGATTTCCGCAATCCGGCTTTTTTAAATTCTTCATACAACGCCGGTACTTTCGTTTCAGTTATATCTGTGTGTTCACCGAGCAACTGGTCTCCCACGTTGTAGGCTTTCAGACCTTCACTCGGTGTATCTGAACTCTTGAGTTTTTGGGGAGTTAATGCTTCTTGACGCAACCGTTGAGCGAAAAGCTCTTGAATGCGTTCTTCGTAAGCAAATGCATATAAATTCTTTGGATCTAACTCACGAGCTTTTCTTACTTCATGAAGAGCTGTTTCTAAATTATTCGCCTTAACGAGTTGATCGACCCGCTTGAGTATTTCTCGGGAAGATTTCATTGTCTCTATTATCCGTGCCGAATCCAAGTAAGATTCTCCTCTCTGTTGTCATAGGTCTTCTTGCGGTAGCCCCTCAACTCGCAGAAGACTCTCTTGTTTGGAATGGTTACGATTTTCGGAAGGTGGATAAACGAATCGCGACATTCTCTGCACGAGAAACCTTATCGTGGCTCCATTCTATTAAAATGTAAGAATGTCTTTCGAGAAACGCAATTCAAGAATGCATAAAGCACATTTTTATTCTCTATTAGGTCAAATACCCCAACGCTTGCGTCGTCATTTCGGCGAAAGCCGGAATCCAGAACCCGGATGCAATACCTCGCTACTTGCGACGAGGATTATTTATTTCTTTTCCCTTGCGTTTTGAGAGTTGAATAAATAGATTAGCAAGCAACCCATACAAGATACTAAATCCAGGTCGATAACAGGTGGGCTTATGGTAATTGTCGGGATGCGTTGAACGACTTTCCATGAAGCAATAACAACACTATTTCTATTGCAGAAAAATATGAAAATACAATTTCTCATTCTATGTTTTCTTGTTGGAATAAAAGTATTCCTTCCAATGAAACTTATTGCTCAACCAAATGCTTCTCCAAATCAAATTATACCTGACACAAGTCGCAAGGTTGATTCAACGTTTGCCATTTCGACAACTGATAGTTCCAAGGGAAAACAAGATGGTCAAACTCTTTTACAAAACATGAGCAAGGTCGATATTACCGTACAACCGGAAGAGGCACGAGATGCAGAGATTCTTATTTTACAAAAAATTGACATTGAGAAAAAAATCGGGAACGATA
Organism: Bacteroidota bacterium; assembly: GCA_049523215.1. Lineage (GTDB taxonomy): Bacteria > Bacteroidota > Ignavibacteria > UBA10030 > UBA10030 > Fen-1298. Next base: position 85,721 of record JBEKNC010000008.1, on the reverse strand, counting down.
TTACCATTATGACGAGTAACGACACACTCGACAGACAAGCAGCTCCACTATCAACTTATTTAAGCTTTGGAGATTACAATTTTGTTGCAAAGAAAAAAGGTTTCAAGGATGCTGTAAAGACCGTCTTGCTTCGCGATGCCTCAGAATATTACATTTCTATAGATATGATTGCACTTTCATATCTGCAAAATAAACGAGAAGAATGGGGAATATACAAATGGATTTGTGCTGCAGTTGCTGTCGGAGCTGGAGCAGCGACGTATTATTTCCATGAAAAAATACAAACTTATAAAAACGATTATGATAATTCAACATCAGCTGCTATGGCACAAGAAAAACGCGATAATATTACGAAATATCAAGGGTACTATAAACTCTCTTCTGCTATAACTTTTACATTTATTGGAGGCTTTGGAATTTCATGGCGCATTCAAAGCAGTTATTGATTTTATACGGTTATATTTTTTCGATCGTCTTGATTTCATTATTATCTTTTTCATGTACTGAACCAGTGGATTTTAATAATCCATTTGATCCAAATTCGACAGTTATTTTGGGTACGCCTTTGAATTTACAAATTGTCAGTATGACCGATACAACTGTGACGTTGCAGTGGGAGAACAATTTTAATTTGTTAAGTCAAGAAGTAATAAATGCGGTAAAAATTGTTGTTGAATATAGTACAAATTATTATCAAAATTATTCAGCAATAGACACATTAGAGGCAAATAAAACAACGGCAATTGTGAAGCGCAAGTTTATTCTTAATGAGTATAATTGTTTTTACATTTATGCTTTAGCTGGATCAAAAAGAAGTATGAGTTCAGGTGTAGTGTATCCTATATTTATACCGCCTGCGCCGAGTAATCTGGAGTTTAAGTCTTTTACTTCAGCAAAAGTTGAGTTGAAATGGACCTACAATAGTAGCATTGAGGCTGATTTTGCTATTGAACTAAGTACAGATGGAATTCATTTTTTTGAGATTGCATCTGCAGGAATGAATAATACAACGGCAATTATTAATTATACTTTTGACCCAACGGAAGTTTATTATTTCCGAGTATATGCATATACATTTATTAGACAATCAAGTTATTCGAATATTATTAGCCAACAGCCAAGTCGCATGTGATCTATGTCTGTCGGTATCGATATATGCTCTTTGCAGAAAAGCTTTCATTTCAGATGGGTTCAAATATTGATACAAGCGCCCAATCAGTACATTAGGCAACAATTAGTAAAAACTATTATTTCGGTAAATATGAAATAACATAAAAACAATGGAATCATGTCTTTTTTGAAAATAAAGTGATTATATGAAAAATATTCCAATCTGTAGAATAATTTTTATTGTTGTTGTCATCCTACTTTTCGTCAATACTGTCCTCTCCCAAGCCCAATCGACAAGTGTTGTTTATCTAAGAAACGGCACTGTCATTAAGGGTACCATCGTTGAGGTGATTCCTGAAAATACTTTGAAAATTAAAATCGCTAACGGGAGCATAATTGTCTGCAACTTTGCAGAAATTAAAGAAATACTCAAAGAATCAGATATATCAAGAAATAATTTTACTGATACTCTCGTAACTTGGGATCATGCCTCCGATGTTGCTCAAACCGACGATACTGCTATGCATAAAAGAAAAGTTATACAAGAGAAAAAACGGTCACCTTATTCTTTTGTGGTTTATAGTGCCTGGTCTATTCCTAATGGCGAATGTAATCTTACGCAAAGTAATAGTGTTTGTAGAGTCAAAAATGGTATCGCCTTTGGATTTGATATAAACATTGATATAATGCCCTCTCTTGTTTATACTTTGGGATTGAATATTTCTTTCATTCATTTCGATATAGGTAATGCAACATTTCAACATGCATATGGTATGGATACTATATCGTATGAAAGCGGATCGTATACATCTATTTGGGTTCCTACAGGACTGATGTTATCAGAGGAATTGTCATCCGATATTGAATTGCATATTATTGGTGAATTCGGAATTCTTATAGGGTCCATTCCTGACATTAAATATAAAATAACCTCACCCCAGCTTTTCAGTATTTCTTCGGGAACAATAAATGGTACAATTTCAGGTTCTATTGGTTTTGGATTTGGTGCAGGCATAAATTTCGGGCATATAATGCTCATGATCAGGTATTTTAGCGGACCAACAGATTTCTCATTAGAAACGATAGATAGGTTTCACCAACCGACTGCCTGTGTGCAGATGTGTGTGGGTATCGGTTTTTGAGAATAGGTTACTTAAGATAATACATCCCATTATTTTTATCTTTTATCTTCCCCCATCTCTCGTCGTTTACTACGAATAACAGCAATCCACTTTGGCACGGCGTTGATCATGACGACTACGACGCTTCCCATTATGACTACGGTGAGAAGAAGGTTGATGCTTCCCTGAAGCTGGGTCTTCGGCACAAAAAGCATTGGGTAGAAGAGATTCATGATGTTCAAGCAACCGGCAGACAATGTTGTGAATGCTACGAAGATGAGAGGCAAAAGAGTGACCCAGGCGTACTTTGCTTTTCCACGATTAATGATGAACGATGTGCCGACGGTAAGCGCAATAGCTGCAAGCAGTTGGTTTGCTGTCCCAAACATTGGCCAGATAGAAGAAACACTGCCAGTGTAGATAAAATATGCCCACGCGGAGACAATGAGAAGACTGGCTATGAGGTTGCCAGGAAGCCAATCAGCTTGTCCAAATGGCTTGAAAATTTTTCCAATCATTTCCTGCAAAATAAAGCGGCCTATACGTGTTCCGGCATCAATGGTCGTGAGGATGAAGAGTGCCTCGAACATAATGGCAAAGTGATACCAGTATGACATGAGTTTACTTAAACCGGGAATACTGGAAAATATCTGTGCCATACCGACAGCTAACGATACCGCACCGCCTGTTCTGCCGATAATGTTCTCTCCCACTTCAGCAGAAAGCTGCGTAATATTTGATTCGGTGAATCCCATGGCATGCAGTTGAGGAAGAATGGCTTGGAATTTTTCCACCGGCACGTTGATCATGAAATAATCGAGCGGAAGCATGCTCGCTGCGGCAATCAGAGCTAGTACGCTGACAATTCCTTCTGACAACATTGCACCGACGGCAATGAACTTGATCTGCGATTCTTGCATCAGCATTTTAGGTGTTGTCCCGGAACTGACGAGCGAATGAAATCCGGAAATGGCTCCGCATGCAATCGTAATAAATAAATACGGAAACAGTGTACCGGGAATGATCGGTCCACCGCCATGAATGTATGAAGTAAACGCAGGCATTTTCAAATCGGGTGCAACAATAATGATGCCCACAGCAAGCATAGCCACCACGCTGAGTTTCATAATGGAGCTCAGATAGTCGCGGGGTGAAAGCAGAAGCCAAACCGGCAGGACCGATGCAAAGAAACCGTAGAAAGCCAAAAGGATCGTCAATGTGTTGTGATTAAATGTGAACCATGAAGCAATCGATGATTCCGGAATGTAGCGTCCATAGATCACAGCAGCAGTAAGTAAAACAACGCCGCCCATAGTAGCTTCGACGACCTTTCCTTTCCGAAATTGAAACATCCAAATACCCATGAGAAGTGCAATTGGGATGGTACACGCAATAGTGAATGTTCCCCAAGAACTTTCGGCAAGCGAGTTCACAACGACCAGTCCTAATCCAGCCATCGCTACAATGAGAATGATGAGAATAGCCAGAGAGGAAATCGAACCACTCAGTTTACTGATTTCCATCTTCGCAATTTCTGCTAGTGACTTCCCTTCATACCGTATTGAAGCGACGAGAATAACAAAATCGTGTACTGCGCCTGCCATAACTGCTCCGATCACCATCCAAAGAAAGCCGGGGAAGTACCCAAACTGCACCGCGAGTACGGGTCCAACCAGCGGACCCGCGCCGGCAATCGCTGCAAAGTGATGACCAAAGAGTACCCATTTGTTCATTGGGTAATAGTTCTGGCCATCGTAGAGGCGATTGGCTGGTGTGACGTTCGTGTCGTTAATAACAGCTACTTTTGCAGCGATAAAACTAAAGTAGAAACGATAGGCAAGCGCGAAGAATGCAAGTGCAGCGATAAGTAATGGCATGGCATTCATAGAAATTCTGTTCCGTTATGCACAATTGACACGTATAAGAAACACTCTGTTCAACTTGCGGTGAATCATTTCACAAAGAGGACATCAACTACTTTCATCTCTACTTGTACATTCTTCCACATTCTCTCACATACCTGTTCATCCCATTCCTTATGGCATCAATCAGGAACATATCAATGTGTTCGTCATTGATATGTTCTACCATTGAGATCAGCGGCACCTTCCATTTGTAAGAACTTTGATCAATCTAAAATGGTTCCTCCGAATGTTCAACACGCATTGTCTTTATCATATATTCAATTGAGTACGATTTGACTCTCTGAATGGTTCTTGTGGAAAAGAGACAATTCAGAACATGGAAGATTTTTGATACACTGTAAAAGACATTTGCTGAAATGCACAGTCGGTGCAAAATACCAATCGTGAGAAGTAATGATCGGAAAAAAATATTCTTCAACAGATTGATCACAAGAACGACTTTGTTACCGTCTCTGAGGGTGAGGATGTGTTGTGAGTAATATTTTTATCAATACAAAAGCGATACGCGTACCGTTACTTCCTCACTAAAGAACCCTTTTGCATCTGTTCGAATAAGAATGAGCGCAGTCTCATTAATAGAGGACTGATCCCGACTTTGTATTGCTGTGGGTTTTCAAAACGTTTATATTCCGGAGGTAGGCAGACGAATCGTTGCGAAACATAACGCGCACTTTCTGTCGGAGTCGGCAATTTGCCGACGATGCGTCCGCTTTCCATCACTTTGAACATAATGGGCTTTGCTGTGTACTCTTCTACATTACGATGTTGTTCTGTAAAAAAAGGATGATAGAAAATATCAACTCTCTCTTCTGTTTCCAGCATAATCCCGTCTGTATCAAAGAATCCATTCGCGTCAAAGTAGCGCATCACTTTTTTTCGTCCGGGCAGCGTTGTCCTTGCATAATTGTCCGAGAACTTTAGCGTAGGCTGATCCCCTATGGCACTTTGTTTGTACACACCTTGCAACGCGGGGCAATTGTGGGCAGTCAAGAGACGTGTTCCAACGCCAAATCCATCTATGGGCGCTCCTTGTTGGAGGAGACTGCTAATGAGAATCTCATCTAGTTGATTAGAAACGACAATTTGTACATAATTGAGTTTCGCCGCATCGAGCTGCGCACGAGCCTTCTTGCTCAGAAGGGCGAGATCACCGCTATCGAGCCGGATGGCTTTGAGTTTTTGACCTCTTGCTTCCATTTCCTTTGCCACCTTCATAGCATTTGGCATGCCGCTGCGTAATGTATTATAGGTGTCGACGAGAAGGATGCAATTGTCGGGATAGATTTCTGCATACTTGCGGAATGCAGTCAGTTCATCACCGAAACTTTGGACCCACGAATGCGATTGTGAACCTGCTACTTCAAGCGAGTAATGATATGCAGCGTACACATTTGAGGTCGCATCCACTCCACCGATAATTGCAGCTTTGCTTGCGTGGATACCTCCTAAACCCTGTGCACGGCGTAATCCAAAATCATAGAGCTTCCGGTTACCGGCAGCGAACCGAATGCGTGACGCTTTCGTAGCGATGAGCGATTGAAAGTTGAGAAGGTTCAAGAGCAGCGTTTCTATTATTTGTGTTTCGATGAGACTTCCTTCTACACGCACGATCGGTTCCAGTGGAAAGATGAGTTCACCTTCACGCATTGAATAAATAGTACCGTTGAAATGGAAATGTCGGAGGTACTGAAGAAACTCTTGTTTGAATCCTAACGACTGAAGATATTCAATTTCTGCATCTTCAAACCTGTATGTTTCGAGAATTTCCAACAGATCGCTGAGTCCGGCAAAAACGACATAACCGTTCCCAAAGGGATTCTCGCGAAAAAAATAATCAAAGACGGCGGTCGTCTCTGCTTTCCCTGAAAGAAAGTAACCCTGCGTCATGGTGAGTTGATAATAATCTATATACAGTGCTGCATGCGAATCGAATACTCTCATTATCCATCCCTCCAAAATAAAAATCAGAACGCATCTCGTATATGACGAATTTCTGCGGTCCCATTCCGATATTCAATTGCCACGATATCGAACCGACATGGACGATCATCGATGTCGTGTATGAACAAGTATCCCTCGGCAACGGCATGCACCTGTTCTTGTTTCTTTTCGGTTACAGCATCTTCCGGAGCACCAAAGGTATTGGATCGCCGTGCCTTCACTTCGACAAAGACCAACTCTTCACCCTCTTCGGCAATGAGATCAATCTCACCTCGTTCGAAACGAAAGTTGCGTTCAAGAATCTTCAAGCCGCTTTGTTCGAGAAAGTGAGCCGCCAGATCTTCTCCGGCTTTTCCCTGACTTCGATGATTGAGAGGTGACATTGCGACGAGAGACCTTATCACGATTTCCCGCTATAATATGTTACTGGAAAAGTATGGTTGATGCAAATTAGAATGCTCTAAAAGTAATTAAAACACTAAAGAATTTCAATAAAATCCTCTTGCGTGTGATCTCCATCATGGAAAATAATGATGCCTTTTTATTCCTTATCAGTTCCAACTCTGGTCGGGGTGTAACGATTGACAATTCTTGAAGGAGTAATGGGAACGAGCTCAAGATATAAGGTCTCCCTGAAGAACGGAAGGATGAAACGACCTGCGATGAATTTCACATATGCCGTACGTTCGGATGGCTTCAATGTGTTGAGGTGTTCCATAACCCTTATGACGGGCAAAGCCATATTGTGGAAAGCATGCATCTAACTCGCACATCAACCGATCGCGTGTTACTTTCGCGATGATCGAAGCGGCTGCAATGGTGAATGACTTTGCATCGCCGCCGATGATATTTTGAAAACGCAACGTGTCATGTTTAAATGAATTACCATCAACGAGAACGTAATCCGGTTTGACAGCCAAGTTTTCCAATGCCCTCCGCATCGCTAAATGAGTTGCCTGCAGGATGTTGATGCGGTCAATCACTTTGTGATCGATAATTCCCACTCCAACACTCATTGCTTGCTGCGAGATCATCATAAACAATTCTTCCCGTTTTCTTGCTGACAACTTCTTGGAGTCATTTACGCCATATATGACGAATTCTTTCGGGAAGATGACCGCTGCCGCAACCACAGGACCTGCAAGCGGACCGCGTCCGGCTTCATCTACTCCGGCAATGTGCTCGATGTTTTGCGCCCAGAGTGTACGTTCCATGTCAAGATTAACGAGAGAATGTTTCATCGTAACTACTCAGTATGCTTTTCGATAATGCCATTCTTTGATTGGTATCCTCCCCTCTTAGGGGAGGACTAAGGTGGGGTCTCTTGTTCTTTGACCTCACCCTAACCCTCTCCTCACAGGAGAGGGAATGATTTCTCTATTTCTGACAAAAGAAGTTGAGCAATTACGTTTCATCATTCACACCGAACCTGCAATAATGGCCATAAGGCCAATGACCATAGAGAGTTTTAAATTGCTGCTCACGCGTTTCATATTGATAGAAGAGGAACCTTGCCACATCATCACTCCTGAAACACATATAAGGATGTCGGCAACGAAAACAATATACATAAAGGCAGAATGATATACAGAATATTTTACCACCGCAAACGTGATACTGATGAGCGTAAGAAGCGATAATGTTGCCAATATGAGTGCCGGTCTAGTGCCGTATTTAACGGGTAAGGTAACGGCATGTTCTTTCCTGTCACCTTCAATGTCTTCCACATCTTTCACTAACTCACGTGCGAAGTTGATGAGAAACGCAAATACAGCCGGAACAAGAGCACGTTCGATGCGTCCGACTATGGCACCTCCATAGATGAACGCCATCCCCGTCATTAATCCGACGACGACATTGCCGGCAACAATGGTTCTTTTCAATCGAGCCGAATAATAGTAGAGAAGGACAACGGCAAAAATAACAATGAGCAGTGCAAGAGGATTGATAAATACATTGATACAAATTGCCGTCACGGAAACTATGAACCACATCTGTTGTGCATTACGTTGTGTCAGCACACCGAGCGGCAGCGGACGGTTCGGTCGATTGATTCGATCTATCTCAATATCGAACGAGTCATTAATGGCGTTTGCGCCAGCCGTCACTAACGCGCCTGTCAGTGCTGCCAAGAAGATGAAAAGCGAATCATGTGTCGTTCCACCGGCAATCCAGCACGCAACAGGAATGGATGCAAGTGTGATGAAGATGTTTACCGGACGGCTCAATTGAACAAATGCTTTGAGTTTTTTAGAATTCATTGATCAACCGAATGTGAATTTTCGCTGTGCTGAATGTGTCGCCTTCTCCTAATGCAATACTGACGCCGATCAATCCGAGTGCGGAATCCATACGCACGCCGATGCCATAACCTACTTTACTTTGTTCCGATGCTTTCCCATCTGTTGCAGCAAAGGCGGGTTGGACAATATACCCGAAATCAAGAAAGACGTAGAAAAATGAAAGAGGAGTGACAAGAAAACGATATTCTAAATTTGTCCATAAAAGTCGTGATCCCAGAAACTGTCCTTCCTGGTATCCGCGCAAGGTCGTTGCGCCGCCAAGCCGGAATAAATCGCTTACATCCGCATGATCATTGCTGAAATCTCGAAGATGCAATTCCGTTGCAATGACTTGCCGAAGAAACGGCGAGAGATAATATGAAAGATCGAACACCACTCGGCGGGTTGTACTTCTAGATCCAATGGGAAAAGCATCGCTGCTCAAAGTCTGCTTTGTACCGGTTTGATATTCTGTGGAATACAGAATGCCGTTTGTTGGTGTCGTCGGATTGTCGCGCGAATCGTAGCGAATAGAAACTCCCCAGCTGGTCGTTTTGCTTTCTGCTATAGCTTTACTTCCGTCATATCGCTCCGTCGGATACACATTGTTCTGCGAAAACGAGATACCAACGGAAAATTCTTCAGTGATCATCAAATCGGTGGCAATGTCGTATTGCATCCGCACAAATGTCGAATCCTGTTTTCGTTGAAAGAATCCAAGCTGTGCATTGACAGGATAGGAAACTATCCATGGCTCAAAGTAATGAAGTTCGGTTTCCTGAGAGCTTGCGGTTTCTTGATACCATCGGACGGAGAGTTTGCGTCCGGTGCCAAAAAGATTTCTCAGTGAGATGTTGACAAGTCCTGTGATGTAGCCGTTTCCACCGGATGCAGTCGAGGGAACATACCCAAGCACTCCATCGAAATTGTTTTGCTTTCCCTCCACAACCCGCACCAACAATCCTGCCTGTTCTGCTTCTGTTAAATATAATTCCGGCAGAGAGACGGACGAGAAAAGCTGCAAATGATCCAGTCGGCGTTTGATGCGTTCAGGAAGATCACTGCGGAACAATTCATTTTCCCTCACACGTGCTTCACGCATGATGACATAATCTTTGGTCGTCTTATTCCCTTCGATGTGTATTTCAGAAATGCGCAATGCCTTTCCTTCGTCGATGTGCAACTGCACTGTGACAGACATTTCATCTGCAGAATCAACAAAGGAAACATTTTGAACTGCAATTTTTGAAAGCGGATATCCTTTGCGCTCATATTGTTGGAGTAGAGTTTGAATGTCTTGTTCCAAAAGAGAAGGGATAAAAGGATCGCCTTCGTGTAGTTGCATACCCGGATATAACTCGGCAGCTGTAAGATTTTGACAACCGTCGAATTCAATTCGTCGCACAACCGACGGTTTCCCTTCGGTAAGAAAGATGTGCACTTCCACATCGTGCGATAGGGTATCGGAATGTACCTGCATCGAATCTATTCGAGCATGAAGATACGCGCGATTTTTGTAGAGACCGAGAATATGTTCCCGATCGCCCGCTAATATAGATTCGGAGAATGGGCCGCCTCTTTTAGTTGAAAGAGCAGCGGTAAGTTGGTTAGCTGAGAAGGTATGATTTCCTTCAAATTCCACTGAATGCACTGTGAGCGAGACCTGCCCGTTGACAACCGATGAAAGTACAAGAAACAATAAGCCCCATAGTAAACAACAAGCCGGTGTGAAGTATGCGCTGGCTCGTGTTGAATGACATAGGTGGAACCGACTCACCGTATCCTTCCCCGCAAATCTGTTTCGGGATATTGAAGACGATAGTCGCCAAATCCGGTTTCATCCACAAAAATAAATTCCCGATTTTGATCATAGTAATACCAAATTTCATATGGCTTACTCTCTGAATCGAAAGGATGGCGGTCTACGTTTTGTGGTGAACCAAACCGGATTAAAACCATCCCTCTGTCTGTCTTCCAGCCTTCCATGTATTGCGTAAAGTTTTTATTTGCATATGCGACACGCGCATAATATTCTTCCATCAGTTCATTCCGCGATGTTTTGGAATCTGGATTGCGTTTTGCCCAGAATTCAAGAAACCGTTTCTGTCTCTCCTCCTGAGTTGCCGCTTCTTTGATGTACGCAATCTCGCTTCCTTTTGCAATATACTGAAGCTGATCCGTTGCTTTGTCGATGTCTGTGACAGTCAAAGGCAAATCCTTTATTCGCACAAGACAGGTGCGGGAGGATGATGTATGAACCATTACCGCTGGATTGACTTTAGAATATCCCGTGGCTTCAATGAGAAACACGTACTGACCAGCAGCAAGTGCCGGCGTGTCAATTTGCCAAGTTATTTGTGTCCGATTGCCTGAGAGTATTTCGCTCTTTGCACGTTGTGCGACGACTTCTTTCTTTGGATTGATGAGCTTACATAATAATTGGACAGAATCGAGTTGAGTTTTGTTGTAGATTTCGAAGAAGAGATAAAAGCCATTCGATTCTTTTGCAAGAACCCCTGTCAAATTTGGCACGATGTTCTTTCGCGTACCGTCAACATCCATTCTATGTACCAGCATCAGATCACTCACCGCAAGCGAATCTGTGCTAAAATCTTTGACCACCACCGACTTGTGAAAGGCGGCCATTTTTTTAGATTCATTATCTGCTACTTGTAAAAGGAGTTCGTACTTTCCTGGCAGGAGATCTGTTGAAAATCGTTTGAGAGTAGATAGTCGATGGGAAATAGTTTGCGTAAAATCTTTCAGTCGCAATTCCACCGTTTGGCTCGTTTGCCAGAGTTCTTGCTTCTCTTGCGTGAGCACCGTCGCGGATATTTCAATACGTCCTACGTATTGTTCTCCCTCCTTGATGAAGTTGATCTCTGGATAGGGAACCTGAATATAGATATCCAAACGCCCTTTTCCGGATGAGTCAGATTTGAATGCGAATGCTTCTCCAAATATTTCCGATACATACTCCTTTGATTCATTTTGATTATCGGTCTGCGCGGGCAGATAATTGGCAAGTATTCCAACTGCAAGGATTGTTCGCCCAGCGAAGAGTATCCGTTGTATTCTTCTGTATGCCATAGCGTTGTCCTCGCGTAAGAGTGTACATCATGCCGCGGCAACAAGATCATACTCTGTTGCATCGGTAATAGTTACAGAATGAAATGTGCCCACATTCAATAGTTGACCACTGCGTACGAGTACTTCTTGATCGATCTCCGGTGCGTCCCATTCTGTTCTTCCAACAAAAAAATTGTTATCCTGAGTGTCGATTAAAACCCTCATCGTCTTGCCAATGAGAGATTCATTATGCTGTTCAGAAATATCTTTTTGGATTTCCATTATTGTTATTTGTCGTTCCTGTTTCATCTCTGCCGGGATCGGATCGCCAAGATCAAATGCCGCTGTGCCTTCTTCTTGCGAATAGAGAAAGACGCCGAGGCGGTGGAAACGAGTCTCTTCTATAAAATCACACAATTCCTTGAAATCGTTTTCTGTTTCGCCCGGATATCCGACAATGAGCGTTGTGCGGAGTGCGAGGTTGGGAATTTCATTCTTCAAGTGCAAGAGCAATTCACGCGTTGCTTTCCGGCTTATGCCGCGCCGCATGGATTTTAGCACAGTATCAGAATAATGCTGAATCGGAATATCGATGTAACGGCAGAGCTTCGTATAATTCTGAAACGCTTCTATAACATCCCATGGAAATTTAGCCGGATAAGCATACATCAATCGAATCCATTCAATTCCATCAATGTCGTTCAACTCGCCAAGAAGTGATGCAAGTTGCCTTTTGCCATACAAATCCAATCCATAGTATGTCGTATCTTGCGCAATGACAATGAGTTCCTTTACTCCCTTCTCCGCTAACAGTCGTGCTTCGTGGACAAGTTCTTCCATTGGCTTACTGTGATGTTGTCCTCGCATCAGTGGAATGGCGCAGAAAGAGCAAGGATTGTCGCATCCTTCGGAGATTTTAAGATATGCATAGTGCGATGGGGTTGTGAGGAATCGCTCGCCGAGCAGATCGGTCTTGTAATTTACGTCAAGAGAGTTCAGCACAACGCGCAATTGATCTGTCCCAAAGAACGAATCAACTTCCGGAATTTCATCAGCAAGTTCATTCTTAAAACGCTCAGAGAGACAACCCATGACGACAATTTTTTTTATCTCACCCCGTTTTTTCTTCTCTACAGCTTCGAGAATGGCATCTATTGATTCCTGCTTTGCATCCCGAATGAAACCGCACGTGTTAATAACAACCGTATCGGCTTCATCGGCATTCTTCACAAGCTGCACATTGCTATGCTTCAACTGACCAAGAAGCAACTCCGAGTCAACAAGGTTTTTCGGACATCCGAGTGTAACAACGTTGACCTTTGATTTTACAGCCACAAACATCCTTCCACGCGATAAGTGCTACGACAGCACAACAAAGTCTATATAAAGATACACAATCGGGGAGATATAAACCAAACTGTCGAACCGATCATATACGCCGCCATGCCCTGGAATAAGTAAAGAGGAATCTTTGATACCCGCGTCTCGCTTGAACCGGGACTCGATGAGATCGCCAAGCTGTCCAAATACTCCAATAAGCACTCCGAGAACAATTGCATGGTAATATGTGAGATAGCCAAGCACAAGTATTTTTGCTGTCACCATGGTTAGTATGGAGAAAATGAAACCGAATACAGCTCCTTCCCAAGTTTTATTTGGACTTACCTGCACGAAAAGTTTGTGTTTCCCGAATGTTTTACCGCCAAAATATGCCGCCGTGTCGCAGATCCAAATCGTTGCGAAGATGGCAATGACCGTATACCCGCCCCATCGATTAATCTGCGCAAGCTGCTGGTCATTGGCTAAGCCCGCTGCAAAGAATTTATGAACGGGAAATCCGTACGGAAAGAGTTCACGTAAAAAAATGAGCGTGCCGAAGCACAGTGAAATGACCAGCACACCCAGTATGGTTGTGGCGATATTGATTGTCGGCGAACCTTTGGTTCGAAACAACTCGATGAGCATGATCAACAAGAGGAACTTGAGCAGTACAACGGTGAGAAGTTGATGTTGTGAAAACAACGAAAGATGGATTTCAAAATGGTCGATGACGAATTGGTAGATATCGACTTGAAATCGTTCGTAGATGAAGACGGCATTGACAATAACTCCGGCAGCGAGTCCGAGCGTTTTGAGCGGAGCAGCGCCTTTGGTTTCTGCAAGTCTATAGAACTCATACAATGCAAGCGAGGAGATGACGGCAATGAGGGAGAAGAAGAAATAGCCGCCAAGCATGGTAAGCCAAAGGATGATTGGAATAGCGACGAGCGCAACGAGAACACGCACAGTAAGATTTTTAAATTTTGGCATGGTTATTTTCACACTCAATGAAGTAATGAGAATCGATTACTATTTGTTGACAAGGTTTAACGTTAAGACAAACGTTACCAAATAAGTGAGCGACGTTTTGCCGTTTGTTAGACACCGCTCTACTCTTCAAAACCAAACTGTACGACTTGGCTGCGTCGGTTTGTTTGATAAAGTGGCTAACATGGCTCGACATTGAAGCGTTAGTTAGACTTTGATGGCGTTGAAGATATCGGTGTTACTCAGAATTCCGACAATCTCCTTACCATCAAAAACAATCGCTCTCCTGATTCCCACATGATTCATCAGCCGAGCACAATATTTTAGAGCGAGACCAGGAGAGACCGTGACGAGTGGTTTTGACATGATCTCAAAGACTCTGACTTCGTGTGGATCCTTACCAGGATCAACGATCATGTTGACCACATCCTTACGTGACATGATCCCCCATGCGTCTTCAGGTCCTCTTCGGTTCACGACCAGACTGGACACTCCCTTCTCCCTCATGAGCTTGATTGCATTGGCTACAGACTGATTACCGTCTATGTATGCTACATCTTTCGTCATAACATCAGCGGCTTTGGCGAATCTCACGTCTTTCAATATTTCCTTTGTCATAAATCTGTTCCTTTCCCTGAGTTTAGTATTGTTTTTCTGACTGACCCAGCATCGATCATTCCTATGAAGTTGATTGGTTTACATTTTCAACCTGAGTATATCTAAGTATTTTGTTCGCCATTTGTGTAATGAAAGTCGAGCTGTGTTGCGCAGTTCATGCAGGCGTCCATTTGGTTTCCTCAGTGAATCCGTCTCGAGACATCATGCGTGAGGCGAAGATATACAACAAAACTCAGAAAGAAGAGCGCAGCAAAGGCAACCAACTCGAACAGCATCGCTGGTATATCTACTGTCGTCTGTGCGGCTGCTAAGAGATTTTCATCCTGCAAACCATAATAGGAAGCAAGCACCGCCATAAGGTTATTGAAGAAGTGTGCTGATATGGGAAGCAAGAGACTTTGTGAACGATACCTCAGTAGTCCGAAGAACACGCCCAAACCGATTAACGGCACAACCTCGAATGGATTCATATGATACAAACCGAAGATCGTTCCTGCAAGTATTGCCGAAACAATAGGCGACATCAGCCGCTCAAATATTTTTTGGATGAGACCACGAAAGAGTAATTCTTCTACAATCGATGGTACCACTGCCACGACAAGAATGACCGCAAGGAGTTCCACTGGTGAATCAGCACGAATTAAAACTTTCGTTAGTTCCTCAAACAACTTCTTGATCGGTCCGATAAGATCACGTAGTAATTCTGGAAGAGGCACGAGTTCCTGAAAATACATATATGCTTCAAACACCCGCTGTAATGAAAAGAGTGCAATGAGCGCAAGAATTGATTCTCGCAGTCCTGGTACTCGAAACTGAAATACTCTACTCAATCGAGTAGCAAATAATCGCGCCAGCAGCAAGGTCGGAAGGAGAATGAAACACATCTGTCCGATGAGTGTCAGCCAACGCATTGTCCAAACATTTTCGCGAGTAATGGATGCAGTTCCTGTAACAAGAAATGTCAGCAAACCGCCGCCAACTTGATAGAGAAGAAAGATGGAAACAAGCGATACAAACGCGAACAAAAGTGGATGAATAGCATGCCGATCGAAAAAAGAAAGTTTTTCGGCAGTCACTTCTTCTTGATCCGCCGGTTCTGGGATGTGTTGGTGAAATTCAGTCATTTGGTAGGAAGCTGAGATTTGATCATTGCGGCAAGCAATGGGAACATAAGTTCGTGATGTCCCGTAAAATTGTAACCTCGTCCGTGTTTTTGTGTCGGTCGTTCAACAACATTCATCTGCGGACGATACTGTCGGATCATATCAAAGTTGGCAGTGGAAAATCCTTTCGCTTTATAGCCAAGATTACGGGCAACAGTGAGCGCTTTCAGAAAAACTTCCGGCATGATCACTGCAGAACCGAAGTTTAATACCACACCGCCGTTGATGAGATCCTTGACGGAATTCACGAACACTTTGAAATCCCGAAAACTCAATTCACCGGTTGCCGCGCCATCCATCGTTGCCTGTTGGTGAACGATGTCCGTACCAATTGCCGCATGCACTGTAACCGGAACATCAAGCTTGTAACAATTTGCAAGAATGCTGACGCTGCGGTTTCGTCCTTTCATCGCAATAATTTTTTTTGCAAGTGTTTCGCCGTACCCGGCTGTCGATTCATTCATTCCTTTCACAAGTGCGATGTTGATAAAGTCACCTGTTTCTTTCGACATGCCAAATGTTCCATCCATCAGATTGAGCGCTACATCTTCTGAAGTATGTCCCCACATCGCCGTTTCGACATCGTGGATGGAAGCTGCACTGTTCATTGCCACATGCGTGATGACACCGCGTTTGAGTAAATCAACAATGAGCGGTGAAAGTCCGACTTTGATGACGTGTGCTCCCATCATGAGAATGACAGGTTTCGTCTTCGTGCGAGCGCGGACGATGTCGTTCACGAGATTGCGTAATTCGTTACCGATGAGAATGCGCGGCAATGAATCGGCAAAATCCTTGAAGCTCGCTTTCTTTGCATCGAGCGGTATTGCAAAATCGTTCGGCGTCACTTTGCTCTTGCGGCCTTTGATAGAAATAGTCTTGACGCCGCTGAGGTCTATTTGCTTGAATTTTGTCATTTGAGAATTGGCTACTCCACTTTTGCTTTAATCGGTCCATTGATACCGGAGTATTCACGAAGCTCGGAATCTATCGATCCAACAACGACTTTTGTGCTTACTTTCACCGGTATCTTTCGTTCATCGTTCGTCAACCAGATAACGATGCGGCCGTCATTCTTGAACAATCCGCCTTCTTTCATAAGTGGCTCTACTAATACACAATTGAATGTTCCTGCTTCCACTTCAATTTGCTGGTACCCAAGAAACTTTACCGCAAGCTGGTATGTCGAGTCTTTATAGAAATTCTGTAAGTATAATTTCTCGCCCGGGCGCGATTTAGAAAAATCCAATGTGCGTACATAATACATTGCTGACACAGCATCGTGGACATACGGGGGAATCGAATAGCGCTTATCCTTTGCTATGGCGACATTGTTCAGTTGATCGAATTCTGCGGAAAAATCATATTTATATTTTCCTTCACGCACACGCTGTGTAAATCGCCATGGAAAGATCCCTTTCTTATCAAGCATTGTTTCGTAACGATCATCCACTTTATAAAAGAAGGAAAAGGTTGGCGTGGAAACAACTGTGAAGAGTACTTGATAACATTCCTTTCCATGAATTGTCTCGATCGCAGGAATCGAGAACACTGCTTCTCCGGCTGTGATAAAACTGTATCCGACATCGTAGACCAATCGTTCGCCAACAGAAAAAGCAGATTGATTGAGATTCCGAAGGTCGTCGTCAGATTTTGCAGCAAGCGTATCTTGTGCCTGAATTTGGGAGATGGCAGCAGTAAGAAAGGAGATCATACACACAAAGAAAATTTTTTTCATTCACAATGCTCCAATCTAAAAAAATCGTAAATCACAACAACTCACCATTGTCTAATTGCCAAGTATCAACTTCGCCGCAGCATCTAAAACTTGGTGTACTGAAATTTGATCCATACAATCATTCCCTTGGCATTCACCGCCTTTGCAGCGCGGACAACGTACCGGATCGGGAATAAAGATCGCCTTTTTGTCGGTCAATGGTCCCCAGCGTTTTGGACTCATCACACGCACAGGTGGATAGAATCCGATTACCGGAGTTCCGACTGCAGCAGCAATATGCAATGGACCGGTGGAATTCGCAACAAATAATTTCGCTGTCTGGATGAACGCTGCAAACTCTTTCAAGTTCAGAGTACTGATAAAAGGTTTCACACCATTCTTTGCTTCATGTGCAACATGATTGACAAGCGCTTCTTCTGTCTTCCCACCCGTAATCACAACCTGATAACCGATCTTTGTCAATTCAACAGCGAGTTGAGCAAAGCGTTCCGGTTTCCAATCTCGTGCCGAGCTACCGCTTCCCGGATGCAACAATACTAAACGGTCGGTGTCCGAAATTCCTAGCGATTGACGAACATCAGAAGCTGTTTTTTTCTCCTGTTGGGAGATAATAATCTTTGCTTCGGGCTTCGATGATACCGTGTGTCCCAAACCTTTCAAGAGCGAGAGATTGTATTCCGCTTCGTGCTTCTCTGCAGTCTTGCGATGTTCGTAGATTTTTTTGTTGAAAAGGAACGAGTACCATCGATAACCAGTTCCAACACGTACCGGAATTCTCGCAAGCCACAATACTAAAGCTATACGGAAGAATGGAAATGCTACCAATACTACATCGAAATGAGAATTTCGAATTTCCCTCAGCATCTCAAAGAACGGTCTTGCCTTTCCGTCTCTACTATAGAGAAGAGTACCTGCGATACCCTCAACCAAAGTGCTGGTATAGCTGCTTACCAACATCGTCACCCGTGCGTTCGGGAAGTTTGATTTAAGCGCTTCGACGGTCGGAAGTGTGAGAATTACATCTCCAATACGGTCTGTCCGAACGACTAAGATGTTTTGCAAGCGATATTATTCCGCTCCATTTATTGTCAAATCGTGGCTCAATATACACAGAGGTGGTGGGAGATGCAAGAAAAGTGATGAGAAGTTAAGCCATTGAGTCTAAAAATGAACATCCGAACCATTTACAACTTGTCAATTTATTGATTCCCTCGGAAACCTTTCCGATATTAGCCCCACGAAACTTTACAGATGTTGTTAAAAGCTCCGTGCTTTGAGAATTGCCCAGCTGCTCACACGGACATGAACGGCGGCAGTATTCACATAAAATATTAGGAGTTCCTGTGAGACACACCAAAGTGATCATCATGGGCGCAGCGGGACGGGATTTCCACAATTTCAATACCGTTTTCCGCACGGACGACCGCTACGAAGTCGTCGCGTTTACCGCAACACAAATTCCAAACATTGAAGAGCGTAAGTATCCTGCTGAGCTGGCAGGAAAGCTCTATCCAAACGGTATTCCCATCTTTCCAGAATCGGAACTGCCGCGCCTTATCAAAGAACTGAGTGCAGATGAGGTTGTCTTCGCGTACTCAGATGTTTCGTTCAAC
The DNA here is from genome assembly GCA_049523215.1 of Bacteroidota bacterium. Lineage (GTDB taxonomy): Bacteria > Bacteroidota > Ignavibacteria > UBA10030 > UBA10030 > Fen-1298. Next base: position 66,834 of record JBEKNC010000008.1, on the reverse strand, counting down.
TACGTGATGAGCAAAGCAGCACTCGTAATGGCCTGTGGCGCTGATTTTAAATTGCAGGGCGCGCATCCAACGATGCTCAAGAGCACAGTACCGGTCATCGCTGTGGTCGCAGTGCGTACGGGATCCGGCAAGAGCCAGACTTCGCGCAAGGTGTGTCAATTACTCCGTGCAGCCGGAAAAAAAGTTGTTGCGATCCGTCATCCAATGCCGTACGGCGATCTGGTAAAGCAAAAAGTTCAACGGTATTCTTCTCTTGAAGACCTGCAAAAGCATGAATGTACTGTTGAAGAGATGGAAGAATATGAGCCGCACATCGTTAACGGAACGATCATCTACGCCGGGGTCGATTATGAAGCGATCCTTCATGCGGCAGAGAAGGAAGCCGACGTGATCGTGTGGGACGGCGGGAACAATGACATGTCATTCTATCAACCTGATCTCACCATCGTGGTAGCAGATCCGCATCGTCCGGGACATGAGATATCGTACTATCCCGGTGCAGTCAATATTTATCTAGCCGATGTGGTTGTCATTAATAAAATAGATACAGCCTCGCGCGAAAATATCGATATTGTTCGGAAAAATATCGTCAGCATCAATCCGAAAGCAATCATCATTGAAGCGGCATCGCCCATTACAGTAGAAGATGAGACTGTTATCCGCAACAAGCGCGTGCTCGTGGTGGAAGATGGACCCACATTGACGCATGGTGAGATGATGTATGGCGCCGGTGTGGTTGCTGCTCGAAAATATGGTGCAAAGGAAATCGTCGACCCGAGACCTTGGGTCGTTAATTCTATTGCAGAAACATTCAGGAAATATCCGCATATTGGAACATTGTTGCCGGCAATGGGATATGGTGGAAAACAGATTACGGATCTCGAGACGACAATCAATACAGTCGATTGCGACTCAGTCATCATCGGCACACCGATCGACCTACGCCGTATTATTAAGATCAACAAACCAAGTACACGCGTCCGCTATGAATTAAACGAAATCACAAAACCGGACTTGAATGAAATCCTGAACACCTTCATGAAAAAACATGGATTGAAATAACATCATATGGAGGAACACAACATGTTGTGTCCCTCCCAAGGAGAATAAACCATGAAACGAGATTTCCTCGGTATTGCAGACTGGTCAACGAAGGAATTGATGCAAATCCTCGACCTTTCAAAAAAAATGAAAGCACATCCAAAGAAGTTTGCCAAATCTTTAGAAGGTAAATCGGTAGCGTTGATTTTTGAAAAGCAATCACTGCGCACGCATGTGACATTTGAGATCGGCATGAAACAGCTGGGTGCCAACACAGTGTATCTGACCAATGCCGATATTAGTCTGGGCAAACGCGAATCCATCTATGATATAGCGAAAAACCTCGAACGATGGGTTGATGCAGTTGTCATCCGAACGTTTGCGCAGAAGAATATCGACGATCTTGCAAAGTTCGCAAAGGTGAGCGTTATCAATGCTCTGACAGACTTCGAACATCCGTGTCAAGCAGTTGGTGATTTTCTTACCATTCATGAACACCTCGGCTCTTTTAAGGGAAAGAAACTCGCGTGGATTGGTGATGGTAATAACGTCTGTCACTCGCTTATGCTCATGGCAGCAAAAGTAGGAATGGACTTTATTGCGATTACTCCTGCAGGTTTACAGCCTCATTACACCGTTGTAGATCGAGCAATGGAAATTGCGGGAACCACAGGAGCAAAGATCGAACTCTCGTGCAATCCATCAGAAGGTGTACATGACGCTGATGTTATTTACACAGACGTATGGGTCAGTATGGGACAAGAGGCAGATTTCGATACGAAGATGAAGGCGTTTGCAGGATTTCAAATTGATGCCGAGTTAATGAAACAGGCAAAACCCACAGCCATCTTTATGCACTGCCTGCCGGCACACCGCGGAGAGGAAGTAACAGATGAAGTGATGGATTCACCTCAGTCCGTAGTATTTGATGAAGCAGAAAACCGGCTTCACACACAGAAAGCAATTCTGTATACGCTGTTGAAAGATAAAGGACGTGAAAAACTCCATACTCGTCGCAGTCGGCGGAAACTCGCTCATCCGAGCCGGACAGCGCGGAACAATCGCCGAACAGCTCGTAAACGCTAGACTCACCGCCGAAAGTCTTGCAGGAATTGTTGCGCGGGGCTATGCGCTGATCGTTTCACATGGCAATGGTCCGCAGGTCGGTGCACAATTGCTGCGTTCAGAGGCCGGCTCATCGCAGACGTACACGCTTCCACTTGATGTGTGTGTCGCCATGACGCAAGGTGAAATCGGTTTTATGCTGCAAAATTCCATGCAAACGGCATTCCGCAAACAAGGAATCAAACGTTCTGTTGTTACTGTTGTCACACAAGTTGTTGTAGATAAAAACGATCCTGCATTTCAACGTCCGACAAAACCGATTGGTCCGTTTTATTCCAAAGAAGTTGCAGAACAAAAGAGAAGGGTATTGAGTTGGAGTATCGTTGAAGATGCTGCTCGTGGTTATCGCCGTGTTGTTGCTTCTCCTCTACCAAAAGATATCATTGAACTGGAAGTGATAAAGGATTGTCTGGAACATAATAATGTCGTAATAGCTGTAGGCGGCGGCGGAATTCCCGTGATACTTGAAAATGGTGAAGTCAAAGGCATTGAAGCGGTGATTGACAAAGATCGTGCGTCTGCATTGCTCGCGTCAAAATTGGGCATCGAGCATCTTGTCATCTCGACAGAAGTGCCCGAGGTCTATATCAATTTTAAAAAATTTAATCAGCTGGCACTTCGAATCAGCACAGTCGCAGAAGCAAAAAGGCATCTTGCTGATAGACAATTTAGTGAAGGCAGTATGAAGCCAAAGATTGAAGCTGCGCTTGATTTTCTTTCGGCAGGCGGGCAGCGTGTGACCATTACCGATCCCGAACATCTCCTTGGTGCGTTGGAAGGCAAAGCGGGAACGAGGATAACTTTATAAAATTCAAATCAAAAATAACAATATGAATTACATTTGCTCTATAATAGCCCTGCCTACTGAATTGTATATACTTTTTTAACTCCACAAAAGGGGAAAGAATTCCACTAAGGATTCGAGATTATCAAAGGCAATAAGATCGGAGGACAGCATCTTTCTCTTGTGTTGTCGTGTTGGGGAACGAAGCGTATATTCATGTATTCATTTGCTGCGGAGCATAGAGCTTTAACGATATATGAAGAAACCGATTCCAGAACAGAATACCCGCATAAACATTGATCCATATGCTTCTTTTCGATTCCCCGAATTCCGTTATCTCATAGCCGCTTCATTTTTATTGACAATGGCATTGATGATTCAAGAAGTTGCCATTGGCTATGAACTGTACCGCATTACTCGCGATCCGTTGGCGCTGGGACTCATCGGACTTGTCGAGGCAATACCATTCATTTCATTTACGCTCTATGGAGGCCATGTTGCGGATCGTAGCAGCAAGCGGAAGGTGTTGATGTGGAGTGTCGGTGGAATCGTTCTCAGTTCTGTGATGCTTCAATTGTTTACTCGACAGCAGGATCAGATTCACCAGTCGGTATTGTTGATTGCAATCTATGGGGCAATATTTGTCATTGGATTATGCCGTGCATTTCAATCGCCGACAGCAATGTCGTTGCGCGGGATTCTTGTTCCACCTGCATTGTTCGAAAATGCTGCAACATGGGGAAGTTCTTCATGGCAAGTTGGCGCCATTCTTGGTCCTGCTGCAGCCGGATTTCTATATACATGGATCGGTTTTGCTAATACTTTACTGATTGTAACACTGCTTGTCGGTTCATCTTTTCTGCTTTATTCTAAAATCAAAGATCGTCCGATTGCCCAGATTGCTCAGCATGATAGTGTTGTCGCAAGCATTAAGGAAGGCATACGGTTCGTTTTCAACACAAAAATAATTCTCTATTCAATTTCGCTCGATCTTTTTTCCATTCTCTTTGGCGGCGTGATGGCGATACTGCCAATCTATGCCCAAGATATTTTAAAAGTGGGTGCAGAAGGACTTGGAATACTGCGCGCCGCTCCATCTATTGGTGCAACGCTCATGCTCATTTTGCTTTCGCGTTTCTCGCCCATGGAGCATGCCTGGAGGAATTTACTTATTGCTGTTGCAGGATTTGGTGTGTGTATTTTGATCTTTGCTGTCTCGCCTTGGATGCTGGTCTCAGTGGCAGCTTTGTTCCTGAGCGGTGCATTCGATAGCATTAGTGTGGTTATCCGAGCGACCATTCTTCAGGTGATGACTCCCGATGAAATGCGTGCACGGGTGATGGCCGTGAATGGAATTTTCCTCGCCTCATCAAATGAGATTGGTGCATTTGAATCAGGTTCAGCAGCAAAATTATTCGGGACAGTACCATCGGTACTCTTTGGCGGCACAATGACGCTGCTCATCGTCGGTTGGGTATATTTTAAAACCGGTGATCTGTTGAAAGTGAAAGTGATGGGTCGGGCCATTTCTAAGTAAAGATTCAAGTCCATGAATCTGCGTCATTCCTTAATTGAATATTTCAACACCCGGTGTAAAGATGCTCACCACTTATTAGAATGACGTTGAGTGTCAAATTTGGATTGTTTAGCGTAATTGGTAAGAAATCAATGATTTTCTTAGAGTAATAACTTTTTTTCCTTTGGCACAAATATTGGAGCATGAATAATGGAAAGTTCGATAAGAAATATTCTACGAGCATATATGCAAAAGAGCAAGTTGAGGAATCTAAATTTATTTTTTAAGGAGAAACAATCATGGTAGCTTTATTCGTTGTCGCCACAATCCTTCTCTGCGTTGGAATTGAACTACTCCGAGATCGAGCCAAGCAGCGGAAAGCAGCACCATCAGCTGCTCAAATACCGGCAGATCGATTTTTTTTACCGAAAGGATTCTTTATCAGCAAAGCCCACACATGGGTCGAGCTTACATTCGCCGGTGAAGCACGTGTTGGTGTCGATGACTTTGCGCAAAAAGTCATCGGATCAATTGACAGAATCGAAGTTGCACCGCTCAAAAAGGAATTGAATAAGGGGGACACACTTCTCACTGTGGCTCATGGCAATCGGGTGCTCTCGATTCCCGCTCCGATATCCGGTACAGTATTAACTGTAAACGAATCACTGCTTGCTTCTCCCCAAATGCTTCATCAAGACCCATATGTAGCTGGATGGGTTGCCGTGATCGTTCCCAAAAACATTTCACCGGAATTACGTTTACTTGCCATCGCGGATGAGGCGGCGAAATGGCTTAGAAAAGAAGTCAGCCGCTTCCGTGATTTCATAAAAGAGCAAGCACAAATTGGTGTACCGGCAACCGCAGGCGTTACCATGCTGGATGGAGGCGCACCATTGAATGGAGTGCTGGAGCAGTTTAATGAAAGCACATGGAATGCTTTTGAGAAAGAATTTTTGAAGGCAGAATAAATACCAACAAGACTCCGATGATCACTCTCCTCCTCATTAAGGTGAGATGTAAGATGTGAACTTATGAAAGTTGTCTGAAATTCTGGAGAAGCTGATATGTTTGGTTATGGAATGTTGATTGATACGACTCTCTGTGTTGGTTGTTATGCCTGTGAAGTCGCTGATGCTGAACGGTGGGGAAATCCTGTTTCAGAACAGCATGTCCTTTCCTCGGTTCAAAACACAGCCGTATTGCAAGTCGATGAATCGTATCTGCCACGCATGTGCATGCATTGTGCAGAACCTACGTGCGCTTCGGTGTGTCCGGTTGGTGCGTTTAAGAAAACGAAAACGGGTGCTGTTGTCTATGATGCAGACAAATGCATGGGCTGCAGGTATTGTATTCAAGCGTGTCCTTTCGATGTTCCGAAATACCAATGGAACAGCCTGAATCCGAAAGTAACGAAATGCGATTTGTGTCATGAGCGCATTGAAAAAGGCGAAAGACCTGCTTGTGCAGAAGCATGTCCGACGGGTGCTCGTACATTTGGCACTGTGGATGAACTTATCAAAGAAGCGCAAAAAAGAATGTATGTCGATTCGGGTAAGTACTATCCGTCTATCTATGGAGTTCGTGAAGCGGGTGGAACGTCGATTCTCTATATCTCGGATAAATCGTTCGAGAAACTCGGATTGAAAATGAATCTTCCCAATCATCCTTTGCCGAATCTTACATGGGAGATTCTCTCAAAGATTCCAAATTATGTCTTCTGGGGCAGCACGTTGTTGTCTGGTGTTTGGTGGATTACCAACCGACGCAAAGAGGTCCAAGCCTTCGAACTTAAATTGAAGGAGATGGAATCTCAAAAGAAAAACGGTACTCCGGATCACTATGAATAGGCAACGGAGACAGTTATGATTTGGAGAGTATTTTCTAAGCTTACATTTTGGACAGCGGTGTTTTGGGTCATTATGGCTGCAGGAGTTGTCTCCACGGTCATTCGTTTTGGCTGGGGACTTGGTACTGCGACAAACCTCAGCGATAAATTTCCTTGGGGATTGTGGGTTGGTTTTGATGTCGTATGCGGTGTCGGTCTTGCAGCGGGTGGATTTGTTATTGCCGCCTCGGTCTATCTCTTCAACCTTGAGCGATATCGCCCGATTCTGCGGCCTGCAATTCTAACTGCATTTCTTGGATATGTTTTAGTGATTTTAGGACTGATGTTCGACTTGGGAAAACCATGGAATGTGTGGCACCCGATCATCATGTGGAATCCGCATTCTGTCATGTTTGAAGTTGGCTGGTGCGTCATGCTCTATACGACAGTGCTCGCTTTGGAATTCAGTCCGATTATTTTCGAAAAATTAAATTTTGAACGCCCGCAAAAGATCATCCATAGTATCACCATTCCAATGGTTCTTCTCGGTGTTGTTCTGTCATCACTCCATCAATCATCACTTGGATCATTGTTTCTTATCATTCCGGAAAAAGTGTATCCTCTTTGGTACTCTTCCAGCCTGCCATACCTTTTCTTTGCATCGGCAATGGCAGTCGGTCCGGCGATGGTGATCATCGAATCTTTCTTGAGTTCGCGGGCATTCCATCGTGAGATAGAAGTACATATACTTACGCAAATTGCTAAAGTGACCGTTGTGGCACTTGCGGTCTATCTTGTGCTTAAAATTGAAGATATTCATACGATGAGACTTTGGCAATATGTCTTTACGTTTAATTATGAAGGAATGATGTATTGGGTAGAAATTGGATTAGGTGTCATTCTCCCGATGCTTCTGCTCATCAGCCCGCGCGTGCGAATGAATAGAAGAGGACTTTTTGTTTCTGCATTATTGGTTGTTATGGGGTTTGTGTTCAATCGGCTGAATGTTGCAATCACTTCTGTAGAACGAAGTGCAGGAGCAAATTATTTTCCATCGGCGATTGAGAGCTCGATTACATTAATGATTGTTGCATTAGGATTTGCAATCTTTCGACTTGCTGTCAAGTACTTGCCGATCTTTCCCGAACACCACGAAGAAGAACATAGGGTTGCTCAACATGAAGTTGTACATTTTATCGATGTTTCGGCTTGATAAATTAAAAGCATGAAATTGGAGGAGAAAAAATATGGAAAAGAAATCAACTCAGAGTGTTATTCCTCAAGGCGAACTGCGATGTGTTTGGATGGATGCAGGGGTAACAGGATTTAAACTTTGTGATCAAGAATTTCGTTGCGAGTCCTGTGAATTCAATAATACCATCCAGAAACGGCAATTAGGAACTATGGATCCTCGCAATGAGGAAGAGTCGGTTGTCCCCATAGAAGAAAAAGCAATGACCGCCGATGCACTCTTCAGAAACACATTGAAGAATTATCTTGAAGGTTTACATGCAGTTGTAGTACCGCAGGATAGAATGTATAATCGCAGTCACTATTGGGTTCAGGAGAACGAGACAGGCAAGTATCGAATCGGAATCAATCACATCCTTGCAAATTTCTTTCAACCGATACTCAGTATCGTCGTCTCAAAAGCTCCATCAAGCATACGACGGCATGATCCGTTCTGCTGGATTATCTTACCGGGGGGCGCCATTACACTTCGTTCTCCCATCGACGCAACCATTTGCAAGTTTAATCCGGCATTGCAGCAAAAACCGAATTTGCTGGGTATGTCACCGTTTGGCGAAGGTTGGATTATGGAGATTACCACAAAGACGAAAGGACTTCATAGTTTTAGTTCTGCAACTGATTCGCGGCAGAATATCGAACGAACAATGCGAAACATTGAACATTCATTTACACATGCTTTCCGATATAACCACCCTTCAGCAGGGACAACGTTGTTTGACGGCGGTATTGGTGTAAACAGCATCGAAAGCATCCTCGGTCCAAAAGTCTACTTAGAAGTTGTGAATCGGATAGTGCACTTACCTCAATAATTTCAAATACTATCTATTTCCAGCCTTTCCCATTACTTTTTTTGGGAGAGGCTTTCTTTTTATTGAGACTTTAAGCCATTCTTACCGCAGATTGTTGAGTTTATCAACCCTGTTTGTTATTGGCACAAATCTTGCCAAAAAACTGTATATTAATTCAACTTGAACACTATGCGATTTTTCCATTTACTTGGTTTTCGATTATTTCTCGGTATTGCAGTGATCGTGTTGGTTGGAACGACGCTGTTTACCATGCTTCTTGTAGACTGGCAATCCAGCAAGTATATAGCTTCTGCTAAACAATCGGCAACGAATATCAGCGATCTTATTAGTCGATCAACCCGTTACAGTATGCTGCTCAATCGGCGGGAGGATATTTACGAAATTATAAAAACCATTGGAAATGAGCCACGCATAGAAGGAATACGTATCATAAATAAAAAAGGGATGGTTACATTTTCGACGCAAGAAGCTGAAGTTGGGAAAAATATCGATATGACTGCTGAGGCGTGCATTGGCTGCCATGCAACAGGGAAGCCGGTTGTTCCGCAGAAAGATCCGACACTCAAGCGCATTTTCGATTCACCAAAAGGATATCGTGTTATCGGTATCATCACTCCTATCCGAAATGATGCAAGTTGTTCCACAAGTGATTGCCATGCGCATAGCTCTTCCCAAACCGTGCTCGGAATTCTTGATGTCATGATCCCGCTTCAGGATGTCGATCAGGATATTGCACAGTTCGAACGTACACAAATTCTTGGGTCGCTTTCACTTGTCGTTCTGCTCACCGGCTTCGTTACTGTCTTCATCTGGAGGATGGTCAATATTCCTGTCAAGAGACTTGTGATTGGGACTCAGGAAATCGTGAAAGGGAATCTCGATTATCGTATTGATGTCCAAATGAGTGATGAAATTGGATCGTTGGGAATGTCCTTTAATCAGATGACACAGGAGTTAAAACGCGCACGGACAGAACTGACTACTTGGACACAAACACTTGAACAGCGTGTTGCCGAAAAAACAGAAGAGCTTCGCCGTGCACAAAAGCACATGGTACAAATTGAAAAGATGGTATCGCTTGGTACCCTTGCTGCCACTGTTGCGCATGAATTGAATAATCCGCTGGAAGGTATCCTTACATATGCCAAGTTGCTGCGGAAAAAAATGGAGCGTGAAATTCCGTCGGCGGAAAGTACACAAGAAATGGTCGGCGAGCTTACGCTCATTGCGGACGAGACGGCGCGTTGCGGCAACATCGTCAAGAATCTCCTGCTATTCTCGCGGGAGAAAGTCGGCGAGTTTAAAGATTCCGATCTGCGGTTGATCATCGAGCGAAGTTTCAAGCTTATCGACCATCACTTGAAAATGAATAATATTACATCTGTCGTTGAGATGGGAGATAAACAGGTTGTTCTGTACTGCGATCCGCACCAATTAGAAGAGGCGTTGCTTGCGCTTGAGATCAATGCTGTTGAGGCGATGCCCGGCGGTGGTTCGTTCTATATCCGCGTAGAAGAAGTTGAATATCTCAATGCAGTGCAGATTACAGTGCGCGATACAGGAAGCGGGATTCATGAAGAAGATATGCCACATATCTTTGAGCCGTTTTATACAACAAAGAAAGAAGGCAAGGGCACCGGACTCGGCCTCTCGGTGGTCTATGGCATTATCGAGCGTCATAGCGGTTCAATATCCGTAGAATCAAAACAAGGCATGGGCACGACATTCACTATTACACTTCCACGGCAAACTTTGCCGAATGAAGAGATACATAGTTAAAAAAATTTTTATCAAGGGACATGAATTATGACTGAAAAAAAGTCTGCACCACAAAGCATCATGATTGTTGATGATGAACTGATTGTCCGTGAATCGCTGACGAAGTGGTTCCGGCAAGATGGGTACCGCGTTGAATCGGCGGAAGATGCAAATCACGCACTCAAATTAATGAATGAAGGTCCATGGGATCTGGCACTGCTCGATATCAAGATGCCCGGAATGAGCGGACTTGATCTTCAGAAACGCCTCAAGGAGATCGACAAGAACACAAGTGTTATCATGATCACGGCATACGCTTCAGTCGAAAGCGCTGTACAGGCGCTGAAAGAAGGTGCGTTCGATTATGTCACCAAGCCCATTGATCCGGAACATCTTTCGCATCTTGTCACAAATGCTCTTAAACAGAGAAAATTGGTAGAAGAAAATGTCCAACTTCGCGAACAGATATCAGATATCGTCAAAGCAAACGAGATCGTTGGTGAAAGTCAGCAAGTCCAGAAAGTGATAGAGCTGGCAAAGACCGTTTCTAAAACCGATACAACAGTAATGCTGCGCGGTGAAAGTGGAACCGGCAAGGAGCTGATTGCGCGGGTCATTCACGCTAACAGCAGCCGTCGCTACTTTCCAATCATTGCCGTCAATTGCGGTGCAATGGCTGAAAGCCTTCTGGAGAGCGAGCTATTTGGTCATGAGAAAGGTTCATTTACCGGCGCACAGTTTCGCAGAAAGGGAAAATTTGAATTGTCTGATGGTGGAACAATCTTTCTCGATGAAATCGGAACAATCAGCCAAAAAATGCAAGTGCAGTTATTGCGTGTTCTCGAGACGAAGCAATTCACACGTGTCGGCGGAAACGAAGTCATCTCCAGCGATTTTCGCGTGATCTGCGCTACGAATCGTGATCTCGAAGCCGCTATTAAAGAGGGATCGTTTCGTGAAGATCTCTATTACCGTCTGAATGTTTTTACTATTGTGATTCCCCCGCTGCGTGAGCGCCGGCAGGATATTCCATTCCTTGCTGAGTATTTCTGCAATAAACATGCAGCCGCTATGCACAAAGCGATCACTGAGATTAGTCCGAATGCAATGGATATTATGGTGCAGTATGATTGGCCGGGCAACGTACGGGAATTGGAAAATGTAATGGAACGTGCAATGGTGCTTGCAAAGCCGCCGGCAATTCAGCACACCGATTTACCCTTCCAGTTAGCATCTAAAGCGCATGGGCTGCAGGCAGATTCGATTGCGGCGATTGAGCGAGCTCACATTGAAATGATTCTTCACCGATGCGGATGGAATATTTCGCGGTCGGCGGATATTCTCGATATTGATCGCGTCACGCTGTACAACAAAATCACCAAGTACGGTTTAAAGAGACCATAAGCGATGTCGTCAATTCTGATCGTTCCGATTCGGCCGGTCGATCATGCGGAATTAACGTCGCTTATCGCACCGTTAACAAGCGCATTTGAACAATCGGTTTCCATCGAAGAATCGAGCTACGTTGATCCGGCGTTCGCATTTGATTCATACCGTAACCAATTCAATTCCACTTCCATCATTGCTGCACTTCTCAAAAGCTATCCAACACATCAAGGGAAAATCATTGGAATAACAACGGTGGATCTTTTTGTACCTGTGTTCACGTATGTGTTCGGAGAAGCCCAGTTAGATGATAAAGTTGCTGTGCTTTCTTCGTTTCGGCTCAGAGAAGAACTCTTCGGATTGGATCCGAATCCCGAGTTAAAACACATTCGCTTATTAAAGGAAGCTGTTCACGAGCTTGGCCATACCTTCGGACTTATTCACTGCCATAGACCGGAGTGCGTCATGCACTCCTCTACTTCAGCCGAAGAGATCGATGTGAAAGGGAAGAATTTTTGTGCAGAGTGTGAGCAGACAATAAGGGAAGCAACATCAACGATGAGTTGAATCTTGTGGGACAGGTTAATAACCTGTTCTATAAAAAAGAAAACTTATCGAGCGCCGGTAATATAATTTTCCAATTGCTTGATTGTGTCTTCATGCTGGGAAATGATGGCTTTCACGACATCTCCAATTGAAATCATGCCGACCACTTTACTGTTTTCCAATACGGGGAGATGACGGATGCGTTTGCCCGTCATGAGAGCCATGCAATCTTCGATGGATTGATCAGGTGCTACAGAAATCACACCAGAGGTCATGATATTTCGTATGGTAATATTATGGGAGGATTCTCCTTCTAACACTACCTTTCTTGCGTAGTCTCGTTCTGAAAAGATTCCTATCAATTGATTGCCTTCCATCACTAAGAGTGCCCCGACATTTTTTTCAGCCATCACTTTCAGGGCATCAAAGACCAAGGTGTCCGGTGCGGTCGACCAGATATCACTACCTTTGGATTGCAAAACACTTCTGACGGTTGTCATAATACTACTCCTCTCAATTGTCTATGACTAAACACACATTGGATGGTATTGATTCCCTCAATAAGATGCGAAAGTCCGCGAAGAAAATCAATCAATAATACATTCTATGATTGTGCTTGTACAAGAAATGATGTTTTAATAACTCTCGCATTGATTCTTAGAGAGTGTCCAGTGAGATGACTAATTGATCTACACACCGTGCAATATCAAAACGTTTGAGAGCGTCGGCCCGTGCTTCAGAGGAAAAAGAAGATTGTAGCCGCTGATCCTTGAGTAGCTTTAAAAGTGCATCTGCAAGTGCCGGCACGTCTCGCGGCGGGATGAGAAGTCCGGTGGAGCCATCCGTAATAATTTCCGGTACACCACCGGAGTTTGTTGCAACAATTGCTTTTCCCATCGCCAATGCTTCAACGAGGACAAAGCCAAATGTTTCGGTATGGGAAGGAAGCACGAAGATGTCAAGTGCAGACATGAATTCCGGTACCGCATCAGTAAATGGAAGAAACTGAACCTCGTCGCTCACTCCAAGTTCGATGCTCAGATCTCTCAAGTTCTTTTTGAATCCATGCTGCCCTTCAGTTTCATCTCCAGCGATAACGAAGTGCAAATGAGTTTGATGTTTTAAAAGAATCGGAATAGTTCGAATGAACTCCTCCTGTCCTTTTTGCGGGTCCAATCTACCTAACATACCAACCACAAGTTTTGATTGTGGAATGTCAAACTGGTTTCTGGTTGTTTCTCTATTGTAGAGGTTGGGATCAAAGCGTTTCATGTCCGAACCAATGGGGATGACGCTAATTCGTTCCTGAGGCATGCGTGTATGCTCAATAACTTCCTGTTTCATCTTCTTTGTCAGAGTAATCCAGAGTGAAAGATGAGAGTACATCCATGTGTGGAGAATATCGCGTTTATTTATACCGAACTGCATTTCCTGGTAGAACACAAGTTTCGCATATGGATAGAGCAAGTGTGCAACCGTGACAATACTCATGTCTTTTGATTGCATGATAACAACGACGTCTATGCGTCGGGATCGAAGAATGCGCGCCAAATGGATTGAAGCCGCAACATCGCCGTACTTCAATTTTGTCTTTAAGAGTTCTACTTTGAGATCATATTGTCTAGCAGACTGTGCCAGCGATGTGTTCGGTGGTACGATAATAAGGCAATCTGCCATTCTCTTGTTGAATTCAGATGCGAGTTTCAGTATGCTTAATTCTAGTCCCCCGAAAGAAGAGGAGAAACAAACAAAGGCGATGTTGCAGTTTTTTGAAAATGTTATCTCATCATTCATCGAAGATCAGGATTTCTTGTCATGCATTTATATGAAGGTGTTCGGTTTTTGTTCCTCCAATAAAATGAAAATTTCCAAGACAAACATGACGTTTCTTCCCTTTTTTGAAAAGGATCATGAGGGGCAAATTCCTTGCACAACAACAATTCCTTCAGCACAATCAGGTGCTCTTGCCCTTTCTGAACAGTGCTTCTTTCTCCTAAAAAAGGATTATATACTCTCGGGTTATTCCCGCTTAAGGGAATCATCGGTATCCTCTGTACAAAACAGATTACACTTGTTAAAATCAGGTCGAGATTTGTTCCAAAGTGAAAATTTTTATAGTTTGAACCAGGAGTTTTGAGCTCAGAGAACACTCCTAAGAGTATAGTTTTGGGCTCTTCAACGCGGTCCCTTAACTACGCCATACAACTATAATAACTCGAGCTCGACGTTTCCCCGGAACAATGCACTTTTGGAGTTGAATTTAAAAGGAGTCCTCATGATAAAATTTTTACGTTCAATACGAGAGCACACAACAGAGTTCTTTGCAAGGTACCCTGCCTTGCTTTCGGGATATATTATTTATTGCTACTTGTTCATCTCCATCGTGCGTCTGTTTTATAAAGTGAAATACCATGGTGCAACGTTATCCGATGCCTATGATATTTTCAGTGCACTGCCATTCATGTGGCTCTTGGCAGTTAGTTTGGTGAAAGTGATTGAGTATCGTTCAAAACTTCATCAACACGAAACACAGCAGTTGGTGCATGAGAAAGAATTACAAATAAAAGATACTCAACTGAAAACCATGCATGAAGTTGTAAAGGGTTTGCAGCATCAGATCAATAACCCGCTTGCCATCATTGCTCTCTTAATTAGTAAAACAAAAAAATCGGTAAAGGATAATCAAGAAGCAATCAAGAATATTGTGTCCATTGAACATTCCGCCAATAGTATCGCCCAGGCGCTCGAAGACTTTAAACGGGCAGAGCTCTATAAAACTGACCACATTGGCTCACTGGAGGGAAAGATCGCTGCAATTCCAAAAGAACAATGAATAGGAAATATGCGTCAGGAAGTAATTCCTGACACCACCCCTACGTGCCGTCATGACTTTCATCCTGACGGTGGTAAGGAAGTGAAAAATAACTTGAAGATAACCCCAGAACTTGCTCTGTGGTTATGTTTCACAATACGAAAGACAGACTCACTATGGCAAAAATATTAGTTGTCGATGATGAAAAAGATACACTCACTGCAATTGAAGCGGTACTCTCCTCGGAAGGAAATGAGATTATACTGGCAGAAGACGGTGTACGAGTATGAGAGTCTGTCAGTACTCATCCACCTGATGTGATTGTATGTGATATAGAAATGCCGAAGCTCAAAGGATTCGATGTTCTTGCTGAACTGCGAAAGGATCCTGTGACTTTAAAAACTTCAATTATTTCCTTGACTGGCAGAACCCGATATCACAACTTTGATTCAGTCGATGGAACTGAATGTCAATGATTTTCTCACAAAGCCATATACTGTGCAAGAATAGAAGGCTGGCGCTTGTAACGGTCTACCTACGGTTATACATTGTAGGGATTCCAGAATTCAGTTGTCGTTCATGCTCACCTAAGAGCACTTCGTCCTACAAAAAGGATTAATCCCTTTTTCATTCTTTCGAGCTATTCCCGCTTATAAAAATCATCATCATACTTCATTAGTGATAGGTGAAGAGTATTTCGTACTCGAAGGATAGATGGTCGCTTCCTTAGCGTGTAGGTCAAGAGATAATTTCCCAATCAGAATAATAGTTAATAAAAATATTAAAATATTCCATGCTCTCAAAAGGAAGAAATATGCAAGAACTCATTGCAGTAGAAGAACCAGAGCGGCTTAATGATGCACGAACCTATATCCAGACGGCACGAGAGTATGGAGTACGCGAACTTGATGTGACGCTCATCCGTCCGACCAACTACACGGACGACGGTTATCCGATTAAAACACGTATCGGTGTTATCCGCAGTAACACGTTAACCCAGATCGGAACGCTTGTCCGCGATCTTGAGAAGGAATCTTTCTTCCATACAGTCACCCTCAACATCCGCAAAATCGATGAAGCGATTGAGTGGATACCTGTGAAGGATATCGTCAAGCGTTCTAAAGTTTCTGGGGTGAAGTCAATCGTTATGCTTGTCGGTGTTCAAACAAACCAGTACCCTCGTGCGTTGGATATTGCTTCGCAGTTTCGGCCATACGGAATCCCGGTATTGATCGGAGGTTTTCATGTAAGCGGTATGCTCGCTATGATCGGTGTTACAGATGATCTTAAGGCTGCAATGTCAAAAGGAATCATTCTTGTTGCCGGAGAGGTAGAAGGAGGTCGGTTGTCTGTTGTTGTAGAAGACGTTCTCAGGGGAAGGGCACAAACACTCTATAATTTTTTAAATCCCACACCCAATCTCATGGATGTTCCGATACCATATATTACGAAGGATGAATTTGATAATTTCGCCTCGCGATTTACTACCATTGATACAGGGCGAGGATGCGTTTTTAACTGTGACTCGGACAATGCGGTATCGGAATCCAAAGCAAGTTGTCGATTTTGTGCGGCAAAGTTATCATGAGGCAGGCGTTTCACACTCCTTCTTCACGGATGACAACACAGCGCGAAATCCTCAATGGCGAGAACTTTTTTCACAACTCATCCACCTGCGAGAAGAAGAAAAGATACCGTTCACATTCATGATGCAGAGCGATCTCGCAGCGCGGAAAATGCCAGGAGGAGATTTCTTTGAACTCGCAGCACGGGCAGGCTGCAATCAAGTCTTCTTCGGTGTGGAAAGTGTGAACCGAGAGAATCTCCGTTCCAAAGATAAGTTTCAGAATCAGGTCTCCGAGTACAAAGATCTCGTTGCTCATTGCCATTCACTCGGCATCTCCTGCCACGCAGGTTATATGCTGGGACTGCCGTTCGATACATCGGCAAGTATCAAACAGGATATTGCAGAACTTCAACGAATGATGTTTGATTCTGCTTCGTTCTACATTCTTGCTCCGCTCCCGGGTTCAAAGGATCACCAGCGGTGGTGGCGGGAGGGACGATGGATGAGCGATGATTTCAATACATACGATTCGGCGCATGTCGCGGTAGAGCCGGAACGCATGTCTCGTGATGAACTTTTGAAAGCATACCATAATGCATGGGAACAGTTTTACTCTACAGAGCATATGGTCAACGTTCTTAAGATCTGGAGGCATGACCAATACTATTATAGAGAGAAACTGTCTTTCTTTGCCTGGTACCTCTATTCATCAAGAATTGAACGATTACACCCAATGAACTGCGGATTTTGGACAGTACGGCGCCGAAATGATCGCCGAGTTGGATTTCCCCGTGAAGCATATGCCCTGTTTTGGTGGAATCGGTCGAAGGTTCTTGCTCTCCGGTTATGGGGAATAGTGAAACTTTTCTTTCAGCTCGAAGAAGTATGGCTTCAGAGTCGATCGAAAAGTAAAATTGAAGATGATCTGCATGAAATGATCAGAAAGACAGGGCAGGGCATCATAGATTGGCGAGAAATAAAAGTGAAGGAACTCGCATCGTTCTATGCGAAGCTTCACATCGAGATGCCGGAAGTCAAAGTGCCCTCTATTGTACGTCTCTGGTTCAGGAAGCGGAACCCATTCGCCGGTGCATTTACGAGAACATATGTTCAACACATCTGGCGGCGATGGTATTTGTATCTGTGGAATCCATTGACGTGGGTAGAAGTGTGGTTGTTCGAATGGGTGAATGGTCTTCGTTTTCTCGGTCACTTTCTTGGCGAGGGAACAGAAAAGAAATTGACCCCATTCTAGAACTTCCTTTGAGTATATCGTCGATGAAAACAGGATATTCTTTTTAGGAGGATTCGCTGCAACGTCCGCTTGGTAAGGGAGGTGCAGCAAGAGCGGAACATCTCGTTTAGTTCGCTTGCTATACCGAGTTTGAGCGGACCTGGTTCTATCGCAGTCGTCATTACTATTCCATCGTCCGTACTTGAATGAATCAGAAAAGAATTCTATTTTTTATGAAACTAAGAAAAACAATGAACATCATTTGAAAAAGCCGCTTCTCGTTTTCTTCCTCGCCATCGTCTCTGTTATAGGATCTGTTTGGATTCTCAAATCGAACGGATTTTATGTTATCGATGAGTGTGCACATTATCTCTATAGCAGGTTTGTTTTGCAGGCACTGCCTGTGACAGTGCAGACTTGGCACAGACCGATACCGCAATGGCTTTTTGCTCTGCCGGCACAACTTGGACATTCATTTACAATGTTCTTTGCACTGTCGCTCTTGATCTGTCTTCTGTTGGTCACCTACCGGATTGCCAAACTAAAAGGGATACGGCATGCAGAGTGGGTTGTCATACTCGTCGGGCTTCAACCGGTCCTCTTTGATGTTTCGTATGCTTGCATGACAGAATTGCCGGCTGCTTTTCTGATCACACTTTCGTACTTGTATTACCTGAAGGAAAAGCACGGATGGAGTTTGGCGGTTGCTTCGGCAGTGATATTGTGCCGGAGTGAAATGTATATATTTGCCGGTTTGATGTTCTTCGTGTATGTTTGGAAACGCGAATGGAAGATACTTCCTCTCGTGTTGTTGGGGCCTTTGATCTGGATTGGATCAACGACAATCATTTCAGGTGATGTCATGACGTTTTTCAGGGAATGGTCAAAATTTTCGAGTCTGAGTAAGTTTATTCCTGGCGTCTCGGTGACGCACTATGTGGAGAACCTGCATACAACCTTCGGATTTGCACAGGTGGCTTTTTTTGTTGCAGGCATCGTGTTTATTGCCAGGGCAAAGAGGAGTGCCGACTTTGGAATTCTCTATGGTACGATAGCGATCACACTTATCGTTCATACGTTTGCCGGAGCAGAAATATTTCACTGGACGGGCAGCATCGGTGAGTTGCGGTACATCGCAGTTGTAGGGCCGTTCTTCGGGATTGTTTCGGTGTATGGTCTATCGGAGATTTTGGATAGAGTAAAACAACCGGGAGTGCACCTTGTTTTTTCCATTCTCGTTTTAAGTGTCGTAGTGTTCAATTGTATATTGACGACTCATCCTCGGCGTTGGCCGAACTATGATCAGGTTGTAATCACATTGACGAAAGCGTTGAGGACTGAATATCCGAATCTGACATTACTGAGTAACAGCTATGTCGCAGCATATGTCATGGATGTGGCGCCGACGGGAGGTCCGCATTTTGCACGATTCAACAAGAAGACGCTCGAGGAGTATCCGGAATGTCTCATTCTATGGGACCCATTCTCATCGAATTCTATTTTCTCTCAAACCGAGTTGACGAAGAAGAAAATACTGCAAGATACAACGATAAAAGTGTTGGAAAAATATAACTATTGGAGTGCAGAGTATTTTGTGCTGTATAGAAATAAGCAGGGGGGTGACAGTTCGATAGTGTGTATGCCGTCAGAGTCACAGAGATAAGAACGTGGTCATCAGCGGGGAATAAAAGAGCGCATCTACCATTTCTTTCATATGCGCCTTGTAGTGTCGCAGAGGAATGCTCTTTCCTACAGTCGCAACCATTGTATTTATGGTTTTCTTTCCTTATCTCGAAAGATTCAACCTCTTTTCATTTTTTTCGTAAAATGAAGTATGCATTTCCTTCTTATCAAAAACGGCCCAAAACTTTCAGTAACCATAGCAAACAACTATGGGGGGAAAAAAGATTTCTCTTGACAGACTAATAAATATTATATAAATTCGTTATGTAATACATCATACATACGACTACTAAAAAAATGTTTATATCTGTTGGAAAAAGGAGTCTTTTAAGCAACATCGTGGTATCTCAAATTGAAAAAACCATTCGATCGAAGGCACTATTACCAGGTGCAAAACTTCCATCAGAATTAGTGCTTTGCCAGCAGTTTGGTGTAAGCCGAACGGCAGTTCGTGAGGCACTCCGTACGTTAAGTGCGCGTGGTCTTATAACAATAATGAAGGGCAAGGGGATATTTGTTCAAAACATATCTTCCGAGACAGTGACTGATCCTATCTATCTTTACCTTGAGATGCAACATAAGCGCAGTTATGTTCTCGATGTTGTTCATGCCCGGCAAATTATTGAACCTCCCATTGCGGCCTCGGCGGCGTTTCATCACACGGAAAAAGATGCCGAAAAACTGAAAAAGGATCAGTACGATTTGGTGCACAGTGATGGAGACTATGAAGAGCTTTCAAGACTCGATATGCTCTTTCATTTGGATATTGCAAAAGCGGCAGAAAATTCGTTAATTCCATTGATACTCGAACCGATACACAGGCTTATTCCGCAAATCAAATCGTCTGTGTACGCGACTGTTGTGGATGCGAAACAATCAGCCGTTGAGTGGCATGAGAAAATTCTTACCGCAATCTTACAACGAGATGCAGAAGGCGCTCGGAATGCAATGATACGACATCTTGAAATTGCTGAACAGCATACAGAACAAATGTTACAAAATCAGCCAAGTGCAGAAAAGAATTAAAGACGGCATATAGTATTTTTAAAAAGGATGTTGAAGGAAGTTTTTGAATTCCATTCATACTATGGTATGAATCGAGATAGAGGAAGAGTTTTTGTCTTTCTTCAAAATATTCTAAACCACGTACAATAAAATGAAATCAATCCCAATAAGGAGTAATATGCTTATGCGAATAGTATCTTCCACAAAAAGGATTTTCTCTCTCGCTCTCTTTGTACCGATAATTGCTTTTGGACAAGCCTCGTTAAAAGGTACTGTCACAGATGTTTCTAACAACGAGACGTTGATTGGTGCGAACGTTATTGTAGAGGGGACATCCTTGGGGGCTGCAACGGATATTGAAGGTCAATTTCGGATTGTTGGAATTCCAACACGTACCTTTAATATAAAGATATCTTATGTAGGATACGAACCGAAAATTTTGGAAATAGATTTTTCGAAAACGAAAGATGTACAAAAAAACATCCAAATGAAACCCGCAATCATAGAAGGTGAAGCGGTCGTTGTCACCGCTCAGATGCGCGGTCAACTTGCTGCAATCAACCAGCAGATTGCATCGGACAGAATAGTCAGTGTTGTGTCCGAGGAAAAGATTAAAGAATTACCGGATGCAAATGCTGCAGAAGCTATTGGACGATTACCGGGTGTTTCCATTATTCGCAGTGGAGGTGAAGCAACTAATGTTGTTATGCGTGGATTGAGCTCGAAATTCAGTAATATTACTATCGATGGAGTAAAAATTCCTCCAACAGATGCTAATTCGCGAGATGTGGACCTTAGTATGATGTCTCAAGGGGCGCTGGCAGGCATTGAATTATATAAAACTCTGACTCCCGACCAGGATGCAGATGCCATTGCCGGAGGTATTAACCTGGTAACAAGAAAAGCCCCATCAGAGAGAGAAATTCGCCTCGATCTCAAAGGAGACTATAATAATCTCATGAAGTCGGCTAAACAATATGATATCTCTCTTCGGTATGCCGAAAGATATTTTGACGATTTTCTTGGTGTACAAATACAGGGTAATACGGAAAAGAAAATTCGGAGCAAAGAAGACGTCACGTATGGATATACTTACAGCAAAAGCGGCCTTCCCACTCCGACCGTGAATCCGGATGGAACTAACGATTGGAATAGAACTACATTTGTGGTCGATTTTAATGATGAAATCCGCAAAAGAAACGGTGGACAAGTAATTTTTGATGTTAATACATCGGATAGCGGTTCTGTCAAATTAACAGGTGCGTACAGCGAGACTGATAGAAATTTTATACTGCATAATCGAACGTATCCATCGGGCGGAACTAGTGCTTGGAAATATAATTATGAATATACAGAACAAACGCTTAGTACACTCAATACCTCATTGCAAGGGAAGAATTATCTTCTTGGATTAACAGTTGATTGGAATGCTTCTTATGCTCGATCGAAAACTGAGACCCCTTTTGATTGTCGTCTATCCTTTTCAGAACCGGGAGGAGGATTTACATCGGCAACCAAAGATCCTCCTGAGACAGCTACAATCCCTCTTGCAGTTAATAATTTTACAAGTGCTACGCTTGACAGCACGCAATTTTTAAGTCTAAGCACCGACGATGCTGAGAAGACGGCATTACTCAATGTGTCTAAGAAATTTACGTTTGGAGACATGTTTACGAATAACATTAAAGTAGGAGGTAAATACAAGGACAAAACACGATGGATGACGAATGGAAATCTTTCATGGAATAACTATAAAGCATATGCATTGACTACTGCAAGCGAACCGATCATTCTTACTGGAACGCGCTTTGAAGGAACATCCAATAGTGCCGTGCCATTGACTCGATTTCTTGATCAACCGATACAAACCCGTAACCTTTTGGGTATGTATAGTATGAATCCACTGATGAATCAAGATGCGTTAAAGCTGTGGTGGACCCTTAACCAAAATGCTATTAATCCTTTGGCTGCGCAAGATTATGGACCCAACGGAATGACATTATTAAACGATTATAGCATTCAGGAACGAGTATCGAGTGCGTTTCTTATGAATACACTTGATGTCGGACAATTTGCCACACTCCTTTTTGGCATAAGGGTCGAAAAAGAATCAAATGATTATCATGGAAAATATTCAGACGGGTCGGTAGGCGGTACCGGCGCAGTTCAACTCCTCTCATCTCCAGCGATAGACACAACAGCAAAATACTCTGAAACAATATGGCTGCCGAGTGCACAGTTAGCTTTTAAGCCGACAGAATTTCTCCGTCTTCGTTTTGCTGCGTATAGAGCATTAGCGCGTCCGGATTATAATTTACGGTTGCCGCAATTTTCTTATAACACATCTAATACTGCCCTTTTCATTGGAAATCCCAAGTTAAAGGATACCAAGGCATGGAATTATGAGGCAAATGCACAGATCTATAGCAATACGATTGGATTGATAGCGATTTCCGGATTCTATAAAGTATTAGACGATCTCTATCATCAAATGAGAAATGTGAATATAAGCTGGGCTCCGGTCAGTGCACTGATAGGAGCCGCGCATGCCCCCAACACGGATTTCCATCGACTAGATGATTTGATGGCCTATATAAATATGTCATCGTGGAATAACACTCCGCTTATATATAATCAATTGCATACTCACACTACCTATTCTGCCAATTTAGCCTACAATTCGCCTGATCGCTCCTATGCATGGGGCTTCGAATTGGAACATCAAATGAATTTCGGTTTTATTCCCGTTGCCTGGCTCAAAAGTATCACATTATCGTACAGCATTTCGATAACACGTTCTGAGACAAATATTATTATTAATCAAGTTGTGCTAGACTCGGTATGGAATCCGCCCGTGGGAAGAAACCCGGCATATTTTACTGTATTGGAAGATCATAGATATTTGTTAGTGAAAAGACGATCAGAAAATCAACCGGAGATTTATGGTAATGCAGCGCTTGGCTATGATATAGCAGGATTCTCTGCCAGGTTGTCGGTTTTCTATCAAGATAAATTTACAAGTCAGTACTCGGGTGACGGAACACAAGATAATGTAGTCGAAAGTTTTACAAAGTGGGATCTTGCCCTAAAGCAGGTCGTCTCCCCTGTGCTTTCTGTTTTTCTGAATGTGAACAATTTGACAAATAGCAAAGAGAGAAGATCGCAGATAGACAATTTCATGAATTGGAGTATGCCCATTAGAGCAGAATTATATGGTACAACATTTGACCTTGGAGTACGCGTGTCGCTGTAATGATAAAAGTATATGTAATCTAACTAACTAATTACTTAACATTCTTTAAGGAGTGCGTCATGAATAAAGGACGATACGTTTTTTGGCTTTTGCTTGTTATACTGCTCCCCCTGAGGGCGTTTAGTCAGGTGGAGGATACATGTTTTATCCCCAATTTATTGGGTACAGGTCTTTTTCTTAATCAACTTATTATTGCGGATACGGCAGGCACAGGATGGAAAGCTGCAAACGGTCCGGTTGCCTGGCTAAATCATACACGTGTCTATGTGTTAGCAAAGAATGGAACATTCCCCTGTAATGGCGTAATAAATATTACTGGAAATAGAAAGTTAGTTATTCGTGGGGAATCAGGAAATTACGTCATTCCAGCAAAAGGGAATATGACGATCGATTGGAAACCGGTCATCATATTTGAACCCTCAGGAGCAACGAGCGTGCCTCAGGGACAATTTGTGAGTTGCACTGGCGCTAACGATACGGTGATGCTGAAAAATATTGCCATGTGCGGGTATGACGAAGACTTGACAGGAGGGATTGATGGGCTGCAAGGTAATCAGATACAAATTGCAGCAAGTGGCGGCGGCAGTGTTTATCTTGATAGTTGTATTATGAAATCCATTAATGGTCAAATTATTAGAACCGATGGAAGAGCAAATACTATTCGAGTAACGAATTCAGTCTTTGCGGATTTGGGATTCTTAGGTACCTCGAATTTAGGAGCCGGCAAGGGGATAGATTTAAGAAACGTAGAGGTTGACTCAGTGATAATGGAAAATAATACCATCGTAAATTGTCAAGAGCGTATTATTAGACATTATCTTTCTACAAAACCGATGCATAGTATTAAGTTTAATCATAATACCGTCATCAATGGTATGGCCTATAATGCTATGCTTTCCTTCGGTGATATAGATTCGCTGAATGACGGTCCTTACGAAATTAAAGATAATTTGTTTGTCGATAATTTTGCTATGGGATCCGATACCGATCTGATACGCCAAGGTGAATTAAATGATAGTCCCGATCTTGATCCATTAAATGGAAAGTCGGTGATTAGCTGGGTAGTTGCAAAACGCAATTCAACTGCTCATATTACACCATGGCATATCTCAAATAATTATTATTGTATCTCGGATTCAGGTGTTGCAGTGCGTAATACAGTCTCCGTTTACCATGCACCATATAATGTTGGGGGAGCAGAGCCTATCCTGACATCAGATATAAAGAGGCAAGTGCAGGCAAATGGCGGAGATACAGTAAATGCATTTAAGAAGATTACTATTAAGCCCATTAAAATTCCACAACTGATGACCAAAATGATTCGGTGGTATTGGGCACCAGCAGGAATTGGAGTGGGTGGTAACACAGTGAATAATGTTGGAGCTGGTGCGGGGAAACAGAAGACCGGTTCGAGTGGTACACCTGCAACGAATTTTATAAAGGCCGGACCTGGTGTGTGGGTGTATGATTATGACCGGAAAAGGACAGATTGGTATCTTGATAGTCTGGATTGCGGCTTTAATGCCAGCGTAAATCTGAGCCATGCTGCATCTGATGGAAAAATTGTAGGTAGTACTATGTGGGCATTTGGAACCGTGTTAACGTCAGTCCCGGGCAATGCTACAGGTATCCCTGACAAGTTCGCTCTCACACAAAACTATCCGAATCCGTTCAATCCGAGCACAAACTTTACATATGAACTTTCTAAAGCCGGATTTGTATCGGTGAAGGTATATGATCTCTTGGGTCGTGAAGTAGCAACGCTGGTGAATGAATTCAAGCAAGCCGGCTCATATCCTGCAACATGGAATGCCGCCAGCTTTGGCAGCGGTGTTTACTTCTATAAGATGCAATCAGGATCGTTTACATCAACAAAGAAAATGATTCTGATGAAGTAGTATTCGTAAAAGATTGTTTTCCTTGCAGTTTTTTATGAGAGAAGAGGAAGCATCCAGTCGCAGTGTTTCGTTGGCTGGATGCTTCTTTTGTAATAATAAATTCGGACGAACAAAACAGAAGGAATTACTATGAATCGGTTTGATCTTTCAGGCAAGGTAGCTATTGTCACTGGCGCAAGCACCGGGCTCGGCAAAGGCATGTCACTTGGATTGGCTGAAGCGGGGGCGGATTTGGTCTTAGTGGATTATGTTTCGAGTGCCGAGACTGCTGAAGAAATTAAGGCGATGGATCGGAAAGCAATAACTATCGTAGCTGATCTTATGAACATCGGTCCGATTCAATCCATTGTGAATGAAACAATCCGCACGTTTGGAAAAGTAGATGTGCTCGTGAACAATGCAGGCATTATACGTCGAACACCAGCAATAGATTTTTCCGAGAAAGACTGGGACGATGTAATGGCAATTAACTCGAAGACCGTATTCTTCTTTTGCCAGGCGGTGGCGCATGACATGATGAAACGAAAGTACGGGAAAATCATTAATATCTCTTCGTTGTTGGCATTTCAAGGAGGTATCTTGGTGCCATCGTATGCTGCAAGCAAAGGAGCAGTCGCACAGGTAACAAAAGCGCTCGCGAATGAATGGGCTCAGCACGGCATCACCATCAATGCGATTGCACCGGGCTACATGGCTACAAACAATACAAAGGCCCTCCGAGAAGACCCCATTCGTTCAAAAACAATTTTAGATCGTATTCCAGCAGGCCGATGGGGTATACCGGATGATTTGAAAGGTCCAGTGATATTCCTTGCCTCGCAAGCCTCTGATTATATGAATGGCCACGTACTCGTCGTCGATGGCGGTTGGATGGCACGATAAATGCGTGAAAACTAGAAATCTATGGATAAAATACTGGAACAAATTGGATTGCTGGGAATTCTTCCTGTTGCAATCGTTGAAGATGAAAAGAAAGCGGTGATGCTTGCACGAACGCTATGCGAGTGCGGATTGCCGGCTATTGAAGTTACATTTCGGACGCAAGCAGCTGCGAGTGTGATCGAACGGATTACGAAGGATTTCTCGCAAATGCTCGTAGGAGCGGGGACCGTTCTCACTATTGATCAAGCACGAACAGCAATTGATGCTGGAGCGCGTTTCATTGTATCGCCGGGATTTAGCCCGAAAGTTGTTGAGTTCTGTCTCTCCAATTCAATTCCTATTATCCCCGGTGTAACAACACCGACAGAAATCCAATATGCGATTGCATACAATCTTGAAGTCGTGAAATTCTTTCCGGCAGAAGCGAGTGGCGGTACAGAATATCTGAAGGCGATTGCAGCACCGTTCAAAGAAATGCAATTCATTCCCACTGGCGGCATCGAAGAATCGACTTTACTCTCGTATCTTCGACTCCCACGTGTTCTCGCCTGCGGTGGAAGTTGGATGATACCATCAGCATTCATTCATTCTGGTAATTTTGATGAGATTATGAAACTTACACACAAAGCAGTCGCCAAAATGTTAGGATTTGAACTCAGGCATATCGGTATGAATATGCCTAATGTCAATGATGCGAAACAAATTGCTACAACAATAGAAAAAATCTTTAATTTCGGAGTACGCGAAACAGACGGCTCATTCTTTGTTGGGACGCAATTTGAGGTGCTCAAGCGGCAGTATCTCGGCACGAACGGTCATATTGCTATTGCCACTAATTTCATTGAACGTGCGATTGCTCATCTTGCACTGAGGGGAATTAACATTAAACCTGAAACAAAGAACATGCAAGATGGAAAACTCTCTACGGTGTACCTTGACCTTGAAATAGGCGGTTTTGCAATTCACCTCATTCAATTGTGAGGAAGGATAAGTAGAGTCTTTGTTGCACACAGATAGCATGATTCAATTGTATGCGAATCGCAAGATTGTGTCCGAAACGTTTTATTTGGATTCTGAACATGTGTATTTGCACGTAAAAGAAGAATCAAGAGGAGTGACATCATGGATATGAGATCAACAACGGATCCAAAGGGATTCCGAACGATGACGACCGATGAATTACGGAAAGCATACCTCATCGACAATCTTTTTGTACCTGATACTGTACCAATGACTTATTCCGATATCGATAGATCAATAACAGGTTCTGCCGTACCTGTGAAGCGGGAATTAAAGTTGCTAGCGACAAAGAAAGAAATGTCAGCAGAACATTTTGCAGAACGTCGTGAAATTGGCGTTATCAACATTGGCGGCGACGGAACCATAATTGTTGACGGCAAGGAATACTCCATGGCGCTGAAAGATGCGCTCTACATAGGTCGGGGCACGAAGGATATTATTTTTACCAGTGAACAAACAATCGCACCGGCAAAGTTCTATTTCGTCAGTTACCCGGCGCACAAGGGATATCCGACAACGCACCTTCATCTTGCTGATTCGGAACACGTGGTCCTCGGAAGTCAACGCGATGCGAATAAACGAATTCTCAATAGAATGATACATATCAATGGCATCAAGAGCTGTCAATTAGTAATGGGATTGACGGAGTTGGAGGAAGGAAGTGTTTGGAATACGATGCCTGCTCATACTCATCAGCGGCGGTCGGAAGTATATATGTATTTCAATGTAGCGCCCGATGCTTTGGTAGTGCACTTGATGGGACAACCTGACGAGACGCGTCATGTGGTCATGCGCAATGAACAAGCGGTACTTAATCCAAGTTGGTCAATTCATTCCGGAGTTGGTACACGTAATTACAGCTTTATTTGGGCGATGGGCGGCGAGAATCAGGTGTTTGATGATATGGATGGCGTCTCAATGAATGAGCTTCAATAGAGGGAGAGTGTATGAGTAAGACAATAAGTCTTCATGAGAAACAGCACCGTTGAAGAGTGGAATAACTATCTGAAAGGATTTTCACTTCCATGAGAATATCCTTTGACGATAACGATAGCAAAAGAAAAAATAATTAGGAATAAAATAATTCAAAAGCATAAGATTGATGAGAGAGACTGAATAGTGCAAGACGCGAATGCAATAAAAGTTAAAATCGGCAAATACCGCTGGGTAATTTGTGCGCTTTTGTTTTTTGCAACGACCATCAATTATATGGACCGTCAGGTGATTGGCATCCTGAGGCCGGTCTTGCAGCAAGAAATTCAATGGGCAAACCCCAATAATATCGATATAGAATACGGTTATATTACTACTGCTTTTACAGTAGCGTATGCGCTCGGTGTTCTTTTCTTTGGATGGTTTATCGATAAAGTCGGGACTAAGGTCGGGTATGGGATATCCGTTGCAATTTGGGGACTTTCTTCTCTGAGTCATGCACTTGCCCGGAGTTCATTTGGACTTGGAATTGCACGGGTCGGACTTGGCATCGGAGAGTCAGGGAATTTTCCTTCGGCTACCAAAACCGTTGCCGAATGGTTCCCGAAAAAAGAACGTGCTTTAGCGACTGGAATTTTTAATTCAGGCGCAAATATAGGCGCGGTCTTAGCGCCTCTCGTTATTCCATGGGCAATATATTACTTTGCAGCAGATCCCGCTCATCCATTCTGGCAAATCGGTTTCATTATTACCGGTGTTTGCGATCTTATCTGGCTTGGATTTTGGCTCGCAATTTATAAAAAACCTGCCGATAAGAAACAATTGACAAAAGCAGAATATGATTACATCCACAGCGATATTGACGAACAGCAGGCATCAACAGATAAAGTCCCTTGGATACAATTATTAAGTTATCGTCAAACGTGGGCTTTTTTCATCGGTAAACTCTTAACTGACGTACCATGGATATTTTATTTATTCTGGCTTCCTATTTATCTCAAAGACAAATATCATGTCGATATAAAAGATATTGTCCACTTTGCTCTTCCGCTGATAATAATTTATTCACTGACAACGGTTGGCAGTATCGGTGGTGGATGGTTTTCATCTCGATTAATTAAGAATGGGTGGACGGTAAATAGGGCCCGAAAAACCACGATGTTTGGTTTTGCTTTATTGGTTCTTCCGGTTATTGCAGTCAAATTTGTCGATTTATGGCCTGCGGTTATTCTGTTTGGAGTTGTCGCTGCGTCACATCAGGCATGGTCTGCGAACTTGCTCACAACTCCATCTGACATGTTTCCAAAGAAAGTGGTTGCATCTGTTACAAGCATCGGCACGATGGGAGGTTTTACTGCCGCTGCATTGTTCCAATTGTTAGCTGGATATGTCATCAATGCCTTTCGGTTGAGTGGAGATGTGGAAACCGGGTATCTCGTTTTGTTTATTTTATGCGCTTCGATGTATCTTATAGCGCTGTTGTTGTTCCATGTACTTGCACCGAAAATGGAAATCGTACAAGTGTAATGTTGCAGTATTCATCGTTTCGCTAGCCTGACTACGGTCACTCTTTGTGAAAAAATCTCTTGAGTGAGTTTACAGGATATAATTAACTTTAAAATGTGAAGGATTTTCAATGGAACAAACAGGTGAAAAAATTGGGAACTATCGTTGGGTAATTTGTGCGTTGCTCTTTTTTGCGACCACGATGAATTATATGGACCGTCAGGTAATCAGTTATTTAAAACCATTCTATTGTACATCGGTTGAAGCAGGCGGTTTCGGATGGACGAATACAGATTTTTCATATCTTACAGCATTCTTTACGGCATTTTACGCCTTAATGACGATAGGTGCAGGCTGGTTGATTGATAAAATAGGTACAAAGCTTGGATTAGCTTGGTCATTAATAGTTTGGTCATTCGCAGGCATAGCTAATGCTTTTGCAGGTGCCACCGTTGCAGTACACGTGTTTATCAGAAGTATATTTGGGATTGGAGAAGCAGGCAACTTCCCTGCTTCTATAAAAACCGTCGCTGAATGGTTTCCCAAAAGAGAACGAGCATTGGCAACGGGTATTTTCAACAGTGGATCAAATATGGGCGCTATGATTGCAGCATTATTAATACCATGGATTATGGTAACTTATGGTGATCAAGCTGGTTGGAAAATATCTTTTATAGTCACGGGTGCAGTCGGGCTTTTATGGCTGATTTTCTGGTTCTGGCTCTATGAGATTCCATCAAAACATAAGAAGTTATTAAAACCCGAATACGAGTATATCCATTCATCTGATGAAGCGGCAGATAAATCAGCTGAAGACAAAGCCAAAGTTCCATGGAGAAAGCTCTTAGGTTATCGCCAGACATGGTCTTTCTTTTTCGGCAAATTTCTTACCGATGGTATTTGGTGGTTCTATCTGTTCTGGTTGCCGGATTATCTGATCAAACAGTTTGGTATGGCTCCTGCGGATGTAAAGTGGCCCACTTTTATTGTCTACGGAGTCGCCATTATAGGAAGTGTGTACGGCGGCGGCATCCCTATGATATTTATGAATAAAGGAATGCAGGTCTATAAGGCACGTATGACTGCTATGATAATAATTGCTCTGTTCCCCCTTGCCGTTCTACTGACGCAGTATTTTGGTAATGTGGAGCATTTTGGTGTTCGCGCTATGTATTTTGCAGTAGCGATAATATGTATTGGCGCCGCAGCACATCAAGCGTGGTCTGCCAACTTATTTACGACTGTATCTGATATGTTTCCTAAGAAAGCCGTAGGTTCTGTTACAGGCATTGGTGCAATGGCGGGTGGGTTAGGTGGTGTTGTCATTCAATTATTAGCGGGTAGATTGACAGATGTTTTTATTGCTACACCGCAGACAGCGTATATGATCATGTTCGTCATATGTGCGTTATCGTATGTCACCGCATGGGGTATCATGAAAATACTGGTTCCAAGACACAGACCGATCACTGATTTATAATATGTGAACATGCAGTGATTCAATTATTGAAAACGAACCAAGTTGCAATTTAAGTGAAAGGAACAACAATGAATCTTCAGGAAGTAACAAAGGCATATGATTTTACAGGGAAGACGATTGCTATCACCGGCGGCGGCGGAGTGCTCTGCGGCGAAATGGCGCGATGTCTTGCAGGATGCAATGCGAACATCGTCATTCTTGATCGTGATGTGTCGCTTGGCGAAAAAGTGCTCGCAA
This sequence comes from Bacteroidota bacterium, assembly GCA_049523215.1. GTDB lineage: Bacteria > Bacteroidota > Ignavibacteria > UBA10030 > UBA10030 > Fen-1298. The sequence continues at coordinate 35,283 of JBEKNC010000008.1, read as the reverse complement.
CATTAAGCGGAACAAAAGGAAAGCATAAAGTTATTTTTATCGATGTGCTTGATAAAGCAAAAGTCCAAGAAGCTGCGGATAAGACGTTTGCCGAATACAAACGCATTGATATTCTGATCAACGGCGCAGGCGGAAATAACCCAAAGGCGACGACCAATCCGGAGCAATCGTTCTTCGACATTCCGACTGAAGCGTTGCAGTTTGTTTCCAATCTCAATCTGATCGGAACAATTCTGCCAAGTCAGATTTTCGGGAAGAAGATGGTGGAGCAGAAGGAAGGAATTATTTTGAATATTTCCTCAATGAATGCATTCCGTCCGTTAACACGCATCCCTGCATATTCAGCGGCAAAAGCGGCAATCAGTAATTTCACGCAATGGCTTGCTGTTCACATGGCTCAGGAATATACGCCCAATATCCGTGTGAATGCACTTGCACCTGGATTTTTCTTGACGGAACAAAATCGCTTTCTCTTGACTGACAAAGCAACAGGTGAATTAACTGCCCGAGGTAAAAAGATTCTTGATCATACGCCGGCTGGGCGTTTTGGCACACCGGAAGATTTGTTAGGTGGTATGCTGTGGCTGTTATCGCCTGCATCGAAGTTCGTCACGGGTATTGTTCTTCCGATCGACGGGGGCTTCTCGGCATATTCAGGTGTGTGATCCAAATAAAAGTAAAATAGTGAGAAGTAAAGAAGTAAAAAGATATAAAGTAAAAAGAACCAAAAGCAAAAAGCTAATCTCTAATTGCTGAAAGCTAAAACAAAGGAGCAAACAATGAGTGGTTTGAATATAAAAAAGGATGGTGCATTAGATTTAGTTTCGCTGGGTGCATTGGTGAATCGTTTGGATCCGGGCATCATTCCTTTTCGGAAAGCGAATCAATGCAAAATTCATGTGAGCGGCGGTGAATTTAACGTGGCGGCAAACTTGTCTGATTGTTTTGGTATGAAGACTGGTATCGCTACTGCGATGGTCGATTATCCAATCGGAGATCTTATCGCGGAACGCGTTCGAGCGATGGGTGTGAAGCCCTTCTATAAACATTTCAAACATAATGGCGTGAACGGCCCTAATATGGCGACGGTGTACAGCGATCAAGGACATGGTGTGCGTCCACCGGTTGTGTTTTACAATCGATCCAATGAAGCGGGTGCTCAGTTGAAACCCGGCGATTTTAATTGGAATGAAATTTTTGCGGATGGTGTACGCTGGTTCCATAGCGGTGGAATTTTTGCCGCACTCTCTGAAACAACGGGTCAATTGATCATTGAAGGCATGAAAGCCGCAAAGAAAGCGGGTGCTGTAACCAGCTTCGATTTGAATTTCCGCGCAAAACTGTGGAACATCTGGGGCGGCGAGAAGAAAGCGGCTGAAGTTATTCATGGTATTGTAGAAAATGTTGATGTGCTGGTTGGAAATGAAGAAGACTTGCAAAAAGGATTAGGCATGCCCGGTCAGGACGTCGAATCAAAGTCTGCTCTCGATCCGACTGCATTTTTCAAAATGATCGAAGCGGTAGTCAAGAAATATCCCAATGTGAAAGCAGTTGCCACCACATTACGCGAAGTGCATTCAACGAACCGGCATAGCTGGGCAGCCGTAGCATGGGTAGACGGCAAAACGTACGTTTCCCCGACATGCGAGCTTGATGTCGTCGATCGAGTCGGCGGCGGTGATGGATATGCGGCAGGATTTTTCTACGGACTCTTGTCAGGTGAAACACCGGAGAATGCAGTGCGGCTCGGTTGGGCACACGGTGCGATGCTGACAACAACACCTGGTGATACCACGATGGTAACCGCAGATCAGGTGCGAGCATTTGCCAAAGGCGGATCGGCTCGTATTCAGCGATGACCGCACACTGAGCGATGTATGGCTTGGGACTGTTGTCGAAGAGCGATAATGTTTTTCTTGTTACGTGAAAGGAATAAAAAAATGCCATTGAAGATTCAATCTGCCTCTCAATGTGAATTTGATTTACTGACGCTTGGCGAGTGTATGATTCGACTAAGCCCTCCAGGTCACCAACGCATCGAGTTGACGCCGGTGTTCGAGGCGTACGCCGGTGGAGGAGAGTATAATGTTGCGTATGCTCTCTCCCGTTTTGGTATGCGGACTGGATGGGTTTCTCGCCTCGTAGATAATCAACTCGGACATTTTATTCGAAACCATGCAAGATCCAGTGGTATGGATATGAGCGAGGTGATTTGGGTTCCTTATGATGGTGTCGGCAGAGCTGAACGGATAGGTCTCAACTTCAGCGAAGTGGGCATCGGCGTTCGTTCGAGCGTGACACTCTATGATCGTGGCAACACAGCGGTCTCTTACATGAAACCAGGTGAAGTTGATTGGAAACGGATATTTACAACAAAAAGAGTACGTTGGTTTCACACTGGTGGAATTTTTACAGCATTGAGCGATAGTTGTGCCGAAGTTACAGCAGAAGCTATGAAAGCTGCACACGATGCCGGAACTATCGTAAGCTATGATCTTAATTTCCGGAGCAAACTCTGGTCTAGTAAAAAAGCATTCGAAGTGACAAAGAAACTCGTTCCTTTTATTGATATTCTCATTGGGAACGAAGAAGATTTCCAAAAGGTTCTTGGATTTGAAGTAGAAGGCACAGATAAAAATCTAAAAACATTGCCTATCGAAGCATACAAAAAAATGGTAAAAAAAGTCGTCGTGACATATCCAAGTATTCAAGCTGTCGGGACAACATTACGTGAAGTTCTAAGTGGATTACTCAATAATTGGTCTGCTATCATGTATTACGACGGCATATTCTATCAATCGAAGAAGTATGAAAACCTCGAGATTGAAGATCGTATTGGAGGCGGTGACGGATTCTGCAGCGGATTTATTTATGGATTACTCCATAATACGACACCGCAGGAATGTGTAGAAATGGGTACAGCCCATGGCGCACTTCTTCAGAGCACGCGCGGAGATACAAGTATGGTAACGATGGAAGAAATAAGACATGTGATGCTTGGTGGCTCGGCGAGAATTAAGCGATAATTACGAACAATGGTGGATAGGATTGTTTGAAAAAGATATCACTGTAGATTCAACTTTTGGTAGTTTCAAACACATTATGAAGACATTGAATTGGGATCTCTTTTGAAAATTGTATGAGTAATTAAAAAAATGATTAAATTTTTGAAATACTCGCTGTTCGTTCTGTGTTCTAACGTTAAAATATTGGTTACAAAGAATTTTAAAAGTTAACTTGACAGAAACTATTTTTTTCGGTAATATAGTTACCGATAAAGTTATCGATAATACTATCTAATCGTTGGATTACGTTTTTTTTGTTCAATTCTCGTCTTTCAAAAGACAGAGAAGGCATGTTGGATAAGCTTTGTATTTTGTCTCATAAATTCACAGAATCACTTTATAGTTGCTCTCAAAAGAATTATGATCTTGGTACAACGAAGTGCAGTGATTTTCTTTTTGATTTGGACCTTCATAACGGTCTCTTTTGCCAGTCAGATTTTTGTATCCACAACTGGCAATGATACTACTGGCACTATAAATAGAATCGACTTGCCTTTCCGAACAATCCCCAATGCAATATCTGTTGCCGTCGCCGGTGATACGATTTATGTGCGTGGAGGCACATATACTAGTTCTGCGAAAATCAGTATAGGTACTAAAAGTGGTGCATCGAGCAGCAATATGTGTAATCTCTGGGCATATCCTGGCGAAAGCCCGATTCTAGACTTTTCTTCTATGGCAGTTAACAGCAGTAATAGAGGTGTCAGTATCAGCGGAAGCTATTGGTACGTCAAAGGGTTTGATATATATAAAGCCGGCGATAATGGAATGTATATCAGTGGCTCAAACAATATTATTGAACTCTGCAGATTTTATGAAAATAACGACACAGGATTACAGCTGGACAATGGCGCATCTAACAACCAGATCTTGAATTGCGACTCATATTTCAATGCTGATCTCCTACAAGGAAACGCAGATGGTTTTTCACCGAAACTGAATGTGGGAACCGGCAACTATTTCTATGGGTGCAGGGCTTGGCAAAATTCCGATGATGGTTGGGACGGATTACTACAGTCTCCCAATACCAACGTTTCGACAACAATTGAGAACTGCTGGAGTTTCCAGAACGGCTATTTGAAAAACGGTGCTCTGAGCAGTGGCAATGGGAACGGTTTTAAGATGGGGGGAAATAACATGGAACATAATGCGATCCTCAAGAACTGTCTTACTTTTGACAATAAGTCGAAAGGATTCGATCAAAATCACGATTTGGGATCGATGACGCTCTATAATTGTACATCCTATCGCAACACAGGATATAACTATTCGATTTATGAAGCTCTGGATACCGGAAAGATCCTCACCCTCACGAATTGTATGGAATTTGGCAACAAACGAAATATCGGTGCCTTTGCCGTATTGACAACAGATAGTTGGATGAATCCACCATTTGCTGTTGCCCCTTCTGCAGCAGATTTCATGAGTCTAGACACAACTGGAGTTCGCGGGCCGAGGAAGTCGGATGGCAGCCTGCCGGATATCAATTTTATGCATCTTGCATCGAATAGTCAGTTTGTGAATGCCGGAACAAATGTGGGGTTATCGTTTATCGGCACAGCTCCGGATTTGGGATGCTTTGAATCGAGTGTTCTTACTGGTGTTACAGATCAGAGTAAGGCCTCAATTCCCAATACATTTACCCTGTACCAAAATTATCCGAATCCCTTTAATCCATCGACAGAAATCGGTTACCATGTTGCCTCTGCCGGTGTTGTGAAAATTAGCGTGTATGATATTCTCGGCCAGGAAGTAGCGACACTTGTGAATGCGCAGAGGCAGCCCGGAACTTATACGGTCGAATGGAATGCGGCAAGAATGTCAAGCGGTATGTATTTTGCCCGCTTATTGTTACTAACCGGAAAAGGCCAGTCGTTTACACAGACACGGAAAATGATGTTTACAAAATAGGTTCTCGTTATTCATAGAAGAAATATTTTAGAAAAAAGTTGTTGCAAAATAGTTTTTAATTCTCTATTGTGAACAAGAATATATGAAGAGAAGGCAGTGCCTATGATTTCTGGGTTACGAAGTTCTGTTTCAAGTGTTCTGTGTTATCTGTTTGCAACTTCTCTTGTTGTTGCTCAACAACCCGAATCCGCTCCGCAAGGATGGGATGCGTTCCCGGCATTATTACAAAGAATCTCTCCCCCAACTTTTCCCCAGAAAGATTTTGATATCACAAGATTCGGTGCAGTTGGTGACGGAAAAACCGATTGCAGCAAGGCATTCAAGAAAGCTATTAATAAGTGCAATACCGAAGGCGGCGGTAGGGTTGTGGTACCTAAAGGAATCTATCTTACAGGCGCCATCCACTTGAAGAGCAATGTCAACCTGTATGTTTCTAAAGAAGCGACAATCAAATTCATTACTGATCCGAAAAATTACCTTCCTGTTGTATTTGTGCGCTGGGAGGGTGTCGAGTGTATGAATTATTCCCCACTCATCTATGCGTATGAGCAAGAAAACATCGCTGTGACAGGAGAAGGGGTTTTGGATGGACAAGGAGCAAATGACAATTGGTGGAGTTGGAAAGGAAAGAAAGAAGCCGGTTGGGTGGCAGGCATGCCCAATCAAAATGTTGCGCGCAAGAAATTATTTGAGATGGGGGAAAAGGGCGTTCCAGTTGCAGAGCGTATCTTTGGTGATGGATTCTATCTTCGCCCAAATTTCTTTGAACCATACAAGTGCAAGAATGTATTAGTCCAGGGAGTGAAATTCAAAGATTCCCCGATGTGGTTTCTCAATCCAGTACTATGCAGAAATGTTTCAATCATTGGTGTGACGACAGATGGACTGGGGCCGAACAATGATGGCTGCGACCCGGAATCATGCACTGACGTTCTCATCAAGAATTGCTATTTTAACACCGGCGATGATTGCATTGCTATAAAATCCGGGCGGAACAATGATGGTCGACGGGTGAATGTTCCCTGTTCCAATATCATTGTTCAAGGATGCCGGATGAGGAATGGACATGGCGGCGTCTCGATAGGAAGCGAACTCTCTGGTGGGATACGCAATGTCTATGCAGAAAATGATACGATGGATAGCCCGAATCTCGACCGTATGCTTCGCATTAAGACGAATTCTATTCGTGGCGGAGTGGTGGAGAATGTGTATTTCAGGAATATCAAGGTTGGACAGGTCTCAGATGCCGTGATGCAGATTGATTTCTATTATGAAGAAGGAGATGCAGGAAGTTTTACGCCTCTTGTACAGAATGTGGAATTAAAGAATATTGAAAGTGACAAGAGCAAATTTGGTATTTGGGTTCGCGCCTATGACCGATCCCCTGCAACGAATGTGCATATTGAAAACTGCACCTTCAATAATGTAGCAGAGCCCAATGTTCTTGAGAATGTAAAAGATTTGAGTATGATCAATGTGAAAGTAAATAATAAATGATTTTTGTGTTCCCCATGTAACTTATACTTGTCATCATGTAACAAGGAGACCAAATGACAAATAGTATTTTTCCTCGTATTACGTACGACCGATGCTTCCGCATGTTGCATAAGGCACAAGTTGGCTTTGAATTTCATCAACGCAAAGCAAGGCTCTTTCCATACGTCGGTATTCTCACCCTGTTAATATCTGGTATGTTGTCTGCACAAACATCCGGAAAAATTTCAGGTGTCGTTACCGATGCCGTGACAGGAGAACCGCTGATCGGTGCAAATATTGTGGTGCTTGGAACGAGCATGGGCGCCGCGACAGATATTGAGGGTACCTTCTTTATGATCAATATTCCTGCCGGCAAGTACGATCTGCAGGCTTCGATGATCGGATACGATAAGATGGTCCAACTCGGGGTTATCGTAAATTCCGGGCGCACCACAACAGCAGATTTTAAAATTAAACCTACCACCATAGAACAGGAAGCAGTGACCGTTGAGGCCACTCGTCCCGATGTAGAACCGGAAAAAACGTCAACGAGTTCTATCATACGGTCCGAAGATGTACAGCAGCTTGCTGGTATGAGGGATGTGGGAGATGTCATTGGACTTGCAGCGGATGTCACCGATGGGCATTTCCGTGGCGGTAGAAGTGGGGAAGAATTATATACTTTACAAGGCATGGGAATTACCAATCCGTTGGATAATTCAACGGGACTCCTACCCATCATGAGTGCAGTGGAAGAAGTCGAGGTTGTCACAAGCGGATTCGGTGCGCAGTACGGGAATGCTCAATCCGGTGTCGTAAACATATCCATGAAAGAGGGCAAGGCAGATAAATGGCATAGTTATGCCGAAGTAAATACGACACTGCCCGCAAATAGATATTTCGGCGGCAACCCGTACAGCGTTAGCGATAACAGGTACCTCCAGACGATGCTGAATGATACTACCTGGTACAATGCTTCTACCGGCAAGAGCAATAGAATTGCAATGGGAGTTGCAGCTAACTCTTTAGCCAATGATTCGGTGGTACAGATAGCAATGGCCCGTGCGCTCTGGCTGCAATCGAAAAGATATCTCAACAACACGTCTTATAAAAATAATTTAGATTATTCAGTGGAATTCTCAACGGGTGGACCTATCGCGGACAATGTCAGAATGTTCCTAGCATTGTATAGTATTACCTCTTGGCCAGAGCTTATTGTGGAACACCCTGATGTCCAACAACAAATTATGGGGAACATAGTCGCCGACATGGGTCATAATGCGACGTTGAGATTCAGCGCTGCTTATTCCCAAAACAACACGAACCAATTCCCGAACCAGAATAATGTACCAATCCCAGGTTTTTATAACTATTTGTGGGATGATATCTTATCCATTCAGCGCCAATCGATAACCAATCAACAAGCCGGTATCCGTTTCACACAGGCAGTGAGTCAGAGGACATTTTATGAAGTTAAGTTAAGTACCTTGCAGACGAGAATGCGACTCGGTTCAACTCCCTTTGCCAGTGATTACGTTGATTCATTGCGTGCAAACATCTTGTATTGGGGGACGGTCATGATGCAGGCGGCCAAAAACCCGCCAGATGGACTTAATTTTGGCGGAGGCAATACAACATTTCAGGATGAAAAATCACAGACTGTCTCACTGGATGCTTCGTTAACGAGCCAGGTAACAAAGTCCCACTTGCTCGATGCCGGCATACAGGCAAATTACTATACGATCGACGTCAACGACCGACTAAGTATGGGGAATAATTATCCGGTCTATGATATTTATTCTGCGCATCCTCTCGAAGCCAGTTTATTTGTGCAGGATAAGATGGAGTTTGAAGGGATGATCGCGAATATAGGATTACGGTGGGATCTCTGGGATGAAAATTCTTATTCTGCTTCTAATCTTTATGCCCCGTATTATCAGAATCCTTACTCAACAGATACAACGGGCAAGTTAACCTATTTAGGTTCAGGCGCACTCAACCAGAAAGTTCCTATCGTCGGGCGTCTCCAGCCCCGCATAGGTATCTCGTTCCCGATTTCTGTTTCAACGGTATTCCATTTGAATTATGGATCGTTTATGCAACGTCCTGCGTTCCAGTATCTCCTCGATTCAAGAAACACAATGTATCAGATAAATTCCCCTACCCCGGTTAATGCCAACCGGCTGGGCAACCCGACATTGAAACCGCAAATTACAAACAGTTATGATGTAGGTGTTATGCTTGGATTTGGCGAAGGACTCACACTCGATGTCAGCGGCTATTATAAGAATGTTAAAGACCTTATTCAACAAGCGACGTTTGGCACAGCGTCAGGTTCTCTCGCATACACAACGTGGATTAATCGTGACTATGCCAATATCCGCGGCTTCCGCCTCATTTTGAATAAACGGAGCGGAGATTTATTCGGATCTGTCAATTATCAATACAGCTATGCTACGGGCAAGAGTAGTACAGTGGGAAGCTCTCCACCTATATTTTATTACAGCGTTCCTGTCACTGACTCAAAAGATATTCTCCTTGACTTCGATCGGACACATAATATCCTCATTAACCTTGGATATGCAACCCAGGAAAAATGGGGATTCGCAATCGGGAAAACATATCCGTTGGGTGATATTGTTGTTTCTTCAAATTCATTTCTCCGAAGCGGCAGACCCTATACTTTATATGGTTCCACCGGTGGGGTTGTCATCAATAATATGCGGTCACCGTGGGAGTATAATACGAATCTAAAAATATCAAAGAGATTTCGTGATTTCTTTGGCGTCACTGCAACCCTGTATATGGAAGTGTTCAATCTCTTTGACAACAGAATCTTTAATTATAATTATGTCTTCCAGTTAACTACTGCTGGAGAACAAAATCAGAATGCGGTTCTCTATAACACGCTGCCCATTGATGCACAGAACGGATTGCGTTATCTCAATGATGCAAAGCAGAACTTCGCATATTTAGGTCTTGACAAAGACTTTTTGCTTTATTCAAATCAGCCGAGGTCGTTTCATCTTGGCTTTTCCATTGATTTTTAAATAACAACATTTTCTAAGCAGGGAATATTATGAAATCAATTAATCTTATTCTTGTTTTGCTGTTCATCGCAACTTCACATGCATCATCTCAGAGCAAAGTTGTACATTCCCGCGGAATGCTGCATCAAACAGTTTTTAATACTGGTGATTTAGGACGACCGCTGGATGGCAAAGGCGGCACGACAGGCGGTATTCTCGGGCAACCGTCGTTTTCATGGCCGGGCAACGGTATTGGAGACGGCCTTGGTGGATATACCGGATATCATATTAGTATTCAAGATAGAAGTTATGCCGGATTTTATAACGCATTTGGCGGAGGAATCTGGCTAGCCGCTGATACTGCTGTGCTCAAAGCGGGTGTAAAAACATCTCCTCGTGTGTATGCCGCATGCGGCGGATTCTCAGATGCAAGCGGGAATAATACACCGTCACAATCGATTCCCATCTCTGTAAACTATCGATCGAATTTTCCGATAGATTCGGCAGGGAATATCAATCCGAGTTATATCTCGACTGAAGCAGAAGAAATAATTACTTCGACATGGGACACCCCGATGGGAATCCGAGTTACACGTACGAGCCGCGCATGGAGTTTTCCGGGTTATAATAACTTCATTATCTACGATTACCAATTAGACAATACACAAATAGGTGCAAGCCTTGCTGCACGCACTGCCGGCCGCCCCGATACGCTTCGGGCAATGGCTGTGAGTTTCAATTATTCGCTCGGCCCATCATTGATCGCGGATATGCAATTGAATAATAATAACTGGACAGAAGCGAGTATGAGAGACGACAAAGCGGGAGCGCTGGGTTATGTCTATGGAAGGTTTAACTGGACACGCTATATGGTGTACGATCATTCTGTTGATGGTGTTCTCCGCTTTAATGGTAATGATAAAGATTCGGTCTTGACTGCCCCGGGGGCTGTGGGATATTTTCCGTTGTATTACGACTATACTCATCTGGCATCGAAGTACACTGTCATTTGTCCATTGTTTAATCGGTCGGGTGTAGAACCTGCGTCAGATACGAACTTGGTATGGGAAGTGAATACGGTCAAAGACCCCACAGGAAATACTAAAACATTACGACAACCATATCTTCTTGTAAATGACAACGGAAATATGGGTGCCGATCGACAAACACGATTGATGGATATTGAACAAACTCGTTATTATAAACCATTCTGTTACTTAGATACAAGCTATTTTCCGAAATATTGGTGGGGACGAGGTTGTCCAAATTGGTACGGTGCATACCGGAATCCGACCGGAAAATACTTCATATTCGGTCCGTATACATTCCTGCCGGGAGAAAGAATGCACTTTGTTATTGCCGAGGTGGCGGGATTCGGCGCCGGCGGACCGAATGATAAAATCTATAATGACCTGGGTGGCGCCGGTGGACAGCAAACAACGGAAGGAGGAAGTGCTGATCCACAAAATATGACGACTCCGTACACGCCGGGGTACCACCCTGTTCCAAGCTGGTATGATACGTTGCAATATAACTATCTAAGGGACAACACTGGATCATATCCATTCACAGCAATGGGAAGCCGGTATATGCAAAACCACAAACTTCCCGATTATGTCGATACCGTGGCTATCTCTCTTCGTGATGTTGCAGATAGGGCTATTCAAATGTATAAAGGCGGACCATACATAAAATATGATTCGACACAATATGAACCATCATCGGCAATTTCGCCTTCTCCTGAAGGCCATAATTATAATCAAGGAATTTCCATACCGGTTCCAGCACCTGCTATTCTTATAAAGAATACTGTAGCTGCATCGAACAAAATAGTCTGGGGAACACAAGTAGAAAGTTTTTCTAGTGCAAGTAAACCGTTTGGTTACTATCTGGTGCAGCGTGCAAATAATCCAATTGGGCCATGGACGACTTTAGATAGTGTTGGAAGACGTGACCCTCGGTATTATAAAGACACCACAGGCATCGGAGTCCACAGCCCGCTAGCGTTGCATGACAGTGCGTATACGTTCGTAGATATAGGGAGTGCATCCGGGCAAGAATATTTTTATTGTATCATTTCAGTGGATTCGACCGGTAAGAGAAGCGGCAGAACAAATTTGACATATCATAGTACAGCACAGCCTGCCTTTGCTTCGCTTGGCAAAGTATGGGCAGTACCGAATCCGTTTGTTGTAAATTCAGGAAATACAGGAGCTTCGGCAAGCGGACTTGCCCAGAATAAGATTATCTTTATGGGGTTGCCTATCCGTTGCACCATCAGGATATTTTCGTTTAGCGGCCAATTAATTCAAACCCTTCAGCATAGCGTCGATAGCGGGTTAGAGACATGGTATCAGATATCCAGGAATAATCAGTGGGTGTCATCGGGTGTATATTATTTTGTTGTGGAAGATGATAAGGGCAACCGATCTTGGAACAAATTTGTTATTATTCGTTAAGAAAAAGGAATCGAGAGCAATGAAAACAAGATATAAAATTCTCGTAGTGCTGGTAGCGATCTTGATTATCGCCTCGTCAGCTCTCTCACAACAGGTGGGTTCGACCTCGATGCAGTTCTTAAAGGTCATGCCCTGTGCCCGTGCAACTGCCTTAGGGGATGCATATAGCGTTTGGGCCTCCGGTGCAGAAGCTGTGTATTGGAATCCGGCAGGTGTTGCATTGACACAGAACAGTGAATTTTCCACAACCTACACGAAATGGATTTTTGATGCCCAGTTAGGTGCGTTATCCTATGCAATGTCTTTGGGTAATTTTGGAGCAATGGGCTTACAGTTGCAATATGTGGACTACGGTAAATTCGATGAAACGACTAATAGTTTTCCTTCCATTAAAGAATTACCCTATCCCGGTCTCACGGGCAATACATTCCAGCCATACAGTTATTTGGTAGGGCTCACATATGCAAAAAGCCTGACAGAGAAATTTGCGATGGGAATTTCATTCAAATATGCCTACGAAAATCTTGCGAATGGAAGCACTGTGACATACTTCGATCCTTCAGGACATCCTTATAAAACCGATGCGGGCACTTATCTTTTCGATTTTGGCATGCGTTATAATACAGGATTTAGGACAATCCAGGTTGCTGCAGCAATCCAGAATTTTGGACCCGATTTTGCCTATGCAGTTGAGAAAGAGCACGCACCGATGCTTTTCCGTATCGGAATGGCAGCTGATCTGATCGGCCCGAACAGCCTCTTCTATTCAGAAGAAAATAATAGATTAAGCATGGCTTTCGACTTGTTCCAACCGAATGATGATGATCAACAGGTACACATGGGATTGGAATATGAGTATGCCCAAACGGTTGCATTTCGCATCGGATATAAATATAATTATGACAATGAAGGGCTCACTTTCGGAGGGGGATTACATTATACAATAGGTGGGGTAAAATTAATGCTTGATTATAGTTATGGAGCACTTGGTAGCTATCTTCTTACAAATGCCCATCGTATTAGCTTGGGAGTTGAACTATGATGAACAACAAGACGAAATTCCTTCTCATACCTTGCCTGCTGGTATTTGTTTTTTCTCCAGTTGTTTTTTCGCAAGATTATAATAAAATTCTTACAACAGAGGGATTGAACCAAACAACGGATCCTTCTGTCATTTCGCGCGCAATGGGTGGTGTGACCTTGTCCGTTAAGAATGATGTTTCGCTCATGTTTGCCAATCCAGCTGCGCTACAAACGATTGGGAGCATTCAGGTATCCATCGGCGGCTATCAGCGATATAAAACAAATGATCAAACGCAGCAATGGTTTCCTATGCAAAGTTATCCGAATTTTAGCCTTTTACTGGGAGGATTGTCGGATACAATCACTATACCAAGAGTCCCAGATACACTCTATAATAGTGGTTCGATAGCTAGGGATACGGTACAACGGCAATTGGATAAAATCCAGCCTAATTGGAAGTATACGAAGAATTCGAGCATGCCTCTTCAAGCATTCCTTGCAGTACCTTTTTCCTTGGGGAAAATGAAGTTCGCGGCGGGCCTTGGCACTTTCGAATATGCTAATTTAGATTATTATTACGCAAACAGTAATAACTTAAATCCTGATATTGGTTCGTACAGGCCGGCACCGTTTAATCATCCTCTCTCGGACGCTAATCAGGATGCTCTTCCTGTTACATGGTTCCAGACAATTCAAAAACGAGAAGGATCTATTTACGGATTTGGCGGTGCTGTCTCTGTGGCATTCTCGGATAAATTCTCTCTTGGTGTGAGCGCTCAGTTGTTAAAAGGGACAACGAATGATTATAGTTATCATGTTGGGCGCGGTTTGCTTATCATGCATCAAACCTTTTTTGGACTGTATTCCTATCCTTATAACAGTTCTCTTGTCGGAACATCGGATTTTAGCGGGCAAGAGTATACCATCAGTTGCACATACCAGGGGCGATTTGTTACTTTTGGTGTGGCAGTCAAGCCTCCGACAACGATCTCTCGTGATTACAAAGGGACACTCCAAACGGATTCGGCAGGATCGAATTCTGTCTCAGTTCCTGTAAGCAGCTCGGATGAGATGAAATTACCGTTGCGAGGGTCTGTGGGGATGGGTATTGCACTTCGTGAGGATGTTTCATTCAATGTTGAATACGAATATCTGCCCTATAGTACTGCACAATATACGGCGGGCGGAATTTCATTAGAGCCGTGGCTTGATGGGTATAAATTTAAAGCCGGCCTCGAGTATAATCCCATTCCGTGGCTTGCGCTGAGATGCGGGTATAGTAAACAGACGGATGTCTTTACTCCTCAAAACACCTATATTAGTTCAGAGGCGATCACCTCCTCAGTGTATGCAATTGGATGCGGTGTGAAATATCGTAATGTGCAACTCAATCTTGCTTATGAATATTCAACATTGAGCTATGAAGATATGTGGATAACGAATGTTAATATGAATAGTCGGACTCTTCAAAATATTATTCTTGGTCTTTCGTATACTCTACAATAGCGTTGCTGTAACCAAATAGACCACAAGATGTGGCGATAGATTTATTGGTTCAATCAATTATTCATCAATATATAAGGAGACATCATATGAGATCGATGCGTACAATTTTTGCAATTACAGGGCTTCTGCTCATTTCTGTAATTGCGGTGTTTGCTCAGGTGACGAATGATTATCGATCAGCTGGGTCAGGCAACTGGAATGCAATAGCTTCCTGGCAAAAATATAATGGAGCCGCATGGATCGCTGCTACCGTTACTCCTGATTCCAGTGTCGGCAAGATAGAAATACTTGCTAATCATACAATCACCATCACTGCGAACGTGGTCGTGGATTCTGTATTTGTCGATTCGTTGGCGACCTTGGTTGTAAGTGCCAGTGATACTGTTACTGTTGGCCCGCCTGTAACACGATCTATGTTGACAGGAATTACAGTTGCTGGTGGCGGTTCGATGATTGTCAACGGAGTGTACAAACATGCACGGGACTATGGATCACTTCCAAAAGCGACATGGGCAACGGGTTCGACGTGTTTAATATCGCTTGGTTCAGTTCTTATGGATACAGTACCCAAAAACTTAGACCAGTCTTATTACAATTTTGAATGGAATTGTCCCACTCAGACTGGAAACCTCAATATGAATATGACTGGGGTTAATGATACGATCAAGGGCAATTTTACTGTACGCGCGACTGGAGCCAGCGGAAGAATTTATTTAACATCTCCCGGTTCAGCTGGTTCGCCGCAAATCTATACTGCCCCTATTACAATCAAGGGCGATATGATTCAGTATAATGGGCAATTCGGTCCACATGGTACCAGCAATGCTCTGCAAGGCGGCTTGACGAACTATCAGATTAATGTATTGGGGAATCTGACTGTCAACGGAAGTGGAACTTCCACCTCATGGTGGTCAATGCAACGGGGTTCAGTCGGTCCAGTTTACTGGTATGTATACGGCAACGTAACATTTTCTTCCTGCTCATTAACTACTTCGAATAACAATGCAAAAATTGTTTTTGCGAAATCGGGTACTCAAACTTTAACTTTGAGCAATGCCACTATCGGATCTTCTTCTGCATTTAGCTATGAGGTTGCAAACGGTTCGACGTTGGACATAGGCACAAATATTCTTAGCGGAACCGGCGTTCTAGTCGTCGATAGCGGCGGGTCTTTGAAGGCCACCTATGGAACTTCAAATGGTAGTGTTACTTGCACCGGAACAAACAGCACCCTTTATAACAATTATGCAATTGCAACAGGGACAGCAGGTTCTGGAACAGTAACGATTACAGCATCGACTCCTGCGAATTCTCATTTGAGTGATACGACCACGGCATTGCGGCGTTATTGGACCGTCACTGCTGATGCAGGTATAACCAGTGCTGGGTTACAGTTTAGTTATGACCCTGCCGATATACCGGGGACTGCGACTGAAACCAATTTTGTTCCCATGTGGTATACTGGAACTGGAACAGTATGGGCCCCGAAGGGACTGGTTACAAATGCCACAACACATGTGGCTGCCACCAATGCGGGAATTAATATCAATGGTGTCTGGACGGTTGGAGAAATTCAAACCTTGATTGGCGTGAAATCACAGACAACAAGTACGATTCCCAAATCGTTCTTTGTGAATCAGAACTATCCCAACCCGTTCAATCCTTCCACCATTATCACCTATGGAATTCCGAAGGCATCCTATGTAACGGTGACAGTATATAATTTATTAGGTCAGCAAGTGGCAACCTTATTCTCCGGCCATCAAGAAGCCGGAACGTATCCCGTTACTTTCAAAGCAGATCATCTGAGCTCTGGTGTGTATCTCTGCCGGATCGAAGCTGGCCAGTCGGTTGATGTCAAGCGTATGATTTTGATGAAGTAATTTGAAGGAAGTTACATTGTAGCGGTTTGTACTTGCTTGCCCACCCTGGAGCGTCCGAGATGTTGGAGTCCAGGGTGGGCAAGAGTATTCATATCAGATATTGGAGAAATAGGAGTAAGTCAAATTATGAAACATTGGATTGTTGGAGCTTTTGTACTTTTCTGCAGTTGTTCATCCATTCAACAGCTGAATTCACAGGAAAACAGGTTCTCTCAAAAGATTGTCGATAGCTTTATCCGTGCTCATCCGGATACTATTCGGTACGCCGGTGTACCCTACAGCGCGTGGTGGGATTATGAACGCGGAGTAGTGCTCCAGGGAGTATATCAAGTCTATCTTGCCACCGAGAATAAAACCTACCTCGACTATATCAAGAAGCAGATGGATCTCTATGTGCAGAATGATGGATCCATCCTGACCTATGATTATTCTTCCTTCAATTCCGATTATATTGCAACCGGCAGACAACTGCTGGAACTTTTTAAAGCAACGGGTGAAAAAAAGTATAAAATTGCCGCCGATACTCTGCGTAAGCAGATTGCTAACCAGCCTCGGACGAATGAAGGAGGCTTTTGGCATAAAAAGATTTATCCTTACCAAATGTGGCTGGATGGTCTTTATATGGCAGAACCGTTTTATGCGGAGTACGCGCATATGTTCAATGAGCCGTCTGTGTTTGATGATATCGCCAATCAATTTATCTTTATAGAACATCATACCCGTGATCCAAAAACTGGATTGCTGTATCATGCATGGGATGAAAGCAAACAGCAGAAATGGGCAAATCCAGAAACAGGCGTATCGCCGCACTTTTGGGGCAGGGCAATGGGATGGTATATGTGGGCAATCGTGGATGTGTTGGATTATCTTCCACAGGATTATCCAAAGCGTGCTGAACTCATCGCAATTCTGCAACGAGAATCTGCGGCGCTCTTGAAGTATCGCGAACCATATTCAGGATTATGGTATCAGGTTCTCGACCAAGGAAGCCGTGCAGGGAATTATCTTGAGTCCTCCGCATCGTGCATGTTTGTCTATGCGTTTGCAAAAGGCGCCGACAAAGGATATCTCGATACATCGTATTTGGCAGTTGCACAAAAATCATTTAAGGGAATTCTTGATTCCATGGTAACTGTGGATGAGAAAGGATTAATCTTTTTGCATCATACATGCCAAGGAGCGGGTTTAGGTGGAATTCCATACCGCGATGGAAGCTATGAATATTATATTCATGAGAAACAACGAACGAATGACTTTAAGGCGATCGGCCCATTTATTCTTGCGGCTCTTGAACTAGAAAAAAAATGTATGACAGTACCAAATGTAAAATGAGATGAAAGGTGAGTATGAAATGTCGAACTATTCTATGAACATGAGACGCTTGTTCTGGCCTTTTATTGCTTGCTGCATTATTATGCTTTTTGTTGCATGCTTGTCTCAAAGGACAACCCGCATTTTTCTCATTGGCGATTCAACAATGGCGGATAAACCGCTCGCCGATAATCCGGAACATGGTTGGGGACAAATGTTCCCCATGTTCTTTTCTCAATATGTACATATCATGAATTATGCGGTCAATGGCCGCAGTACTAAAAATTTTCTTGCTGAAGGACACTGGAAGAAAGTGTATGACCAACTTCAACCGGATGATTACGTTTTTATTCAGTTTGGCCATAATGATGCAAAAAAGGAAGACACTTTACGATACGCTGCCCCACATCCTGACTATAAAGATAATCTAAAAAGAATTATTCATGAAACGCGTGAGAAATCGGCAATTCCAATTCTCTTAACGCCAATTACACGGCGGGATTTCGATAAAAATGGACAATATGTTGGTACTCATGGCGAATACCCGGCTGTGATGAAAGAAGTCGCGAAGGAAGAGAATGTTCCGCTCATTGATATGTTTGAGAAAACAAAGCAGTTGGTAATAAAATTGGGCGATGCACCATCAAAAGAACTTTATCTTGCCGGCGTAAAACAAAACGAGTTTCGTCTGTGGAATAAAAAACGAGACAACACACATTTTACACGAACAGGCGCAATTCAAATGGCTTCATTCGTTGTTGAAGGAATCAAAGAATTGCACCTGCCATTAGAAAAAGAGCTCATACCAGCACAAACCAAGAATTTGGTTGGTGAAGGAAAAGTTGTTGGGCTCGATTACTTCTTTAATAACGAATGGAGATCGAAAAAAGATTCTGTTCTTGAACGCTGGCATTATGTATGGGAAGATACAACAGACAGCGGTTTTTCTCAGTTAGGCAGAAGTATTGATCTTCTCGGTGCTGAACTTGATTCGCTTCAGAGCTCTCCCACTGATTCATCTTTGAATCGCTTCAGCATATATATTATTGTGGATCCCGATACACCTGATGAAACTAAACCTAGACAACCCAATTACATTTCAGAAGATGCAATCAAAGTAATAGTTCCCTGGGTAGAACGAGGCGGAGTGTTGGTGCTGATGGGAAATGATAAAGGAAACATGGAGTTCGAACATCTCAATCATTTATCGGAACATTTTGACATTCATTTTAACGAAGACTGTTATCATAAAGTTATTGGTAGCAATTATGAGACAGGGAAGAACGATCATCTGCCAGCACATCCCATCTTTAAAGATGTGAAACAGATTTTCATGAAAGAGATTTGTTCGCTCAAAATTGAAAAGCCGGCAAAACCGATTCTTACTGAGAATGATTTGGTGCTCATGGCGTCAGCACGTGTTGGGAAGGGCCTGGTATTCGCAGTAGGTGATCCCTGGTTGTATAATGAGTACATGGATACACGCCGACTTCCAATTGATTACGAGAATAGTAAGACAGGAAGAAATCTTTTCCAATGGCTTTTAAGCAATGCAGCGATTCCAGCGCGATAGAAATATTTTTATACTCGGGTTGTGGTCACCATCTTATTGATAAAGTAAAATGAAAACTATGGTACCTGTAATGAAAGAACTGCTTGATCGTTGTTTGCTTAATCCCGATTCCAGCAACTAGTCATGCAGTATAGTGCTTTCAGCTGGCGTAAACGTACATTTTGATCCCAAATCGATGAATAAACCTGGGGAAAGTTTTTTTTATTGGAAATGTGAAACTGGTCAAGCTCTCCGTGTGGCCGGCGGCGCTTTCGTGGGATGTTCTTAAGGATACATGGGAATCGGCAGCCGCGCATAACAGGAATTATTATTCGTGATCGAAGAGAATTACTATTATTTGCATAGATAGTGATTCCGAATATTGGATACTCCGTCTTTATTGCCGTACGAGGAACATGCATAGATGACGAAAAAATTTCAGATAACACTTGCTGATATAGCAAAAAAAGTAAATGTCTCGAAAGTGACAGTATCGAAAGCTCTCCGTGGACATCCAGATATTTCTTCTACGACCAAGGAAAAAATCAAGCGAGTCGCCCGCGATTTGGGATACATTCCAAATTACATGGCAAGAAATCTCTCCTCGAATTCCTCAAGGACAATAGGCGTCATTGTTCCCAAAATCGCTCATTCTTTCTTCTCTAATGTCATTGAAGCTATTTATGACTCAGCGTTTGAACAAAAGTATGAAATTATTCTCACAGTATCGCAGGAGAATGCGGAACGTGAGTTACAACATATCCGATCGCTTCTCTCAATGCGCGTCGACGGCCTGATTATTTCGGTGTCACAGCAAACGAAAGATGATGCAATCTTTCAAAAGATAAAGAAATGGGGAATTCCTCTCACATTCATGGATCGAGTGATTAATATACAAGGATTTAATAGTGTAGTCGCAGATGATCAGGGCGGGGCTTTTTCTGCAGTAGAACAAGCAATTAAAGTTGGTTATAGGAAGATCGCGCATTTTGCTGGGTATACACATATTAATATTGGGAAAGAGCGGTTGTTAGGGTATAAATCTGCGATGAAAAAATATGGGCTTTCCATCAGACCAGAGTGGATAGTGAATGGCGGATTTAGCGAGGAAGATGGTACTAAGGGATTCAAAACAATCTATGACTCAGGCAATCTGCCGGAAGTGATTTTTGCCGTTACATTCCCTGTAGCGTTAGGTGTGTATCGTGCGGTCCAGCACTATGGTCTGACTATTCCTAAGGATATTGATATTATTTCCTTTGGAAACAGCGGCGGATTAAATCAATTTCTTTCGCCTCCGATGAGCTATGTAGAACAACCGACAAAAGAATTGGGAAGGAAGGCTCTGGAGTTGACGATCGAAAATGTCAAACAAAAAAACAAGAGTCTTCCGCGAACAATTACGCTACCAACAAGGCTAGTATTGTGTAAGACCTGCGTGAATAAAGTTATTGCTTGAATACTGAAAGAAAACAAGTGCGGTATTTTCACGGTTTCATTGAAAATGTAAACCTGCGAACAATTATATGCTTGGTCGTCGTATCCCTTCCTGTTACTCTTCCGTCATATTCATATGCTCAAATCGCATCAGGAGAAATCAAGCGAAGTAAGAACAAATCGCTGTGGATAGCTGATAATGGTGACGGAACATACACGAATCCGATCGTTTTTGCCGACTATTCCGATCCTGATGTTATTCGAGTAGGAGAAGATTTCTATATGGTGTCGTCAAGTTTCAATTGCGCGCCAGTGATGCCGGTATTACATTCTAAGGATTTAGTGAATTGGACGATTATCGGTCATGTGTCTGAAAATCTGCCATCAGCCGAATATAGACAGCCTCAACATGGCAAAGGATGCTGGGCACCAAGCATACGGTTTCATGCCGGAGAGTTCTATGTGTATTATGGTGATCCTGATCTTGGAATTTATATGTCCAAGGCTAAGAATCCTTCGGGTCCATGGGAGCCGCTTCTTCTCGTGAGGCAAGCGAAAGGATGGATTGATCCATGTCCGCTGTGGGATGACGATGGTAACGTATATCTTGTACATGCTTGGGCGAAGAGTCGAGTCGGGTTCAACAGTGTGCTGACTATCCACCGGATGAGTACAGATGGCAAACAAATTCTTGATGACGGCGTGATGGTGTTTGACGGGCATAAAAATCATCCAACAATAGAAGGGCCGAAAATCTATAGACGGAATGCATACTATTACATCTTTGCACCTGCCGGCGGTGTTGCAAATGGTTGGCAGACAGTATTGCGGGCGAAACATGTTCTTGGTCCATACGAAGACAAAATAGTTCTTGACCAAGGGACAACAGCAATCAATGGACCGCATCA
This sequence comes from Bacteroidota bacterium, assembly GCA_049523215.1. Taxonomy (GTDB): domain Bacteria; phylum Bacteroidota; class Ignavibacteria; order UBA10030; family UBA10030; genus Fen-1298. The sequence continues at coordinate 13,723 of JBEKNC010000008.1, read as the reverse complement.
AGGTGGTTGGATAGAGACGCAAACCGGTGAATCATGGTTTGTTCATTTCCAGGGGCATGGCGCTTATGGCAGGATCGTTCACCTTCAGCCGATGACTTGGAACGGTGACTGGCCTACCATCGGAGTTGATCCGGATGGTGATGGAAAAGGCGAACCAGTACTCTCATGGAAAAAACCGCAAGTCGGAAAGATTTATTCCATCACTTGTCCTCAAACAAGCGATGAGTTTGATTCTACAGCGTTAGGTTTGCAGTGGCAATGGCATGCGAATCATTCTCATCAGTGGTATTCGTTGAAAGAGAAGAAGGGAGCTTTACGATTAAGATCAATCGTAATTCCGGACAGCAATGTTAATCTTTGGAGTGTTCCCAATTTATTGCTGCAAAAATTTCCAGCCCCAGAATTCATGGCAACAACGCAAGTGATGTTGAGTCCGGCAAACGTTGGCGAAAAAGCAGGTCTCATCATGATGGGGCTTGATTATTCCTATATCTCAATAGTGAAGAAAACCGACGGCGTTCATCTTACAAAAGTCGTCTGCAAGGATGCAGACAAAGGGACGGGAGAGACAGAAGAAGCAGATGTATTGTTCATGAGAGATTCAGTGATGTTGCGTGTTGCGATAGATACCGAAGCTGTGTGCCGCTTCAGCTACAGCGAAGATGGTTCTGTATTTAAACCGCTCGGAAAGGAATTTGTTGCACGCGAAGGTAAATGGATCGGAGCGAAAGTAGGAATATTTTCTTCGAGTCCATTTGAGAGTATATCAAATGGTTACTCTGACTTTGATTGGTTCAGAATAAATAACTAAGGAGCATCAATGATGAAACAAACCTACGCCGTTCTTATACGAATACAAGTAGTCCTCTGTACCATAGTGTATAGTCTTGTATTCACTCAAACTTCGGCACAACCTGTTCCCAAGTCGTACACTACCGGCTTACCTTTTTCTATGCCCGAGATTCAAATAGCAAACTTTCCAGAACGAACAGTAAGCATCGTCGACCATGGTGCGGTGGGCGATGGACAAACGATGAACACGAAAGCATTCGCAAGTGCAATCCAAGCTTGTGCTCAAGCAGGCGGCGGCAAAGTTGTTGTACCGACAGGTGTATGGCTAACAGGCCCTATAAGATTTGAAAACAATATTAATCTCCATTTGGATGCTGGCGCAGTAATCATATTCAGCAGGAATCGGGATGATTTTCCTCTGGTTCCGTATCCAACCCCATCATCCGAAAATTTTGCATGTGCAAATCCGATTTTCGGGTATAAGTTAGAGAATGTAGCAATAACCGGTGATGGAGTCATTGATGGATCCGGTGAAGTCTGGCGTCCTATGAAAAAAGAAAAATATACTGCAAGCCAGTGGAAAAAAACTATCGAATCAGGTGGTATGGTGAGCGAGGATGGAAAGATGTGGTGGCCGTCGCAGCAGGCGCTCCAGGGTGAAGCATATCTTAAAGCATTGAGAAAAAACAAGAAAAATCTCGCCGCCGAAGATTTTACCGGTGCTAAAGATTTTCTTCGACCCAATATGGTTGTGTTCAATGCGTGCAACAAAGTGCTCCTGGATGGACCGACATTCCGGAACTCACCGAAATTCTGTGTCAATCCTGTTCAATGTGAAAATCTCGTCATTCGAAATATCAAAGTACAGAATACATGGAATGCACAAAACGGAGATGGACTCGACATCGGTTCCTCTCATACTGTGGTCGTTTATAATTGTGTGGTTGATGCTGGTGATGATGCTATTTGTTTGAAGCCGGGCATCGTTGAAAAAGGACGGGATTGGACGGCTGCATGCGAGAATATTATCATAGCAGATTGTATTGTGTATCGGGGTCATGGTGGATTTGTCATTGGAAGTGAGACATACGGCGGAACTCGAAATATCTCGGTGCGCAATTGTACGTTCATCGGTACAGATGTCGGACTGCGCTTCAAATCTTCCCGCAATCGCGGTGGATTAACAGAGAATATTTATATCGATGGTATTCAAATGAAAGACATTGCAAACGAAGCGATCTTATTCGATATGTACTATGAAGATGATAAACCGGCAGTCGGTGAACCACGTACAAGCGCATCGGTGACGGAAAGGACACCCAGAATGCAGAATTTTTTTATCAAAAACATTGTCTGTAACGGTGCGAGTCAAGCTATTTTTATTCAAGGTCTTCCAGAGCAATTTGCACATAATATTGAATTTACGAACCTTACCATCTCTGCCATAAAAGGAATCTCCTGCATCGATGCGGAAGGGCTGCAGTTTAACAATGTCAAGGTTCTCTTAGAACAAGGACCGGTATATGATATTGACAATGCCCAGAATGTCACAATAAAACATTCGACGTTCACTGAAGGTCATTCTCTGTTTATGAGAGTCGCAGGTAAACAATCAGAAAACATCCAAGTAGTGAATACGGATATCTCGAAAGCAAAAAAAGGAATTGAATTTGGTAAAGATGTCAAGCCGAATGTGGTGATAGAGAAGTAAAAACTCAAACCTTGAAATACATACCTTGAATGATCAATCCGTTCATGAATATGATCGTAGGGTTTCCTGAGTCAACTGATTCGATGTACATTATAATCTCAGGGGACTTTATTGGGGAGGTAACTATTATCTATCTTTGATTGCTCTTTTAAATTCTAACATACATGAAGAAATCAATGAACATATTTTGGCGAAATACGAGGATGAGAGCAATCGGCTGTGCAGCTGCGATTCTTACTTGCATGTTCTCTTCTTCGTTGGAAGCGATAGAGAAAGCAAATATCATGGTTGCACAGGACGGCTTTGGGAGAAATGCAACGGGTGGGGCAGGCGGAACTGCCGTGACCGTTACCAACGCAAGTGACTTGATGATGTACGCTGCAGCAAGTTCGCCCTACATCATTACTGTCTCGGGCACAATCACCTATCCCGGTTATATTCCAATACTATCGAATAAAACTATTCAGGGAGCAGATTCAAACGCTACGATAAATGCAGACCTTCGGGTCAGTACCGGAGTTCGCAATGTTATTATTCAGGACTTAAATCTTACGAATCCTTCTCATGTCGGCGATGGAGACGGCATCACGATATTTGGCAGCAAGAACGTCTATATTACTCATTGCACGTTTACCGATTGTGCAGATGGTTCGTGTGATATTACAGAACAGGCTGACAGTGTTACTCTCTCTTGGTGTCGATTTCGTTATGTTCATCAAACGACACACCGTCTTGTGAATCTCATCGGGTCCAGTGATACAGCGCCAGATACGGGGTATCTCCATGTGACAATTCATCATTGCTGGTATGACCAACTTTGCAATGAACGGATGCCTTCAGTGCGTTTTGGGAGAGTTCATATCTATAACAATTATTACAGCTCCGATAGCGCTCTTTATTGTGTCCGTACTCGTCTGTACGCCGAATGCTTGGTGGAAAATAATTACTTTGGACATGTCAAAAATCCATGGGAAGTGGCATTGTCCATAGCACCCGGGACGATAACAGGAAAAGTTCACGCTGCAAATAATAATATATCATTTATGGAGACGACCAACGGTATAACCTGGATAGATGGATGGTATAAAGACGCAAGTATCATTTCAGCGCTCACCTCAGGTACTGATGCAGTCTTTACTCTTCCGTATTCTTATACACTTGATAATGCCCAAGATGTCAAAAGCATTGTGATGACAAACGCCGGCAATAAAAAAAGCGGTACTGCTAGTGTTGATGAATCGGCATTAAAAATTACCGGATTTGCTTTGTGCCAAAACTTTCCCAATCCTTTTAATCCATCAACGACGATTAACTTTGAAATACCAAAGTCGGGTGTCGTCTCGTTAAAGGTGTACGATATATACGGCAGAGAAATAGCAACGCTTGTTGAGGGTATCAAATCTGCTGGTTCACATACGGCAGAGTTTAACGGCAGTAATTTATCCAGTGGTGTATACTTTGCGCGTCTGCGCTCAAATTCTTTCTCACAAACCGTAAAACTTATTCTTGCTAAATAAAATGAAAAGAAACGTCGGTCTTACAATCATCGTATTTACATGTGTGTTCTTTACTCACGTGTCGGCAGGGGAAAAGGCTAATATTATTGTTGCACAGGATGGAAGTGGGCAGTTCGCAAGCATTCAAGATGCGATAAATTCCGTGCCCGCAGACAACAAGCAAAATGTCATCATACTTATCCGAAACGGTGTGTATCACGAAAAGCTGTTCATTACAAAAAGTTTTATCACGCTTGTTGGCGAGGACCGCGACAGCACACGAATTATCTATGCAGAACTGAGGAGGAATTGGAACGACCAACATCATCATCAGCGTTCATGGGATTGGGGCTCGGCAGTAGTTAATATCGATACATTTGCGACAGATATTACCTTGGCGAATCTCACCGTCCATAATAACTATGGCACACTGCATAATGATGAAAGTCATCAGTTTGCAGTTCGCGGCGGGGGAACACGCATCATTATTATTCATTGCAATATCATTGCCGACGGCGGAGATACGCTCAGTCTTTGGAATAAAAAGAACGGCATGTATTACCATGCCAATTGTTATTTTGAAGGAGGCGTTGATTACGTTTGTCCGCGCGGGTGGTGCTACATTACAGACAGCAAGTTTTATGGACACAGCCTCAGCGCCAGCATCTGGCACGACGGCGACGCAGATATTAACCAGAAATTTGTTATACGGTATTCTTCATTCGATGGCGTACAAGGTTTTCCGTTGGGACGCAATCATCGCGATGGACAAATTTTTTTGCTGGATTGCCAATTCTCGCAAGCAATGGCAGATACACCCATCTATTGGCCTACAGGAAGTAAAACAGAATGGGAATGGGGCGATCGGCATTATTATTACAATTGTCACCGGCAAGGCGGCGACTTTGCATGGTTCAAAGATAATTTAGAAACAGCCGCTACTGCTCCGAAGCAAAACGACATCACTGCAAAATGGACATTCGACGGCAAGTGGGATCCGGAAGAGACAATGCCTGCAGTTCTGCTGACGGTTTTTTTGCCAAGACCGAGAGTTGGCGCATACAAAGTACCCAATGAAACTACGTTGTTGAAATGGGTACCATCCCGAAATGTAATTTCGCATAATGTATATTTTGGCAAGAATGATAAACTGGAATTTAAGGGAAATCAAAGAGATAACGTTTTTAATCCGGGAACCCTAGAGTTGAAAACAAAATACTTTTGGCGGATTGATGAAGTCACCGAGACAGATACACTCAATGGACCGCGGTGGTATTTTACAACGAAATAACCGAATAGGACGGATTGCAATTGCCAATCAGCGGAATAGAATTATCCTCAAGCGGTCCGAGTATATGGGGTAGGCTGACTTGATCTCCTCATCCTCTCATTCCCATCCTTCTTTTGCTAACTCCGAGTGCAACTCGTTGGGATGTTGACGACAGTAATACTCGATCTTGCTTGAATCCTCGTGTGCTTTACTGTACGTCCATCCTTTTGCCATTAAATTCCGTTCGTGCAGTTCGTGAAGAAGTACATACGGGCGCTCTGCCTCTTCGAGATCATTATCAATCCATACTTCATTCTGAGGCACAAACTCATAGACATAGTCATGCCCGCCTTCCGTAAAATCAACATCGAACACACTTCTTACTAACCTGCCATCGACGATCCACACACTCATCCCGGTTTCTAATTTCTTCCAGAGCCGCACATGCACTTTTATCGGATCGGGAAGATTGCCTCCCGCTGTCAGCTTTTTCACATCGCCCGCTTTCTTACGTTCTGCCATCTCTTGTTTATCAGCAGCTTCCAGCGCATTGTCATACGGAACACCCTTCTCCATCAACCGGTGTTCAACCAATAAATGGTCAATAAAGAAGCTCTGTTCATCCTCCTGCGCCTCCTTATCAAGCCAGAATTCATCTTTCGGGATGCATTTGAAACCGTAATGCTGGCCGTAGTTTGTAAACTCTTCGTCGAGATGCGTTCGCACGTACGTGCCGTCGACTACCCAGATAATGATCTTGCCGCGCTGCCCAACCTTTTTAATATATGGTGGCTTTAGTGGAGTTTCCATATTCTGTCCTTTTGGAGTTATCTCTTGTTGTTGTGTTGTACTGTCATTACACTTCCCTGAGCCGTAAAGATATGGTCGATTGATCAAAGCCATCGTCAAGAGACTTATGATGAAAAATCTACGACTTCTCGATTGTTGTCTGATTCTCTTTGATGTTCTCATTCCAAGATTAAAACCCATATAATTATGTAGACGTTCTCAGCCATTTGCTTGCCTGTCACACTGCAGCCGACATTGTCCTGTCCGCCATCTTGCCTGCCCGACATGGTTTGTGGCGGGCTGGGCGGATGACCTCGGTTTTCTTCATCCCGCGATCATCCGCCAAACAACGTTGGGCAAGCCGATCTCGGCTCTTAAGTTTTATTTACTTCCTGATTCCGTTCACCGCCACGCTTTACTATCAATCCGTCCAACGACCATGAACCTCCGCCGACAATCAGAAGGAAAAGTGAGCCGAGTATCATCGACCAATCTGTTCGTGCCTCGTGCGCCATCGCCCAAAATCCTTTTTCCAGAAGAATCGGAATTTTGGTGGTTGAGATTGCAACGAGCATATCAATAATGAGCGGAATTGCAGCGAGCCGCGTGATCAGGCCAATAAGAACAAGCACCCCGCAGACTATTTCGACAACACCGACAAAGGGGGCCATTACTTCAGGTACAGGGATGCCGATCTTGATAAAACGACTCACGCCGAGCGATTCAGAGAACAGGAACTTCTGAATGCCCTCGGAGAGAAACACACAGCCGACCATCAGTCGAACTGCGAAGATCGCTCTATCAAGCCCGTTGCATAGCCATGGCGTGTGAATGAATTTGTTTAATGACGATTTGCCGTTTTCTTTTTCCATGGTTGCTCCATCGATTATTTAGATCGTGAGTTGATAGCCGATGTATCCGGTTATTGCCTCTGTACCAAATACACTGCTGCCAAGAGAAAACAAAATATGGTGGTATTCATTCAGATTGATAAACCCGCCTAAGTTGAATCCTCCCTTGGATTCAGAATCCTCGGCGTCGGCGGTCTGGTAATAGAACTCTCCTCCAAGTGTAACCACACGTGAAAAATCGTATTGAACCTCCCAGCCTGTAAACATCCAATTTTTTTGCTGTGGCCCGGGATTGTACCAAAACCCTCCGCCTGCGTACGACGTCAGTTTTCCCCAACTCTTTTGAATCCATACGGGAAAGCATGCCTGAATTCTCCCCGCACCTAATTGTTCGTTTTCGTCGCCCGTCGGCAGCTCGAGCAAAGGGAAGAGTCCTACTTGAGGGTGTGTTTCTGTTTCTTCAACGAACCTGTATTTGATGCCGATCTCCGCATCCGAGAAACCGAAGTGAGTTGCCGCATCTGTGTGTACATATCCGAAAGGGAGAAGAACATGTAACTGTATGTTGGGAACTACTCCGTAATTAACCTCGAAGTGAGGGCATGTTGCGTTGATCTCGTGTCTTCCGATTTGCTGCACAGATGCAACGTAGAACTCCCAATGAAGAAAGTCAACAGGTTGTGGATCATCAGTCTTGAAAGGGGGACCAGCCAATGCTGGGGCAGATATCAGCGAAAAAAGAATGTTGATGCAGAGAGATGTGTACTTCCAAAACCTGAGTGATATATTCTTCATTTATCTTTAAACAAAAATTTGTAACTAAAAAGTCCTTTCTTGCAACTTTTCAGTTTAAAAAATGGTTATAAAAGGAAATGAAGTATCAGAAATCGATACGAGTTAAAAAATTCATCGTTTCATAATAAGGAGAAAGTATGAAAAAAACCTTTTTTATTCTCAACCTTGCATTGATCCTCATGAGCACACAATTCCTCTTCGCTCAACATGATTCTACGATGCACCAGAGATCATTAATCAAGCGGGCTGTTGCTATAATCACATCGACGAAGGGGAATTTGGTGCATGGTGTCGTGACATTTGAGGAAGTCGATAAAGGAATTCGCATTCTTGCTCATCTGACAGGATTAACACCGGGTAAACATGGATTTCACATTCATGAGTTCGGCGATATCAGTTCTGACGATGGGAGTTCAGCGGGCGGGCACTTCAACCCGATGGGCATGCCTCACAGTATGCCGATGAGCGAGAAACGTCATGCCGGCGATATGGGAAACATCGAAGCAGATGCAAGCGGTAACGCACGTCTCGATTATATCGATTCTGTTATGAAATTGAATGGTCATAATTCGATCATCGGTCATGCAGTTATCGTACATGAAAAAGAAGATGATTTTAAAACACAACCGACTGGAAATGCAGGAGCGAGGGTTGGGTACGGAGTAATTGGAATTGCGAAATGAAATGACCGAAGTTCTACAGTCGGAGGCCTGAGAATGATGCCCCGTTTTGCGGGGCATCTTATTTCAAATCGAAGCATCCTTTGTTTTGGATAAACTATATATTGCTCGCGATTACGGAGTCCTTTTCTTGCCGCCAATGTTGCCTTGTCCGCATATGAAATGGTTCTTACTGTTGAAGGGACGTATAACGATACGTCCCTTCAACATTCCCTCCATTTGATTTACAATTTTCAACGTTTCTACGCTTACCATGTGATCAAAATATCTCCTCCCCTCCTAGGGGAGGATGAAGGTGGGGTCATTTTCTTTTGACCTCACCCTAACCCTCTCCTACGAGGAGAGGGGGATGCTATTTTTTCGGCCGGGATGCAGGCGGTACTATTCCGTTGAGACGGTAATACACAACCAATTGTCCGTAATGTTCACCTGCATGCTCAATGACAGTGAGCCAGCCGAATGAACTGTGAAACATTGTATTTGACCATTGAGATTTATACTCGCGCGTCAATCCGCTGTCCCCTTGTGCCTTGATCAGCTCCGCACCGTCTGCGACCGCTTGCTTCAAGTATTTCACGATGTCTGTTTTCATCGGATACTTTTTTCGCAAAGAATCTTCGCTCAATATGGACTCCATCGCCGATCCTTTGATGACACTGATCAGGCCATTATAATTCCATACAACGTGTATCAGATTTTCTCCGAACGTCCTCTCATCCTTCTGGGCTTTGAAGTTGTATTTGTCTTCGGGAAAATCCTCTGCCATCGCGATCAGTTTGTTTCCTACACGATTCCACATCCACAACAACTCCTGAGAGGGACTTTGCGCAGGCTTGGGAGGCTCGACTGGTTTTTTCTCCTGCGCAGAAGCAAATGTAACAAGCAGCGCCGCGAGTCCGGCAAACAGAAGAGTAGAAATAATTTTAGGCATAGGATGCTCCTTTTATGTGAGAGATGATTTATTGATGTTGATGGTTGCCGTCGAATTTCTCGAATCGATACAGACTATTAGATTCTAACAATTTTTTAGATAAAAATCTTGACACTGTTTCTGTTCGGGAGAACATCTCACTCATAGCTAGGTGGCTATAAGCGATTGAGGCAAACAACCGGTTCTTGTGCTAACAGTTTGCGCAGGATAGAAAAGTCTGGCAGGTTTAGGACGTTCTCGATGGCGCTGTCAATTTCTTTTCGGACAGGATCGGTTGCCATTTGTGGAAATGGTTGCAGGGGTTTCTTGGCGATTTTATCGTATGCTGCAGCAAGCTTTTTGAGTTGAATTTCTGTTAGCTCTTCAACATTAAGGACAGGCATTTTTTCCAACGAGCCTTTCTTGAAACCTATCCAAGCTCCTTCGGTTTCCTCACGGTTCGCTAAAAGAATCAATAAACCAAGAGTAGAGTTATTCCACAATACCAGCGCTTTTTCTTTTTGTGCTGAATTCTTTTTATTGTGGAATTTAAATGTCCACCACATGAGTCAACTTGAATTCCTCCAAGTTTGAATCTATCAGTCGCACCATCGACATCTATAAAACCGAGTTTGACAAGAAATTGCTTTATTTCTTCTTCAAATTTTGTAGCACGAGTTTTATTACTTTCAGTTTTTTCTTCTTGCTGCGTTCCAGGACTTAGGCCTATTTCTTCAGTATCCATAGTTACTCCAAATAATTTGTTTCTTGATATGATTATTTATGGAACGCAATTCACTCTCTAATAGAATATTTATTCCTGAAACACTCCCTGATACTTACACAAAATTGTATTTGCCTTCTTTTTATCATCTATATCTTTTTCATATCCATCCCGCCGGTAAAAGTCCCCTCTCATATAAGAATTAACCGAGACGAGAGGGGATTTAGGGGTGTGTCATGTTTTTCCTTGAGTAAGTCTGCGTAGCTTTTGTAAACTCGCTTTGCGAGTTTTAAATATTACGCCCCCTGTGGTCCCTTCTCTTGAGGGGACGTTAAATCCCCGATATTTAGTGCAACCGATTCAGGATATCCTGATATTGTTTCTCATTTTTCTGGCCTAACTCAAATGCTTTCTCATCCCCGAGATCGCTGAGCCACTCAGTTACAGAATAACGAAGGAGCCAGCAATAAAAATAAAACATAACCAACGGGAAGAACCAAATGGCTATCCCTAAAATTTCCGATTCGGACAGGATAAACGCCAGAAGGAAGGGGATACCGATTATGATTGCATATGCTGCAACCCACCCTTTTTTTCCCAGTACAATCAAGGACCGGAGGATATATACGGAGAAACCTGCCGCCATGAGACTAAGGCCCGTCAAAGTGAGGGCCAATTGAAATAGTGCGACACTGGAAATCAAAATGCCGCTCATTCCGCCGAAGGTAAGCCAGTAGTGCAGACTTCTTAGTTTGTAACGTTCTCTCTGAACTTGAAATTGATTCATATGTCCCTCATGGTTTTTTGGAGAATACGCCCTTCCTTCTTCCTAATATCCATCCCACCTACATAATATCCGAGATGCCGATGAAGTTCATTTGCCCTGCACAATATCTTTTCTCTTTAAGCTTTTTCTTCGAATCGGAATCCTCAATGATAATTACGGCGGCTCGGGATATTTCTAACTGTAAATATACGCGTTTCCGGATGGGAGGGCAAGGGCTGCTTTTACTCTGAAGCCACCACCCCACATCCCTCCTCAGTATGAGGAGGGGACGTTCCGATGTATTTCAATCGGAACAGGGGTGGTCGATAAACGCCAGAGACCAATCAAAGGCAAGCATCTGCCGCGTCCGGGAAGCGGGGAGGCAGGTTAAAAATTATACTCATAAACCAAGAAATTCTCACCGACATACCCCGAGTTCTTTTCAGGGTTTTTCATCGATGAGGATTCTTCTTTGGAACTTTTGTATCAAAGAGACCATCGTTCTCGCATGAAACCATTGGCATAATAATGCGTCTAATTATTAAACAATATGTGTGGAGGAAATATGGCACACAAAATCATTTCATCCGCCTTCCTGGTCATAGCACTTAGTCTCTTCGGATGTGCGTCTGAACGATATACACAGAATGACAAAGATCATTCTATGCGAAGAGACACCCTCAGAAGGATGAGCCAGCAAGATGTGATTAATTTGTCGAAGGCCGGCGTGAGCGACAGTCTCATCATTAACATGATGGATGCAACAGACACCTGGTTCCAGTTGAAACCGCAGGAAGTTATTGATCTCAGAAATGCGGGCGTGAGTGAGAAGGTGATCAGCGCTATGATGACGCAGCCGGGCGAGCTATCAAGCCAATCGAGCAGTCCCGGTGTGGTACGATATTATGCCTATCCACCGTACTTCTGGTATGACGGATTTTATCCAGACTGGTATTATCCTCGATTTTCTGTAAGAATGGGATTCCACGGCTTTCATCATAGGCGGTTCCGTTAGCAGAATTCTTTGATCTTGCAGGAACAAAAAGGAGTTGTTTGAAGTAGAGACTCCGCTTCGGGCGAATCGGGGGCAGAAATGCTGTAATCGGGAATCTAGAAATAGGGAATACCCAAGACCTGGATGCCTGTCCGACTTCGTCGAGATCTCGTTTCAATTTCCTAATCGAAACGGACATTTCCGCCAAAGGCTGACAGGCGGGGTTGCGGGGTATGAAACCCGAAAAAGAATAAATAAGAGTACAAATTATCTGCGACGCACCTTAGAGATGCGCCGCAGATGGAGAATGGCATTTAGAATCTAAGACCAACAGTTAAAATTATTCCACGATTGTAAATCATTGTAGCGTTTTCATCAATCGTCGTCGTTTCTGGGATGTCTTTCCGCAGCCTCTTCATGCCAACCACATATCGTGCATCGATTTCTAAAATGGAGAGATCAAAACCGACACCAACAATCCAGGAGATGTCGTTCTTTGTCATTTGATCTTTAATGTCGGTTTCATTGGATGTAGATACGTCTCCAGGATAATTCGAAGATTGTTCCTCCTTTTGTTTTGCTGAAAGTAATATACCGTATGATACTCCGCCTTCGATATAAGGACTAAACACTGGTATCGGTAAATTAAATTTTAGGAGGAGTGGAATATCTATATAATCACCTTTGAATGTAAGCTTTCCTGTACCAGTATAACCTCCAATAGTCTGACTAACTTCATAGACAGCTCCTTTTTGGATATACATTACTTCTGGTTGGATAGAAATGCCTGCAATTAATCCGATCCTGCAAGATATTCCGCCTACGAAGCAGAGTCTGTTTGTAGGATCAATGTCATTCTGTTTTTTATCAGCTCCACCAACCGTTGCGAGATTAATACCTCCCTTAATCCCAAATTGAGAAAATGCCACAGATACGGCAAGAAGCATTACCAATGAAACCAATAGAATTTTTTTCATAAGAGAACCCTTTATGTTGATATGTGATGTAGTGAATTCTGGTATCTGTCCAGAATGACCTCAGAAGTATAGATAAAACAAAAGTCATGGTCAATAGGAAATTTCCTGAAAAAGATAAAAACAATAAAAAAAGAAGAATAGCTTAATATGAAGTGAAATCAGCAATAGAAGTCGATATAAATATTGACAACGGTCACAACAATTGCCGAACGGCAGTGAAGGAAGGTTTAGAGGCTTTGATACGATTCATTGTGTTCTCTGTGCCAACTTATTTCAGGACGGTACACCCCTCTCAAAAAAAGAGGTGGTACGAATGGCTTCTTCACAATATGGGCAATGTTATTGCAATGGCATCGGTCCTTGCCTTTTTGGTGTATATATTTTTAATCACTGGTACAAGTGCTTTTCAAAGTGATAAACCTACGAAAGTTAAACTGATTCTAGAATTTCTTAAAATTATCCAGGAGGGCAGCCAGCAACTCGGCAGCTATCTAACGCAGAAATTTCCTATTCATAACTTAGGTGCATCTCATACGCATACTATCGTCTTTGCTTTACTTGCAATTGCTCTGCTTGTATTTATTGATCGAATTGCTGGTCATTTCTTCCGTCAGTTAAAGGCTTAATCTGTAATTTCCATACCCACCTTGACTTTTCTGTATTCATATAGTATATTAGCACTCACAGTATTAGAGTGCTAATTCAATTCTTTATCAATATATTCAAAATAACCAATAAAAGGAGGGCGTATTTATGATGCTCAAACCATTGGCGGATCGCGTTGTTGTGAGGCCGTCCAAAGCTGAAGAAAAGACCAAGGGCGGTATTTTCGTTCCAGACACGGCGAAAGAAAAACCGGTATGGGGTGAAGTGATTGCTGTTGGACCGGGAAGGGTTTCCGATGATGGAAAACTTGTTCCGATGGAAGTAAAAGTCGGCAATATGGTTCTGTACGGAAAGTATTCCGG
>JBEKNC010000007.1:0-125177 GCA_049523215.1 Bacteroidota bacterium | reverse complement strand
AAAGCAAGATTGCCGCTGATGGAGGCGTTCGTGGCACCGCCAGTCGATGTAACATTGCCTCCCAGCGTAAGAGTACCCGCACCGGTTGTGACAGTTCCACCGACAGCGCCACTGTTGACAGTGAGTGCACCAATTGCATCTGAAAAACCATTCAGATCATAAGTTCCACCGTCATTGACTGTCACAGCACCAGCGGCCAATGCGTTGGTAATCCCAGCTTGAAGTGTTCCGGCATTGATGGTTGTTGTTCCTGTATAAGAATTAGCTGCGGACAACAATATTGTGCCTGCACCAGCTTTTACGAGACTGCCTGTTGTACTTATAACACCAGAGATAGTAAGGTCTATTGCTGAAGTTCCGTCATCTGCAATAGTAAAAGTGCGGGTTGTGAGATTTGTCAATGCAACAGGACAAAAAACAGTTGCACCAAAAGTACCGTTACCGGCATCAATTACAGAAACATTACCACCAAGAGTTAGAAGACCGGTTCCTGTTATTGTGGAACCTGCTGTAAGTCCGCCACAGACCAAATTTAGCGCGTTGAGAGTACCACCCATGGTACGAACACCAGCAGCCAGTGTTGATCCTTCTTTAACAGTTAATGGACAAGCTGTAAATGATTTATTACCATTTAAAGTTATTGTTCCCGTATTTTCAATAATTACTCCACCAGTTCCCGTAAAAGGCGTTATCCATTCCACACCAGCTGTTCGCGCAGTTGCTGTGTTATATTGCAATGTTGCTGCTGCACCATAGGTCGGAGCGGCAGATGCTGTGGCAGTTCCTTCCATCGACAAAATACCGTTGATTGTTGCATTCGTAGTTGTCTTTACACCGGAGCCAGAAAGTGTAACGTTATTAAATGTGTACGCAAATGGTGCAATTGTCTGTGCCCCGGCAGCATTAAAATTCACTGTACCGGTAGATGCTGTGAATGTCCCTTGTGTGCCGCTCAAGAACGTACCCCCTGCATATAATATTCCAACATCTGAAAAAGTAATACGGCATTCACTTCCATCAGAAGTAATAACCCCTGTAACAGTAACAGTTCCTGTTGAGATATTTATTTGAGCATATTTCGAAGCGCTACCTGAAACACCTTGAAGTACTACCGAACCTGCTGAGAGAGTTCCAGCATTAACATTCATATTGTTAGGAGTTCCAGTTGTCGTACCATTTTGACCATTTATTGTTAGTGCGCCAGTTATCGTCAATGAATTGGTACCACTAATTGTAGCAGTAGTAGCAGTATTAGGAGCACCAGCAGTAAAAGTCAATGATGCGCAGGATGCAGCAACATCTATTGTAACAGTAACACCGGCATTGATAGTAGCAGCATCTGCCGATGTTGGCGTTGGAGCACTTCCTGCAACACCACCGGCTGTTGTTGCCCATATAGCTCCGCTCCAGTTGCCAGTCGCAACTGCGTACCTCTGTGCCATAGCAGTCGTGCTAATTAACACAACCATCGTCAGTAAAGCGATTAGATAAAGCAATATGTAAAATTTATTTTTCATCATCATAATTATCAATGCAAATACCAATCTGCTTCGGCATACTTTTCAGGTTTTGCGGCTGATTGTGATGAATAAACTATATGTAATTTTCCTTTTCTGTAATCAACGCCTAAAGTTCTATCTAAGTTGACCTTGAATCTGCGGACAAGATTTGGTGTGTAAATTGCCATACCCTGAACAAAGTTTACCCGTGTTATTTTGCCCAATGGTGAAATATGATCAAATGCAATATCACCATAGACTGATATGTTGCCCGTACGTTTAAATGCCAGGCTAATAGTGGGCAGCGTGTCGTTTACCATTTTAAATGATATATCAAAAATATTTACTCTGGCTGTAGATTCACCAACCCGTACGATTACAGGTATTGTCATACCAAATATCGGAAGCAATTTTATAGAAATAGAAGTAGTATCTTTGAGATCTTTCTCACCGAGTGGCTTTTCAGCAGGCACTGCCCTGAAATATAAATGCGATCGATATTCACCGGGAGATATCTGATTGTTTCTAATAACTTGTACTCTTACGATTTGAGCTTCATTAGGTGCAAGGACAACACTACGTGGGAAAAAACGAATATATTTATCTGCGAAATTTTGCCCACTATCTGGCTGCGTGATTTCTTCAAATTCGCCGTTTTCCTTCATCCTGTAATTTACGAAAGAGATAACATACCTCGCAGTATCCACTCCTGTATTGGCAATATTAATCTCTTGAGACCTTTTTAATCCTTCAAAAACAACTCTTCTCGGAAATACCATCAGGTTGCCTTGCGCAGTCAGGTCTGTGGAAAAAATTAGCGTCATTATTGAAATTGAAAGTAGGATGAATGAATAAATCGCTGGGTTAGACGCAGGTTTCTTTTTCATTTCAGATGTATGCATAATTTTTTTTATAAAATTTGTAATCAACACTCTTGATTAATTTTGCATCAAATATATATAAAATTAAAACTACATACACCAGAAACCGTTTCTTCTAATCGATTCTCTAATTATAATTAACAGTTACTTTTAAACCTGAACCATTCGAATAAGATCCTGGTACCGTAGATTCAGGCACATTCAGTGTAGCACCGACATATACTGTTTGAGTGCCGGCATTCAAAGTACCTGTTGCATTAGGACTGCTAACAAATGAGCCAACTGTTACACCTTCAGTAGCACCATTAAGTGTAATAGGTGCAGAAGGCAACGATATTTCATAAGTGTAGTTTCCTGTACCTGTAACAACAAAAGAAGCTGCCGTAGGTGAACCACTCGTAGGCGGAATTGTTACACCACCTGTTGTTGAGCGTGTGCCATCCGTATTTAACATGGCTGTACCTGCTTCTGTCATACCTGTGGCTACAATGCCAAAGTTCATATCAACTGATTTTGTGATACTAATCGGTGCCACAATATTGACCGCTGCGCTGGCTATTGCTCCTGCTTGAGCAAACATATTTGTTGAGAATCCAATCATTAAAAGCGCCAAACATTTAGTTAAGTTCTTCATTTCTTGAGCTCCTCTTGTCAAGTTCTATTATAAAAAGAACAATTAATATACCGATAGCGGTTCCCTTTGTTTTTCGTGAATTTTCCGCTATCAGGAGCTCAAAATGATTGTAATTTCGACAAAACGAATAAACACTTAAGCGTTACGCAGTTTTTCTTTTTTGTCAATCCTTTCAGTTAAAAAATATGCAAAAAAAAACGCTGCCTGATTACAGGCAGCGTTCCTTACCTAAAAACTATTCTTTTAATTATAGGCAACTGTCACCGAGAAGGTTCCAGTATATGTACCTGCAGCCTGACTTGCACCTACAGTTAAGGTCGCGCCAACAGTGAGTGCTTGTGCACCACTTCCATCTAATGTACCTGTAGCACTGGGAGAACTTGTGAATGTGCCAAGTGTCATAGAATTTCCGCCACTATTAAGTGTAGCTGATCCTGGAAGCGTAATAGCATAAGTCAGACCTGCAGATCCTGTAACACTGAAAGCTGCTGCTGTAATCGTTCCAGGGGTACTTGGAACTGACACGCCCGAATAACTGGGGGTTCCACTAGGATCTACCACAACTGTTCCACCAGCAACACTAGCAACTATATTGCCGAAACTCAAATTATTGCCACTTTGTGAAATTGAAATCGGTGTCACAATAACAGCAGTTGCGCTAGCTGATGCACTGGCAGATGGGTTAGCAGCAAGAGCATTTGCCGATAATCCGATCAGCAAGAGGGCGATGAGAAGAGTTAGTTTTTTCATTTGTAACTCCTTTAATAATTGTTAGTGAATCGTTAAGTTAATTTTTTTATTCTTACTTATTCTAACTGGTATTAAGATACTCCAGCGTCCTTTGAATTGCATCGGGTAATTCCAGTATTTTTCAACCTACGGTATGTTCCGTAGTTTGCTACGGTATATTCCGTAGCTTACTTCTTCTAAAATCCGGTTTTTCTCTCATAAATGAGCTTATGGTGTTCAACAAGCACCAATGTTCTCGAAGAGCCTTCTTTTATTCTTTGTCTTTGTCGATAACACGAAATAAGAAACGTTATTACAATATTTTATATCTCTATTATACAAGTCAACGGATCAAGACTGCCATCGCTCATTGGTTGTAACATCCCAATGGACATATGACAACACCACCGGTGTATAACCTTTACAGGTGAACGAGCTTGCCCGAAAAGACAGGCCGGTAGGAACAACAAGAGCGCGATATATTTCATCCACTCTATCGTTTCAATCTAAGAAGTGTACAAACAATCCGTCGCGGAGTTTCGGTTCGAACCACGTTGATTTCGGCGGCATGACTTTCCCATCATCGGCAATAGCCATAAGCTCATCGAGAGAAGTGGGATACATGGTGAAGGCGATCTTCATTTCACCGGATTTCACTCTTCGTTCCAGTTCGCCTAATCCGCGTATGCCGCCGACGAAGTCAATTCGTTTGTCGACACGCGGATCTTTAATGCCGAGAATCGGATCAAGAAGATGATTCTGCAAAACAGAGACATCAAGCCGCTGCACCGAATCGGTGATGTTTCGCAATGCAGGCCCGGCAGTGAGCGTATACCACGCAGCATCAAGATACATTCCGAAGTCGCCTTTCTTTGCCGGCTTCACAGGAACGGAAGATTTAACGAAACTGAAATGTTGTTGTAGCTTGGAAAAAAATTCTTCCTTCGTCAATCCATTCAGATCTTTGACAACACGATTGTAATCCATAATCCGAAGCTGGCTTGATGGAAAATATACTGCGAGATAGAAATTGTACTCCTCATCGCCTCGATGGTGGGGGTTTGCCTTTGCACGTTCTCTTCCAACCCGCGCTCCTGCAGCCGAGCGGTGATGTCCGTCTGCAATATACAGGTTGGGAATCGTCTTAAAGATAGAAGTAATCTTCTCGATCGTCCCTCTGTCTTTGATCGCCCAGCTTTGATGCCGGATGCCGTCAATTGCAACATGATCATTCTCCGGCGGCTTGCTTACAACGCAGGCAACAATGGCGTTGATCTCTGCATTATCGCGGTATGTCAGGAACACAGGCCCGGAATGAGAATTCGTTACATTTACATGATTACAGCGATCTTCTTCCTTATCTTTCCGTGTGAACTCATGCTTTTTAATGGTTTCATTCCAGTACTCCTCCACCGATGCACATCCGACAAGACCGTACTGTGTGCGATTCCCCATAGTCTGCGCATAGACATACAGTGAAGGTGACGAATCTTCCAGCAATATTCCTTGGGAAATAAGTTTCTGAAGATTCTCTTTTCCTTTCTCGTACACTTGCCTGTCATGAATATCGATTTTGGGATCGAGATCAACTTCCGGTTTGCCAACGTGCAAAAAAGAGAAAGGATGTCCCTTCACCTCTTCGCGTGCTTCATCGGAGTTGAGCACATCGTACGGTCGAGCAGCGACTTCACCGGCAAATTCCGGTTTCGGCCGAAATGCTTTAAACGGTCGGATTGTTGCCATCTACTTCCAAAACTTACTATGAGTGCTCTTGAGCGCTGAATGCTTTCACTACTTTTTGCGCGATCTCTGCGCCAACGCGCTCCTGAGCTTCAACAGTCGAACCGCCAATATGCGGCGACACACTCACCCGTGGATGATTGATCAGGGCTTTTTGAGCCTCGGTCGGTGGTTCATTTATGAACACATCCAATCCTGCTCCAGCAACTTTACCAGAGTTCAATGCTTCCAACAAAGCGGCTTCATCTACTACACCACCGCGCGCGCAGTTAACGATGACCACACCCTTTTTCATCATCTCAAATTCCTTCTTCCCGATAATTGGCCCCTCCTTCTTGTTGTACGGGAGGTGAAGCGTGATGAAGTCGCTATTGGCAAGCACTTTTTCCTTTGTCGTAATTTCGACGAAGAAATCCATTGGCGTGAACGGCGGATCGTATGCCAACACGTGCATCCCGAACGCTAATCCGCGTCGTGCAACTTCTTTCCCGATATTGCCGAGACCGAGAATGCCAAGATTCTTTTTGTACAGTTCAATACCCTCTCCATATTCTTTCTTCGGCCACTTACCTTGTCGCATTTCCATCGTGCTGACATTCAGGAAGCGAGACACAGCAAGCATATGCGCAAGAGCGAGCTCTGCAACGGACACAGTTGATGCGGCAGGTGTATTCAAGACTTTAATACCCTTACTCTCGGCAACCGGCACATCGATATTGTCCAGCCCGACACCGCCACGAGCAATCACTTTGAGATTTTTTCCAACTTCTATTACTTCCTTTGTCACTTTTGTTGCGGAGCGGACGATGATGCAATCGTATTCACCGATCTTTTTCAATAGATCTTCAGGTGTCAGCTTCACTTTATCTACCTGGTGTCCGGCATCTGTAAGGATCTTTGCGCCTTCCGACGTAATACCATCAGTCACGAGAATCTTCATAGGATACTCCTTAAGATTATGATGAGTAAGAATTATAGTTTATTATCCTGTCCAACCACCGATTGCCACGGTTTGCCGAGCAGATCGAAGGGGAAATCAAACAGTTTTGATTCTTTAATTATACCAAAAAATATTCTAACCAGCAACCGCACAATTCTTTTTTCCAACCATCTTTTACCATCATCGACGATTTGTTGCATTATGTGACTATTCCGCTGCAACGATATGGTAGAATTCAACGCCGCGACAACGACCTTTTCCTGTCTCTTTCTTACCAGAGAAAACCCATTTCCTCTAAAAGTTTATTTCTGAAAAAGAATATGGACACTGAAAAAAAAATTTAGTATGTTTAAATAATTGTTTCACCCACCGAATGTACTTGAATAAATAATTTGGAAAGGATCATAACGATGGCACGCGCACACAACTTCTTTGCTGGACCGGCAATTCTACCTCTTTCCGTCGTTGAAGAGACGCGAGACGCCGTGATGGATTTTGCCGGACTTGGCGTTTCAATTATGGAAATCAGCCACCGAGATAAAACGTTTGAAAAAGTAGTAACAGACGCGCAAACAGATGCTCTTGCTCTTATGGGGCTTTCGGCAGATGAGTATGCCGTGGTTTTTCTCGGAGGCGGCGCAAGTATGCAATTTGCGATGGTACCGATGAATTTTCTCCACAAGAAAGCTGATTATGTCAATACAGGTGAATGGGCATCGAAAGCGATAAAAGAAGCAAAGCTTCTCGGAGAAGTAACCGAGGTCGCATCTTCAAAAGCAACGAACTTCAATCAGCTGCCGAAGAATATCAAATATTCCGGCGATGCGGATTATGTCCATATCACTACGAACAACACGATCTTTGGCACGCAGTGGAAAACTGATCCGGATGTCGGTGATGTTCCGCTTATTGCTGATATGTCTTCTGACATGCTTAGTATGAAACGTAATTTCAAAAAATACAATCTCATGTATGCCGGTGCCCAAAAGAATCTTGGTCCTGCCGGCGTAGTGATGGTAGTCATCAAGAAAGCGTGGATGGAAGCGAAAGCAAAACAAAACCTTTCGTCCATGTTAAAATACAAAACACATGTGGATGCAGGCTCGTTATACAACACGCCGCCCTGCCTTCCGATATTTGTGGTTGGCAGAACACTAAAATGGATTATCAAAGAAGGCGGATTAGAAGCCATTCAAGCACGCAACGAGAAGAAAGCGAAACTCATTTACGATATGTTCGACGCACATCCGGAATTCTACAAAGGCTCAGTCGTCAATAAAGAAGATCGATCGCTGATGAATGTTACATGGAATTTGCCGACACCAGAACTCGAAGAGAAGTTCATTGCCGAAGCGAAACCGAAAAAGATGCTCGGACTGAAAGGTCACCGCTCAGTTGGCGGCATGCGCGCTTCTATCTATAATGCCTGTCCGGTGGAGTCTGTTGAAGTGCTGGCAAAGTTTATGGAAGAATTCTACAAAGCAAACAAAGGGTAATCCATTATCCTGAATTTGTCTCATGATATACTGTTAACAACACAAAGCCCTCCGCGAAATGTACTTCGTTGGAGGGCTTTCTTTTTCTTCACAATGTTTCGTTATTTTAGCAATAACATCTTCCTCGTTTGCATATAACTCCCTGCTTTGAACTGGCAGAAATAGATACCGGTTGTCATTTTCTCAGCGTTCCATTGCACCTCATACGAGCCGGCTGGTTCTTCTTCGTTGACCAATGTCATTACTTCCCGACCAAGCACATCAAATATTTTCAAGCTTACCTTACTTAACACTGGCAACTGAAAACTAATTGCTGTAGTGGGATTGAATGGATTGGGATAATTTTGTTCAAGAATATAATGCAGGGGTACGTTGATCTTGGAGTTACCAACCGATGTTGTTGGACTCGCACTTCTGAAAACGCTTCCTGTACTTGTCGCACCATAAAGATAGCCGCTCAAATTAACAGCTAACACATTAACGGTATCACTCTGAGATAAACCTAAATTAAACATAGTCCACGTATCACCATTATCTGTCGAACGGTAGACACCTCTATCATACGCAATAAATATATATCCAACTGAATTGGTGGCTATAGTCCGGATTTGTGGTGGGCCGTAGTAAACAATACTTGGAGGGCAGCAAGTACTCCAAGTTCCTATACTCGGAGGCAAGCCATTTTCGATCCTGCTCCAGTTGTCGCCATTGTTTGTAGAACGAAACATGCCGCTATCTGTTCCTGCAAAGATACTGCTGAGGGAATTGACAGCTAATGCATTTACTCTATAATATGTATGCAATTGACTAGTAGGAAATCCTTGGGTCAGAGCGGTCCAACTATCACCGTTGTTTGTTGAGCGGGAAACAACTCGATCATTACCATTACTATAATAACTACCAGCAAAAATATGACCACTTGAATTGAAAGCAAAACAATTGGCAAATAAAAAACTTGTGGAATCAAGCACTGTCCAACTTATGCCGTTATTTGTTGACCGGCATATAGGTGCAATATAACTCCCGGTGAAAATATGCCCATTGGAATTGATGGCGATAATATAACCATAGTTTTTTATCCATTGCCAATTTTCACCATTATCTGTGGAACGAAAAACTCCACCTGAACTAGCACCAGCAAAAATATTTCCCAAAGGATTAATCGCAATCGACCAGATATTTCCTGGAAATCCACCCAAAGGCAATCCTTGATTTTTTTGAATCCATTGATCTCCATTATTTGTTGACCGATACACTCCACTATCGCTACTTATAAAAATGTTACCATTAGAATTGATTGCCATTGAAGAAATACTTCGTGTAGCTAATTCACGATTTACATTAATCCAATTAGCTCCATCATCTGTGGAGCGTAACATTCCTGCAGATGTCCCTGTAAACACATATCCATTATTAGGATTGATCGCAAGCGAATAAATATTTTCATAGCTGCTGCCCATCCAAATTGTATCCATAGAAATCCATTTATCACCTCCATTTGTGGACTTCATAAATATTTTATCGTAACTACTATTATTATTCCAAACTATTAACTCTCCTCTTGAATCAAAAACAATATTCGAATATAAAATAAATTGATAATCTACTACTGGTTGACCGCGAAAATAAAAAGTATCTATTCGTTGGGAAAGATCTATCCAAGTACACCCGCTATCTTGAGAGCGATAGAGGGAACCTCTTGGATCCCTTAGAAAAAGAACTCCTTGAGGATCAAGTGTAAGTAGTCCGGTGGGAAGGTTCATTGTCCCTTGTGTACTTATCCAATTAGTACCATCATTTGTTGAATAGAATACTCCACTTGCAATATTAGCATAGATACGATTGTTGGTATCAGCGGCAAGTGAATAGATATGTGTATCCATCAATCCTTGATTGATAGATGTCCAACTTGCTCCATCATTTGTCGAACGAAACACTCCACCGCTATCTGTTCCAGCATAGATTTGTCCGTCGCGTCTTATAACAATAGACATCACAGCCATCTGTGGCAGCCCAGTACTAACAGAACTCCAATTACCACCGTTATCTGTTGATAGAATAACTCGTCCATCATACGTTCCAGCAAAAATATATCCGTTAGATTTAATTACGAGAGTTCGCACATCAATTCTTCCTAATGCTTGAGTTGTCAATGCCCAGTTATCACCATTGTCGGTCGAACGGCAAATTCCACTCGCCGTTCCGGCAAAGATGTGTCCGTTGGTATTCATTGTGAGTACTTTAGCAGCTCCCCAATATGGTCCGCCTGTCCATTGCCAGGAATTCTGTTGAGATGCAGCCTGAGAAAATATCAGCACTATAAGAATTGTTACTAAGTGTCCCCCTTGGATAGGGTATTTCACAGCCATTTTTCCTTGATTGAATGATAGTGAGATGATCTTGCTTGCCTCGACCGCCTCAACAACTATTATGAATGTATTGAACTGTCTGACAGGAATCAAGTTTCGCATATAAGAATGCGAACAATTGACTTTACGACATTTTCTCGTACCTTTTGCCACAATATGTATCTCACCCAAGTCTAACGAGGTGCCTTATGGATAAAGAACTTATTTCCAACGGAAAAAAGAAAATTTTGAAACCCGAGACTCTGATGATGGGATATGGATATGAACCCAAATGGTCGGAAGGAGCTGTAAAATGTCCCATTTTTCAGACTTCTACTTTCGTATTCGAAAACGCCAGAGACGGCAAGGAATTTTTCGAAATGGCGCATGGAGTGCGTGAGCCGGGTACACATGGCGCCGGACTCATTTACAGCCGCATCAACAACCCTGACCTGGAAATTCTCGAAGACCGTCTTACCGTGTGGGACAATGCAGAGGCATGCGCTGTGTTTGACAGCGGAATGGCGGCAATCAGTACAGCAGTGCTTGAGCTGCTGAAGCCAGGTGATGTTCTCCTGAGCAGCGAACCTATTTACGGAGGCACGGAATATCTTTTCGAAACCATGCTGGCAAAATTCGGCATCAAGACTATGAACTTTGGTGTACAGCACACGCGGCAACAAATCATCGACATGGTGGAACGAGGTGGCGCAACAAACAAACTCGGAATGATCTTTCTTGAAACTCCCGCCAATCCGACGAACTGCCTCATCGATATCGAAATGTGTGTGGACATTGCAAAACATTTTTCTACTAAGGACCGCAAAGTTCTGACGGCATTGGATAACACTTTCCTTGGTCCCATTTTTCAACATCCCTTGAAGCATGGTATTGACCTTGTTTTGTATTCGGCAACCAAGTATATCGGCGGTCATAGCGATGTTATTGCCGGTGCATGTCTCGGATCAAAAGAATTGGTCAATCGCATCAAATCGATGCGCAGCGTTCTCGGATCGATGGCGAGTCCGCTGACAGGCTGGCTGCTCATGCGGAGCCTTGAGACGCTCAAGATGCGCATGACGACTGCAGCACAGAGTGCACAAGAAATTGCTCTCTGGCTCTCAACACATTCCAAAGTTGAAAAAGTATTATACCTTGGATTACTGAAAGAGGGCGATCCGCAGTACAGTATCTATAAAAAACAATGTCTCTCGCCCGGAGCAATGATCAGCTTTATCGTCAAAAGTGACGAACAAGCATCGTTCCGTTTCCTTGATTCATTGAAGATGGTGAAACTCGCTGTCAGTTTAGGCGGCACCGAATCGCTTGCTGAACATCCGGCGGCAATGACACATTCTGCCGTAGAACCGCACAAGCGGAAAGAATTTGGGATCGCTGATAATCTTGTACGTCTATCGGTGGGAGTAGAAGCAACGGAAGATATTATCTGGGATTTGGATCAGGCATTAGCACAAGTATAATTTTGGCTTGTAGAGACGTTCAATTGAACGTCTCTACCCTATGATATATGAAAAAAGCAATCATATGAATCTCGAAAAATATTTCTCTGCACTTCTTATCGATCGATGAGTAACAGACTGTGAACTCCCGGTGGAGCCATCACAACAATATTCTTTTCATTTTGTATAATCGGAAAATCAACCGTCACGCCGTCGAGTATCATGACACTGGCTCGTCTGCTTAACATAAGTGCGCATCGCGCGGGTGATGAGTACGTCACTTCCAAGCTATCTCCATTTCGCTGGCATCTCAGAAGTTCATCTGAGATAGAAACCAATCGAATCCGGGGCACCTGAATGGTAGTTGTGGTATGTCTCTCGCCAAAACTCAGTCGATGTTTCCCTTGCGGAATCAAAACACCTTCCTCACTGTAACACATCCATGATTTACCATCCAAGAAGAACTCATCATTCATTTTCACTGAAGTGAGTGTCACGGTATAGGGAGTATTGATGAGCAAGTCCTCGCCATCCGTTCGAATTTCAGCCCGGGCTGCCATAGTAAATGGAAGAATCTCCCAGTCGTTGCTGAAGACGGTAGACTCAGAATAGAAGCACACCCGGGAACTTTGAATAGCCGCCTTTTCCCAAAGCTGATTGATTTCCGAACCGGTCGGTTGAGCGACCGAGTAGCCTTTCTGATTGAATGGATGCACGGCTACAACATTGATATCGATGATGAATGGACGATCTCCAAGATACCGACGGTAGGTTTTTCCTAAATCGGTATAGCGTTCAGGCGGTTTAGTCCACTCCGTGTAAGGGTCTTCTACCTGCAGTGTGAGATTATACTTCTGTAACAGTTCGAGTGTACTGTGCATATCAAAACCCAATAGTTGGTCGAACTCGGGGTGGAGTGAATTATCCGCGATGGTGAGGATCATTTCCCAATTGCGTTTTCTTGCCGTGTTGAGACTGTCGAGGGCATGAATAACCTGACTCAATAGACCATTGTTCACCTCGACCCGGTATCGATAAAAAGTGTTGAGTGCGACGGAGTCCTTTTTCCAATAATGCTGACTGGTTGTATCAAACAATTCGATTTGATCAAAGCCGTGAAGTTTCTTGAAATCGATACGTACGGTCGGGGTGAAGCCGGTAAAGCATTCAGGATGAAGAGGTCCTTTAAGAGCCTCCGAACTGACTCCGGTCATCGAGAACTCGGCGACGTCGATGCCATCCCAATCGTTTTCAAGGAGTAGCGAAAGATCATCCATGGCAGCCTGCAAGCAAAGCGGATTCTGGAAGTCCATCAGATAAAGGAAATCCAGATGCGCATCCTGAAGCAGCGCGTTCTTTTGACGCCATTCGGGATGGAGATCCCAGAACTTCTTTCCGACATACGGCCATTCGAGCCAGGCGTAGACAAGGATTCCATTTTGATGCGCAACCTTGATCAGCCGGGTGTAATCGTAGGGTGTCTGGTTATAAAAATACCATGCCGCTGCGTGAATTGCGCGGATGCCCGATTGCCGCCATTGTTTCGCCAATGTATCAATCGAAACATTAAACCGGAAGCCTGGATCGAAGTAAGCATCGGCTCCCTGTCGTCGAAAGGGAGGATGTCTGTGCAGTACATGAATGATGAAATATGGGAGATTCACAAAACGCGCGAACCCCTTTCCTGAGATGGGATCAAAGAGAGGAGCAAAATACAGACATTCACCTTTGCCAAACCGTTGTGTGATGGCCAACGGATAATCATGATCGCCGCCTGAAACGAGGAGACTCCCTTTTTTATCGGAGAAATTTGTAATCCAGGCAACGCGCAAATTGTCCGACCAGTGAGGTTCAAGTTCCGGGAATGTATGATCCACCATGTCCACTACATGCACAGGCTTTCCCAGTTGTATGCCCATCGCCAGTGAGAGGCCACTTTCTCCATCCGTGATCAGAGTGAGGCCAAGCGGCAGGTTCTTCATAATTGCCTTGACATTTTTCGCGGACAGCAAGCGGGCGGAAGTGTGCGGTACAATGAGCAAAGTATTCGGCCGGGGGGGGTGATTCGTTAGATCGCCGGGAACTCTGCGAATAGTCTTGAAGCCGGAGCTCTCCAGGGCGGTCAAGAAACTCTCCTGGTCGATCGCATCTTCGTTGAGGGCATTTGAATTCCACAGGAGCACAGTTTCCGTTTCACCATCGGTAAATTTTTGGGAATAAGCTGTGTGATTGAAATAGAGAATTAATAGGTAAAAGGAGACAATCCTCCATATCCATTTAAACCGGCGGTATTGGTATTTTTTCTGAAGAGACGGTTTTTCAGCCATCGCATCCACATTCTTCTCACTGTGTAAGTGAGTGAAACCTGCGAAGGCATATGCAGACATTGATTTGCATTGCCTCCGTTTGTCGTATTTTTAAATGTATAAGATAATAGATGGGAATTCAATGTACACAGCAATGAATTTTCACACAAAAGTTTTTCGGAACTCAACCGCATCATTGTTTAGCGGTGGTTCGAGTGGGAGAATGTTCGATAGAACCGATGTATCAATTATAAAACGACGCGCCAACCGCACGGCCAAGCTCATACTTACTAACGACAAATCGGTAGAGCGCCTGCAAACTCATTAACCTGGCAGAAGATTCGGCCGTCTCTGCATCCAGAAGATCAAGATTAGTAACAGAACCAGTCTCGTACCGTG
Organism: Bacteroidota bacterium; assembly: GCA_049523215.1. Taxonomy (GTDB): domain Bacteria; phylum Bacteroidota; class Ignavibacteria; order UBA10030; family UBA10030; genus Fen-1298. Next base: position 110,745 of record JBEKNC010000007.1, on the reverse strand, counting down.
TTCGTGCAATAGCGACCGCTTCATGTGCCTGCTGAAGCTGCACGTCTGAAATTTGCACCTTCGACCACGATGCATGAACATCAGCCACGGCCTGTTCAACATCTGATCGAATTTGCCGCTCGGCATCTTGCGTGTGCGCCTGTTCCGATTCTATCGCCGCCTGCGCTTCCTCTTCCTGATGACTTATCCGGCCGCCGTCAAAAACAGGAATTTGCAGTTGCGCTCCCCACATCCAGTTGCCTCGCATGACATATATGTTCGGTTCATACCCGTTTTTAAGCCCATAGGCAGCGTTTACTTTTAAAGAAGGCATGTTCCCAAGTGAACTCGCATTCTTTTGGAGCTTCGCCGATTCTTCCGCATCGCGCGCAAGTTTCAGTTCAGTGCGCTGCTGGAACGCAAGCTGAAAAAGAGAATCCTGATTGAGTGCAACAGGGATTTGCTGAAAGGATCCGGAAATTGTCAGCGGGCTCGTCACCGGAAGATCGAGAAGCTGACGCAATATCGATTCCTGTTTCTGCAGCGAGTTTTGAATCTCCACTTTCTGGTTCTGAGCCGCAGCGACACGCACACGAGTTGTCAAAACATCAAAATTTGTGGCAGTACCTGCCGTCGCCCGTTTTTGCGTCACCGAAAGATGTTGGTTGAGTGCTTCGATTTGTTCATCCTGAACCTGTACACTTTTTCTCAAGAACACTATCGAATAGAAGGCGCGAATAGTTTGCAGAGCTAAATTGGTTTTCGCTAATTCTATTGCATCGCGCGATGTCTGTACTCTCGATTGGCTCAGGTCAACCGCGGTATTTGTTTTTCCGAAATCATATAGTGTGAATCTGCCGGTAATGTGCGCATCATAATTATCTTGAGGAGCCAACACGATACTGCCAAACAGAGGGAAACTAAACTCCGGTACAGGACCGATGTGCGCATACACGGCATCCGTCGATATCTCCGGAAATTTAGAACTCGAGGCTTGCAAAGCGCGCGCCTCGGCCGCACGAATATTTGCAAGTGCCTGTTCAAGAACCGGATGGGTTTGAAGTACTCGCTGAACCGCCTGTTCGACTGTCATCGAATCTTGCCCTGCGGCAACACCGCCGAGAAAAAAGAATACGAACAAAACTATTTTCATTCTATGCATATTTCTTCATCCTTGTATAACTTTATTTCTATTAATAATTGATGTTTCACAAAATAGAGTTTTTGTGATAGCCACGACCTTCAGGTCGTGGACAAATAAAATGAAGCACCATCGGCTTTAGCCAAAATCATTGTTACTGGGGCTAAAGCCCAAACTATTCTGCAACATTTAAACCCTGACATAAATGTCAGGGCTATGAAAACATCAATCCTGCGTAACATCAATTAATAAATATCCTCGCAGTCCCGCATGGCGGGGTATTGAACCCAAGAAAGAATAAAAAGTATTTATTCCATTGCTGGTCCATGTTTGGATTTTTTTCGCTTTCGTACACGAAGGAATAGAATGGGAAAAAGCGCAGCAATAGTGATAATCGATGCCACTAAAAAGTCGTCGCCAACGGCACGGATAAACGCCTGGGTTGAAATGTGCGAGGCAATAAGAGCATTAGCACGCATCGCTGCAAGAGATTGATTTCCGCCAACTGCATTCATACTAAAACGCGTCAAATGCTGTGCAACCTGACGAAATGCATCCGATTGTTGATTCACAACCTGACCATATGTCGCCATATGATAAATGGAACGCCGCAGCAGTAATGTGCTCATAAATGCAATGCCGAAGCTCCCGCCTAATTGCCGAATGACATTAAATAATCCGGATGCCTGCCCGATTTTGTGCCGCGGAATATTGGAAAGCGCCGACATCGAAAGAGGTGTAAACATCAATCCCATGGCAAATCCGCGGATGTACAGTGCCAGCATAATCTGATGACGTTCCGAATACAAAGATAATGAACTGTTGATGAAGAGACTTAACGCCAATAGTGTAATACCGATAGCTGCAGGAATTCTAGGATTTACCTTATCCGACAGCAGGCCGGAAATCGGAGCGGTAATCGCTTGAAGGATACCGACAGGTAAAAAAAGCGAGCCTGCCTGAAATGCCGTATATCCAAGCGAAAGCTGGAGATACAGGGGAAGTAGAAATGTGCTGCCGAACATCCCGAATCCGAAAATGAAGAGAATACCGTTCGCTACACTAAAATTAAAATCCTTAAACAAGCTCAAGTCAATAAGCGGATGTTCAATTGTAAATTCCGTCACTAAGAACACAACAAGCGCGAATGCCGATATAACAAAACACGAGATGATAAACGACGACGACCACCCGCCGGTATTCCACGAAGCATTGCCATCCGTCAGTGCCAGTAGAAGCGCACAAAGAAACGTAGCCATCGAAACGAATCCAATCACGTCAAACGACCGCGCACGCTCCGTTTTATATTCACGCTGAATGACAGCCGTTGCAAACAAACCCATAATGCCAACAGGTACATTCACATTAAAAATTGCATTCCAATTAATATTATCAATGAGATACCCGCCAATCATAGGGCCAAGTGATACGGAGGCGGCTGCTGCAATAGCCCAGAACCCGAGTGCAACTCCGCGCTGCTGGGGCGGAAATTCACGGGTGACAATCGCCATGCCGGTTGGCATCAACAATCCCGCACCGCACGCCTGAACGATTCTGAAAATAATAAGCATATTTTCATTCCACGCCTGCCCGCAGAGAAATGAACCTAAAGTAAACAATGACAATGCTAAAAAATATGTTCTCTTGTATCCGAAGTGATCTGCGATCCATCCGGATGTCGGGAGCATAACAGCAAAGACCAGCATATATGCGGTAATCACCCATTCTGCTTTATCGACAGTAATTCCGAACGACGACATAATTTTCGATAAGGCAACATCCACGATCGTGGCATCGAGTACAGCCATAAAGGTGCCGATCATGATGTTTCCCAGCACCCACCACTTGTACGAGGCATGTTCATGATGAAGCGACGGTAGACGATCAGTAAACCCTAGTTTCAAACGTTGTATTATGCCTGAAAACATGGTTAACGAACCCTCACCTTCACTTCAACCGACATGCCGGGCAGTAAATTGACATATTGAGGATGGTTGCTGTCTGTCCGTTCGATAGAGATCTTTATCGGAACACGCTGTGTTACTTTCGTAAAATTCCCCGAGGCGTTATTAGGGGGAATCAAAGAAAACTGCGATGCTGTGTTGGAACCGAGGCGTAGAATAGTCCCGATAAATTTTATATTTGGATAGGTGTCAACGCTTATGTCCACTTTATCACCGAGGCGTAAATTAGACAGACTCGTCTCTTCCAAATTTGCCGTCACCCAAATGTCTTTCACATTATAGATCGTGAAAATGGATTGGCCGGGCTGCACGACGTCGCCTGCCAGAACCCAGCGCTTAGAAACTACACCTGTCATCGGTGATTCGATCACGGTGTTCGTCAATTGTGTTTGGATTACGCCAAGCTGTGCTTGTGCGGCCGTTGTCTGTGCATTGGCAATATTGAGCCGCGCCCTGGTCGATTCTAATTCGCTTTGCGCATGGTCATACTGCTCTTTTGGAATAATGCTCTGTTTAAATTGCGACAATGCCCGTTGATAATCCATCTGAGCTTTCTCCATGTTGACTTTTGCAAGCGATATATTTTCCCGGGCAAACACGAGTGAAGCTTTCGCTTGTGCTTCCTGCGCACGCAAGTCGCTGTCATCCAACCTTACCAGAATTTGTCCTTGCCGAACTGAATCTCCTTCGTCGGCTGTCAGTTGATCTATTCTCCCAAGTATTTTTGTACTGACCGAAACCCTGTCAGCGTCGATGTATGCATCGTCCGTAGAGACAAAGTCGCGAAGCCTCACGTAATACAGCCAGGCAAAAATGGCAATCGCCAGCACGACAAGAAACAGCGGTATAACTATTTTCACGTTTCTGTAGAGAGGCACCGACTCGATCGGCGCTGCATCGTTTCCGTTCGTGGTATTGATTTCACGTTGCTCGGATAATTGAGGTTTTTGTTTTTCAAACTTGTCCCCTCGGGACTTATCGTCTTGCTGTGGCATGAACGAACATCCTTTCGCTGTATTAATGTTTGGCAGTGTCTCAGTTTAATGCGGTCAGGACTTACGTCCTGACCGATACTGTTGAATGTCAGGAAGAAATTCCTGACATCACTAACCAACTATGCTAAATTGAGACACTACCTAATTTTTTGATTTTTTGCAAAGACCATGAAGAATGGTATTTACAAAAAGTAAAGTTTCATGTTCAAATAACTCACGGTCTGATTCGCTAATTGCTTGTTGATCATATCCTCGAAAGAATCGCAGGTGAAGCCCTTGCATGACGTGCAGAATCATAGATGCAATTTTCTTGGGCTCTTCGAGATGAAATTCACCTGACTTCTTACCCTCTTGAAGGATTTGTGTCACATATTGAAGTTCATGCTGAACGAATGCCTTGAAGAGTTCCCGAATGATCGGCCTGACATCGTACCACGCCTGCTGGTGAATTTGGCTGAGGTTACTGAGCCGCTCGGTCAATTTCATTCGGAGCCGAACATATTCGACTAGCATCCGGCTTGCTGAACCGCAATGCGCAAGGACTTCTTTTACTTGTGCGAGAAATTCTTCCTGCTCATGCTGAACCACTGACCGGAAAATTGCTTCTTTTGTAGGGAAGTAATAATAGAGAGACGCTTTTGCCATGCCGATATCTTCAGCGATCTCGTCCATGGTTACCTTCGAGTAACTATACGCGGCAAACCGGCGCTGGGCGGCCTGTAAAATGAGTTCTTCTTTATCCCTCGAAAGCTTATTTTCCATAGTTGACCTTTCGACCATATGGGTTAAACAGTCGAAAGATACGGAAAGTTCCGATCATATTCACTTTGGAGATAGATAACGGGATCCGTGTCCTGCTCTCTGTTCCGCGAAGCTATTGCTTCGCGATTACATACGCTTTCCTGTCATTGCGAACGTTTCTCAGTGAAGCAATCCGCAAACTCAGACTTTCCTATGGTAATCCTTTTTTAGCAGATTGCTTCTTCGCTCCGCTCATCGCAATGACATTTCTTTTTTTGTCTTTTATGCCGGCCGCGAAATCGATAGAAGTAAGACTTGCAAAAATAAGTCGAATTTTAATCAGTTCGTCCATCTTGCACCGAACGAAATATTCATCGCATCCTTAATCCTAGTTCAACCTTGAGATAACACGTTTCGATTTCGCAAGCGTTTCTTTCTGTCGCTTTCTTTGCGCCTCAAAGAAAGCGACGATAAATTTATTTATAGAATTAGTAGGTAATTAAATTAAGATACCAGCTGGAGTTTATCCCACTAATAGCGGGGTGGAGGGGGACTACAGGGAGTCGAACACGCAGAGAAAAAACTTTTATTTGTGCTTTTTTTCTACCCCTTTTGTGTTTTCCCCTCCGCGAGGGGAAAAGTGTTTGTTTCGCGATGACGAAGTCCTTTTCTTGTCCGCCAATCTTAATGGCGGATGACCTCGGTGCTCTTTTTACAGAGATTCCCTGAATGTGCTTCCGACAGCCGATTGTATATTGCCATTCGCCGATTCTGTGCCGCTTCTGATGTATAATTAACATAAATTCATACAATTGAGTGCCCTAAAATAATAGGCGCTTCATACAATATTTTGGATCTGTATCCGTCTTACTATGAGAGAAGAGGAAGAGATTTTGGTCGATGCCGTAACATTTGAAAACCGGTCCCATGCGACCGCAGCGGCAGATGCGGCGTTCCGGTCCGAGCGGAAACGGCTTTTCGATTTTATCCGCCGCCGTGTTCGCACCGAAGCCGATGCGGAGGATATTTTAGGCGATGTGTTTTACCAGATGGTTGCGAGCTACAGTGTAACCGAACCGATCGAAAAAATGACGTCCTGGCTTCTGACCGTAGCACGGAATAAAATTATCGATTGGTACCGCAAACGGAAACCCGAATCATTCCGGCAGCGGGCAGATGAAAGCGCACTGCCGCTGAACCTGGAAGACATCCTCTACGACCCAGGTCAAAATCCCGATGTGCTCTACGCACGGTCGCTGGTATGGACGGAACTTGCCGATGCACTCGAGGACCTGCCGGACGAGCAACGGGACGTTTTCGTCATGCACGAACTGGAAGGAAAGAGTTTTAAGGAAATTGCGGAACTCACAGGCGAGCCGGTCAATACTCTTCTTTCCCGCAAGCGGTACGCGGTTCTGTATTTACGCGAAGCGCTGCAGGAGCTGTACGATGACTTTTATAACGAATAATTAAATTACATATACTATACAAGGAGAATCTTATGAGATACTATTGTGGATGTGGACCAAGAGCAGTCAAATGTATTGCGGCTGCCGTTGTTATGTGCGTAGTATTCGGTGTTGCAACGATGTTGCTGTGGAATGCTCTTATCCCCGATCTTTTCCACGGGCCGTTCATCACATTCTGGCAGGCGGTCGGACTGCTTGTCCTTTCGCACATTCTGTTCCGCAGCTTTGGCGGATGGCGGCATGGCGGCTGGGCGCATCACAACTGGAGGCATCGGTTTGAAGCGAAGCTTGCAGCAATGACTCCGGAGGAACGCGAAAAATTCAAGGAGGAATATCACCACTGCTGCAGGAAAGACTCTGATAAAGAGCAGGATACTAAAAAATAAATACATAGAGGAATAACAATCAACCGGACTCCGAAGAACAACGGGGTCCGGTTTTTTTTATTGCGCAAAAGATTTTCTTGCGAATCCCCCGTTCCGATTGAACTGCATCGGAACTCCCCCTTTTGTTAAAAGGGAGCGTATTATAACGTCATGTGCAAACGTGACACTAAAACGACGCAGACTTCCTGTTAGTAAAGGGGGTTGTGTCTTTGACTTGACGACTTGCATAATTGGTTAGTGGTTACGCACAACAGGATGAGTGCCCCTAATGACATTTACTAAATTGCTTCTGCTCTTCTGAATTAGTACGTTGAACTATATGCAAGTAGATGTTGATAAAACAAATCCGGAAAGCATGAGGTAATCATGGCAAGACGCACATCTGGAAAAAAATCAGACCTCTCTCCTTCCGCAATAATGGATTCAGTCTATGCCTTTCGAGAGGCGCGGGTTCTCTTGACGGCTTTCGAGCTCGATCTTTTTACCCACCTCGGCGATGAGTGGAGGTCTTCCGAAGAAGCTGCACAGCTGGCGCAAACGAATCCACGGGCAACCGACAGGCTGCTGAATGCCCTTTGTGCCTCCGGGTTTCTCGTCAAGAAGAAAGGGAAATTTTCAAATACTCCACTCACATCACGCTTTCTTGTCAAAGGAAAACCTGATTACCTCGGAGGGCTCATGCATCAGGTCAGCCTTTGGAACACGTGGAGCACTCTTACGGATGCTGTGCGCAGGGGGTCATCAGTAGTTGTGCGCGATCCGGCGGTCGGCAGCGGAGTGAATTGGTTAGAAGCTTTCATAGCAGCGATGCATATGCGAGCGGCTCGCCAGGCTCCGGCTATCGTCAAGTTGATCAACCTGAAAGGAGTAAAACGTGTCCTCGATGTCGGTGGGGGATCCGGAGTGTTTTCAATGGCGTTCGTTCGCGCAAGAAAAGGGATAACCGCGTTAATTTTTGATCTACCGAATGTTATAAACCTGACGAAAGGCTATATCGACGCAGAGAACCTCGGCAACCTGATCAGCGTTGTTGGGGGTGATTACACAGTAGATCCTCTGGTAAATGGTTTTGATCTCGTATTTATGTCTGCGATTATCCATAGTAACTCCCCGGAGATAAATAAACAATTGTTCAGGAAGGCGTTTGAAGCCCTGAATCCAGATGGACGTCTGCTCGTGCTGGATTATATAATGAACGACGACCGGACCTCGCCTGCGGCGGGAGCGTACTTCTCGCTCAATATGCTAGTAGGCACTCGTGAAGGCGATACATTCACAGAATCGGAGGTGCGTGGTTGGATGGAGGAGGCCGGGTTCAAAAAGATCAGCAAGACGAAGACCCAGTTCGGGACAGGCCTTTTGACCGGGATGAAAAAATCTTAGCGGCGGATTGTTATTGTATATCTTCAAAGTCAAATAGACAGAATTAAATATTTTTTTAAGAAATAATTTTATAACAATTACAGTACAGAATAAAGGATATCTTATGACCTCCAATTCACCAATTCCTGATAACACCGCCAGGCGCGCCGAGGCTGAGTCCTTCAATGCCAGCACGCTCTCGATATCCCTGACCGTGAAAGATCTCGGTACAAGCCTTGCGTGGTACCACGATGTGCTGGGATTCACTATCGACCGCAAGATTGAACGTGAGGGAAAATTGAGATCGGTAGCGCTCAAGGCCGGGAACGCAAGGATCTCGATCAACCAGGATGACGGAGCCAAAGGATGGGACCGGATCAAGGGACAGGGATTCTCGCTGAACATCACGACAGAGCAGAATATCGATAAGATTGCAAACCGGATCAAAGAGCTTGGCGGCACTCTCGATTCAGAGCCTGCCGACATGCCCTGGGGTGCGCGCTTATTCCGGCTGAAGGATCCGGATGGGTACAAGCTGGCGATTTCGTCTCCGCGTCCGGCGTAATTTCTGTTGTATGCGTTGAACATATTTTAATGTTCACATCGTCATCCGATAGCACTTCTTCGCATCTCGAGCGCGGCCTCGGCCTTAAGGAAGCCACCGCGCTCAACATGATCGATATGGTGGGGATCGGCCCGTTCATTGTTATCCCCTTCGTAGTAAAAACCATGGGCGGCCCTCAGGCAATGATCGCGTGGGTCGCAGGTGCAGTACTCGCATTGATGGACGGCTTCGTTTGGTCGGAGCTCGGCGCCGCAATGCCCAAAGCCGGGGGCAGTTATTTCTTCCTGCGCGAATCGTACGGTCCTGCGCGCTGGGGCAAAGCGATGTCGTTTCTCCTGATATGGCAGACGATGTTTCAGGCTCCGCTTGTGATCGCTTCCGGCGCCATCGGTTTCGCCCAATACTTTACGTACCTCGTACCGCTCACGGGACTGGAGCAAAAAGCAATCTCAGGCGTTTTGGTCATCATCCTTGTGGTTCTCCTCTACAGGCGCATCACTACGATCGGCAAGTTGTCGCTCTTATTGTGGACGGGCCTGGTGCTGACGTTCATCTGGTTGATATGGGGAGGCGTAACGCACTTTGATCGCCGGCTGGCTTTTGATTTTCCGACCGGCGCGTGGGATTTCTCATGGTTATTTTTTGCCGGACTGGGACAGGCGACGGTCCAGACCATTTATACATATCTTGGCTACTACAATGTATGCCACCTTGGCGGAGAAGTGAAAGCGCCCGAAAAAAATATTCCGCGAAGCATATTTATTTCCATACTGGGGATTGCCATACTGTATCTCGCCATGCAGCTGAGCATCTTCGGTGTTGTTCCATGGAAGGAAATTGCAGAGTCTCCCTTTATTGTCAGTACGTTTGTCGAGCGCATCTATGGCGGAGGTGCCGCGACTGTCGCAACCATTTTGATTTTATGGATTGCATTCGCATCGTTGTTCTCGGCGCTGCTCGGATATTCACGCGTTCCCTATGCAGCCGCATCCGATGGAACATTTTTCTCGCCGTTCGCCCGCCTCCATCCGACAAAACATTTCCCTCATGTTTCCCTGCTTATACTGGGGAGCATGGCGTTCGTGTTCAGTTTGATGTTTAAGCTCACCGATGTGATTAAGGCAATCCTGGCAATGCGAATATTAGTACAGTTCATGGGTCAGGCAGTCGGCGTGATGCTTTTGCGGCGGCGGTGGCCGTCGGAACGATTGCCGTTCAAGATGTGGCTCTATCCTCTCCCCGCCCTGCTGGCGCTTGTAACGTGGGGAGCAATATTTTATTCGACAGGCACTGCGTTTATGACTGCCGGCAGCGGCGTTGTCACGGCGGGCATTGTTGTGTATCTCGTCCGCAGCCGGATTATTCATGAATGGCCGTTTGAATAGTGAGAATGGCAGCAGCTATTAGTTCTTCAAGCGAGAATTCAGAACAATAGATTCCTGCTTCTACGGGAGTGTTAAATCACCCCGCTTCTTTCAGATCTAAGTTGGGATAGTATATATTGAAATATTGGAAAATCGTTCGAATAGAGGGTGTAGCCTCTTCGCAACCGGAAATATTTGCGATTATTTTGGACTTGTCACCGTTACTTGATAAGTATCATCTGCACGCTTAGTGGTTCGCCAGGCAGTAATGTCGATTTCATCCCATACTTGACTCACAGCTAATAAAACTGTTGCAAGGTGAATGGCTTGTTTTCCCGTCAATTTAATACCAACGGTCTTGAGATCAGCGATAGATTTAGTTCGATCACTATTTTCAACTGGATAAATACGCTGGCAGCGAACGTTACCATTGATTGATATGCCTGACGAATATTTTCGAGTTTTCTTTTCTCTACTCATTTAATCACCTTGATATTTAATTCACTCTAACCTATTAATTTTTATCACCCAAAAAGTATGTTCGCAAATCAGATCATTAGCGATTGACAACCTCTAAAACACTCAAGAATAGTAGCTCTACACTAGTTTATCTGATATTTCCTTAACAACAGTATGCGGAATTCTTGGTAATCCTACTCGAGAGGCATAGTTTGCATATCCTTGCTGTAAATAATTAACATGTGGCGATATTAATCGCCTGATTCTTTTATCTTTTATTTTCGCGTATGACTCTTTTGTAATCAACTTATACTTTACTCGAAAGAAATTCTCATCATCTATTCCAAATATGCAGAAATCTATAATTTTTTGAGTAATGCCATATTTTTTTGTGTATCTTCCGTTCCAGTCATCTCGTTTTTTTATTTTTTCACATTCAAGTAAATATACATCAATCGCTTCCACAGATTGAAACCGATTGACAGTATCACATTCCGGTCTAATATTTATATAATACTTTCCGCCATTTTTAAAAATATCCCCTGGTTGTAAATCATTCTCTAATATATTATTATTCTCAATATACATTGTTTCTGCAATTACTTTTTTTATATCTGCAATATTTATTTTTGCTTTACCACTTTTTACATTTCTCTTATTTAGTACATGTTTGTTAATTCGACTAATAATCATTCTATTAATTGCATCATAAATGTGAGTACTTTCATCGATCATATCCGTTTCAAATGTTTGCCAAAGTATCTTTGGCCACATTGGATTTTTCTCATATAGACTCCAGAAGGATCGATTTTTTGCGCTGTAAAATGAGCTATCCCATGTTTTTAAGGTATATATAGATGGATTATTTTCAATCCACTTATTTATTATTCGAAATAACTGTCCTCGATTGAGAACATTATTTTTTCTTTTGATAAGAATAAAATTTCTATTTGAGTTAGTATCATACAAAGTTGCATCATGAGTCTGAATTTGATGAATAATATCTTGAGGATCTAACGCACTTAAAATAATCACTGGTGCAAAACAATAATTTTTTAGCGCACGTAAAAATAAAACATTACTTGCGGCATTTAGATTTTCATCAGTTGTAATATCAGGATTAGGGTCGATCAGGTTCCAATCCATGACAATAAAAGAAACATCAGATATATTTTCTAAATATTTTTGAGCTTCGTTTGTGTTTTGACAACCCCAATACGGAATCTTGTTAGATTTTATAATCTTAGCTATTTCATTAATTTTGTCTCCACTGCCTTCATCTCCAAGTTTTTCATCTATAATTAAGGCCAAACCCTTATGTTTAATTTGAGACATCTATTCCCCTCTCCCCTTTTTCTCAAAAGACAAAATAAAATTAGCTCCTGGTAATATTTTATTCTTCTCACCGGAAATATATTTTATAGTATAATCTTTTCTACCAAGTAATTGCTTTGTTATATATAGACCCATCCCCCTGCCATCAACACCTTTAGTTGTAAAAAAAGGTTCAAATATATAATTAACATCATCTTCATCGATTCCAGGACCGTTGTCAGCAAAAACAACTTTTTTTTCTCTACCGTTTAGAAGAATTAATATTTCTTTTGATGGTATATCTACTGTATTTAACCAATAGATTGCATTATCGACTAAATTAATAAACACTTGAAGCAAAATAGATTCATGACAATCCAATTTAAATAATGGTCCTTCTTGTTTGATAGAAATACTTATTTTATTAGTAGATATTAGTCCTCCGTAGTATTTTCTGACATTCTGAATAACATTTTTAACGTCAATAGAATGCTCGCCACGTTTTAAAGATCTGAATATTGGCTGTATTCCTGTGATGATAGTGTATATAAAATCAATGCCATCTCGAATTCTACTAATGATTTCGAGCACTGTACTTACGTTGTTTTTATCAGACTTAAGAATTTTTAGTGCAGCGATCACTTCTTCTTGTATTCGTGTCATCATTAAAACAGTATCATGTGAAGTGGATTCAACCGACAAACCAACTGCCGCTAAATCCTCGGTTAATTTAAGTCTATCCCACAAGACACCTCTTTCATATTTGTACTCCTTAATTACCTTTTTTGAAAGCTGAAGTGACTTTTTTTCACCTTTCATTGCCAAATATTTAATTAGCTCATTTAATTGTTTTTCGGTTTCAGATTCCTTTTCAAATCTTAAGAATCCCTTATGCTCATTAATAATTTTGTACTTATTGAATTCTTTTTTTAAATACCCTAGAATACTTAAAATCAAATATTTGAAGTCTTCAAAAGAATTGCCAATCTCTAGCAGACCTTCACGATTAGTTTTATCTCTTAAATATGGATTATTATGTCTGGTGATTCCTATATAACCCACAATCTGATCGTTGCTTAGATAGTCTCCGGCCCTTCCTGTGCCTCTCAAGACATCAACACCCAACCAATCATCTGATCGATCACCGTAAGGATATACACGGACACCATCTCTATATAAATAAACCCTATGGTCCTTTACAAATTTATTATCATCATTTTCTAAATAGTACTTCGTGTCTACGGATGCATTCAAATCAAAAATATAGAATTCAAAATCGAAGGGGCCACATTCTGGCTTTCTAATAATATTGCCCTTCTTATCGCAATAATGCTTCCTAAAATCTCTATTTTCTTTTAGTCTCTGAATCGAAAGGGTTATTTCTTTTCCATTTAGCAAAAAAGAGATGTTTTCCTTCTCCGGTGTGTAACGACCTTGACTAACTCTTATTGGTGCCCTACTAAATAAACTTGACAACTTCTTATCACTACTGTTAACAATAATATTGTTGTTTATATACACCTCACAAAAGAAACTATCTTTTTCTTCAGTCTTGACAAATGAAAAATTCAATTTCTTTATATCGTCAACAATTTCTTGTATTTTAGTAATAGTCCAATTTTCTTTAATATTTGAAATTCTTAAAATAGTACCATGTGGTAGTCTTTTTTTCTTTTTTCCTTCTACAATAATATCTTTTTCGATTATTTCTTGAGGCTTTTCTCTTCTCTCATAACTATATCTCATTTGATCTAAAAAAAGGGATTCTTCATTTTTGTTTTTATCAAGGTCTTTTAATCCTAATAACTCTTTATCATATTTAAAAAAGTTACTTTTTAACGATATTTCTTCATGTGGTGGTTTGTTAGAACGAGTTATGATTTCAATTGTCCCACCAATTTTCAGTGTTGCATATCTTCCTATTCCTTTTTCACCCTGAATAATTCTTTTCTTTATCTTTGTTTTATCTTTCATTTTTTCTTTTAACAAGAACTTATACGGTGAAGCTGGATTCATCCAGGCTGTTTCAAGAATGTCAAAGGACATTCCCTCTCCCTCATCTTCAATTTCAATCGATGAATCTTTAGTTTTAATTAGCTCATTACCTTTTTCTTCAAAATTATTAAATCGGATTTGTACCCATTCTGAATCTGCATCATATGCATTCTTAATTAATTCCATAAGTGCAATCTTCTCGTTTTTTATAAGTTGATCACCAATCATGGAAAGTATGCGTGCGTATGGTCGGGGAGTTAACTCACCTTTTGTGGGCAGAGATTTACTCATTATTATTTTTTTCTCGCAATAATGATATATTCTTCCGGATAAACCAATTTTTTATTTCTATTCATCTTTGTGGTGAATCTCCCAGTAGTCTTATCTCTCATAGTGGGTATCAATTTCATCGGAATTATTCTTTTAATAATCGTCCCAACCTTAAATCCTAATTCTAGCAAATATTCAACAAACACTTCAGCAGTCTTAATTTTTATATCATATAAAGAAGTATTACCGATAACCAAACAAACCTTGCCATTTCTTTTCAATATTCGTCTCATTTCTTTAGCAACTTTATACATATCGGTAAAATAATTTGCTACTTCGCATGCCATTCGTTTGTCTTTATTCTTTAACTTATCAACGATATTTTGTGCAATAGGACTCTTTACTGTCTCGATTTTATTATTCGAATAAAAAGTACCAATAAATTTTCGCCTAAATGGAACAATATCGGCGATATATTCAAACCAATATCCTGTTAATTGATGTATATCGGCATATTCATATGAAGTCACATACGGCGGCGATGTTATGATAACATTTATAGAATTGGCTTTTAATTTCGTTCTCCTTGCGTCTCCATTTATTATTTTGCTTTCAGTCAAGAAAGAGTCTTTTTTTTCTAATTCCCAATAAAACTCGTTGTTCTTTTTCAACATCTGCTTCACTTGTTGTCGAAAAGCAATAAATGGATCTAAGGGTTTCTTTTCTGGATCAACCTGTGGTTTCGTACTTGATTGAAGCCATTTCGAACTTGTTTTCAATATATTTGAAAGCGCGCAGAGGAAAAATATTCTTAGTTTTTTTTCTCTAATACTAAGAATCGAAGAATAAAGAAAAGCAATTTTGTGTTTCTCTCTTTTTCTAAACCAATAATCTATTCGCTCATGTTTAACCACAACAAAATTTTTATTATATCGGTATGTACAAATACAATCGTTAAGTTCGTCAAATTGTCTTTCTATTTTTTTACTATCCAAGGGCGTGGTTTTTGCTTTGGTAATTAATTGCGCAATGGGATTAATATCAATTCCTATAGATTTTCTACCATGAAGCTTCGATTCAACGAGTGTGGTTCCACAACCCGCAAAGACATCAGCAATTACATCGGTTCTATTTGTATAGTTGATAATAAGTTTTTTGACAAGATGCGGAACGAACTTGGCTGGGTAGCGATGATATCCATGCGTGAATCGGTCTGTAGAACGATGTTCTTCAAACGACCATTTCGGATCAATTTTGACCCTGGAAAATCGTTCACTTACCGAGAGAGAATGCATAATTTATATAATATACTCGACAAAAAGTAGGTAATCGCGCAAAAACTAATATTAAGAATCTTCTTTAAACTTGGCGATATTGGAGGGCATGCTCAAACCCCCAACACGCTTCTCGTTAAAATAGTAGCGAGTTAATAGGTGGAAAGCAAGCGGAAAAGAGAGAAGTCAATGAGTCTTTGAGCCATTGAGTAGATGAGTAATTGAGTCAATAAGCCTTTGAGTCTAGGAGTCGTTGAGTAGTTGAGTAAAAGAGCAGATGAGGAGATGAGCAAATGAGCAGATAAGCCAATGAGTAGTTGATCGAAAGAGTAGATGAGTAAAAGAGGAGATGAGCCAGGAAGCAGATGAGCCTTTGAGCAAAAGAGCCGATGAGGAGATGAGACGTTGAGCCAGTGAGCAGATGAGGGGATGAGTAAAAGATTACCCCAGTCTAAAATAATACCTTTCGTCTTCCTGCTATAAAATCGAAAACCGCCATCAAGACAATGATGACGGTCGTCGATTCAAAGGAATAAATAACTTAAGCTGCCGCCAGCACAATCGCTGCAAACGAATCTGCTTTCAGACAAGCACCGCCGACAAGTGTACCGTCAATATCTGGTAGGTGCAATAATTCTTTTTCATTGTCTGAATTTTTACCGCCGCTACTGGCCGTGAAGCGTGCGCACTACTTGTCCTGTTGCAATATCCCATATCTTTATGGAAGAACCTGAGTACGTTGCTGCCGCGATGCGTTTGCCGTCCGGACTGAAAGCAGCAATGTCAGGCTCTGTAAACTTACCTCCATTCAAGTCACCAATAACGGTTCCAGTAATGACAGATCGCAGTTCCAATGGATATCCTACATCACCAAGATAACCACCAGCAACTGCAATTTGTTTGCAATTGGGACTGAATAAAAGAATCCGTGGATTTAGCTGAGAAAAACTTGATTTTAACTCTCCACTTTGTAAATCCGATAGATTCACCTTCTTTAAAATCCCATCGGACCAATCTATACTAGCCAACAAATTACCGTCGCTACTGAAAGCATCGGCATGAACAGGATAGCTCTTTAAGAGTTTGGTTGACTGGAGGCTCCAAATCTGAACGGATCCTCCTTCCATTCCCTCAGCTTCTCTCCAACCGGAGGCGAGAAGGAGGCTATCGACAGCGGCGACCTTCAACGCACTGATACCGTCCCATGCCGAGCCGTCCCATTCCGTGGAGATCGTCCGAAGCAGGCTACCGGTGGCGGCATCATGAATCTCAATTCTCGCCTCGGAGTTCTCCTTCCCCGGAGTTACACTGGCAATCCAGTCCTTGCCGTCGCTACAGTAGGTGAAGAACCTCACCGCTCCACCCAGATTTACCGTGTAGATAAGTTCGTCTTTCTGCAAATCCCAGACCTTAATCTCTCCCCGAGAACGGATGTACACTAAGCGATCTCCATCAGGACTGAAAGCGACCAGTTCTGGAAGGGCAGAGCCACACTTCTGCATGCGATCATTATTATCCCGCGCTGTGTTCCATAGGCGATTCTGTTCCTCTGTCATCATGTTCCACTTGCGTTCCGGCATCCCAGTTGCTATGTTCCAAAGGATTATCGTCATGTCCCATCCACCCGAAGCCAGCCTTCGTCCGTCCGGGCTGAATGCCATCGTACGAATCGCTCCGCGGTGTCCAACTAGAGGTTGTTTCTCTAGATTTTGAACAGGGATTTGTCCGCAAAGCAATGAGATTTTAGCAACAACAAATATGAATAGCAAACCACATCTATTGCTTGTCTTCATGGTTTGAGATCCTAATTAATCAATAAGAAACTATTTTATATGTTAATGTGTAGCCGCTTGCACAATCGCTGCAAACGAATCTACTTTTAGGCATGCTCCTCCTACGAGTGCGCCGTCAATATCCGGCTGATGTAAAAGTTCTTTCGCATTGTCCGGTTTCACGCTGCCGCCGTATTGAATGACAACTTTTTCCGCCGTCGCAGAGCTGTACAATTGAGCAACAAGTCCGCGGATGAGTTTGTGCACATCCTGTGCTTGCTGAGGAGTCGCGACTTTTCCTGTTCCAATCGCCCATACCGGTTCGTATGCAATAATCGATTTTTCGATATCGGATGCCGAAATACCCTGGAGACATCCGGTGACTTGAGTTGTTACAACGAGATTTGTGATATTCTTTTCGCGTTCCTGCAGCGTCTCACCCACACACACAATCGGAATAAGTCCGGAAGCAAGCGCCTTCTTTACCTTCTTATTAATAAATTCATCGATCTCTTTAAAATATTGCCGACGTTCGGAATGGCCAAGGATGACATATTTGCATCCGACCGATTTAAGCATTTTTGGCGAAACTTCTCCCGTGAATGCACCTTCGTCTTCGTGATACATATTCTGTGCACCGAGTTCGATGGGCGATCCTTTGAGCAGTTCCTTTGCAAGTGCAAGAGATATAAACGGCGGACAGACGATGGCTTTCACGCCATTCGGCAATGCTGCAAGTTTCGATTTGAGACCGTTGATGAGTTCTGCCGACTCGTTGAGGTCTTTGTTCATTTTCCAGTTTCCAGCGATGATTTTTGTACGCATTGTTATCCTTTATATAAGTCTATGAGTATGAAAGCCTATGAGCCAGTGAGCCTATGAGTCCTTGAGCATTTAAGCAATTGAGTTAGTTTTTAATAACGATTTCTTTAAACCATAAAGCATGGCAATAATTTCATTAACATCGGATAAGAGGTTCTCATAATTTTCTTTCTCTATATAATCATTTGCTATGCCGATATCCAAACAGCCGATACATTCAAAACCCGAGCGAATTGAAAAATCTAAGAACCGTGCAAATTCTTTTTTTGAACTATTTCCCGCACCTTCTGCAATGTTGAGAACAATAGAATCCGATGCCCGACGAAACTGAGAGATCAAACCGAAAAGTTCATCCTTTGGAAAACTTTTCGTGGTTTTTCCTACCACCTTTGTGAACTCAAGCGCTTTCTGATAGACGTGCAATGTCCTAAACTTTTCCACGACCAACTCCCTTATCTTATTGGCTTATTGGCTTATCTGCTCATCTGCTCATAGGCTTAATGGCTTAGCTGCTCAGTTTCCTCTTCAACACCTCATTCACCACCTTCGGATTCGCTTTCCCTTTCATCGTTTTCATTGTCGCACCGACAAAAAAACCAAAAACCTGCTGCTTTCCGCTTTTATACTGTTCTACTTGTCCCTGATTGCTCGCAAGAATTTCATCAATCACTTTTTCAATTGCAGATTCATCGCTTACCTGCATGAGACCTTTCTTTTCCACAATCGATTTGGGCGAATCCTTCGTTTTCAGCATTTCCTCAAAGACATCTTTGGCAATCTTACCGCTGATTGTCCCGTCGACAATCAAATCGATCATCTCGGATAAATTTTCGGGTGAAACCGGAAAGTCGGAAACCAAGATATGCTGATCATTCACGACCCGCAAAACATCCACCATCGTCCAGTTGCTCGCGAGCTTGTACGTTTCTTCATTTTTTTTGCTAAGACAAGTAACAACGCTTTCAAAATAATCCGCCAATTCATGTTCGGCGGTAAGGATGTCGGCATCGTACTTTGGCAATTTAAATTCACTGATATAGCGGTCACGGCGTGCCGTCGGAAGCTCGGGCAACGTTCCCTTTACGGAGTCGATCCACTCTTGTCCAACCAATACCGGGACGAGATCGGGATCGGGAAAATAGCGGTAATCATGTGCTTCTTCTTTCGAACGCATCGGAATACAAATCCCCTTGCCGGAATCCCACAATAACGTCTGTTGAACAATCGTTTCGCCGTTTTCTAACGCTTCTATTTGTTTTTCAATTTCGTACTCCAATGCTTTTTCGACAAACCGGAACGAATTCAGATTTTTCACTTCCCGTTTTGTTCCAAGCTTTGTTTCTCCTTTTTTTCGCACCGAAACGTTTGCATCGCACCGCAAACTTCCCTCTTCCATATTGCCATCGCAGATACCGAGATAGGTTACAAGCTGGCGAATTTTATAGAGGTACTGATATGCTTCGTGCGGCGAGCGCATGTCCGGTTCACTCACAATCTCGATGAGCGGAACGCCGCAGCGGTTCACATCCACGAGCGTGTCGACATCCTGATCATGTATCGACTTGCCCGCATCTTCTTCCATATGGATGCGTGTGATTCCGAGACGCCTGGTCGAGCCATCCTTCAGCTCAACATCCAGCCAGCCGTTGATGCAGATAGGCTCTTCGTACTGCGAAATCTGGTAGCCCTTCGGAAGATCGGGGTAGAAATAATTCTTCCGCGCAAAGATAGATTTTGGCGCGATCGTGCAATTCGTCGCCAATCCCATCCTCATAATATATTCCACGTGATTCTTGTTCATCACCGGCAGCACTCCCGGCATCCCAAGACAGATGGGGCACACATTGGAGTTCGGCTCGTTCCCAAATTTCGTCGAGCATCCGCAGAATGTCTTCGACTGGGTTAAGAGTTGTGCGTGAACTTCAAGACCGATCACAGGTTCGTAATTTTCATTCCAGGGCATTATAGAGCCAATGAGATTATGAGTATATGAGAAATTAAATCTATGAGAAAATTGGATATAGTGGCCTTTATTGCTAATTGATTGATGATTACTGAAAACTTTTTGCTTGGCTATTGAAGATTTTCCAGGTCTGCTAAGTCTTGAGGACGACCAGACGTCTTCTTGCTTTTCCTCAGATCATCTAGGCCAATAAGGTTAATTGAAACTCCATCTTTCGTAATTATTTTTTTATTAGCAATTGCTTCTTTGAAATCAAGTCCATCAATAGAATTTAGAAGATCGATTCGATTTGGGGGAACTCCAATTTGAACAATCATATCAGGCTTAGAAAAATCTTCTTTTTTAAACCCAAGAGAGCCAAATCCAAAGTCATCAATAGCTTTCAACAAGAGACAGATATTCTCATCAGTCGGTTCAATCCAGATATCAATATCTTTTGTATAACGTGGATGTCCATGGAAAGCAACAGCATACCCTCCCACTACGAGATATTGAACCTTGTTATCGTTTAACGATGCTATAAATTCTTTGTAGTCTTTGTTGAGAGCCATATTTCCACTCGTTATATTCTTTCCGAATTTCTTCTAATGCATCAAGACGTTCTTCTGGCGGTCTGCTTTGCCAATAGGCAAAGTCCGACGGTTCTTCTCCCTTCTTATAAAAATGTGCAACCGGTTTAATTGATCGTTCCATTGTTCAGCTTCAACATGTTTTAATTAATACTCATCACAGCTCACGAAACACAATTCACTGCTGTTACGCTGCAATTGCACTTGTTACTTTCTGAGCCGCTTCTTTTAGATTGCTTGCGACCAAGAATTTCAATCCGGAGTTTTGCAGAATCTCTGCAGCTAGTTCTGCGTTCGTTCCAGCAAGACGAATAACAATCGGAATCTGCACATCAACTTTCTTTGCCGCTTCAACCACACCCGTTGCCACACGGTCGCATCGCACAATCCCGCCGAAAATGTTAATGAGAATCGCTTTAACATTTTCATCTTTGAGGATGATCTTGAATCCCGCTTCTACGGTCTGCGCATTTGCTCCGCCGCCGACATCGAGAAAATTTGCCGGCATCCCACCGGCGAGCTTGATAATATCCATCGTCGCCATCGCAAGTCCGGCACCGTTCACCATACAGCCTACATTCCCATCGAGTTTAATATAATTAAGATTTGAAGCTGATGCTTCGACTTCCAGTGCATCCTCTTCGTCGATATCCCGAAAGTCTTCATAGTCCGGATGACGGAAGAGTGCATTATCATCAAAGTTGATCTTTGCATCAAGCGCAATGACATGCCCTTCCTGTGTAATCACAAGCGGATTGATTTCCGCCAGCGATGCATCGGAAGCTTCGTATGCTTTGTACAGCGCTATTAAAAATTTTACGCCGTTTTTCAGTGCATCGGCTGTCAAGCCGAGGCGAATACACAGCGAACGCGCTTGAAATTGCTGAAGACCAACAGTCGGATCGACTGCTTCTTTTAATATCTTCTCCGGAGCCTCCGCGGCAATTTTCTCGATCTCCATTCCGCCTTCCGTGGAAACCATCACAACATTTTGTGCGCGCTGGCGATCAAGAGTTATTCCGACATACAATTCACGAGCGATATTCATCCCCTGTTCAACAAGCAACCGACGCACGATGCGTCCTTCTGGTCCGGTTTGGTGCGTAATCAGGCGCATCCCGAGAATTTCACCCGCGCGTTCGCGGACTTCTTCGAAACTCCGTGCAAGTTTTACTCCGCCCCCTTTGCCACGGCCACCTGCATGAATTTGCGCCTTCACAACCCAAATGCTGCCTCCGATTTTTTCGGCTGCCTGCACTGCTTCATCAATGGTGAATGCAACTTCTCCTTTTGGTACGGCAACACCATATTTTTTAAGAATCTCTTTTCCCTGATATTCGTGAATCTTCATAAAGACTCCATCTCTTCGTATCAACTACATTTCCGTTTCGTCAAACTGTATCACTGCCTTCGATGAGCGCCAATCATACACAACTTCCATGGCTTGGAGATATTCCGGGATCGGTACAAATACTTTTGCAGGTTTATTAATATTGCTGCGCGAGATAGGCGAATCACCACCGCCATCCCATACAAAACCGATCGAGCTAAAATTCTGACCTAAAACTTTATGGCCGGTTGATTCTAGCAAGGATTTTACTAATTCTGCATCTGCAACTTCAGTGGATCGAAATACTTCTGCCCAATCCTCTTGCACTCCTACTTTGCGATGTGCCAGGCAAAAACTACGCCCGCCAACTTTCACTCCACAATCTTCACAGCATACTTTTCGACAGATAATACAGACACGTATTGCTGATTCCTGCAAATGTTCATCACAAAAAACTTCTCCAGCTTCGGCAAACAATACACCGCAATGCGGACAGAAATCGCTGTCAACTGTAACTTCATCTCTGCAGTAATGGCAATTGGTTAGTTCAGACATTTATATTTTCCGATTGTAGATTTTCGATTTGTGATGTTTTATTTGTTTTGATCGTCTGTATCTACTCAGAATGCTTTTCGATAATACCATTCTTTGATTGGTTTCCTCCCCTCTTAGGGGAGGACTAAGGTGGGGTCTTTTATTCTTTGACCTCACCCTAACCCTCTCCTGTGAGGAGAGGGAATAATTTCCCTGTTTTCTAACGAAAAATATACTGAACAGTTAAGATCATTTTTTTCTTTACAATGACCAAATCACAAAATCGAAGATCGATAAATTTTATCTCGTCTTCTCCGACAACGCTTTTGCCTGCATAAAAAGGAGTAAATATTCTCTTCCACCTGCTTTTGAATCTGTGCCGGACATATTAAATCCGCCAAACGGATGCACACCAACGAGCGCTCCGGTGATCTTACGGTTCACATAGAAATTTCCAACGTGGAACACTTTCTTCGCTTTACCAATTTTCTTTCTGTTCCTTGTCCACACACCGCCGGTAAGTCCAAACTCGGTATTGTTTGCTATTTCAAGTGCGTGATCGAAATCTTTCGCTTTGATAACGGTAAGCACCGGCCCGAAAATTTCTTCCTGCGCAATCGTTGCCATCGGATTGACCACTGCGATCACGGTCGGCTGTATGAAATATCCTTCTCCCTCTGCTTTGGCTCCACCACAAATCACATAACCGCCTTCTTGTATCCCTTTCTTAATATAAGAAAGAATTTTCTCTTCCGAACTTTTATTAACAACCGGACCCATATAGTTTGCCAGGTTATCTGATTTACCAATTGTAAGTTTGTCAACCTTGGTTTTCAGAATTTCGAGAAATTTGTCGTACACTTTTTCTATCACGATTACGCGCGAAGCCGCTGAACATTTCTGTCCTTGAAAACCAAACGCAGATACTATCGTCGCTTGCGCCGCTGCATCGAGATCCGTTTGATCATCGATCACGATGGAATCTTTCCCGCCCATTTCAATAATTACACGTTTCAGCCATTTTTGTCCGGGCTGTACTTTCGCTGCCAGTTCATTAATGTGTACGCCGACTTCCTTCGATCCTGTGAAAGACACAAAACGCGTCTTCGGATGAGCAACAAGTATATCGCCCACTGATGCACCTGAACCGATAACAAAGTTGATCACACCAGCCGGTAAACCGACCTCACGCATCAGATTAAAAAACATCCAGCCGGTCAACGGAGAATCGCTGGAGGGTTTCAACACCACCGTATTGCCCGTAACGACAGCGGCAGAAGTCATGCCGGTGAGAATCGCCAGTGCAAAATTCCACGGCGGCACAACAACCCCGACACCGAGCGGGATATACCGCAATTCATTTTTTTCGCCTGGATATTTAGTGATCGGCTGCTTTGCCGCAAAGCGGAGCATTTCGCGCGCATAAAATTCCAGAAAATCGATCGCCTCGGCTGTATCTGCATCTGCTTCCGGCCAGGTCTTGCCAACCTCATAGATCATTACCGCACTGAATTCATGCTTTCGTTGCCGCATGAGCTTTGCCGCTTTGAAGAGATAGTCTGCGCGTTTTTTCGGATCGACCCACTTCCATTCTTCGAATTTAGCAACGGCAGTCTCGATCGCTTTATTTACCAATTCCGGATTTGCCTTTGAGAATGCTCCAACTACTTCACTCGGCCGCGAGGGGTTGATGGATTTCAGTTTATCATCGGTGAAAATTTCTACTCCGCCGATAACAAGCGGATACTCTTTTCCCAGCATCGCCCTAACCTTCGCGAGCGCTTTTTCCATCGCTTTCCGATTAACCGGTTTGGAAAAATCGGTTGGCGGCTCATTCTTAAAAGGTTTCAATGCCATAGCATTAATTCCTTATATATGTAATTTTTTTGTAGTGATAACGTACGGATTTTTTGGAATAGTTGCCTTCAGGAAATGAAAACCTTTTCATCTTTCGTCTACTGATTAAACCGAAAGAATTCCGTATTTTTATGTCAAATCAATCGAAGACACCACTGGCTCAAAAACACAGCAATGCATGGATTGAAATTCGCTCTTCTTATTCTAACTTTCCATGTTCTTCAAAGTGCGGATGCTCAGCCAAGCATCTCTCTTTTACAAAACGACAGCGTGACGATAGCCGCCAATCCAAATCTTCAGGCAAGCGGACTTCATCGATTTCTCTTCGGCTCTCTCTGGCGCGATGTCTGGGCAACTCCGGTATCCGTGGGAGTTCTTCATTCGGATGAGTTAATCAGTAAGGAATATTCTTTCACTCCACTCGAACAAGATTCAGCAGTATCGCTCCCGCCCGAGCTCGCAGAGTTACTGCCAAGAAATATTGTCACAGATCAAATTAGCATATTAAATCCCTATGCCCCGCTCATAGTCGTTCCAATTCTCCGTGCAGTCAATCTTCCTTATCGAGAAAATAAACTCGCTGCACTTTCCGAAAAGGGGCACTTTGAGAAAGAGAGTTTGCAGGTTAACACTCACCTTGGAATTCTTGAAAAACCATGGCGTAATATTCCTTTCGATGGATATGATTCTTATTCGTATATATTTGTTGGCACTCTGCAAATGCTGGATTCGCTGGAAGGAAACAATCGCGCCTGCGTTGATGAACTTCAATATTTGAAAGCCCGCTTCATTGATATATTCTTTGGTGATTGGAATCGCACGACAGATCAATGGCAATGGGTCAGTGTTTATAGGAATGGACGCACCATCTGGAAACCTGTACCACTCAATCATCAGCAGGCTTTTATCCGGCTGAACGGCATCCTTCCCACTATCGCAGATATGGCTCTTCCACAGTTAGAACATTGCGGCGAGAATATTTCCGGCGTCGACAATCTCACGCTCACAGGACGATCTCTTGATAGAAGGCTTCTGGTCTCTTTTACCAAGCAAACATGGGACTCGCTGGCACTCTGGATTCAATTCCAGATATCTGATTCAGTTCTCATGCAAGCTCTTAGACAACTTCCTATTTCGATTTTTGAAAAAGAAGGAACAAAGCTGCTGCATCTTCTTCAATCGCGACGAGCACAATTGCCGAAAGCTGCTGAGGAATATTATAAGCTGTTGTCGGCAAACGTGGAGGTACATGGCAGCAACAAAGCAGAACGCGCAGAGATACACCTAATAGGACGACACATCGTATCGGTAACAATATTCGATCGCGAGGATACAGCGCGAACACAACTCTTTCAAAGATTATTTCATGATGATTACACGGAAGAAATTCGAATCCTGTTGCTTGGCGGCGATGACATCATCACTCTTGAAGGCGAAGAAAGCAGTACCATCAAAATCATTATTGATGGCGGCGACGGAATAAATGAACTTATAGATAAGACCAAGAGTAGAAATTTATTTGCCTCTCTTAATCTACTTTCGTCACGTGGAACAATTTTCTATACGAGCGATCCAGAATTTCGAATAACGACACACAGCAACATTCAAATTATTCATGATCAAGCAAGGAATATTGCAGGTGACCAAAACAAAACGGTGCGCCTTTCGTATCGCGACTGGGGTAGCGAATGGAGTTTCAGCCCGTGGTTCGATATCAATCCGGATGACGGCCTCTTTATCGGTGGAGGGCCGGTGTATACACAATATGAATATCATATGGAACCTTATGCACAACAAATGAGCGTGCGCGCCGGATTGGCAACCCGTACCAATCGGTACCGACTTGACGCCGCTGGAGAATTCCGAGATTGGTTCCGTGGTGTTCGCACATTTCTCCAGTTCCATGCATCACAACTTGATCTCTCGAACTTCTTTGGGCTCGGGAATGAAACAAAGTTCAGCCAATCACTTGCCGATGCCGTATTCTATAAAGTAGATCAGCGGCAGATTTTTTTTCATGCCGCACTCGATTATACACTTTTTTCTGAAGTGAGCACTGAAATCGGCAGTACTCTGAAACTCATTGATAATAATCCACAGTATGGTACCTTATTAAACTCCTTGAAGCTCCCTCTCTATAATAAAAGCCTTACCTACTTAAACATCAGTGCACGAGTTCAAAGGGATACTCGAGTCAATAAAAAGCTTCCAACACAAGGGATGTACAACGTTGTAGAAATTTCTTACTTCCCAATTTTTTTAGACAATGAGCATTCATTTTATAAACTGCAAGGCGAACTTCGAACGTATTTCACTTTGGAAGACATTCCATTCATGACAATTGCATTGCGAACAGTCGGTGAAAAGCTTTGGGGTGAGCATCCATTCTTTGAATCAGCATTCCTCGGGGGGAACGAATCACTTCGCGGATTCGAGCGTCAACGTTTTTCCGGTGACGCTTCCATCCTTGGTGGTGCAGAAGTCCGTACACAATTAGCACGGATTCCCTTTATCGTTCCATTATGGTCAGGTATTTCGGCATTTGCAGAGACCGGCCGTGTATTCCTTACTGGTGAACACTCCAATCGTTGGCACAACGTCATCGGCGGCGGACTATGGTTCTCCATTATCAAGCCTGAATATATCGCTCATTTCTCCCTTGCACGCTCTGAAGATAAAATCGCATTCTATGCAACGATGGGATTCATGTTTTGACCATTCTTCACCATTGATTATATTGAATCAATGACAATATTACAGCGCATCAAGAAGAATTACGAATACGAAACGAAGAACATCGTGCGTTTGCACCGTGCCGGCGCCGGAGGAATTCGAGTTGCACTCGCGCTGACACAACGACTTGATACTCTTCTCCAAAAGATCTACCAGCATCTCGAAAATAATTCTGGGCATTTGACAGTTGTTGCGTTGGGAGGATACGGCAGAAAAGAATTATGTTTTTCCTCTGATACCGATGTGATGTTTCTTATCGCCGAGGAACGCTTCCGATATTATTCCACGCCCACTGTTCAGGAATTTCTGCATCGGCTTTTGGACATTGGCCTCGATGTCGGTCACAGTTTTCGCACGACGCATGAATGCGTCGCGCTCGTGGGAGAGGATATAGAGTCATGGATGTCACTCATCGAAGCACGCTATGTTTGCGGTGATCAAGAAACATTCACAAAATTCCAGACTGCATTGAAACAAAAAATTCAAGAAGAAAATCGGGTTGCTTTTGTACAGAGGGTGTCTGAAATGCAGCACGCTCGTCATAAGAAATATGGGAGTTCTTCAAAATTACTGGAACCGAATATCAAAAACAGCGCAGGAGGATTACGCGATATTCATTCTGCACTTTGGATGATGCGAGGAACAGGTGCAATCCCGCTTCCCAAAACTCTTCGTTCAACAGAAACGGCGATTCTTCATCTTCTCAAGTCACCGCTTGTCAAACAACAATTCACTTCATCGTTTCTCACAGAGTCACGAACTGCCTTTGATACTCTTCTCCGAGTACGCAACGAGATGCATCTACAATCCAAAGCACTCCACGATACACTTGAATTTAGTCTTCAGCCGCGCATTGCTTCGCATCTGCGCTATCGGGCGAAGTCGAAAAGAACGCAAGTCGATCGATTTATGCAGGACTATTATATTGCATCGAAGACAGTAGCTCTCTTCTGCTCACGGATCCTTGATTGGGCAAACCACCGTTGGCCTGCGGAAGCCTCAAAGACAAAAACAACCAAGATCGGCAGCACATTTATTCTTCGTGATGGACGCATTCATTGTGCAAAACGCAGCATACATATCACCAATGAAATTCTCCTCAACGCGTTTTTATTGAGAAGCGAACGGCGTATGGAATTTTCTTACGCATTAGAAGATGCCATTCATAGGCGCTTGCATTCCTTGAGACCTCTGAAGACGCAAACAGAAACAAATCTCTTCCGGCTTCTTCTCCATCGGCCGAATGGTGTAGCCAATGCACTTCATAAAATGAATGATCTTGGATTACTTGAACGATGGATACCGGAATGGAAACCGCTGGTATCATTCTTCCAGCATAACCAATACCATTTTTATACTGCCGATGAACACACATTGATTGTTCTCGCCAATGCTGAAGCACTTGAACAGTCTTCTTCCTCTTTCGGGAACGTATTTCGTTCCTTGCCTCGAAGAGACACATTGTATCTTGCATGTTTGTTTCATGATATTGCAAAGCCTTCCCTCCTTGGAAAACATGAAATCAAGGGAATACCGATTGCCCGACGATTCCTCCAACGTATTATGTACGATGATCTCATCGATGACGTTTCATTCCTTGTCCGTCATCATCTTCTCATGGAACAGATCGCATTCCGGCGCAACCTCAACGATCCACAAACCATAGTCGATTTCGCACGCATGTTCGAACGCATAGAACAACTCGATTATTTATATGTATTGACCTATGCCGATCTTTCAGCAGTGAATAAGAATGTCTGGACCGAATGGAAAGAACTTCTCCTTGGAGAATTATATCGAAAAGCCCGGAATATTATGGAAGAACAGATGACAAGCGAGCAGGTTCACGAACGCTCCGTACAGCAAGCAGAAGCGACACGTGCCGATATTCTTCGGAGCCTTATTCCAGAATTCCCTCCCGAAGAAGTAGACACACATCTTGCACTCTTCTCGGATACATCATACCTTGCAATGTTCAAACCCGAAGAGATTGCTCAACATCTTCAGGCAATCCGTACAGATGATCAGGCCACAGTGCTTTTCCAGCAATCCGGCAGTTTCACCGAAGTTACATTTATCTCCCGCGATTCTCCCGGTGTGCTTTCAAAGTTTTGCGGTGTACTGACAGCAAATGATGCAAACATTTTTGATGCGCAGGTTTTCACCCGACGCGATGGTATCGTCATAGACAAGTTTCGGGTAGTGGAATTTTCCTCGCATATCCCTCTTTCGGAAGAACTGTGCGAGCGAATCTCTCACAACATCAAAGAAGTTTCAGAAGGCCGTGTTGAAATTTCAAAACTGATTGAGCGCCACCGAATGCGATGGAAACGCCGCACTCAGCCAATGAATCTGAATGTTCGTTGCGATGTGGAGTTTGAGGACCATCCAAAGTTCACCATTATTGATGTATACGCACCGGATACACTTGGCTTTCTCTATCGTCTCACAGAAACGATATCACGACTTGGACTCAATATTACATTCGCAAAGATTTCCACACGCATCGACGGTATCGTTGATTCGTTCTATTTGCTGGACACCGACGGAAAGAAACTTGATAATCTGGAGCGAAGAGAGCAAGCGAAACAAGAAATTCTCACAACCATTCGAAGTCTGTCTGAATCGGAACTAGTACCATCAACAATAACTTAAATGACCATGAATAACGCACAACCTATTGGTGTATTTGATTCCGGCATTGGCGGCATGACTGTCGTGCGTGCACTCATGCAGCACCTGCCGCATGAAAACATTGTATACTTTGGCGACACCGCACGCGTTCCTTACGGCCCAAAATCGCCGCAGGTCGTGCGCGAGTACGCACTGCAAGATACCGATGTCCTGCTTCAACACGATGTCAAACTCATTGTCATCGCATGCAATACAGTATCTGCAGTGGCACTCGATGTAGTGCAGAAACGTGCAAAGATACCAGTAGTCGGTGTGATCCTTCCGGGAGCAGAAGCAGCTGTCCAGACTTCAAAAAAGAAACGGATTGGCATCATTGGAACATTGGGCACAATTTTTAGTAACGCCTATACAAATGCCATTCGCCAGCTCAATCCAGCAATCAAAGTATTCGGACAACCATGTCCCCTTTTTGTCCCTCTGGCCGAGGAAGGCTGGACCGACCATAAGGCGACAGAATTGATCGCCAAGGAATATTTGTTTCCTTTGACTCTTGAGAAAATTGATACGCTCGTGCTTGGATGCACGCATTATCCCATCCTGCGGAAAGTCATCAATAAGGTGCTGCACAACGACGTCATGCTGATCGATTCAGGAGAAGCTACAGCCGCGGTTGTGAAGAACATGCTGTCAGAATTACATTTAGAAAATACTAGTACCATGAAACCTAACCTGCAGTTTTTCGTCAGCGACGTACCGCATAAGTTTGCGGAGATAGGTGAACGATTTCTCGGTACAACACTTGGTAAAGTGCATCGTGTTGAAGGTTTCTTGAGTTAAAGTCAAAAAATCCATACAGCATTTCTTTTTCAAAGAGCGACAGGCATTCTTGTTGGTAAATTAAGAAAATTATTACGGACACATCCGTTTGACGATGGACAATACTTCTTACATTTTTTAGATTTTGTATATTAGCATTACCATTCTGAATCGATAGAAGAGGCATGATATGGACAACGTATCCATTCTTCCGGCAAATAGCATCGGAAGAAATTTCATCCCAAAAGAATTTATTCCAAGCGGCAAAGACGAATATTGCCATCGAAATGCGCAGATCCCATGGCCGCAAAATCGGTGGCGCCGTCTGCGGACAAACGAAGTGGCACTGCTTGTCCAAAACAACAATACATCCGACAACTGGGATGAAATTCTCGTTGCAGATCCGTTCGATCCAAAGAAAATTAAAAACACAGGTTTTTTCGGGTTGGTTCGAATTGGGCGAATTCAAAACATTTTTCTTGAGCACCATGATCTGCAAGTACCGGTAGGGATCACGAACAGTACCATCATCGCTTGCGACATCGGAGACGACGTGGCCATCCACAATGTACGGTATTTGGCACATTATATCGTTGGTGACCAATGCATGCTGCTCAACATCGATGAAATGCATACTACAAATTATGCAAAATTTGGAAACGGCATTATTAAAGAAGGGGAGCCAGAAGACGTCCGCGTATGGCTTGAACTCATGAATGAAGTCGGCTGCCGCCGCGTGTTGCCGTTCGATGGCATCATTCCGGCAGATGCTTACCTCTGGGCAAAGTATCGGGACGACATTGCATTACAAGATAAATTATTAACCATAACACAAAATAGTTTTGACAACCGCCGTGGATTCTATGGCACAGTTGAGAATCAATGCGTGATTAAGAATTCCGGTACTCTCAAAGATGTGAAAATCGGTTCACATTGTTATATCAAAGGTGCTAACAAGCTCAAGAATCTCACGATTCACTCCTCCGAAGCCGAGCCAACACAAATTGGAGAAGGAGTTGAACTCATCAACGGTATCATCGGGTACGGGTGTCGTATCTTTTACGGCTCCAAAGCAGTTCGTTTCATTCTGGGGAACAACTCCAACCTCAAATATGGGGCACGACTGATCCATTCTTTCCTCGGAGACAATTCTACAATTTCGTGCTGTGAAGTACTCAACAATCTCATTTTTCCAGCACACGAGCAACATCACAACAATTCATTCTTAATCGCTTCAGTTGTTTTAGGACAGAGCAACATTGCCGCCGGAGCCACTATTGGCTCTAATCACAACAGCAGAGCCAATGATAACGAGGTTCAAGCAGGCCGCGGGTTCTGGCCGGGATTGTGTTCCAGCATCAAGCATTCTTGTCGATTCGCATCGTTTGTGTTGCTATCCAAAGCAGACTATCCGGCAGAGATGGATATTCCATTGCCGTTCTCTTTGCTGAACAACAACGCAGCCAAAGACGAGCTTGAAGTGCTACCGGCTTTCTGGTGGCTGTACAATATGTACGCGCTCGCACGAAATACATGGAAATTCCAGAACAGGGACAAGCGAAAAAACAAAATACAGAATATTGAATTTGATTCGCTCGCACCTGACACGGTTGAAGAGATGTTTCATGCTCGCCACCTTTTAGAAATCTGGACGGCGAAAGCTGAACTTCGTCAACTGAGTTCCTCAATAAAGAACGATGAAAAAGAACTTATCCGAATTGGACGAGAACTCCTTTCTGGAGCAGAAAAGGAAATTGTCCAGTTAGACATTCTCGGTGAGAATATGGAAAAGTCGGATCGGAGAATTGTCATTCTCAAAGCACATAAATCTTATCATGCGTATGCGGACATGATCCATTATTACGCTGTAAAGAACCTGATAGAATATTTGAAGACGAATTCCGGCAGTACATTTGCAGCTATGTGCAAGATATTGAAAGGCAGCCGCCAGATAAAATGGACCAATCTCGGCGGACAACTGATTCCTGAAAAAGATGTAGACCAGATCCGGTCAGACATCGGATCAGGAAAGCTTGCCGGATGGAAAGATATTCATAATCGATATAACACATTATGGCAACAGTATCCTCTTGAGAAGCAAAAACATGCCTTTGCTTCTCTCTGTGCTTTGCTCGGAACAGATGATCTGACACGAGAACAATGGAATGCTGCACTTGACCGGGCGGTGACAATCCAAGAATTTATTTGTGATCAGGTGTATATTTCAAGAAAAAAAGATCATGACAATACATTTCGGCAGAACACGTACCGGAATATAGCAGAAATGACCGCTGCTATCGGCACTATTGAAGACAATAGTTTCATTAAACAGGTACGCAACGAAACAGAAGAGTTTAAGAAATATATTGAAGAAATAAAGAAGCGAAATTAAAAGGAGATCGGTTATAAATCCAAAGGACGCGAAATATTCCAAATTTTTACTGGTTCAGGAAATGATGGATACCGTTGGTGTGGTAAAGAATTTTAATCCAAACCAAACGCAACAGATTGCACAAAAGGTTAAATCTATTGGTAAGCTGTTTCTTACTGGTGAAGGATCCAGCCGCATCTTCCCCGCCAAGAACGCCATCCGAAAAGCTCTTCGATGGGGAATGGACCTTCGTATTGCAACCGATGGTGCTCGACAATCAGCGCAATACGATCTTTCAAATTTTGCTGTGTTCTGTGCTTCGAACTCCGGCAGGACCAAAGAGGTTATTACGTTAGCAAAGAAATTAGCCGATGCTGGAAATGAAAATCGGTTTGGTCTCTCCGCCAATAAGGGAACTCTTTTGGAGCAAACCTGCAAAGAAACGTTTGTGCTCTCGTGCGGATGGGAGCAAGCTGTTCCTGCTACAAAAAGTGTCGTTGAACAAGCTCTTTTCTATGAATCCATTCTCTGGCATATCGTTAGTAGGAACGGATTTGTCTCTGCAGATCTATCGGGCAAGATCGAACAAGCTCTCACTATGACGATTGATCCGGCTATCATCCAAGCTGCAATGAAAGCACCAACAATCTATTTTGCCGGTTACAACGACGGCGTGGCTGAAGAATTGACTCTCAAGACAAATGAAATCACCCATAAGAAATCAGATTATCTCGAAGGCACATATGCTGTGCACGGTATTGAAGAGGTCATGAATTCAAACGACATAGTTTTTGTTGTGGATCCGATCGATGAGGAAATAGAGAAATTCCATGAAGTGTTGGTCAAAGGTGTAGGACTGAAAGTCGTAGCCATTGCTAACCGGAACACGTTACTTACGACTATTCGTGTACCCGATGCAGGTGAATTAACTCCGTATGTCTATCTCTGTGCGGGTTGGAATCTGTTAGTAGAAATTGGCCTATCCATCGGCATTAATCTGGATAAACCCGAACGCGCGCGTAAAGTTGGGAATGAGTTCGTTCAATAGTGCGAGACATTTCTAGATATCTCAAACAACGAAGTGCAGTTGAGAATATTTGTGATCTTGTCGCGATGAGTGGCCGTTGACGCAAATTCTTTCATGACGAGGTGAACAAATGGCGAGACTGAATAACACAAAAATTCAACAAGAACTGAAACATTTGACGGGCTGGACAAAACGAAGGATCGAGATAAGAAAAAAATTCAAATTCAAGGATTTTGTTCGGGCGATGGGTTTTGTCAACTCAGTTGCTTTACTCGCAGAGCGCGCAAATCACCATCCTGATGTCGACATTCGATGGAACAAGGTTCTGCTCGTGCTTTCTACACATAGTGAGGGTGGAATCACCAGGAAAGATATTGCATTGGCAAAAGAAATCCAATCCCTTTTAAAATAATCTCCCTTCATCGTTGTATCTGTAAGAAAACAACCTTTAGTAAATTGCGCATCAGATGAGTTCTTCGTATCTTTTCATCAATCACAAACAAAGCACAACATCAATGAAACTGCCCAAGGAACAAATCCTCGACATTTTCAGGGAGACAAAAGCGCTCCTGGAAGGTCATTTTCAACTTACTTCAGGCTTGCACAGTCCGCAATATTTCCAATGTGCCCGCGTATTACAATTTCCCAAGCATCTCCACCTCCTCTGCGGAGAAATTGCGCGGCACTTCGAATACAACGAAATCGAAGTTGTGCTCTCACCTGCGATCGGTGGTATCGTTGTTGGAACAGAAGTCGGTCGAATGTTAAACGCCCGCACTATTTTTGCCGAACGGAAAGACGGCAAAATGGAACTGCGCCGCGGATTTGAAATCATCCCGGGTGAACGCGTTCTGGTTGTTGAGGATGTTGTAACAACCGGCGGCTCCACGAAAGAAGTAATCGACCTTGTCAATAATGCAAAAGGAAGTGTTGTCGGCACCGGATGTATTGTCGATAGAAGCAACGGTAAAGTAGAATTTAATACGAAACAATTCGCTGTTTTGTTAATGGAAACAGTGGCTTACCAGCCACAGGAGTGCCCCATGTGTAAATCCGGAAGCACGGCAATGAAACCGGGAAGCAGAGGAAATTATTAATTCATGCAAATCACAATAACCAATTCCCTATAGGTCGAAATTCTAAAAAACAGTGGAATTTCCAAAGTTTGGAATTTGATATTTGTTTGTTATTTGTATTTTGATTCTTGGAATTTGAAACCAACGCCTAATAAACATCAGTCATGAAGATAGAAATTATGTTAGAACGACTTCAATAATTGATCGGAAACGGATTCTCACTCCATCTTTGGAACGGCCTCATGGCATTCGTGACCGTGATGATCACCTCACCCATTCCGAATGCCGCTGTCAAAAACAATTAAGACCGAACGGTTGTATCCAGGCCGCATCATTGACTGAATGATTGAAGAAGTTTTTGCGGGTTATCACTATGAATGTTGTTGAATTGATACGGAAAAAACGCGAAGGCGGATCTCTGAGCGAAGAAGAATTCCGCTTTCTTATTATCGGCTATGTCCAAAGTGAAGTTCCGGATTACCAGATGTCTGCATTCCTGATGGCATGCTATTTTCAGGGAATGAGCCGGGAAGAAACATCGAGCTTTACACGATTGATGCTGCACTCCGGAGAAGTTATCGATCTTTCAGAAATCCCCGGCATTAAAGTAGACAAACATTCCACCGGTGGTGTTGGTGATAAAATATCGCTCATTCTCGCACCAATGGTTGCAGCGTGCGGTGTGCCTGTTCCAATGATTTCCGGCCGCGGCCTCGGGCACACAGGCGGCACACTCGATAAATTAGAATCTATTCCCGGCTTCCGCACCGATTTGACGATTTCTGAATACAAGCGTGTCATTCGAGATATCGGAGTCGTGATGATCGGACAGACGAAAGAAATTGCACCTGCAGACAAGAAAATGTACGCTCTCCGTGATGTGACGGCGACCGTTGAATGCATCCCGCTTATTGCCGGAAGCATTATGAGTAAAAAATTGGCTGAGGGGATCGATGCATTAGTGTTAGATGTTAAAACCGGACGCGGCGCTTTTATGCACACGCATGATCGCTCAATGGAACTGGCAAAAACGCTGGTCAACATTGGAAATGGATTCGGAAAAGAAACCATCGGTTTCATCACCAATATGAATCAACCGCTCGGTGTCGCTATCGGCAATTGGCTGGAAGTGGTAGAAGCAGTGGAGTGCTTACGCGGAGCAATCGGGTATAATGATACATCAGCAGATTTAATGGAAGTGACCTATGTGCTTTCCGGTGCAATGGTCTATCTCGGAAAGAAAGCGAAGTCGATTGAAGAGGGAATTGAGAAATGCAGGAAAAGCATTGCCGATGGTTCTGCATATCGCAAACTGCTCGACCTCATCCGTGCACAAGGGGGAAGCGTTAACGCGATAGAAAATCTCGAGCGTTATCCTCTTCCGAAGTTTGCCATGGAAATCAAATCCAGCGAACATGGATTTATCGGCGAGATAGATTCCTTTGAACTTGGCATGACGAGTATTTCACTCGGTGCCGGCCGCGAAAGAATGGATGACATCATAGACAAGAAAGCAGGAATTGTTTTGAAAAAGAAAGTTGGTGATGCGGTAGATATCGGCGATCCACTCGCTGTTTTCTATACCGATCGCGAAGATGTTCTTGTTGCCGCTCGTAAGCGAATATCAAAGGCATTCAAGGTTTCACCTACACAACCGGAGCGAACGCCTATGATTATTGATATCGTTGATAAAAATGGTTCGAGAAAGTGGGGAGAACAATGACAAAAGTAAAAGTACTAAGTTGAAAGTCTAGAACCCAAGACACAGGATCTGAAACAAACTCACATCAATGGTCCATTACTCGGCTACTCAGAGACTCATAGATTTATCTACTGATAAGCTTTCTTCAACACTGCTATCATCTGTTCGTGTATCAATCCATTTGTTGCAAGCATTTGTTTGTTGTATACATTGGAAGGAAATCCGCGATAATCCGTCCTTTTACCACCTGCTTCTGTTACCAATAACACGCCGGCAGCCATATCCCATGGATTAAGCGATCCTTCCCAGAAACCATCGAATCGACCGCAAGCAACATACGATAAATCCAGTGCCGCCGAACCGAGCCGCCGTACTGCTTGCGCTTCAACAATAAAATTTCTGAAATGAGTTATATCTGGTTCAGGATTTTTATTCACTGTGTAAGGAAATCCTGTAACAACAAGGCTTTCAATCAATTTTGGTGTTTTCGAGACTTGAATACGTTTCTTATTCAACCGAGCGCCTTTCCCTTTCTCAACTGTAAAGAGTTCGTCAAGGTTGGGATCATACACAACACCAAGCACGATCTCTCCTTTGTGTTCCAGTCCTATCGAAACACAGAAGATGGAAAGACCATGAGTGTAGTTTACCGTTCCATCCAATGGGTCAATGATCCATCGGTATTCAGATTTAATTTCTGCAGCTCCTGACTCTTCGCCAAGAAAATCATGGTCTGGAAAGTGTTTTTTGATTCTGCTGATGATTGTCTCTTCCGCCTTCTTATCAATCTCAGTAACCAGATTGGTTTCCTGCCCTTCCTTTCGTTCAATATGGCGAATTTTTCCAACGTTCTTTTTGAGATATTTTCCTGCTTCAAGGGCGGCTTCAATTGCGATTTGTAACATGTTGTTCTCCTTTTTCCTGTCATCAAGATATGAAATATTTAGTAACCTTCCGAAAGCATTGTCACTTTCCGAAAGTCTCTGAAGCTTAAATCGAGTGAACTTTCGGAAAGTTATGAAGGTTTTCCCATCTTCTTGCTTTTCGCGCATCTTCGGATTAAGTTAGTACAGAATTTGTATAGAAGAAGGACACACGTTGACTTTTCTTAATCCCTTTGTACTGTTCGGACTTGCTGCAGCGGCAATTCCAATCCTGCTTCATGTCTTCAATCTCCGCAAGCTGCAGACGATTGAATTCAGTACATTATCGTTCTTAAAGGAATTGCAAAAAACAAAAATCCGCAGATTGAAACTTCGGCAACTGTTACTCCTCTTCCTCCGAACATTAATGGTGATTCTCATTGTCCTGGCATTCTCTCGTCCGACATTGAAAGGATCACTTCCCATCGGCTTAGCCGAACAAGCGAAGACAACGGCAGTAATTCTTTTTGACGACTCACAGAGCATGACTGCCAGCGATGAGCAAGGAGAACTTTTGCGGCAGGCAAAAAATTCTGCCACATCAATTGTCAATCTCCTTAAAGACGAAGATGAAGTTTTCCTCGTAAAACTATCAGACGTTCCTACAGATGGAACAAAAGAGATACCATCGTCTCAGCGTAACTTCCCCGCGATTCACAGTGCTCTCATGGATATCAAGCCGTCATCTATTCACCGTACCATAGAAGATGCACTTCGCTTCGTATCCAGACTGCTTGCCTCTTCGAAGAACTTTAATAAAGAAGTGTATGTAATTTCGGACTTTCAATTAGGATCGCTCGAATCAAAGTTGAACATATCGAAAACTGCCGAACGACTTTTTGCTGCGACAACTCAATTTTTCCTCGTCCCGCTGGGAAAACGTGAAGTGCAAAATGTTTCCATAGAATCCATTGAAATTCCGAATGCAATTTTTGAAGTCAATAAACCCTTTGTCGTAAAAGCAAAGCTGGTAAATCATGCCACTGCTGATATGCAGAACCATGTAGTCAGTATCTATCAAGATGGAAGCCATGTGGCACAAAAAGGAGTTGACATTCGCGGAGGGCAATCAGTTGAAACGGATTTCACACTTGTTCCCAAGCTCGCAGGGTTTCTTGAGGGGACAATCGAACTGGAAGATGACGAACTCGAATTTGACAACAGGCGATTCTTCACCGTGCATATTCCGGAAGAGTTCCGCGTGCTTCTTGTCGGTAATTCATCCGATCTTACGTATCTCCGGCTTGCTCTGAGTACGAGGCTTTCTGACACCAGCGCCAGCCTAAAAACGACAGAGTCCTCATTGGACCATTTATCAACATCGCTCTTGAGCAATGCCGACGTCATAGTTCTTTCCAATCCGCCAGAACTGACATCGAGCCAAACGTCTATTCTAAAAACATATCTTCAAAATGGTGGCGGTGTATTGATCTTTCCCGGTGCTCGTACAACAATGAGCGCATTCAACATAAGCATTGCCGCTGCACTCTGTATCTCGACGATTGCTGCAGTTGACAGTCAGCTCGGAACATCACAAGTAACCGGCTTATCTGTTGAATTCGAAAAAGTCGATCTTCGTCATCCGCTGTTTGCCGGAATGTTTGAAAAGGACGAAACAAAGCAATCGGCAGGAACATTACACAGTCAGCGAATTCTGGAATCGCCGCGCGTGTTGAAATCACTCCACTTCATACCGACTCCACATTCAAAGACAGTGATTACACTTTCGAACGGATATCCTTTCTTGATCGAGGAACGCATTGGCAATGGCCGCGCGTTGATGATAAGTGTCGCTACAAATACGGAATGGTCTGACCTACCTTTGAAAGGATTGTTTGTGCCGCTGATACATCGCTCGCTCGCATATCTTGTGCAAGAACCAATAACCGATCTTTCGTTGTTCGTTGGTGATGAAAAAACAATCCGCATTCGCACTTCGGTTGCACCTGCACTTACAGTAACGAAACCAGGAGGAATGGAGGTTCTTGTCAATACGCAGAAGCGACCGATGGATAAAAGCATGCGTTTTTCTGGCACAGATCTCTATGGTCTCTATAGCGTTAAGGCGGGTAATCTCATTCTCGACAAATTCGCAGTCAATGTCGATCCCGATGAGTCCAATACGACTCCGTCAAACGAAAAACGACGGGAGAGAATGTTGATGCATCTTGGCATTATCAACAATGTCGTACATACGGTGCATCAGCCGCAGGAAGTACAGCGCATTATTATTGAATCGCGTCTTGGTGCAGAACTTTGGAAACAGTTCCTCATCGCCGCGCTACTCATCGCCGTTGTCGAAATGTTTGTAGCACGAAACAGCAAACGATCTATAACAACAGCAACCACACGCACAAATGGATAATCAAATACGCCTATGATTGAATTAGCCCAAGCTGGAAAAGAAAAGTGCATTCTCGTCGGAATGCCTTCACGTCTTACTTCCAAAACGGAGGTTGACGAATCTCTCACTGAGCTCGCATTGCTTGCTGATACAGCAGGAGCAGAAGTTGTAGGCAGAATAACACAGGATCGTGATCATCCTGAACCTGCAACGTTCATCGGAAAAGGAAAAGTCGAAGAGTTACACAAACGATTGCAAGAAGAAAAGATACCGCTTGTCATTTTTGACGATGATCTCACGCCTGCACAGGTGCGGAATCTTGAGAGTCTTCTTGAGTGTAAGGTGGTCGACCGCAGCGGTCTGATTCTTG
Organism: Bacteroidota bacterium; assembly: GCA_049523215.1. GTDB lineage: Bacteria > Bacteroidota > Ignavibacteria > UBA10030 > UBA10030 > Fen-1298. Next base: position 70,624 of record JBEKNC010000007.1, on the reverse strand, counting down.
ACATTTTCGCAGCACGCGCAAAGTCCAGCGAAGCGAAAACACAGGTAGAACTTGCACAGCTCGAGTATCTGTTGCCTCGCCTGACACGTCAATGGACACATTTGTCGAAACAATTTGGCGGCATTGGTACCAAAGGACCCGGTGAAACACAGATCGAGACGGACCGCCGGTTAATACGCACACGTATCAGTCATCTGAAAGAAAAGTTGGAACGCATCTCGCAACAGCGCGTAACACAGCGTAAAGGACGGACGAAACATACACGCGCTGCGCTTGTTGGGTACACCAATGTGGGTAAATCTACGCTTTTAAACTTACTTTCCGGTTCCGATGTCTTTGTGGAAAACCGGCTCTTCGCAACGCTCGATCCTACAACGCGACTCGTCCCGCTCAATTCAGCCGTCTCTATTCTTATGACGGATACCGTAGGGTTTATCAAAAAGCTTCCACATCATCTTGTGGCATCGTTCAAGAGTACATTGGAGGAAATAACCGAGGCGGACATTCTTTTACATGTGGTGGATATCTCAAATCCGTTTTACGAGGATCAAATTAATGTCGTGCAAGAGACTCTGGAAGATCTCGGCGCAAGCGACACTTCAACTCTCATCGTATTCAACAAGATCGACCTACTCCAAGATCGAAGCATTATACCGACGCTTGCAGAGAAGCACCCGAATCGAGTTTTCATTTCTGCAACACGAGGAATCAATATCGTCGGACTCAAAGATGAAGTTGCCAAACTGCTGGAGAAGGAATTTACTATTGAAGAAATCGTATTTCCAAACTCGCGTCAAAAGCTCATCGCGCAATTGTATGATATCGGCGAAGTGCTGGAACGAACGTACGAAGAGGAACATGTGAAGATAAAGATTCGACTCCATAGACGAGATCGGGAGCGTTTTCTTCAGATGAAAAAATGATTGGTTGATTGCTCAGATTGAGCTATATAAACACGGATGAATAATTTCACAGATTTTCTTTTTCACTGATTCAATGATAATAATCTTATTTGTATAATCTGTGATCAGCGATAAATCTGAGTAACCAACATAATAACTTTAGCGTTCAGGTTTCAAAATCACCGTCTCACCTTTATACAGTTTTTTCACTTCCTCTGCATCTGCCTTCGATCCGACGATATCTCCCCAATGCATGGGAATAAGAATTTTCGGCTTGAAGATGTTGGCCGCCTCTGCTGCTTGTTGGGCTGTCATCGTATACGTACCACCGCATGGCAGCAAAGCAATATCAGTTATGACTTTCCACATCTCCGGGATAAAATCTGTGTCACCGGCGTGATAAATCTTTTGACCGTTCAACAATGTAATGATATATCCAACCCAATTGTTTCCTTTGGGATGGAATTTCTTGTCAAGATTATATGCCGGCACCGTCATTACTTTCAGACTGCCAACAGTGTAATTCTGTCCAGGAACGACGGTTACTGTTCCTTTGCCAATCTTAGATGTTACATCTTTTGTGGCAACGATTATCGTACCATCCTTCTTTATCCTGGCTATATCCTCTACCGAGAAATGATCATAGTGTGCATGTGTAATAAAAATGATGTCTGCCTTGGGAAGATTTGCGGGAAGTTTGAACGGATCAATATAAATTTGTGTACTGCCATCTTCGATACGAAAGGCTGAATGCCCCAGCCAATGAATATGCTTGGTTTCCATAGGACCTCCACCTAAAATGAAATTGAACAAATGAAGAAAAAGCACAATGGACATTAAATAATATCCTCCTACGGCTTTAAAACCGCACTGTGTATATTATTGGACTGTATAAAGGCCATACTGGCCAACACTCTTAGGTAACAGAGAAGAGAATGAGCGAAGATTATCGACCAGACGCTCTTTCTCGGAAGCCTTCACTGCATAAAAAGACACTATGTCACCGCCGCAGATAACATTATGTTCAATCGCCCATTCGCCTACCTTGATCCACTCCGGCGGAACGCCCTGGAGGTTTTCAGCCTGAAACCATGGATCGTAGACAATTGCCAAATCAACATCCTTCATCTTGGACAGTTGGAATATCTGTTCTGTCGTATACCGTCCTTCTTTTTTTAACTTGAGGACATCCGCACTTGCCAGTCCGACCAGATCCAACATATGCACATCTCCCAAGAATGATACTGCTCCAATATCGTTCACCGCCACGGTTGATTCCGGATAAAAGTATCGCAAGAACAATCCCATTTGATATTGTTGCTCGTATATATTACGGCAGGCCGAAGGAATTTGTTTAAATGAATTTCTGCTGCGCCCGATGAGAGGACGTAATCCTTGAACAGAAAAATATAGCATGATGACACTAATAACAATTCCTATCCGAAATCTTTGTTTCCATGGAATTTCTGAACGTATGATTTCTGAAAATGCATACGCGATGACGAATAAACCAAGGGTAACGAGGTATGCTTCATAACGATAGAAGTAACCAATCTTCCCAAATTGAAGATGTGCCAAAGCTGCAAGAACGAATAGTACGATTGATACATTTCCGGTGGTCCATAATGACTTCGACCATACCCATCCAACGACGAGAAGAGCGCATGATGTTATAATCAGTACGCTTATATGAGGGGTATAGTTAAAATTACCGAGGCCATCCGAAATAAAACCGGAGAGACCTGAAAATATGAGATTAATGACTACTGCTTGCTGACTATTAAATACTTCTCCTTGAGAAGCATCTGCCCGGATGAGAATGGAATTGGGGAGCCAAAACCAACCCTTGGAAACCGAAATGTATTGATATAGTAGAAGCGGCAGGATTCCTGCAAGAGCAAGTACCAGTGAACGCTTCCATTTTTTTCGAACCAATAAGAGCAAGCAGCCTGCAAACAACAGAGAATAGCTTTCAAAGCGTGTCATGACTATTCCTGCAAAAAGCACGCACAACATTGTAAAGTGTGAATTACTTTCCTTAGAATCACTCTTCACAATTATCTTTGTAAGATACCACACACATACTATTGTTAAAAGAATATGAAGAAGGTGCTCCAAACCGCAGAAGATCATGGCTGGAAACGGAGTAAAGAACGCAACTGCGAGAAGTGTTATAAACGATAGGACAGTATTCAACGAAGCATGTTGAAGGATAAGGTAGATCGCAACAAGAATGGTTGACGCAAACAGCATATTAAGAACAAACGGTATCCATTCACGAATACCGAAGACAACGTAGAAGGACGCAAGGAGCAATGTCCATACCGGAGAGGAAGAAGACGAACTGAATTCGTATTTTGTAACACCATATACGCCATGCTGGGCAATATTCTTTGCCATCGCCATATGGATATATGCATCATCAAGCGCATATATAAGATGTCCCCTTGTTTGCTGAAGAGATGACAAGGTCAACATTGTCATTGTTACCCATAGGGTGATGAGTGCAACAAGAATAGGCCAGTGGGCTTCAATTCTATCTCTCATAGAATAGCAATCCTGAACCGTTTAACAACTTGTTTATTGGAGCGCTTTTCTTGCATCAACGAATCCTGGCTTGAGAGTATTATAAATAATTGCAATACGTTGTTTATATGAGATGAATGCGCTCTTCATCGCATTGATGGTCAGTTTTTCAAGATCATCCAGATCTAAATTAAATATTTCTGCTGCAGTATACAACTCATCGGTCAATGTGATATTGCTCATCAAACGATCGTCGGTATTAAGCGTACAGCGGAATTTATACCGATAGAGAATACCGAACGGATGTTCTTCCAAACTTTGGATGGCGCCTGTATGCACATTGCTGGTAAGACAGATTTCAAGCGGGATACGTTTGTCCAGCACGTATTGAGCAAGCGTTCCCATATTCAATACTTCACCATCTTTCACGCGCATATCTTCGATAAGACGTGTTGCATGACCGATACGATGAGCGCCGCACCATTGAATCGCTTGCCAGATAGATTCCTTACCGAACGCTTCGCCGGCATGAACAGTAATGTTAAAGTTTTCCCGTTGAATATAATGAAATGCATCGACATGTTTCTTCGGCGGATAACCGCCTTCCTCACCGGCAAGGTCGAACCCTACGACACCGCGATTCCGGAAATCCGCTGCGAGCTCTGCCATCTCCAAAGAAACCGAAGGGTCCATATGTCGCATTGCACAAATAATGAGGCCATAATGAACACCGAAGTCTTTCTTACCGCGCTCAAGCCCCCGTAGTACTGCCATCACTACTTTGTGGACATCAAGTCCCTTACCGAGATGAAACACAGGAGCAAAACGCGTCTCAACGTACACCACTCCATCGTTTTTCATGTCTTCCAACGTTTCGTACGCAACGCGTTCAAGAGCTTCTTCACTTTGCATTAAACCGCAAGTATGTTTGAAACCTTCCAAAAAGAGCGGCAAATTCCCGCGCATGGCACCTCGGTGAAACCATTTTGCTAATTCGCCCGCGTCGGTTGTCGGCAGTTGATCATACTTCTGATCGTTCGCCAGATCAATCAATGTTTGCGGACGCACACCACCATCGAGGTGATCGTGAAGAAGAACTTTCGGTAAGGTGCGAATGAATTCTTTTTCAAATTTCATCGAATGTCCTTCTCTTTGAGGATTTATTAATTCGTCAATCCAAGAATCCTATTCTTCTCTCAACTGTATCGAGTACACTTCCGTTCTCAACCAATCCGAGCGCTTTCTGAATATCATCGTACAGCACTCGATCCCGCTCGAGATGCTTGATATGTTTTCGAACAAACCGATATGCTACTTCTGTTCCTGCACCGGACTTGAGTGGTTTCGAACGTTTCAGCGCCCGGGCAAAATCCATCCCCTGGCAGGCACAGAGCAGCTCAATAGCAAGAACCGTTTGTGTATTCCTTAACACACGCCATGCCTTTTGTGCACTGATGGAACCCATGCTATTATGGTCCTCTTGATTGGCAGATGTCGGAATAGAATCCACACTTGCCGGATGTGCTAGTACTTTATTCTCCGACACAAGCGAGGCAGCGGTATACTGCGCAACCATCAAACCGGAGTTCAGTCCGCCATTGGGTGTGAGAAATCTTGGCAGGCCGCTGAGTGAACCGTTCACCAATCGTTCAATACGGCGCTCTGAAATATTTGCAAACTCCGATAGTGCGATAGCAAGAAAATCCATCGCAAGAGCCATTGGCTGACCGTGAAAGTTGCCGCCTTCAAGATGGATGCCATCTTTCGGAAAGATAAGCGGATTGTCGTTCGCCGAATTGATCTCGATGGAAACCTTGTCGTAGACATAGTCGATTGCATCGCGTGAGGCGCCATGCACTTGCGGAATACACCGTATCGAATACGCATCCTGCACTCGCGTGTCATTACGCCGATGCGATTCGCGAAGCTCACTGTTGCACATGAGCCTTCGCATATTTTTCGCCACTGCTCGCTGACCTTTATAAGGACGAAGTCGATGAATACGTTCGTCGTACGCCGTATCACTTCCCCGCAGTGTTTCTACACTAATCGCCGACGCAATGTCAGCGATCTTTGCTAAGCGTTTTGCCTGATGAACCGCCAGTGCTGCATACGCCGTCATCATTTGCGTACCATTAATCAGTGCAAGCCCTTCTTTCGCCGTCAGCTTGACCGGTTGAAGTTTATTGCGTCGTAATGCTGTTGCAGCATCCACAACTTCTTCCTTTTCACTTCTCCCTTTGCGTTTTTCCCTTATTTTGCTTTTTTCATTTATTCCTTTTTTATTTTGAATTATTTTCCCCTTCCCCATCATCGCCAGTACTAAATGTGCAAGCTGCACAAGATCACCGCTTGCGCCAACGGATCCTTGCGACGGAATGATCGGAACAATGTTATGGTTCAACATTTTCATCAGCAATTCTACGGTCGAAAGCCGGATCCCAGAATAACCTTTCGCCAGCGCATTGATCCGCAATACCATCATCGCACGCACTATTTCTGCCGGTAGCATGTCCCCTGCGCCTGCAGCATGGCTAAAAATAAGATTTTCTTGGAGCTGTTCGATATCTTCCCTTCTCACGCGTACATTGGAAAACTCTCCAAAACCGGTCGTCACACCATAGACTGTCTCACCCTTTGTTATCCAGCGATCAATAAGCCCTCTTGCTTGAATAATTTTTCGCTTCGCCGTTGGACTCAGCCTCGCTCGGGCTGTTTCGTGTGCGAGGTCAAATACTTGAGGAATAGTAAGCCGATTGCCATCGAGGATGTGGTTTTTCATAACAAAACCGTAGGTGTTATTGAAATTATTGGTCTAATGTAGTAGTGTGTGTCGTCAAATTCAACTTTTCTTTGAGACCGTAAAGAGGAGAAAGCAATTGACTTTTCAGGTGAATCTGTTTATTATCTCCAGCGGTAGATTATGCTAACAATAGTAATTCGCGGTGTTCAAGCCTTTCCGGCAGCGGGTTGCAATGAATATTTTCTATACACCGATGTGAGTGACCATGTATGAGCGAAGATAAAATTCAAGTCCTCATTGCTGACGACGAAAATCCCTTGCGGATGACAATTGCGGCGTGGCTGAGTGATGAAGGATTTGAAGTTGAAGAGGTTGGAGATGGTGTCGATGCAATTAAAAAGACACAGATAAAAGATTATGACATAGCACTCCTCGATATCAAGATGCCCGGTGCAAACGGGTTGGAAGTATTGCGTTACATCAAAAAGAATTCAGCACAAACAGAAGTTGTCATGATGACCGGGATGAGTGATGTCGGTATGGCGGTGGAAGCAATGAAGCTTGGAGCAAAGGAATATCTTACCAAGCCCATCGATATGGACCAGCTCGTTCCACAGCTCAAGGGCATCATTCAGGCACGTGACGCTGAAGACCGCATTCGACGTCTGCAAACGGAACATACTGCTCGCTTACTCTTCGATCTCCACAATCCTATTGCCGGACTTCGCCAAAGCATCGGGTACTTATTGAAGGGAATGGCTGGTTCACTCGGCGACCATCAGAAGGAACTCCTCGGGTACATGACCACTTCCATCGATAAGGTGATCGGTCTTCTTACTGACATGATGGACTTGACAAAACTTGAAGGTGGAAGAGTACGATTGAATAAAGGCATTGGCAATCTTGGCACATCGGTACAGAATGCCACACATGAATTTCGCGTTCCTATTCAATCAAGCAAAATCACACTAGATTTTTATACCGAACCTGATTTGCCGCCGCTGGAGTACGACTCAGAAAAAATTGACCAAGTGTTGCATAATTTTTTAAGTAACGCTGTTCAACACACACCGGCACAAGGTGTAATCGTCGTGCAAGTGCGCAAGGTTGCAATTCTACTTGAAGAAGGACAACAACCAACGGACCATGAAATCGTCTCGGTATTTAATAGCGGATCCGGGATCCCGCAAGAAAAACTGTCGCTGATCTTCGACCGTTACCGCGATCTTGTTTCTGGCAAATCGAGCAAGGATCAGTCGACAGGTCTCGGATTGATTATTTCACAACGTATTATTGAAGCACACAACGGAAAGATTTGGGTAGAATCGGAAATCGGCAAAGGAGCAACCTTCCATTTCGCGCTTCCGATCCGATAATGATGTACTCATTCTCATACTCTTATGAAACCAGAAACCATTTCCATTCTCGCTGTCGATGACGAAGAAACGTTTCTTCAAGTCCTCGAGTCAATGCTTATCAAAGAAGGCTACAAGGTCGAAACAGCAAAAGACGGCGTCATGGCAATTAACGCCCTCCAGCAGCGAACATTCGATCTTGTACTGTTGGATATCAAACTTCCTCGCGTGGATGGTGTAGAGGTATTGAAATTCATCCGCGAGCATTCCTATGACACACAAGTTATTATGCTCACCGGTGTTCATGACGTGAAGAGTGCAGTCGAGTGTATGCAATTGGGGGCATACAATTATATTACCAAGCCATACGGAAGTGAGGAGTTGATAGCAGTCATTGAACGCGCAGTAGAACGCAAGCGGCTCAGTATCGAAAATAAAGTTCTCAAATCCGAACTTGCGCGCCACACATTTACCGGCAATATTGTCGGTGAAAGCAAAATAATGTTGGAATTACTCAACATCACTGCGAAAGTTGCACCAACCGATTCTCCGGTACTCATTCAAGGAGCAAGCGGCACAGGGAAAGAACTCATCGCCAACTTCCTGCACAAAAACAGTTATCGCAAGGATATGCAGTTCGTTGCATTGAACTGCGCCTCCATTCCAGAAAATTTGCTCGAAAGCGAGCTGTTCGGTCATGAAAAAGGTTCGTTCACCGATGCACATGCAATGAAACAGGGACTTGTCGAAATCGCAAACGGCGGCACACTCTTCCTCGACGAAATCGGCGAGATCAGTTTAATGATTCAACCGAAACTCTTGCGTTTCCTTCAAACAGGAGAATTCCGGCGCGTGGGCGGCAACAAGAATCTCAAATCGGATGTACGGGTTATCTCCGCTACGAATAAAAATTTGCACGACGAAGTAGGCACCGGAGATTTTCGTGAGGACTTGCTGTACCGTATTAACGTCATTACACTGTCGGTACCGTCGCTGCGTGAACGGCCGGAAGATATTCCCATGCTGGTAGATTACTTTTTGAAAAGCCGTGTGCACCCCCGCGAACTCAAAATGATGGAACCGAAGGCTCTCGAACTTCTGATGAAGTATGACTGGCCCGGCAATGTTCGCGAATTGGAAAACGTCATTGAACGCGCCAGCATTTTATGCAAAGATAATCTGATCTGCATTGAAGACATCTCCCTCCCCATCGGCAGACGGCCTGCTTTGCTGAAAGAAACTGGGGGAACGGCAACCGGTCCGCAAATAGGAAGCGCTGTCTCAATTCGCGAAATAGAAAAAGCACACATTGCAGGAGTCCTGAAAACCGTTGGATGGAATAAAAACACTGCGGCACAGATTCTCAGTATCAGTCTCAAAACACTTTATACAAAAATCCAACAATACAATTTAACAAAAGAGTAACAGGTCCATCTACCTGCTCTTTCTGTGTACATACGCGGCATCCAAAACATCGGCAATACAGAATGCTGATCTATTTCCTCCGACATGGCGATGCTTCTTCTCATTCCCGCTTCGATGATAGCGAGCGTCCGCTAACCGATCTCGGACACAAGCAAGCCGCATACGTTGGTAAATTTCTTCAGCACACCAAAACACATATCAATATCATTCTTGCCAGTCCGCTGAAACGCGCTTGCGAAACAGGAGCAATCGTGCAATCGCTCATCAACGCGCCGCGTATGGAAACGTCCGAATATCTCGTGAATGGCACTCATCCCAAACAATTGTTCAAACAGATCACTGAATTCGATGTTGAATCTGTGCTCCTCGTCGGACATGAACCATTCCTCTCTGACGCCATTTCATTGCTTATTGGCGGAGATCATAAGACTGATATTGAAATGAAGAAATGCAGCCTGGCACTTGTTGAAGTTCCTGAACCTATTCGTCCGGGAACAGGGATATTGAAGCAACTTATACATGTTGAGACAATTTCAAAATTCATCAAACCGTAATAGAGGATTATTGTATGGAACTGAAAGTTATAAAAATTGACAAACCTGAGAACACCAATTTTATCCTGGGACAATCGCATTTTATCAAGACGGTTGAAGATATCCACGAAGCTATCGTTCAGACAAACCCACAGATGAAGTTTGGATTGGGCTTCTGCGAATCTTCCGGTATGGCACTTGTCCGTTGGACCGGGAATGACGATATGCTCATTGAGATGGCAAAGAAAAACGCAATGGCACTTTCATGCGGGCACTGCTTTATTCTCTTCATGGAAAACGGATTCCCGGTCAACATTCTCAACAGCATCAAGAACATTCCGGAAGTGTGCACTATTTACTGCGCTACAGCAAATGTTGTGGAAGTCATCGTCGCAGAAACTGAACAAGGTCGCGGTATCCTCGGTGTGATTGACGGGATGAAAACGAAAGGTATTGAAACAGAAGTCGATATTAAATGGCGGAAAGATTTCTTGCGGAAGATCGGGTATAAACTTTGAGACAACACGAGACTCTCGGCTCCGATCACAAATCATAAATCAACGATAAAGAACGCTAAGTCTTTACTGAGGACATGTATGAAACAGAAGCCTCGCACTATTCATGCTCCACACGGCACGCAACTCATTTGCAAGGGCTGGATTCAGGAAGCTGCGCTGCGTATGCTGATGAACAATCTCGATCCGGAGGTCGCCGAAAAGCCCCAGGAGTTGATTGTCTATGGTGGAACTGGAAAAGCCGCTCGCAACTGGCAGTGTTATGACGCCATTGTGAAGAGTCTGAAGAATTTAGAAAACGATGAAACGCTGCTCATCCAATCCGGTAAACCTGTTGGTGTATTTAAAACGCATGAGAACGCACCGCGCGTGCTCATCAGCAATTCCATGTTGGTACCAAAGTGGGCAACATGGGATGAATTTCGCAGGTTGGAAGGTCTTGGCCTGACCATGTACGGCCAGATGACAGCGGGAAGCTGGATATATATCGGCACACAGGGAATTCTTCAGGGAACGTACGAAACATTTGCAGCGGCTGCGGTAAAACATTTTCACGGAAGTCTTGCCGGGAAATTTCTGCTCACCGCCGGGCTCGGCGGCATGGGAGGTGCTCAGCCGCTCGCTGCAACTATGAACGGCGCCGCTTGTCTGGTCGTTGAGGTCGATCTCCACCGAATCAAACGACGCCTTGAGACAAGTTATCTCGATACCATGACAAATAATCTTGACGATGCGCTTGCACAAGTGCGTGCTGCCAAGGAAAAGAAATTACCGATCTCTGTCGGCTTACTCGGCAACGCTGCAGATATTATTCCGAAGATTGCCGCAGGGAAGTTCTTGCCGGATATCGTTACCGACCAGACGTCCGCACACGATACACTGAATGGCTATGTGCCTGCCGGAATGCCATACGCACAAGCACTTAAACTTCGCAAAAAGAATCCACAGAAATATATTGTACTTTCTAAAAATTCCATTGCCGAACACGTTAAGGGATTGCTGAAGCTGAAGCAGAAAGGCGCGATCGTTTTCGATTACGGCAACAATATCCGCGGCGAGGCGTTGGCAAGCGGAGTAAAGAAAGCATTTGACATTCCCGGGTTTGTACCGGAATACATCCGTCCCCTTTTTTGTGATGGCAAGGGTTCATTCAGGTGGGTAGCACTTTCCGGCGACCCGGAAGATATCTATCGTACCGATCGTGCAGTGTTGGAAACTTTTGCCAAAAACAAGCAGCTCTGTACCTGGATTGAAAAGGCACAGAATGAAGTTGATTTCCAAGGATTGCCGGCTCGTATTTGCTGGCTTGGATATGGCGAACGCGCAAAAATGGGAACGGTTTTCAATGATCTTGTTGCTCATGGTGAAGTAAGCGCTCCCCTCGTCATTGGGCGCGATCATCTTGATTGCGGCAGTGTTGCATCGCCAAATCGCGAAACTGAGAAGATGCTTGACGGCAGCGACGCGATAGCCGATTGGCCAATTCTCAACGCACTGCTCAATGTTTCAGGCGGTGCAAGCTGGGTAAGTGTTCACCACGGCGGTGGAGTCGGTATTGGATTATCCATTCACGCTGGAATGGTTGTCGTTGCCGACGGAACAAAAGAAGCGGAAGCACGGTTACAAAGAGTGCTGACGTACGATCCCGGCATGGGTATTATTCGTCACGCTGATGCCGGATACAAACGCGCAATTGACAATGCGAAAAAATTTGATGTTCATATTCCAATGCTCACAGAGCAATGAATCACTTTTATACGGAGAAACTTATGCATGCTTTTGGACATATCGAAATTCCAACAACCAATCTTGAGAAATCGAAGAAATTCTTCGGCACTGTCTTTGGATGGACTTTTTCTCATATTCAGGATATAGATTATACAATCATCCATACTGGTAAACATCCCAATGGCGGATTTGAGATCGTGAAAAAATTGCCCAAGAAAGGACAAGTTATTCCATATATCGAAGTGGAAGACATCGATACAACAATAAAAACTATACGAAAAGCACACGGCAAAGTGTTGACGAAGAAATTTCAGGTCGGATCGATGGGCTGGCGGGCACAGTTTGAGACGCCAGAGGGTGTTCAATTAGCATTGTGGCAAAGCACTCCGCGGCAATAAAAAATACAACACATCTCCCTCATTCCAAAGACACTTCTATGAGTGAGCGGCTAATTATTTATAATGAAAACATGTACTTTAGTTATAGAAGGAGTCAATATGGGAAAAATCAAGATTCTTATTTTCCTCATCATAATGGTATATGGAACAAATATTTATTGCCAATCTGACCAAAAAAAGAATCAAACCAAGATAAGTGAAGATTTGTTTTATGCAAAAATCCAGGATAGTGTATATATGTTCACCCATTATTTTCCTTGGGGTTCTAATGGTATGTTTATTCTTTTGCCGGACAAGCAAGGACTGCTTATTAATACACCGTGCGAAATAACCGGTACTGATTCTTTGCTCAACTGGATAGAAAAGAGTTTTGGGCCTCTTAAAATAACTGCAATTATTACTGGTTTTCATCAAGATAATCTTGGGGGCGATGAAGTCTTACTTTCGAAAAATATCCCGGTGTATGGTCCTGATTTAACAGTGAAACTTGTAAAAGAAAAGAGCGCAGAATTAAAAAAAATCATTATGAATTCAGTTTCTTCCGATGAGAACAAGCGCTACTACAATTCTTACAAGGTGCTTCATTTGATGCCGCCAAATAAAACCTTTCCTATGAAAGAAGGCTTAGAATTGAAATTTGGCGACGAAGTTTTTGAAGTATACTTTCCTGGAGAATCTCATACCATAGATAACACAGTCGTTTATCTTCATAAACGAAAGATATTGTTTGGAGGCTGTATGATTAAGGGGTTGGAGTATAATAACCCCGGTTTTACCGGATATGCAAATATGACTGAATGGCCGGTTTCTGTTGAAAAGGTGATAAACAGATTTCAAGATTGTCGAATTGTCATTCCTGGCCACGGAAAAGAAGGAGGGAAACAATTGCTTCCGCATATGATTAAAGTTTTAAATGAATGGAATAAAGAACATAACAGCCGCTGACACACAAAACAACGAAGCGCAACAAAGGTAGTGCCGACAGCGCTCAACGATGTTGCTCACAAAAAATGAATTGTCTCGAGTTCACTCCAGCGTTGCATTGTTCTGCCACACAGCATATTCATACGTGCGGAAGAATGATAAATCCGGCAGTGTGAACTCATCTTGATGAACTTGCTTCCGAAGCATTATCTTTGTTATTTGCCCTCCAAGAAATACATTGTCTCTCTATGAATATGCTCATTAAAAATATCAAACAACTGGTCACCATTCGGTCGGACGGCAAACTGTACAAATCCGGCAAAGAGATGCGTAATCTTGGTATTATCGATAATGCAACTATCTTGATTCAAAATGGACTATTCAGCTGGGTCGGTCCAAGCGCAGAATTCTCAAAGGCTGTCGATGATAACATCGATGTTATCGATGCATCAGATTTTGTTGCACTCCCCGGCTTTGTTGATTCACACACACACTCTGTTTTTGCAGGAAGCCGCGAAAATGAATTTGCAATGCGTACTGAAGGAAAAACATATCAAGAAATTGCCGAGGCAGGCGGAGGAATTCTTAGCACAGTGAACGCAACACGAGCTGCTTCAAAAAAAGAATTGAAGAAGCTCGCCAGCCGTCACCTTGATGCAATGCTGCGGCAAGGAACCACAACTGTTGAAATAAAATCCGGGTACGGATTAAACGAAGACGCCGAGATCAAGATACTTCATACAATCAATGAACTTGCGGAAGAAAGCTTGATGGATATTGTGCCGACATTTCTTGGAGCACATGCAATTCCGCAGGAATTCAAAGAAAACCCGGACGGCTACGTCGATCTCATTTGCAAACGACTGCTCCCGTACATCGCCAAGCACAAGATGGCAAAATTCTGCGATGCATTCTGCGAGCAAGAATATTTTTCCGTTGAACAATGCCGTAAAATCTTCGAGATAGCAAAATCGCTGGGGCTCAGGATTAAAATTCACGCCGATCAACTCTCACAAATCGGCGCATCAAAGCTCGCCGTAGAAGTCAACGCAATCTCCGCCGATCATCTAGAGAAAATCGATGATGCGGGAATCTCCACGCTGAAACATTCAGGAATCATTGCTACAGTACTCCCCGGTGTCTCATTCTTTTTACACTGCGGATATCCGCCGGCACGTAAGATCATCGATGCCGGTATTCCTCTAGCAATTGCATCGAACTTCAATCCCGGTTCCTGTATGTCCTATTCGATGCCGTTGATGATGACCATTGCCTGCACACAGATGTCGTTGACGCCGGAAGAAGCGATCTGTGCAACAACAATCAACGGCGCAGCGGCACTTGGACTCTCGAGCACATTTGGCAGCATTGAAGTCGGGAAACAAGCCGATATTATTTTATACCATGTTCCGGATTATCGATATCTTATCTATCACTTCGGCACAAACCATGTCGCCAAAGTGATCAAGCACGGAACGTATTTGGATTTTTAAAACTGAAAGTAACTGCTTAAAGTATTTTTCGTTAGAAAATAGAGAAATCATTCCCTCTCCTCACAGGAGAGGGTTAGGGTGAGGTCAAAGAACAACAGACCCCACCTTAATCCTCCCCTAAGAGGGGAGGAAATCAATCAAAGAATAGTATTTCGAAAAGCATAATGAGTAATTAAAACTGAAAGGAACATCCATGCGACAACTTGTGGAATGCGTCCCCAATTTTAGTGAAGGAAGAAATAAGGAAACCATCGATGCTCTTGCCGAGAGTATTACGCACGTTCCTGGTGCACACTTGCTTAGCATCGAACCGGATGCAGACTACAACCGAACCGTGGTAACCTTCGTCGGCGAACCGGATGCTGTGGTGGAAGCTGCATTTCAGGCAACCAAGACCGCTGCTGAACTCATCGATATGACACAGCAGAAAGGCGAGCATCCCCGTATCGGCGCTGCCGATGTTGTGCCATTTGTCCCCATCAGCGATGTAACGATGGATGATTGTGTAAAACTCGCCGAGAAATTCGGCGAACGCGTTGCACGAGAGTTGAACATTCCGATATATTTATATGAATTTGCAGCACGTTCACCGCAGCGAAGAAATCTTTCCGATATCCGCACAGGTGAGTATGAAGGATTAGCAGAGAAGCTGAAGGATGCGGCATGGAAACCGGATTATGGCGCACCCCTCTTCAATGCGAAGTCCGGTGCTGCCGTAACCGGAGCACGGAAAATCCTCATCGCGTACAATGTGAACCTCAACACACTCACTGATCGCCATGCACATGAGATTGCTCTGCGCATACGTGAAAGCGGCAGACCAAGAACGGATGAACGCGGCAACACGATGGAGAATGAACAGGGCGAGATAATCAAGATTCCCGGCACTCTCAAAGCAGTTAAAGCTATGGGTGTTTATCTTGAGCGCTTTAAGATCTCACAAGTCTCCATCAATCTTGTGGATTATGAAATGACATCCATGCATAAGGCATATGAAGAAGTGAAGAAACAGGCTCACTTGCTTGGAATCGACGTCTCCGGAAGCGAACTGGTGGGACTTGCTCCATTGGATGCAATGGTGCAAGCAGGAAAGTTCTATTCGGATGGTAAAGAACTCTCTGAATCGGAATATGTTTCACTTGCTGTCAAAAAATTAGGTTTAAACCGACTTGAACCGTTTGACCCAAAGAAAAAAATTATTGAATATATGATTTAAAGGATGTGGCATGCTTAATTCACTTTCAATCTCCAGATTTCTTGATGAAACAGCATCCAACTCTCCTGCCCCCGGAGGCGGAAGCGTTTCTGCTCTTGCTGCTTCGCTTGGAGCTGCATTAGCATCGATGGTGTGCCGTCTCACAATTGGAAAAAATTCAAACGCCACCATTCAGATTGAGCTGGAAAGCGTCTTAATAAAATCCGAAAGACTTCGCGCAAAATTCACAGCTCTTATTGATGAAGACACCGATGCTTTCAAAAAGGTCATCGCCGCCTATAGGCTTCCAAAAGAAACTACAGAACAGAATGCACAGCGTGTAGCCGCAATTCAGGCGGCATATAAAGAGGCAACGGTTGTTCCTCTGCAGCTCTTGGAACTGTGTTCTGAGGCGGTCGCGCTGTTAAAAATTGTGGGCGAAAAAGGAAATAAAAATTCTCTTTCGGATGCCGGCGTTGCTGTCTTGATGTTGGGAGCCGCCTGCGATGGAGCCGCGATGAATGTACGCATCAATCTTGCAGGTATAACAGACCTGTCATTTGTTGAAGCCAATAAAATATTGACGAACTCATTGCAAGTAAGCATCAGCGATTCTGCGCAACAAACACTTTTCCGGATCAACGAGCGGTTGTATTCATATTGAATTTCTAGCAAAGTGACATCTAGATGCTTAACACGCATAAAAATGTATCGTAACATAATAAAATCAGACAGGCGTTGGAACGCACCTTACATCGAATGGAAGAAGATATATATCGGATGGAAATGAATGTACACAGAATAAATAATCCCGGTTCTGAAGAAATGAAAATCGGCGCACACTGACAGGCTGAAAAGATCAAAAATTGAGAGAACGAATTCTTTTTAACCGCATCGCAACTTCAATACTCTTACCGGCTGTTATTCTTCCCTCTTTCATAACGGCAAAAGAACATGAAAATAATAATTGGCCCATTCCATCCTGTGCTTGGTCGCGTCCATTAGGAAGTCATCCAACCGGAGCAACGGGCAGAACCAAGCGAGGAGTACCGCTCGGTGGAATTGGTGCAGGAAACTTCATGTATAATCTTTGCGGAACCTTCGGTCCATGGGAATTAAAAACCGGATATCATGAAGAAAAATTTCTTCCTCAGGCAGCCTTTCATTTGTTTGAGCAGACTCAAGGACAATCTCCTGTAATAAAAACACTGGCAACTGAAGATGTTCTGTCTGCATGGAACAAGCTTCCGTCCGGATCGGGTACATATTATGCGCTCTATCCGAAAGGCTGGTTTGTTTATTCGGGAACCACTGCCGATATTTCGCTCAAACAATTTACGCCTGTCATCCCACATAACTATCGAGAGACAAGTTATCCCGTAGGAATCTTTCAGTTTCAATTGTCCAACCCTGGTTCTGATACTTTGAAACTGGCTTTGATGTTCACATTCCCCAACGCAGCATACGGGAATGACAACCGGAAGGGTTATTCGAATCATGTAGTGCGGGAAAATGGAATCACCGGCGTGGTCATGAAAGCCTCAAGCCCACAAAATGGAACTACAACTCAGAATACCGAATGGTGCATCGCGACACAAGATCAAGACGGAGTGTTAGTATCATTCTGCACATCGTGGAATGGAAATGGTGACGGTCACGATATATACAACGAGTTCAGCAATGATGGGGTATTGCCAGACAGTTCCATCGCAGATTCTTCTACTGCCGCCGCAGTTGCAGTAAAGATCACGCTGCCGCCCGGCAACACGACAGTCGTGCCTTTTGTATTGTCATGGGATTTTCCACGAGTCCGGTTTGGAGGTGGTACGGAATGGTATCGACGGTACACGGAGTATTTTGGTTCCACGGGAGACTCTTCATTCCAAATCTCCAAGGAAGCGCTCATCAACCTCAGCGAATGGGAAAGTGAAGTAGACCGATGGCAGAACCTGATCGTCGATGAACCTGCATATCCGGATTGGCTGAAACAAGGAGCACTGAATGAGTTGTACTACGATACTTTCGGTGGTGTGTTCTGGGAGAATGGTTGTATCACAAAACCCGGTGAATCCTCGTATGGAACGTTGCCGGCAAATGACCACAAGTATTTCTCAATGGAATGCCAGGATTACGCATACTGCGAAACATTCGACGTGCGCCATTACGAGGCCCGTCATTATGTTGAGCTTTGGCCTGATATCGAACGCGATGTTCTAAAATGGTTCGCGGATTACATTGCAAACGATCCTGCCGGAAGTGCTCCGCACGATGCCGGATCTCCTAATCAGGATCCATTCTTTCGCTTCAGCGGTTACGGCGGCAATTGGCAGGATATGCCGAGTAAATTTATTCAACAAGTTTATGCCTATTACCATAAGACACACGATCTCGCCTTTCTGGATTTCGTTTGGCCTGCGTGTCTGAAAACATACAATTTCATGGAAACCCGCGATACAAATCACAACGGGATTCCTGATATAGGAAACACAACGTATGATACATGGGGATTGAGTGGTGACAATTTACTCTGCGGTGGTTTATGGGTTGGAGCATTAGAAGCGATGGAGCAAATGGCTGCAATCAAGGGGGATACCGCTTTTTCAAATCAGCTCCTGCAAAAATCTAACATGACAAAACCTGTATTGGATAGTCTTTTCTGGAAACCTGATTTGCAGTATTACAAAATTGACATCTCGTCGAATGCTATCATGGCAGACGGCCTTAATGGAGAACGTTATTGTGAAACCACCGATCTTGATCCAATCTTACCTCCAGCACGGATTGCATCTCACCTGAATCAAGTTTACGAACGGTGTGTCCAACCGCTACTCGATTATACCGGCGACGGAGAAGGTGATGTGGGAGTAGTCAATGGACGCAATTCAAATGGAAGTGCCATTGGAGGCGGGCAACCTAATGAAGTGTGGACTGGCTCGAGTTATTTCATAGCGGCTATGATGTATCACTGGGGCGAAGAAACAAATGATGCACGTCTAAAAGAACGAGCTTTGAAAACGGCTTATGGGGTTTATTATCAGACATGGATAAATGAACAAACTGCTTACTTCTTTAATACTCCCGAAGCTTGGAATTCCACCAATCCTGCACAATTTCGTGCACAACAGTATCAGCGACCGCGCGCAATCTGGGAGTTGCTGTTGGAAATCAAGAACCCATTTGCAACATTGACTTCAGTCGAACAACAGACTGCGGCCCGAGAGCCGGCTTTCTATACACTTCGTCAGAATTATCCAAATCCGTTTAATCCCTCGACAACTATTTCATTTACAATTCCTGCCAACTCGTTTGTATCTCTTAAGGTGTACGATATTCTCGGCAGGGAGGTGACGACCCTTGTCTCAGAACAATTATCCGCAGGAAGTCATTCGCGTCAATGGAATGCGATGGATATACCAAGCGGAGTCTATTTTTATCGTTTACAAGCCGGTTTGTTTACTGAAACGAAAAAACTCGTTTTGTTAAGATAGGAGTAATTGCAACTGACACGCATAAAAATGAATCGTAATTTAATCAATACAATCAAAATGTAGAGTCCTGCTCGTAGCAGGACGAATGCAGAAAATGATTTGAATCACGCTCTGCGTGATACTGTTAAAGGCCTCCAGCTGACAGAGTGTCCGCCAGAAGATGAAGTCCAGCAAAAAAGAAGCGGGATGCAAAAAACGCACACGGCGGATAAATCGGACGCTACGACAGGCCTCCGACTGACTCACAAAAAGGACTAATCCCTTTTTCATCCCTTTGCTCTATTACGCTTTGCATATTACTTTGGTAACCTTAATTAGGAATAATGCCCACCGGACAATTATCCGACATTATCCCGTCGTTCCAGTCGTCTCTTCCAATCCGAGTAAGAGTTGAAAGTTTCGTGGAATGGCATACGTTCACCAGTCGCCATGAAAGGACGACCAATATGAAACAATCTAAGCTCATTTTCCTGCTTTGTGCTTTGGTCTTGACGGGCATAGCAGTTTCCTCGATCAACTGCATGTTCCCGGGGACCATGAGTGGAAGTGTCGGTGTCAATATCAACGATCAGCCTGTTTGGGGGCCTGAAGGGTATGATCGCGCTGATTACTATTACATTCCTGATATAGACTCCTATTACTCTGTCTCCGAACACCAGTATATATATAGGAATGGATCAGCATGGACACATGGCGCAACGTTGCCACCCAGTTACAGTAATTATGATCCATACCATTCGTATAAAGTCGTCATCAATGAAGATAAGCCATATCAAAACCACGATAGCCACCAAGCCAAATATGGAACGTTCAAAGGTAAGAAGGATCAGCCGGTGATTCGCGATAGCCGTGACCCCAAGTACTTTGGGATCAAAGATCATCCCCAGCATGATAAATGGGTAAAACAACAACAGCATTGACCCGCACTCCAGTTTGTGTGCCAGGGTGGATCTATTTAGGTTCTGTCAGCTCTTGGCAATAGTTGATGCTGCCAGACTCTGAAAGGATACAGTCCTGTAGAAGAGCAGAAGAAAGCGGCAGACCAATAACGATCTGCCGCTTATAACATTCAAGCTTCGATAAGTGGAGGTCCTGCTGGGCAACGGCATCTCTCGCGTATCGAAGCTTGATAGTGATCCTCTCCGCTGAATGCCGGTATTTACCCATCGCTTCTTCCATTGATCCAACATATAAAACTTCTTAACTTCCAACTGGATCATGTTCTGGGGGCAAGTTAAAATTCCCAACGAAGGAGGATTTGATGAATCACATAAGAAACAAAAAGGAATCTCGAGCCAATTCTCTATCTGGGAGTCCTGCTTCTGAACAGAACCTCCAACCCCTCGAACTGCCGATCCCCGCACTTGAACGTGATAAATCAATTGTAAAAGCATTGAAGCAAAGAAAAACTGTCCGTGAAATAAGCGATAAAATACTTTCTTTGCAGGTACTTTCGAATCTTCTCTGGGCAGCAAATGGAGTAAATCGTAAAATAGGCCCATTTGGAATTCCTGGAAGAACCGCTGCATCAGCAAGTAACTCACAGGAAATTGACCTTTATGTTGCCATGCAGGAAGGAGTTTATTTATATGACGCGTTTCATCACAGGCTGGTTCCAGTTGTTGCTGGTGACCTGCGTGCGCTGGCAATTGGTCCTGGTCAGGCAGATTTTATAATGAAGGCTCCGGTGCAACTCATTTACATCGTGGATGTTCATAAACTTTCCAATACATCCGGTTATCAGGAACCCGGATTGCAAGATCCTGAAATTCAAAAATCATATTATTATGTTGATACAGGTCTCATTGCTGGCAACGTATATTTGTTTGCTGCTTCTCAAGGTCTGGCATCATGGTTCCATAATTGTAACAAATCCGGTCTTGCAGCAAAATTAAACTTGCGTGCTGATCAGCGGGTACTCTTTGGTCAGACAGTTGGATATCCTGTTAAAAAATAATGGAGGAGATTTCAAATGGAGATTTCAGGAAATACTGTATTCATTACGGGTGGGGCGATGGGTATAGGTTATGCAATGGCCGAATCTTTCCTGAAGGCGGGGAATGAAGTCATCATTTGTGGTCGTAGGAAAGAAAGACTTCTTGAAGCTCAAAAAAAACATCCGGAGTTCCATATCAAAGTATGTAATGTAGCTGAAGAAGCGGATCGAAGAACACTGGTGGAATGGATATCTACCAACTTCAGCAATTTGAACATTCTGGTTAACAATGCCGGTGTGCAAAGGGATATTGATTTCACAAAAGGTATTGCCGAATTTCTAATCGGAGAAAGTGAAATCAAGATCAACTTGGAAGCGCCGATAGTTCTCTCCGGGCTGTTTATTCCGTATTTGACCGGAAAGAAAGAAGCTGCCATCATCAATGTTTCATCTGGATTGGGTTTTGTGCCTGCCGCCCGAATGCCGATATATAGTGCAACCAAAGCCGGGATACACGCTTTTTCCATGGCACTCAGACAGCAACTTTTAAAGCTTGGGATTAAAGTTTTTGAGGTAGTTCCACCTGCGGTTGATACAGAATTAAATCCGGAGGGAAGAGCCAAAAGAGGTAATTATAAAGCGAATCTGACGCCTGAGGAATTTGTAGCCTCGGTAATGAAAGGCTTCAAAAATGACGTCTTCGAAATTGGTTATGGGATGACGGAAGGACTTATCAAAGCGTCTAGAGTAGAGTTGGATAAAAGTTTTCAACAGATGAATAGTCGGTGGTAAATCTGTGTAGAATTTTTTTAAGTACTAGTGATGTAAGTAAATTTGAGAATGCAGGAAATCATTCGAAAATAACGCGGCGCTAAAGACAGGATGCCCAAACATCCACCAACAGCGGGCATAGCATACGTGCCGCAAACGTTAGGCGAAATGCACCTCTTTATAATTTACTGTAAATTGAAGAAACATAAATTTCAGGCAAAAGATTTGTCAGGAGCAAACTCCTGACACCACAGCTAATCTTATCAACTATTTATTTTGAAAAAGAATCCAAGTCCTTTGAAACGATCAACGAAACTCTCTCCCAGACCGCCAAAGACACCGGCACTTCCACCCGAATTACCAACGAAGTCAAAGAAATCGAAGAAAGAACTTGCTTCCTCTGTTGTCCGTCGTGCCATCGGCACGACGCGACCTCGTTCCGACCGACAGTCGGAACGGGCAGGCATTCCTTCCGACTTTGAATTGACGCGTGAGTTTTCGACCGCGTTCGACCTGCTTGAACGTACGAAACACCACTACTATGTCACCGGCAATGCGGGAACGGGAAAGTCAACACTCCTTCATTACTTTAAAGAAAAAACTCAAAAGAAAACTGTTGTGCTCGCCCCCACAGGAATTGCCGCGGTCAATATCGGCGGCTCAACGATTCATTCGTTCTTTCGCTTCCCCACGCGCCTCATCACACTGGAAGACGTTAAAAAAATACGGGGCAAAGCAGACCTGTTCGCTGCTCTCGAGACGCTCATTATCGATGAAGTCTCCATGGTGCGCGCAGATATGATGGATGCAATCGATGCGTCCCTCCGATTAAACCGCAACCGGCCGTATGATCCCTTTGGAGGTGTTCAGCTCGTCCTCATCGGCGACTTATTCCAGCTTCCGCCGGTTGTTGAACGGGATCTCGGAGAATATTTCGAAGATAACTACCTGACTCCGTATTTTTTCAGCGCAAAAGTGTTCAACGAAATCCGCCTGCAGAAAATAGAATTGCAGCATGTATTTCGGCAAAACGACCCTGAGTTTATTCAGCTTCTGAATAAGGTACGCAACAAAGAAATCGAGCTGTCCGATCTGGCGAAAATCAATCAGCGGCACCAGCCATCTTTGAAATTCAACACGCATGATCTCGCGATCACTCTCACCAGCACCAACGCACTTGCATCAGCGATCAATCTGCAGCGGCTTTCTGCATTACCGTCTCAGGAATATGATTTCGATGCAGTTATCGAAGGCGACTTCGATGAAAAATCGCACCCGACCGACAAGAAACTCAAGCTGCGAAAAGGCGCCCAGGTGATGATGGTGAAAAATGATCCCAACAAACGCTGGGTCAATGGAACTCTTGGCGTGATACAGCATATCTCCAATGATTCCATTAAAGTTTCTTTCGGCAGCGTTGTTCATACGATCGAACAAACCAGTTGGGAGAAATCGGTGTACGAGTACGACCGTACATATCGCAGCATCGAATCCGTCGTGACAGGCTCGTTCCGCCAATACCCGATAAAACTTGCCTGGGCAATCACCATCCACAAGAGTCAAGGCAAAACATTTGACAACGTCATCATTAATTTGGGATATGGTGCATTCGCACACGGGCAAGCATACGTTGCACTCAGTCGCTGCAGGTCATACGAAGGTGTGTATCTCAATGCTCCTTTGAAGTATTCCGATATTATTCTCGATCCAAGAGTTCGGGATTTTCACATGTAACGATAAAAAGTCGGGTACCACTGAAAAACAAAATACCCAAAGGAATCACATCGTGACAATGAAAATCAAAGCCATCATATTCGGAGCTACAGGCATGGTCGGAGAAGGAGTTCTCCACGAAGCTCTCAAACATCCCGATGTTGAATCAATCTTAGTCATAGGCAGAAGATCGTGCAATGTGAAGCACCAAAAACTGAAGGAACTGCTTCATAAAGATTTCTTCGACTACTCTACTATTGGAGAACATCTCAGAGGTTTTAACGCCTGTTTTTTCTGTCTCGGTGTTTCTTCCTTCGGAATGAATGAACAAGACTATAGACGGATTACATACGATCTTACAATGCAGGTGGCAACTACTTTGACAAAGCTCAATCCCGAGATGACATTCTGCTATGTGTCGGGAACAGGAACCGATAGCACCGAACAGGGCAAAATGATGTGGGCTCGGGTGAAAGGGAGAACAGAAAATCATCTTACAAGGCTTCCGTTCAAAGCAGTGTACCTATTCAGACCTGGACTTATGAAGCCAACCAAGGGTCAGAAGAATGTAAAGCCTCTCTTCAAAATGCTTGGGTTGTTGTATCCGTTGTGGAAAGTCTTATCTCCAAAGAATGTTTGCACATTGGAAGAGGTGGGCATTGCGATGATTCAAGCAGCCCGGATTGGCTATACAAAACAGATTCTGGAGAATAAGGATATCGCTCAACTCGCCGGTACAAACTCAGGCAGTGGCGCGTAGTTTCCGGAAACGTCTCAATAATAGGAAGATACCATCAACATAAAGAATTAAACATACGGCGGAGCGCGTACGTTGATGGCATTATATGAACAACATATTTGTTATTTTCTAGAGACCTGGAGACAGGCAAAAGCGAGACGTATAAAACGCATTTTTTAAAAAAGTAATATATATTGTATTCACACAATACTTGTTTCAGAGGGATCAGGTTCAAATCAAATCCATCAAATCATTTCCACTTGGAGAACATCATGAAAATGAAACTCGTTGGACTAAATGTTGCGCTCATGGCAGTGTTCGGTGTATTAGGATTAACACAGTTTACAGAAAACGTAAGAACAGTTCAGGTGCTCGGATTGTTTGCAAGCGGTGCCGTTGTTGGCGCTGCTTGGACCAGAATAGTCGCAGTACTGACATCAAAAAGGAACAAAGAATAAACGCGACACATTAGATTCTTGGATTTTATAAAAGTGTTGAGTGATTTTTACATTCATTGAGTTACCCCCGCCTCAATGAAATGCGGCGGGATATTCCAATATCGAAAATGGAGGTCAACGATGAAGACATCGATAAAAACATTTTACCTGGTTCTTCTATTCATCACGATAGGTTCCGTTTCAACGGCCCAGGATCTTCCTTTTAAAGGCAGATCGGCAATTGAACTCAGCCTCGGCTTATGGGGAGGGGCGAAAGCATCAAATACAGCCGCGGCGACAGGGATCCAGTCGGAGGCGAAAACCAGCGGTTTTGCAGGCGGTCTCGGTTATTCATATTGGTTACGAGAACAACTGTCACTGACAGTAACGGTCAGCTTGCTCACAGCACAAGCAAGTTCTACCATCAGCGCTTTCAATGTCACACAGCAAGCAAGTGCTGTTATTCCATTACTGCTTGGCATTCGGTTTTACATACCCAATCCTGAGGCAAGCGACAATATTCGTCCATTTCTTTCAGCAGCGGTTGGAACTTACTTCGGATCAGAGGCAAAGAATACATCGCTTTCACAGCAAGCACACACAGAAACCACGTTTGGCGGACGACTTGGCGTGGGTATCGACTTCTTCCTCGGCAATCATTTCAAGCTGGGTGCCAATGTGGGTTATCATCTTATGGCAGATTTTGAAACTGCTATTGGGGCAAGAAAAAACTACAATGGAGCGGATTTCTCATTGGGAGCCGGTTACATTTTTTAATACCGCATTATCAAAGTGATGATAACGGAAACTTTACTTCAGTAATTCTGCCAAAGTTACTACCGCTGCAGTTTCCGTCCGTAGACGACGCAAGCCGAGAGATATGAGTTTGAATCCATTGTGTTCGGCGAGAGCCACTTCATTTTCCGAGAACCCACCTTCCGGTCCAATAGTAATGAGAAGCGAATGCACATCATCGTGATGCTTCAGTTCTGATGAAATAGTCTGAAGGGAATCGGTTTTTTCGTGAGGAATAAATTTCAATGGCCAGTGTGAGGAATTGCCTACCACGAGTTCGTATTTTTGCAGCGGTTGAATCCGCGGTAACCAACTTCGTCCGCATTGCTTCATTGCAGCAAGAGCAATTTTTTCTAACCGGTCGTGCTTCTCGTGCTGCGGGATGGTTCTTTCACTGAGCAGCGGAATGATCGTCCGCACACCAAGCTCCGTTGCTTTTTCCACGAGATAATCGAACCGAGCCGGATTTTTAAGCAGTGAGACTGCAAGTGTTACATCAAGAGACGGTTCATTGTACTTCCTGTGCATTGCAGCGATATCGCAGCGTGCGTCTGTCTTTCCATATCCGACGATCACTGCTTCGTACATTGTATCGTTGCCGTCGGTGACAAAGATGCGGTCGCCGATATTCTTCCGCATCACGCGGACAAGATGCTTTGATTCATCACCGCGAAGAATTAATCCGTGGCTGCTGATATCTTCCTGTTTGACGTAAAAGTAATCCATGGATGATACCTCAACTAAAATGATGTATCAAAGTCGATGAATCCTTCCGTGGTTCCGAGATTATTGACCGCCGCCCCCGTTTGAATATTGAATGCATATGGTAAGAGGAATTGAAATCCAGCGCCCACGCCGGAATACCACGGTTGTTCCGACAAAACCTGATGACGCGACCAGAGTTTTCCTGCATCGGCAAAAATGGCAAAGTACAGACCGTAGCGTAGTTTCTGAAACTGGGGAATGCCGAAGGCTTCAATCTCAAGATAACGCGGCGTAAGAATCGGCAACCGGAGTTCGGCGTTCATGCCTATTCGGTTTTCCGCTTCCAGCGTCTTGTAGAAGTATCCGCGAATACGCTCATCGTATCCGAAAAAGACATGCCGATACGGAGGAATCACTCCCCCCCAAGTGAACGATCCTATTGTCCGTACACCAATACTGCTTCCGCTGTTGAATCCAAAGAACTGCCGTATATCATATGCGCATCCGGTCAGGTTCATTTCCGATTCCCCGAATCCGCTCTTACCAATGCCGAGTGAGATCAGTGAACCATCCGTTGTATATTCACGGTTGTCCCGCGTATCGTACCTATACTGTACGGATGCTGTTAGGAATGCATCGCGTCCCGATGATGAAACGGTACGGTTCAATTGCGGCTCATTGACCTGCCAGACTTCATACCCTGCTGTACCGAAAAACGTTTGATACAAACCAAAACGCTTCCCAATAGTTCCATTCAAGAAAATATTCGAATTCTCATATTCACCGTAACTGCTGCCCAGATTGTGCACTTTTTGGACCGCGAATGCTCCACTGAAATAAATATCATCATTGTCTGTCACTTTTGGATTTTGATAATTCAACATGGACCACCGATCGTACCCGAAACCGAAGCTTGCATACACCTTCTCGTTGCGTCCACGAAAATTTTGGTGCATCACTCCCGCTCCGTAATACAGCTTTGACGGGTCGCGATATTTCATTCCTAGTATCGGATATGGAATAAAATACCATCGTTCTGAGACAATAACAAAGATCGATGCAATATTTTGACGAACAGAATATTCCACGTCTACTTTGTTGAAGAGGCCAAGATTGTAAATATTGTTCCGATCGCGTTCGATGGCTTCCTGTGTCAACGTATCACCTGGATGTATAGACATTTCGCGGAGGATGACATATTCCTTCGTTGTATGGTTGCCAAGTATTTGTATGTCATCCACGATCAAAATGGAATCAGATACCCACCGCGCTTCAAGCGAAGAAGTGAATATGAAACCTAACAACAGCAATTTTGAATATTTTTTCACAGATCTCCAAATTGGAATATCCTTCTTACTATAAAGCAATCGCCGCTCTGCATGCTCTCGCTTATGTCTCTTATCGCGTCAAGCGGGAGTGGTCGATTGCGATACAATGATCCATAACTACTTGAAGACCGGCTTTCTCAGCCTTCCTTGCCGCAGCCGCATTGACAACACCAAGCTGGAGCCAGATGGTTTTTGCCTTCACCGCAATCGCCTCTACAACAATCTCATCCACTGCATCCGGATTACGGAACACGTCTACAATATCAATCGGTTTTCCGATGGATGTAAGATTGGGATAACATTTCTCGCCGTCAATTTCTGTGTACATCGGATTGACAGAAATAACAATGTATCCTTCTCGCTTCAGGTACTGCATGATACGATGACTATCGCGTAACGGCTTGCTGGATGCGCCGACTACAGCGATGGTTTTTGCGGTTGAGAAGATTTCTTTGATCTTTTTATCGTCTTCAATAGGCATTATGATTTCTCTTTGTATTCTTCCATCGGTGGACATGTACAGAAGATATTCCGATCGCCATACGTGTTATTGATCCGTCCAACGGACGGCCAGAATTTATTCTTCTTCAATGACGGAACCGGAAACACAGCCTGTTCACGTGAATATGGATGATTCCATGAATTGCTCATTACCGTCACAGCCGTGTGCGGTGCATTCTTCAGCGGATTGTCGGTCTTATCTAATTTGCCATCGACGATATCCTGTAATTCTTTCCGAATAGCAATCATCGCATCAACAAAACGATCAAGCTCAGCTTTTGGTTCGCTTTCCGTCGGTTCAATCATCAGCGTATCATGTACGGGGAACGATACTGTCGGCGCATGGAAACCATAATCCATAAGCCGTTTGGCAATATCTTCCACTTCGATGCCTGCCTGTTCTTTGAACTGTTTCATGTTTAATATAAACTCATGCCCCACTCTGCCGTTCTTGCCTTGATAGAGAACCGGATAGTGTTTTTCCAGCCGTGATTTCAGATAGTTGGCATTGAGGATTGCAATTTTGGTCACATCCGTCAACCCTTCGATTCCAAGCATCTTGATGTAGGCATACGAGACGAGTAAAATGCTCGCGCTTCCCCACGGCGCAGAAGATACTGCGTGAACTGATTTCTCTCCGCCGACTTTCACAATTGGATGTCCGGGCAAGTAAGGTGCAAGCTGTTTCGTTACACAAATCGGTCCCATGCCTGGTCCACCACCGCCATGCGGAATAGCAAAAGTCTTATGCAAATTGATATGACACACATCGGCACCGATTTCAGCGGGAGACGTAAGTCCGACCTGCGCATTGAGATTCGCGCCATCCATATATACCAAACCACCGTTCTGGTGAATGATGTCACATATTTCTTTGATGCGTTCTTCAAACACGCCATGGGTGGATGGGTACGTTACCATCAACGCAGCAAGCGTCTCTGTGTACTGGGTTGCCTTAGCGCGGAGATCATCTACATCAATATTACCCTGCGCATCACAATTGACAACAACAACTTTCATTCCCGCCATCACTGCACTTGCAGGATTTGTTCCATGTGCGGATGACGGAATAAGTGTCACAACACGCTGCGGCTGTCCGTGATCGTGATGATACGCACGAATAACAAGAAGACCTGCGAACTCACCCTGTGCCCCGGAATTTGGCTGAAGCGATGCTGATGCGAAACCCGTTGTTTTGCAGAGTGCTTTTTCCAATTCTCGAAAAATTTTGTAATATCCCATTGCCTGTTCGACCGGCACAAACGGATGTATGCCGGCAAATTCCGGCCACGTGAGTGGAAGCAATTCCGTCGCGGCATTCAGCTTCATGGTGCAG
This sequence comes from Bacteroidota bacterium, assembly GCA_049523215.1. Taxonomy (GTDB): domain Bacteria; phylum Bacteroidota; class Ignavibacteria; order UBA10030; family UBA10030; genus Fen-1298. The sequence continues at coordinate 41,138 of JBEKNC010000007.1, read as the reverse complement.
GAACCCAATGGAATCATGGAAGCAGTAAGCGAAAGGTCTTTATTTTCCAGACTTTTGATATATCGCATCATTGCTGTTTCAGATTGATACGAATGAAATACGGGATGCTGAAGAAATGTTGTCGTGCGTTGAAACTGAGGCGGATACGAAACCGACATCGCTCCAAAGGATTCATCAAGAGAGCCCGCTTTGACCGGTTCTCCCTTTATCTGTGTAAATACATTCAGTATTGTTTCAATGTCTTCCAGTGTGGACGTTTCATCCAACGAGATCCCAATGTACTTATCTTCTATAAATCTCAGGTTGTATCCTGCCTCGACGGCAAGTTGAAGAATGCGTTCTGTCTGCTTCTTGTCGGCAATCTGAATCCGTAGCGTGTCAAAATAATTTTCGTTCAGTTGCGCGAAACCACGTTTCTTTAATTCAACTTCCATCAATGTTGTCAAACGATGAACGCGTGAGGCAATATTCTTGATGCCTTCCAGTCCATGATAGACGGCGTACATTCCCGACATAATTGCCAGCAATGCCTGCGCAGTGCAAATGTTCGATGTCGCTTTCTCGCGACGAATATGCTGCTCACGTGTCTGGAGCGTCATGCGATAAGCAGTGTTCTTCTGAGCGTCAAGAGAGACACCGATGATGCGTCCGGGCATCGTACGGATGTATTCGTTCTTTGTTGCGAAGAACGCCGCATGTGGTCCACCGTAGCCAAGAGGAATTCCAAAACGTTGAGAGTTACCAATGACAATGTCTGCGTCAAATTCACCCGGCGGTGTGAGTAATGCCAATGCGAGTAAATCTGTTGCAACGATAGCGACAGCACCGGCATCGTGCACTTTCTTGATGAACGGCCGCAGATTGACTATCGCTCCATCTTCTCCTGGATATTGAACCAGTGCGCCAAAGAATGTATTGTCAAAGTTCACCGTTTCAAGATTGCCAACAACGATTTCAATATTGTGCGGTGTTGCACGCGTAAGGACAACGTCGATCGTCTGGCGGAAGCAGCGTGCTGATACAAAGAATTTATTCGATGTTCCCTGGGGAGACTTGTTCACAATCCCATAAGCCATCGCCATTGCTTCAGCGGCTGCAGTGCCTTCATCGAGGAGTGAGGCATTCGCGACAGGCATTCCGGTGAAGTCTGCAACCATAGTCTGAAAATTCAAGAGAGCCTCGAGCCGCCCCTGCGAAATTTCCGGCTGATACGGCGTGTACTGTGTATACCAACCTGGGTTTTCAAAAATATTTCGTTGAATCACACTTGGTGTTATGCAGTTGTAATAGCCCTGACCAAGATACGATGTAAGCACTACATTCTTCTTCGCGATCTCACGGAGTTCTTTGAGCATCTCGAACTCTGTTTTCGCAGGTTCCATTTGTATCTGTTGCTTTTTTCGGATGCTGTCAGGAATAGTCTGGCCGATCAGTTCATCGATTGAACGAACACCGATGATCTTGAGCATCTCGCTCACTTCTCGTTCACGCGGGCCAAGATGCCGCGCAAGGAATTCACTTTGCTGATGTTTCATGTACATTTTCAGGTTGGGAATTTACTTTTTGTTGTTGGATGCGCTCGAGCGCATTAGCAGCCGCAGACTGTTCGGCCTCTTTCTTACTTCGCCCGGATCCGACGCCCCATGAATGCGCACCTATAGTAACTTCCACCGTAAAACGCCTGTCATGTTCCGGACCTTCTTCTTGAGTAACCGAATAACGTGGAATACCCAAAGAACGTGCTTGTACATATTCTAACAGCGCACTTTTGTAGTTATCATCCATCATGGCAGAGTTGAACACTTCTGGATTCTCTAACAAAGACGCATAGATGAATCTCTTTGCCGCCGTAAATCCTCCGTCCAAATACAAGGCTCCAATGATAGATTCAAACGCATCCGCGATAATCGACTCTGATCCGCTGTCGATAGATTGTGCGGCACTCGTACTGAGCAATAAAAAATCAGATAAATGCAGGTCTTTTGAACGTTGTGCTAAGATTTTCCGATTAACCAATCGGGAACGCAATTTAGTCAAATTCCCCTCTTCCATTTCAGGATAGGTTCTGAAGAGATGTTCGGCGACTACAAAACCGAGAATTGCATCACCAAGAAACTCCAATCGCTCATTCGATTCCCATCGCTCATCGATAAGTTGAAGGTACGAACGATGGATCAGCGCTTGAAGAAATAATTTCCACTTTCGCGGCCGGTATTGTAGAGCCTTTTCAAACTGTACAAAATCAAACCCTGTGGAGCGGAGTTTCTCGACAAGGGACTTGACTTGCGTATCCCGTGAGAGAAAAGAAAAACAAATTAGGTGGAATCGGCAACGAAGCCGATTGATGATGTTATTCAACACAACTCTTTCATCCCCACGAATTACCTGTGGGAAGGTTTAGCTTTCTTGATACCTTCTAAATAGAAGGGTTGCGTTATGACCCCCGAATCCAAACGTATTGCTGATCGCTACGTTAATATTCCAATCCTGCGCTTTGTTAGGGATATAATTCAAATCGCATTCCGGATCGGGCGTCTCTTGATTGATCGTCGGGTGTACTTTATTATTTTGAATAGCCATAATAGTGGCAACCGCTTCGACGACACCCGCTGCGCCAAGGAGATGACCTACCATTGACTTTGTAGAATTGATAGCAATTTTTTTTGCATGTTCCCCAAAAACCGTTTTGATAGCGGCAGTTTCACTCTTGTCACCCACCGGTGTTGATGTCCCATGGGTGTTTACATGATCGACATCTTCCGGTGTCAATCCTGCATCGCGAATAGCAATACGCATAGCACGCACTGCACCTTCTCCGCCCGGGGCTGGTTCCGTAATATGGTGCGCATCACCGGTGAAACCAATACCGGAAAGTTCAGCATAGATTTTCGCGCCGCGGTTCACGGCATGCTTACGTTCTTCCAACACAAGAATTCCGCCGCCTTCGCCCATCACAAAGCCGTCGCGATCTTTATCAAACGGACGGCTGGCTTTCTGAGGAGCGTCGTTGCGCGTAGATAAAGCTCTCATGGCATTGAATCCACCGATACCCATCGGACAAATACTTGCCTCACCGCCTCCTGTCACCATGACATCTGCATTCCCACGCTGGATCAGCATGAAGGCATCTCCTATAGCGTGAGAAGATGTTGCACATGCAGACACGGTTGCATAGTTCGGACCTTTCAGTCCGTAAATCATTGAGATGCGGCCAGCGGCAATATCCGGGATTAACATGGGAATGAAGAATGGACTGATAAGGCGCGGTCCTTTACCATCAATATAATTCGTGAATTGCTTATGGTATGTCCACATACCACCAATTCCGGAGCCAAAGATGACGCCTATGCGTTCACGATCTTCTTTCTCAAGATTCAAACCTGAATCTTTCAACGCTTCCTGGCAAGCAGCAATTCCGTACAATGTAAAAAGATCGGCGCGCTGCGCAAGTTTTCGATCCATGTACTTCATCGGATCGAATCCTTTTACTTCGCAGGCAAACTTCGTCTCATAGTTACTTGCATCGAAAAGTGTAATCGGCCCAGCACCGCTTTTTCCTTCAATCAATGCTTGCCAATATTCCCGCACAGTGTTGCCGAGGGGAGTAATAACACCCATCCCTGTCACTACTACACGCCGCCTGCTTTCATCCACTGCCATGTCTTCTTCCTTGTTAATCGAAAATAATGCGAGACGCGGTAAACTTCAGCACGCCTCGCGTGATAATTCTCAAAAAAAGAGAGAGCACCTCTGATTCAATGAGTTGCTCTCGTTACTGCTTTATACCAAGGGTGATTATAAACCCTTTGACTTCAGATAATTAATCACATCGCCAACACTGGCAATTTTTTCGGCATCTTCATCAGGGATTTGAATGTTGAATGCTTTCTCGAACTCCATGACCAGCTCAACTGTATCGAGCGAATCGGCACCGAGATCGTTTGTGAAAGATGCTTCCGGCGTTACTTGAGCTGCATCAACGCCTAATTTTGAGACGATGATCTCTTTCACCTTCTCAGTAGAATCTGCCATTGTATTACTCCTTAGATTGTTTTAAGATATTACGTTTTGGTTGATTATTTCATTTACATTACAAGTCCGCCATCCACATTGACCACCTGACCGGTGATGTAGCTTGCGGCTGGTGAAGCTAGAAATACTACGACACTGGCAATTTCTTCCGGTTTGGCAATCCTTTTCATGGGAATTGCACCCAAAAGAGCCTCGCGTTGTTGGGGAGTTAATTTCTGTGTCATTTCCGTATCAATGAATCCCGGTGCCACTGCATTGACTTGAATATTGCGAGATGCAAACTCTTTTGCAAGTGTCTTCGTAAGGCCTATAACGCCTGCCTTTGATGCAGAATAATTTACTTGACCGGCATTGCCCATTACTCCCACAACCGAAGCGATATTGACGATCTTTCCTTCTCTCTGGCCGAGCATTTGCCGGCTCGCAGCCCTACAAAAATTAAATGTACCTTTCAAATTAATAGCGATGACAGAATCCCATTCGTCTTCCGACATTCGCATAATCAGATTGTCACGTGTGATACCAGCATTATTCACGAGAATATCAATGCGTTGATATTCTTTCACGATGGCATCGACTGTGTTCTGTGCTTCGGCAAGATTCCTTACGTCCGATTGAATTGCTGTTGCTTGAACACCTTTTGCGCGAATTAAGTTCACAACTTCATCCGCCGCTCCCTCTAACCGGATATCGGTAAACGCCACATGGGCACCTTCCGACGCAAGTTTCAATGCAATTTCCCTGCCGATACCCCGTGCGCCACCTGTGACCAAGGCTACTTTTTTATCTAGAACACCCATACTATTCCTTATCTCTATAATACTGAAAATATATTTAGATTACTCTTTACAGATCATTTCATTAATTCGATATTTCATTTGCGACTGTGACATCACCCAATTTTTCAAATCCGCACGTCTCAATGTTCCCGTTGATCCGTTTTACCAAACCCTGAAGTACTTTTCCCGGACCAATTTCCGTGAATGTTGTCGCACCGTCGACAATCATGCTTGCAACACTTTCTTCCCAACGCACGGGACTCGTCAGCTGCCTATAGAGTAAAGTCCTGATTTCATCCGTATGACGCATCGGTCTGGCTGTGACATTGGCGTAGACCGGAACGGTCGCATCGCGAACCTCCGTTTTGTCCAATGCCGCTTTTAATCCTGCTTGTGCTGATTCCATCAAAGGTGAATGAAACGCACCGCTTACCGGAAGTTCTTTTACGATTTTTGCACCGCGTGTTTTTGCAAGCTCCATTGCTTTTCGTACTCCCGTAACTGAACCGGAGACGACAATCTGACCCGGCGAATTGAAATTCGCTACTTGCACTATACCCGCCGGGGATGCCTCAGCGCAGATTCCATTGACCGTTTTCGGATCAAGGCCGACAATCGCCGCCATAGTTCCCGGTTGTTCAACGCCCGCTTGTTGCATTAACTCACCACGTAACCGAACTAGCTTCAATCCGTCCTCAAACGTTAATGCACCTGCTGCGACCAGTGCAGAATACTCGCCAAGAGAATGTCCGGCTGCCATTTCGAATTTTCTGTTTTTCATCAGATTGAACAACACAACACTGTGGAGAAATATTGCCGGTTGTGTATTCTTTGTTTGCTTCAATTCTTCTTCCGGTCCGTCAAAACAAATTTTACTGAGAGAAAAACCGAGGATCTCATCTGCTTTGCTAAAAAGCGCTTTAGCTTGAGTATTCCCCTCATAAAGGTCTTTCCCCATACCGACATATTGCGAACCTTGTCCCGGAAAAACAAATGCAGTCTTGAGCATCGTTATCGCTTCTCCGGATTGGTTAATGACCAATTCACAAGTGTTGCGCCCCATGTGTAGCCAGCGCCAAATGCTGCAAGTACAATTTTCTGTCCGCGTTTTAACAGACCAGTTTGCCACCATTCGGATAAACAAAGCGGAATTGTTGCCGCCGTTGTATTACCATACCGATCGATGTTGATCATCACTTTGCTGGGATCAATACCCATGCGTTGTGCTGTCGCATCGATGATGCGAAGATTCGCCTGATGCGGGACAAGCCAGGCAATATCTTTCCCTGTTAAATGATTGCGTTCCAAGATTTCCGCTGCAACCTCAGCCATTCCGATAACAGCGCTTTTAAAGACCGATCTACCATCTTGATACACATAGTGCATCTTTTTGTCGATAGTTTCATGTGTCGGCGGGTTCAAACTTCCACCACCTTTTATATAGAGATACTTGCCGCCGGAACCATCACAATAAAAACGCTGGTCTAGAATGCCATACTCCTGCTCATTGGTCGGCTCAAGTAATACTGCCCCCGCAGCATCACCAAACAAGATACACGTGTTCCGATCAGTATAATCGGTAATGGAACTCATCTTATCCGCTCCAACGATGACGACCTTGGAATGCACTCCTGTCTCAATGAACCGTGCACCGACGCTAAGGGCATAGAGAAATCCAGAACATGCCGCATTGAGATCAAACGCCCACGCATTTCGGGCTCCGATTCTATCCTGCACGAGACATGCCGTTGTCGGCAACATCATGTCCGGCGTAATCGTAGCGACTATGATCAGGTCAATCTCCTCGGCACTGATGCCGCGATTTGTCAGCAATTGCTCAACTGCCTTTATTGATAAATCTGAAGTCGCTCCTTTTTCAAGAATACGCCGCTCACGGATACCCGTACGAGTACGAATCCATTCATCGTTTGTTTTAACCATCTTCTCAAGATCAGAATTTGAGAGTATCTTTTCAGGAACATAATGACTAACTGCTGTAATTGTTGCTCGTCGTAATTCCATCTTTTCCTTTTTTATAAAACATGGACTAGTAATGCCGCTTCAATATCTCGATTTACCTGCGTGTGTGCTACTTCAACAGCACGGAGAATCATATTCTTGATTCCCGTTGCCGTCGAACTTCCATGACCTATGATAGTTACACCATTCACTCCCAATACCGGCACACCACCTTCTTTGTTTGGATCCATATCACTGAGAGATGCTTTGAGAGGCCACAGGGCAAGACCGACAGCGACCTTGTTTATGAATCCTTGTTCTGCAAACTGTCTCAATTTACATTTCAAGAACCCGGGAACACTCTCACCGAATTTTAAAATACTATTACCGGTAAAACCATCGCATATAACAACATCGGCTTTTGCCTTTAAAATATCGCGTCCTTCAACATTACCAATAAAGTTGAGCCTGCTTGCCGAAAGAAGCTTATACGCTTTTACAACCGCCTCTGAACCTTTAGATTTTTCCTCTCCGATATTGAGAAGGGCGATCGTAGGGCGTTCTTTCTTCCGAAGCAATTGGATATAGATACTTCCCATGACCGCAAACTCATAGAGCTGTTGCGCACGACAATCAACGTTGGCACCTGCATCTACCAGTAAACATGTACCATGCTCTGCTGGGATAAATGTCCCAATCGTTGGGCGGCTGACACCCTTGATACGTCCCAATATAAGCGTCGCAGCTGAAAGTACCGCACCTGTATTACCAGCGCTGACAAAGGCATCTGCTTTTCCTTCCTGATGAAGACGCATCCCGACAGCGAGGGAAGAATCTTTCTTTTGTTTAAGTGCAGCGGTCGGTGAATCTTCCATTGTGATAACCTGCGACGCGTGTACAACTTTCCAAGGAAGATCATTCGCTTCCTGAGCCAAAAGTTCACGACGAATAGATTGTTCATCTCCCACAAGAATGATTTCGAATTTTTCGTTTGATGTTCGGAGAGCATCTACGGCACCGGCAATTTCCCGCTCGGGTGCATAGTCCCCTCCCATTGCATCAATTGCGATACGTAATTTCTTGGGAGATTCCATGAGATTCGCTTCAGAGACCGATCATCCGGTACCAAAACGCATCCTGCTTGTTAGGTTTCCTTCGGAGTGACAATAGAGCGGCCGTTATAAAATCCACAATGGGGACACGCCCGATGTTGCAGTTTTTGCTCGTGGCAATTTGGGCATTCCTGCGTTGACGGAAGTGACGCCTTGTAGTGCGTTCGGCGTTTACGCCCACGGGCTTTGGAATGTCGTCGTTTAGGATTAGGCATATGATTTTTCCTTCAATAATATTCTCTTTTTCACTTTCAATTAATTATGAGACAGCTTCTTCAGCGCATCCCATCGTGAGTCTGTCACATGAGCATCACATGTACAACTCTCGTTATTTCTATTCACTCCACATGTTGGGCAGATGCCTAGACAATCTTCCTGACATAATAGTTTCTGTGGGATGGTCAAAAGTATATATTGTCTCACATCCTCATCCAGATCAATGAAATTCGTGTCTGCAGAAAGAATCTGAATTTCCTCTTCCTTTTTCAAATCGATAGTAGATCGGTCGCCTTGGATATAAACCATAGAATATTTCTTATCCATCTGCCAGATAAAATTATCAAGACACCGGTCGCAAACAAACGCCCCTTCAGCCCACATTTTTACCTGAAGGAGAATTTGACGTAAGCTCTTATCGAGTCTTACCTTGATCTTCACCATGCTCCTGAACCGCTCGTCCAAACCAATCTTGGAAGGCTCGGCTTCAAAGACATGCTCGTGAATTCCTTCCGAGAGATTTGAGATATTTATCCGAAATTCAGCCACAAAAACCACCACGTGAACTCCGGCTCAGCCGGAAGCTATCAAAATTGGCAAGGAAACGAACAGACTTTGCAAAAAATGAGTAAAAATATAGCTATAAACGCGCAGATAATCAAGAAGAAAGTCCATCCAGGGTTTTAACGTAATTGGTAGTTGAGAATTTAGGTATTCGATCCGATGAACCTCTTCATCAGACTTTATGATTCATTTGTTCGACAGGTTTTTTGATAAAAAAAGAGAGAAATTTCCGGACAGAGTTCCTGTTCCTCAGATTGAGGTTACTATTTGTTGTATCGAATCCAACACTAATAAATTCTTCACTGCTATATCACTGCAAAGGATGTGATGCTCTCATAATACTACTGTGTTATAGAACAACTCAATCGGGAGGTTACACTCCACTCATTATTCCACTTTTTCATGAACCAATCATGGAATTATTTCCCCGTTGAGTAAGCTGAAAGACATGTATTCAAGTGCGAGATAATTTTTCAGACCTTTCTTGTTTTCAGAATTGCAAGGTTACAAAAAAGTGATTACCTTGATTCAGTCGGTTTCGGGACGTGGCGCAGCCCGGCTAGCGCACTTGCTTGGGGTGCAAGGGGTCGCGGGTTCAAATCCCGCCGTCCCGACACATCGAGCGAAGCAATTGCTCGATGTGCTGTTTCTATTGATTCGAGAACGCTGAATCAGCCTATCTCCGAACCAGAAACATCACATTTTTCATGTTCCATGTGTTGTGGTTTTCATAATTTTTTTTTAGAGTATGGAAACGAATTAGACATGAACTCATTTCATAATAAATCACCCTTAAGGAAAAATATTATGAAACAGCGTAATGCCTTGGTCATTTTTATGATTATTCTTTCTTGCGGGACTTATTATAAAGGAATCGGACAAAATATTCTCAAGGAACGAAAAATCACAATTCTCATGATTGGAAAATATGCAACGAATCCCCTCTTTCAAGCTGCTCATGCAGGCGCAAGATTGGCGGCAAAGGAGTTTGGGATACAAAACAATGTTGAGATCGTCATAGACTGGAAAACACCTCAGATAAATAGTGCTAAAGAACAGTTGTCCACTATCAATAGATTCGTCGGCACAGGTGTTGATGGAATTGCAATTGCATGTAGCGAAGCACGCCTGCTTACGCCCGCCCTCAATAAGGCAGTCTATCAGGGAATACCTGTCGTGTGTTTTATCTCTGATGCACCTAAAAGCAAACGCTTTGCATATTACGGTGTTGATGATGTCGAATTCGGTCGATCCATTGTGAAAGAACTTGCAGACCAGTTGGAAGAGAAGGGGACGATTGCCGTTCTTGCAGGGCCCAAAGATGCATTAAATCATGAAATTCGCGTTCAGGCAATTCTGGACGAGCTGAAAAATCATCCCGGAATTTCACTCTCACCCAAGAACATCTATCATACTCAGGAAATCGCAGACCAAGCAATTGAAGTCGTCCAGAGGGCACAAAAGAAAGATCCATCCATTAAAGGCTGGGCATTTTTAGGAAGCTGGGTTCTATTGAAAAAAAATAGTTTGCCATGGTCGCCGGGCGAAGTGAAAGTTGTTGCCGCATATGCAATGCCGGAAGAATTGGAATATATAAAGAGCGGGCATGTGCAAGTTCTTATCGGAGTGAATTGCTTCCAGTCCGGATACAAATCTGTAGAACTATTGGTCAATAAGATTCTTAAGAATCAAGAACCGGAAAGCCCTATGATCTATGATCCTATTGTACGTATCTCAAAAGAAAATGTAGGTGAATGGCTGATCAAATGGAATAAATGGCTCCTGAAAGAAGCCGTAAATCGGTAAACGCGACTTGATATTTTAATCAAGAATAGCGAAAAAATCTGGATGAAGATGGATCGTTCGCTATCAGGTTTTAAGGAAACACTATTGCATTCAACGATTTTCCATCTAAAAAAAGGTTATTTGAAAAGAGTTGAGTGATTTCTCGGTAAAGAAAGAATAGAAAAGTTCACATGGGACCCAAATCCCGGAATAAAATTATACTTGTCGGTGATAAGGTACTCCTCGCCCCCGATAAAGAGAGTGAGCGGACAAATCATGGCTTATATCTCCCTCCCGGCGTGAAGGAGAAAGACAAGGTTCAGAGCGGGTACGTGGTGCGTGTTGGGCCAGGATATGCAGTACCTAATCCACAATTCATGGATCAGGAATCATGGTCTACAACTCCAAAAGACCCTATCAAGTACCTTCCTCTGCAGGCTGAAGAAGGTGATTACGCTATTTTCATACGCGATGCCGCTATTGAGGTTGAATTCGAAGGCGAAAAGTATCTCATTGTCTCACATTCATCTATCTTAATGTTGCTGCGCCCCAGCAGCATCGACGAGTTGATCCGATCATCGAAATAGTAATAGGGAATCTTTAAAAACTCCAAATCACAAATTACAAATAGCAAACAAATTCAAATGATAAAAAACCAAACACAAAAAATCATTTTTTCGATCATTTAGATTTGGGATTTGGTCATTGTTTGAAATTTGATACTTGGAACTTGAGTTATTAGAGACGCCAATAGTCATTTCTCTACGTTCCTCTTGAATTTTTTTTGCTCATCAGATTGTTATGGAACCATTATCGCTCTTCTCTAAAATCGCTTCTCTGAGTACCAACGAATCAGGTCCACACCCGACGCTTGTCTTCCTGCACGGCCGTGGAACCGACGAAAATGATCTCCTCGGGCTGACACCCTATCTTGATCCGCATTTGCTCATCGCCAGTGTACGGGCACCGTACAGGTTTCCCAATGGCGGGTATACATGGTTTGACTTAGATGAGAACGGCGCTGTGAACATCGATCAACTTCTCAATAGCCGTGACTCTTTCCTTCGGTGGTTAGATGACTTTCAGCAGAAATATCCTGTTGATTCAAGCAGGCTATTTCTGTTTGGATTCAGCATGGGAGCAATGATGTCGTTGGCGGTATCGCTCTCGAGTCCAAAGCGTTTCAAAGGTATCGTTGCACACAGCGGTTTGCTGCCACAACACGAGCAGCTATCCTATCGATGGGATGATTTGGGCGCTCTTTCGTTCTTCATTGCGCACGGCGAACAAGACTCAGTTGTTCCGATCGAATTAGGCAGGCAAGTACATCGACGGCTTGTGCAAGCGAACGCGAACGTTCTTTATCGCGAATATCCCATCCAGCACACGATCAGTGATGAAAGTCTCTCAGACATCTCTACCTGGCTGCAACAGCAAATCTAAATTGCATCGCCCACAACGTTTGACCAAGGAAAAGATTTCCTGTATATTTCTGTCGTTCATATTTCTTAGTGCTTACAATTCAAGAATGTATCGATGAAAATATATAGTATAAGTTTTGTAGCTGTCATCTTTTTCTCTCTCCTTGCCTTTGAAGCAAGAGCAACAGGTCAAAGCACTCTCATCAAACGCATTCTTCAATCCACACAACAGCGGTACGCACCGGACCGGCGGACGGCAGTCTTCGATATCTCTTATAAGCAGACCAAGACAGGAATTGTACTCTTCGGAGAAGTTGATACGCTTGCAGCAAAGAATGCGCTGATCGATGCACTGCGTAAAAATTTGAAAGAAGAAGTGGTTGATAGCATTCGTGTGCTTCCCGACCTAACACTGGGAAACTACAGAAATGGTATCGTCATTATTGACGTAGGAGATATTCGACACGAACCCCACAAGCAGGGAGAACTTATAACGCAAGTATTGATGGGCACAGTAGTGACGTTGTTGAAGAAAGCCAGTGGATATTGTTTCATTCAAATGCCCGACCAATATCTTGGATGGATCGACGTAGCCGCGCTCTCCATGACAGATCAAACTGATGTGAAGACTTGGAACACTGCACACAAAGTGATTATCACAAAATTGAAATGTATTGTTCGTAAGACACCTGACTCATCTTCAGTGCCACTTTGCAATGTTGTTGCCGGATGTATTTTGAAAAGCGGTGGCAAGAATAATGGGTGGACGATGGTGGAACTTGCCGATGGGCGAAAAGGTTTTGTGCTGGACTCCATTGTGCAGGATCTCGATGAATGGAATAAGAGTCGCATGCTCACAGGAGAAAATCTTGAAAAGACAGCAAAAGCGCTTTTGGGTATTCCATATCTTTGGGGCGGGACATCAGTGAAAGGAATGGATTGTTCAGGATTTGTCAAAATAGTATATCGATTGAATGGAATGGAGTTACACCGCGATGCTGATCAGCAAGCGGACCAAGGAACGCCAATCGATCCGGGGAAAAATTTTGAGAATCTCCAAAAGGGCGATCTCCTCTTCTTTGGCCAACAAGCAAGAGGAAAGCAATCCAAGCGTATTACTCATGTTGGTCTCTATTTAGGAAACAGGTTATTCATTCATAGTTCAGGGCGAGTACGGTTGAGCAGTTTAGATCCATCATCGAACTATTTCGAAGAATCGCTCCTGAACCGATTCGTACTAGCGCGAAGAATCATCCAGAAATAACTCGTGTACTGTTATTCAATTTATAATAGGAGAACATATGGTACTGACAGAAAGTATCCGTTCACTGGCAAAGCAGGCAACGTTTGTCATCTCAGTTCATACAGCCTTGCTGGTTATCAACAGTTATGCTCACGAAAAGATTGATCTCATCTATTCTCTGACTCCGTACATGCCGCTTCTCTTATTTCTTTGCTTGGCACCACTGGTGGCAGTCTTCTTTTTGTCAACGCAGTCTGCTCGACAAGGAGCGGTTGTTTTGCTTGGTATCTTGCCGGCAGTTTTAATTTATAACATTGTTGCTCGATTCACGGCATTACCTCCGATTACCCAGCAAGAACCTTCATTGATCTGGAAAATACTTTATGAAGGATCGTTCGGGCTTGTGCTGGTTTTAGAGGTAATCGCCTTCTGGCTCACTTTCAAATTGCTGCGAGAGATTCATACGCAAATAAATATACCAACGGAGAATGTTCCCAAGTAGCGATAAACCCCGGCAAGAGATTTTGTTCGAGAGTGTTACACTTGATTTTTACACTCTTGACATTCACTCGATTGGCAGTTCGAAGGACTAAAATCTTGTGCCAATCGAAAGATAGTGTAGTAACCTGGTTGAGGAATCAGTGAGTGATTCATTTGTTTATTTTTTCCAGTTTTTATTTATTATGTTCCGCTGTAACATTCTAAGCCTGTAATGCTCTTCTATAAAATTTAGAATGTTGGAAAAAGAACAAACCGAGTGCAACATCCATATTTTTTTTCCGTATTATTTCTTAAGTTCTATCTGCAGTAATAACAATAAAAATTTACATAATCAATGGGAGTATGTATGAAGTATGTACTATTTCTTCTCTTCGTAATAATAACTCTTCCCTCCTTTGCACAAGAACAAACACTTATGGGTGCTGGAGATATTGAAAACGGAGGTTTCGGCGGACCGGTAGTGAAAGTTACCAGCATCAACGGAGAATCCGCTGTATTAGTTGGTGGACGTGGTGGTTGGATCATTAATCATACGTTTGTTCTTGGTGGAGCCGGCTATGGTTTGGTAACGAATGTGAATGCAAAAAAAACTGATTCTGTTCATCAATTCATACAAATGGGATACGGCGGTTTGGATCTTGAGTATATTGCATCATCCGACGATCTTATTCATTTTTCCTTAGGATTGTTAATCGGCGGTGGCAGCATAGGATTCAAAGACGAGAATGAAGACATATTTGATAATCATCGTACAACGGAATCTTTTTTTGTACTGGAACCCAGTGCCCATGCAAATCTGAATGTGACTCATTTCTTCCGTATTGCGGGCGGTGTAAGTTACCGATACGTTAACGGATTGAAGAGCCCAGTATCAACAAATGCCGACTTGAGCGATCTGTCGGCTGTCCTGACATTGAAGTTCGGAAAGTTTTAACCTTATTCTATCCGAGATGCAATATTCGAAAAGGCAGGCAACACACCTGCCTTTTGTTTTGTACAAGGGTCATTCAGATATTGATTCTTACTAAAAAACGTGCTAACCTTTACCAATAACGGTTTGTGAAACATGGGCTGGCTTCTGAGTTATAAATACCATTAAGAGATAGAGTTGTATGGAAGGGACGACCATGAGGAGATCGACAGGAATATTTTTATTCATCATTATCTGGACACTGACATCGTTTGCACAGCAACAAGGAACTGAACGGTTTGCAAGGGTCATTAACCGTTTGGTCGAAGCGATGAATAAACAAGATTACGCCGGGATTGTGCGAGAGTACGATGCCGGAATGTCGGCTGCATTTCCACTCAATAATACAACACTCTTATTCAAAAATTACGAATCCCAATATGGAAAGGTAACCAGGGTTGATTCGCCACAGCTCAGGGCAATGGACCAGGCAGTGTGCATGATATACTTTGAGCGCGGCGCGATGGACTTGACACTCTATATCAACGATCAAGAGAAGATCAAAGGTTTTATCTTCACCAACCACGAAATTCCCGAACCTCAACCAACACAAGAACTAAAGCCGTTACCGACACCAACGCCCACACAGACAGCGAATCCAACAACGAGCCCGACAGTTAAACAACCCATTGCCCCTGTTGTACCTGACAAACAGCAAACAGAATTGTATCCCCCGTTCAAGGGCACTTGGACTGTTATCGCTGGTGGAGAATTTCGTGAAGGTGCCGTACAAAACAACTTATTGCAGCAACAATATGCATATGAATTTTCAGCCAAGGATACGGTCGGATCACGTTATAAGAATGACGGGAAGGCAAATGAAGATTACTTCGGGTATGGAAAGGAAGTGCTCGCTCCGGCGAACGGAACTATCGTAGAAGCAATTGATGGCATCCGCGAAAATTCTCCTGGTTTGCGTAATCCATATGCACCTATCGGCAATGCAATTATCATTCAGCATTCCAACCGTGAGTATTCGGTTCTAGCTTTTTTGAAACAGGGGAGCATTCGGGTAAGAGTAGGTGATAAGGTGACTCGTGGACAAGTGATAGCACAATGTGGAGGTTCAGGCAGCGCAACCGAACCTGTGATTCATTATCATCTGCAGGATTCGCCATACTTGCAAACAGCAAAAGGCATCAAATTTTATTTTGAACGTGCGATGGTTACCAAGGAAGGAAAGAAGGAACTCAAGCTCATTCATTTCCCCGGAATTGGAGAGACGATCAATTTGGAATAGAATACAACCAGACTATTATTCTATAATAGATCTATGTGAAGCGTGCATCTTTGATAACGAATATTCCATGCACGCCGTGAACTATAAAAATCAATGTGGGCGTATGTTCATGAAAATTCTGCCGAAGTATTTATAGTAATTTACTTTGTTGATGTCGTTAGCTGCCGCCCTGATTTGAGTTTGCCCTCTACGATTGCCACCATAAAATCGAGATGCAAAGGTTTGGGAAGGAAGTAATCCACACCCATGCGTAATCCTGCTCTCACGATGCGAGCGTCACCAGGATAGGTCATCATCAAAAAAGGGATATGATTCCATTGTTTATTTGAACGCACTTTTTGATAAAATTCAAATCCATCGGTGTCCAATTGCGGGAAAAAAACTTCGCTGAGGATTAGGTCAGGTGTATTCTTTTTCATAAAGAGAATGGCTTCATTAGGATGCCGTGCTGCTCTCACGTCATATCCTTGACCAATGAGCGCACGCGCGATAGAAATTAAGTCATCTTGATCCGGGTCAACGATCAGGATTGTTTCCCTAATCTCAGTGGTCGTGCGTAATAAGGAGAATCTCTTTTCTGCCGCTGATTGATCTTCAGGTGTTATTCCGAATTTCTTGCGCATAATATCCAATACTTCTTCTTCATTGTCGGTCACCACACCGTCCTGCCAAACAATGTGCAGCGCATCGACATACGCGTCGATTTTGATGTCCACTTCGAGTCGACAATGGTCTTCAAAGGTAATCGAAGACTGGGTGCGCACACGATGCAACATTGCAGATTCTTCAGGAGTAATAACACCATCCGCCCAGCATTCCCTGAGAAGCTCCCGATACAATGCAAAACGACCAGCCTCTTCCTGCGGCTCACTTTTTTGTATCGGCAGTGGTGTTTGGTCTTTTTTGCTCAGCTTGGGAGTGTCGTCCTGCACAAGTGCGGGAGGCTTGGGGGCGGTGTCCTGTATAGGTGCGGTCGACTTGGAAGTGTCTTCCTGGACAAGTGCAGGCGGCTTCGTCGCAGGGGGAGCGTACACTTCCGGTTCACTGTGGCGAGGAGGTTTGAGATCAACGTTTCCTTTGCCAGCCGCTTCAGCTTGCATTAATTCTTCAATACGCTCAGAATATAACTGCGCATAGTGATTCTTCGGATCGATTTGATAAACCTTCGCAATAACTCCTAATGCACGATGGTACAATTTGACTTTGATAAATTCTTCTGCGGTTGCAAGAAGACGTGAAATGGTTTGCATCCGGCGTTCGACAGCCATATCCATTTCACCGAATACCTTCGCCCGCTTTTCGTTTTCCTTCTGGATTAAATAGCGCGTGCGTTCAAGGAATGAACGGATATACATGTTTTTAGGGTCAAGTTCGAAAGCGGATTCAATTTCCAACAAGGCGTCATCATATTTTTTTTGCCGTACCAATTCATCGGCCGTACGAAGATGCTTGCTGACGCGATCTTTGAAAGGATCGACAGGGGGTTTTTTCTTTTTAAACATGAGACGGATTAATTCCCCTGAAGTGAAACGTAAAGTTTCCCTTCAATCATTGATAATAACATTTTCATATCGATTGGTTTTATAAGAACATGATCGGCACCTAATCGATAACATGCATGGATCACTTTTTTATCGGTAATGGAACTAATAAAAAAGAACGGTATCCGCTTGAGAGCTGGATGCTCGCTCAACTTTCTGCGAAATCCTATTCCATCCATTTGATCCTTGGGAAAAAGAACTTCGGAGAGGATAAGATTTGGCGTATGAGTGCTGAGAATCTGCAGCGCATCTTCTGCTTTCTGGGACAAAAGGACAGTAAGACCGTGCTGCTGCAGCCCCTTACTCAATGATACCAGAGTCTGTCGATCTGCATCAACAACAAGGATAGTGCCTCGTGACTTCGACGATTTCCTGATCTCTGCATATTGTAATTCTGCTTCTGCTTGCTCTTCTTTAGAGATACCATATTTGTCGAGCATCATCTGTAGCGCCTTCTGTTCCAAACCGCTGAGGCTATTATCGTGCCATGCAATGCGTAACGCTTCCAGATACGCTTCAATTCTGGTTTCCCGTTCGAGCTTTATGTGCTCTTCTTGCGTGATGCCAAAAAGCTCACGCAATGCACTAAGTTCATGGGCTTCCTGTTCGGTTATTTTTCCATCGAACCATACTTCTTTGAGAAGTTCACAATACATCAGTGTACTGCCTCGTGTGGGAGATTGTAGAGGCTGAACATCCGGTATGGCAGGTTGGACAAGGGTTGCTACAGGTTTATCATTTTCAATACTCTTATTCTGCATGAGAATATCGATTCGTTCGGAGTAGGTTTGTGCGTAATAATTTTGTGGAGCAATTTTGTATACACGCGCAACTTCTTCCAACGCAAGGGCATACTCTTTTTTGTTAATATACTCTTCTGCCTTAGAAAGATGTTGAGAAATAAGAGCCGTTCGTTCTTCCGCTGTTTTTTCTTCTGATACTGCTTGGTCGAGTCCTTTCGGTTGAGAACGTTTATGCATCAACTTGACTCGCTCGAGGAAGGAACGTGCATAGTTATTCTTTGGATCAATTTCAAGCGCTCGCTCAATTTCCATGAGAGCTTCTTCATACCGCTGCTGGCGCGTGAATTCATCCGCAGTTCGCAAATGCTTGCCGATGCGCTCTTTCAAAGCATGGGGATCAAGTTTTTTTTCTTCAGACATTGTTTCTGTTTATTGTTGTTCTAGAATACTATTTCCGAATTTGTTTTTTATTGCTTATAAGAATTCGTATGCGATGATGCCGTCTGTCCAACTTCTCGTTTTTCCCATAAGACGAATACCTAACAATATACCCATATATTATAATAGTTCTTAAGACTATATCCAAGAACGATATATTGAATGTCCATAGAGTATTTCCCTTAATCCAAATTTCTGATTCGCAAGCTGCTTAATGGCTCTTGATGGGCTATTTCTGCCGAAATAATCCAAATTGTGTAATAATAAGCTTGCCAAGTTCTGTTTTCACTGTGCGCGATGCAAGCAATTGAAACGATGAGTTTGCCGAATACCAGACACTCGGTGTTGTGCCCTTGGCAGATTTGGATTGCGGAACCTCGGTAAATGAATTTGATGTGCGAACCGCTTCCGAAGAAGTTAAATTTCCAGTGATGATGGTTGTTTGATTGGTTCCATCAGGATTCGATGCTGCAATAATCCGCATACATTGCGTTTCTTCTTCCTCTGTTGCTTTGGGTGGCATTTGCACGCTGACAACAACGAGCGAGCGTATTCCTGCATCTATTGTTGCTTGCAAGGCAGCCTCAAAACTTGCTGTCTTCAGATGATCGAATGTTTGATTGTGCTGCGACAGAATTGGATAGGAACTGAAAACAGCGTTGCCGGTTTGACGGCCGGAAATGTTCAACATCTCACCGAACGCATTCCGCCAATCCGTTTGTGCTGAAAGCTCATTGACAAAATCTATGCGTGATGCGACACCAAGGTACCGCGAGATCCCCTGAACTGCGAGCACTTCCACTTGTTCACGTTTCAGTACTTTCGCAAGTTCAACAATATATTTTTGCTCTATGCGTTTTTTGAAATTGGCGAGATTCAGGCTGGCAACGTGAAGTATGATTTCCGGTTTTCGGGCGATTTCTTTTTCACCTTTTGATGGAATTGATGGGCAGCCCAAAAATACGAAAACCGATAAAAGGATTTCAACTGTTTTGATACAACAATATCTCATGATGTGCCTGAGATAATTATCTGATAAATGTTTCCTTGCATAGAAGATACACTTTCACCGGCTCGAATACAAATTGAACAACCCATTTGTATAAATTTGCAGTTCACTGTTATTAAGAAATACCGAATGTTTCAGAATCAGCTTCGCTCCTATTCTTGTCTGTTTAAAAAGCAAGGAACAATGGATGATTGATCCTCTTTTGCCCATTCTAAGAGTTTCCAAATAGAGTAAGGCTGTTTGTCCTGCTCATACGCCTGTACGATGCCCTTCCCCCAGCGGTTAAACAATTCAACTTGTCCTCATTGATTGCTCCACATAGTAATTGGGCAGGAATCCGCGAGTGCAGCAAAGATTATTTCAGTGGAACATGGAAACGAAACAAAGATGATGAATGATTTTGCCATCTGATATCTCTCACTAATTGAGAGATGTGATGAGGAAGAAGTTCATTTCGTTTTTCTCAAGAGGCGTTGCTCCATTTTCCTGCGATTTCTGTCCCACATTTGAAACACGTTCCATCTGATAGTTTGTTTCTCGACACTCGAAATCCTTGCCGTTCGATGAGAAGTTCGTTACAGGAGTAACAATAAGTGTTCTCATAATTCCGCGTCTGCCCCGGTCGATTACCGGTATAAACAAAATGTAATCCTTCTTTATAACCAATTTCTGCAGCGCGAAGTAGAGTAGAGATTGGAGTGACTTCTTCTTCCGCCGCCATTTTATAATCCTGATGATAGGCAGTTACATGCCACGGAATATCCGGCGAGACAGAGCAAAGAAATTTGGCAATGTCAGTTAACTCTTCATCTGCATCATTCATTCCTGGAACAACAAGCGTGACCACCTCAACCCACTTTCCGCGTTTGTGCAATGACTTAATGGTATCAAGCACATTCTGAAGTACACCGCCCATTTGTTGGTATGCTTTCTGGCGGAAACCTTTTAAGTCAACTTTGTAGATATCAATCCATGGTTGAATATAGTCGAGCACTTCTGGTGTTCCATTTCCGTTGGAAACATACGAAGTGATGAGCCCGGCTTTCTTTGCGTGCTTGAATATCTCCACTGCCCATTCAGAGGTAATAAGAGGCTCGTTGTATGTGCTCGTGATGATCGGCGCTTTCTGGCGAAGAGCAATTTTGACAATCTCTTCAGCATCAATTTCTTCGATAGAAGAAACGGCATGCGGATCTCGGAGTGTTTGAGATGTTACCCAATTCTGACAGAATGAGCAGTGGTAATCGCAGCCGAGCATGCCGAAACTCAGTGCTGTCGATCCAGGATACACATGGAAAAAGGGTTTCTTTTCTATCGGGTCAAGTGCGATACCGGAGACATACCCGAATGGAACATAAAGTTTTCCATCCTTGTTAAACCGAATTTTACAGATACCATCTTTTGCCGGTGGAATCTTGCATCTATGCCCACAAGCGAAACACCGTACCCAATCGTTTGGCATTTCGGCATAGAGTTTCCCTTCCTTCGTATGGTTCGCAAGAATTTCTTTGAGCGAGACTTCAGGCATCATTCACCTCACGAGTAAGGTACGATGTAGGAGGAAAGGAATCAAGGTTAAGTTTAATATGAAAATTTAATGATCTTTCCATGGAACCGCTCGGTATCGATCCACGTTCTATTATTGATTTAAATTTCCATTATCATGAAATTGCTATGCAAAAACAAAAATTCATCGTCATCTCGGCAGTTCTTGTAGATGTAATCGGGTTCGGCATTGTTATCCCAATTTTACCATTCTATGTAACGGAATTCGGTGCTTCGCCGACTACCATCACATTCTTATTTGCAACATTTTCTTTTTTCTCTTTTTTAAGCGCACCTTTATTAGGTATGTGGTCCGACCGCATCGGACGTCGACCGATCTTCATTCTTAGCCTTACCAGTACGGCGATTGGTTGGTTGGTGTTTGCCAGCGCACACTCTCTCTGGATGTTGTTCCTTGGACGCATCATTGATGGACTAGCTGCAGGCAATTTTACAACAGCACAAAGCTATATGGTGGATCTTGCCAAAGACGAAAAGGAACGGACGGCAAATATCGGACTCATCGGAACAGCATTTGGGATCGGATTTATTCTCGGCCCGCTCATCGGTGGTGTGTTGAGTAAAGTGTCACATGCGTTTCCGTTTTGGATGGCTGGAGCACTGGCGGCAACAAATGCGGTCTCCGCATTTTTCTTCCTCCCAGAAACACATCACCGGCGCGATCATCAAAAACCAATGAGTTTCAATCCGCTCATACCGCTAATACGAGCTGCACAAGATCGAAAGTTACGACCTCTTTACTTTACCTGGTCGTTCTTTGCATTCGCCATTGTGACAAGTCAGGCTGTTTTTGGCTTATTTGTCAAAGACGTATTTGGTTTCAGTGCATTCCAAACAGGAATGATGTTCACGATGATCGGTGTGATTGTGGTTTTTAACCAAGGATTTCTATTGAAAAAGTTTTGGCTTGCGAGATTCTCGGAATCAACATTGGAAATTCTCATGCTTGTTGTGCTGGCTTTTTCCTCACTCCTGGTCTCGACAGAAATCTTGCCAATGTTTTATCTTAGTTTTCTTGGTTTGGGAACCGGTCAAGCTATTCTTCGAGTTGTGATTACGAGTCAAGCTGTCGCAGCAGCTGATCCTTCGAAGAAAGGCGAGACGATGGGAATTCTTTCAGCGCTGATGTCTGCATATATGGTAATCGCACCGCTTCTTGCTGGTTATCTCTATGAAATTTATTATACGGGTCCGTACATCGTGTCAGCACTATTATTGTTCCTTGGTGTTTATTTCGCCTTATTATTTAGGCGCAGAGAAACAAAGAAGATTTCACCGGTATAAAGACAAACGGAGCAAACTATTGTTGCAAATTGAAAAAGGTGTTTAGACCATCTCTTTTTTATTACCTCCAAAAAACCTTATGCACGCGCACTATAATATTTCCTCTTTGATTGATACCGAGACCTGCAATCTGTGTTGTATAGATTTCCTGAAATGATACGGGGGTGTCTTTGAGTTCTTCGAGACTAATTTCTCCGCGAGAGATTAGATATCGCGGCTTTTTGTTGATGAAGTAATCTCTGTTACTCGAGAAATGAAATCGATCTTTATCAACCAGTCCTACAAAGTCATAGATCTTCAATCCCGAATATACTCCGATAATACCTACATCTGATAAAGCCACTGAGCCATTTGTGCAACCTTCCGTAGAGAGTATGGATGCGATATTCTTATACTCTCGCTGAAATCCATGAGTAAAACTATCCGCATCTGGTTTTACAATACAATACGTAAAAAGACCATGAACCAGCAGGGATGTTGCAACCAACGCAGCCAGAAGAAGATTCGTAGTTCTCTGAGAAAGATGGTATTGTTCGCAAGCCCTCGTAAGCAGAGCAATCGTCAAAAGGATGATGAGCGGTAATACTACGAGCGAATATCTTGATAATATGGTGACATTTTTCAAAATATAGTATGAGTAGAATGAAACGATCCAGAGTATGATCAACAAAAACTCAGATCGAATGATATGCGAAACCATTTTTCTCAAGGTTTGTTTGGAGTGCAACAATAATAGAACAAAAGCAAGCAAGATGACACAAAATTCAATCAGGTCTCCAGACAAGAACAGCTTAGCGGATCGAACGAGTGTATCCCATTCAGTGGAGAAAAAGGTGTTGCCGGCTTTGATAGAGAAAGTTGTAGGTACAATAGTTCCAAAATACACGAAGGCAAAGCAATTCCAAATCACCGATGGAATTAATGCTATCAATAACTTTGCTACATATTTTTGGGTCGGCTCAGTGAAAAATAAAAACATGAAAAAGAAAGAGACGAACAAATAAAATTCTGGACGCACCAATGGCGACAAACCGATAATGAGATAGAAGAACCTGTCAATCGTTCCTCGTTTCTCCTTGAAGAGAAGATATATCAGAACCAACACAAAGAAACAAGCTGCCGTTGCTTCCATCCCCGTTAAAGACCATCGCAGAAAATACGCATTAAAACATAAAAGGCATGAAGCACCTAATGAGATGGGAACACTGAAACGAAGATGGGTAACATGGTACATCAAACAAATTGAGGCAACAGAGAACAAGAAAGACAACAATCTTGCAGCATGTTCAAGATCAATGTGTACTACCGTGAGAGCTGCAATACAGGGCGGCCACAGAGGCGATGTTGACCCATATGTTTTATTGCCTGCAAAACTATAGCCCTTACCTTCGCATATGTCCTTCGCATAGCATACATGAATGAAGGCATCATCCGGCATGAACTCCAAATAAAGGTTTATGGCGACAACCACAAATAGGAAAATGATCAGAAGAAGAAATTTGTTGCGATTGGTAAATCGTTTAAAAGGTGAAAACAATAATTCCAATTGTGAAAATCCTCGGCAGTTCAAAGTCGAAAGCGGTTTTTGTCAACATAAAGATTTCGTCAAGATAAAATACAGAACACTTCGTCCACCCTAACGACGGATGACAGCCACTTTACCGGTTACGGTTTGAGAGCCATTTTCTGCAAACGCGACGATAAAATATATCCCGGATGAAACGAATGCACCATTCTTATCCCGTCCATCCCAAAACGCCCTGCCTCCTCCTTGCGCTTCAAATTGTGTAACAACAAAACCGCTTACCGTCATTACTTTAATAGTACTGCCAGCCACAAGGTTACGAATCGTCAACGGTTGATCGCTTGGCAAGATGAATGGATTTGGCCCGACTTCCAGCCGGGAATATGATTGGTTGGTCTGCACGGGTTCAATGGTAAAACTTGATAATCCTTGTTCTGTTCCAAAGTAGGCGATACCGCGTTTCTGGTCAATAGCAATCGATCGCACGTCATCAGCCAAAAGCTGACCATTGGTTGATGCGACTTTGTACGTCTGGAGCAACTGTGTGCCGTCTGAGTTAACAACAAAAACACCATCGTTCGTACCAATCCATTTGTTATTTAATGCATCAACAGCCATGGTTTGGACAAATGGAGGAGCGTAAGCCAATAAGGCAAAGCATTGGGTTTGTTGTTTTGGGAACTGAGGGTCAGGTACGATGGTAACACCTTTGCTTGTACCAATCCATACTGCACCCTCAAGATCAATTACAAAAGCTAGAACTATGTCGCTTTTCAATCCGTCTTCAGAGTCAAGATGCCCCCAGCCTCCTACGGTGTCTATTCCAAAAAGCATGGGATTTTCATTAAAGACATACACACCGTTTAATCCAGATGCAGGTCTTTTCGGAAACCCAGGGAGATCTCCGGCAAGCCATTTTGTTCCATTGCGATCAATGACCATCGAATGGAACCAACCATCTAATGTAGAATATTTATTGTCGAAGTAGGTTGCACTTGTATCACCGTCTAATCTGAGAAGACTTCTACCGCTTTCATTCACTTGATTTGAAATCCAAGTCTTTCCCTGAGCGTCCACAGCCACGCTACCAGTCACGACATATTTGGTGTTTATTCCAGGACTGGCGCCAGGAAGGCTTGGATGGCTGTAATAATTCAATTTGCGTCGGATCGTATCGCCAACAATTTCTACAACGCCATCTCCCCATGTACTGACCCATACCGAACCTTTTGTTCCAAGTGAAACCTTGTAGAACCCAAAACCAGGAAAATTCTTCCACTGGGCATTTTCTGACAACGATGGATTATATCGGTAGAATCCGGCATCTACGTCTGAACCAGACGCCGCCCATAACACACCATCATCATCAACTGCGAGACTCCAAAATGAATTTGATTTCGGGCCATTGGGAGAGTAATAATTCCAACCCGACGCTGTTTGTCTCGTTAATCCGCTTGATGTGGTACCTATCCACAGAGAAGAAGCTGGAACAAGACTTGTCCCTTGAACAGAAGAATTTGAAGCAACAATCTGAGATGCTTCTGCAAAAGACGAGAGAGATTCTACTTTGAAACCCAATGTATCATTTCTTAATATTAGCAGTTTCCCGCCAACAACAGAAAGATCGCTAATCGGTTTCCCACCAAGCGATCCAACGATACCAAATGATCCGTTCACATAATATCCTACCCCCTTATCCGTCGCAATCACTACCGTGTCTCTCAATACTGTCATTGCCGTAATTGAATTTGAAGAGAGTCCGGGAAATGTTGTGTAGATCGTCCATGAATCTGGTGCAGAAAGATTGGAAGCTGTGAGTGGTGCAACCGCGAGTCCTCTATCAGTACCGACATATATGTGGCTTTCATCAGTAAGAACACATTTCACAACAGGAGCAGATAGAAAACCAAAACTGGCATATGTATCCCCAAATTCCCATTTACCAATTTTAAAAGGCATTACGCCAAACACTGTGGCAATAAACATTGTATCACCTTTAAGGGAAAAATCTTGTACTCCTATTTGGGGATCACCATTTGGCCTGTTTGCATTAATAGTTGTCCAAACTCCTGTTTGTAGATTATATGTATCGATCAATCCATTTGCCCCGCCGACCCAAATACGAATTCCGGGTTCCACTGCAATGCAACGTATATCGTTGGAAGAGAGTCCATTGGAGTGGTTGAACTTCTTGTATTGTTCCGATACCGTATCAAATACAAATACGCCGCCGCTCGTTGCCGTCCAAATACTGCTGCCCACTTGCACCGCCCCGCGCACAGACTTCATGTCGGTAAATGATTTCCATTGTCCGATTTGTTGCTGGCTCTGCGCATCAATACTCAAGAGGAGGAGGAAGAAGATGATTGTTGTTCTGCGACTCATATGGTACTTACCTTGATGTGCGTTTCAATGTCCGGAAGAGTGCAGCCATTTCGATAGCCGTCAGTGCCGCATCCCATCCCTTGTGCCCTTGTGAACCACCGATGCGATCTAACGCTTGCTGTTCATTGTCCGTCGTCAGCACTCCGAATATCACCGGAATAGAATGACGAAGCGCTACATCCTGAATGCCTCGCGCTGTCTCTGCAGAAACGTACTCGAAGTGCGGAGTTTCTCCGCGAATGACCGCACCAAGACAAATAATCGCGTCCCACTTTTTCTGTGCAGCTAGCCGATTTGCCACTTGTGGTAATTCAAATGATCCCGGACAATATACTACCTTCCGGTTCTTCTCTGGAACGTTATGCTCACGAAGACATTGTTCAGCGCCCTCTAAAAGTCTTTCCGTAATAGGATAATTGAATCTGCTGACAACAATGGCAAATCGAAATTTCGCCGCCGATTCTTGAAATGTGCGAGGAGTATGATTTTTGGGATTCACAACAACTCAAGAAAAAAGACGATTGCGCATGTCTTCGACAACATCCAGCGATACAGTATAGACACCAAAAGTACCCTCGTCATTCTTCTTGCCGCCATGGTAATCGGAGCCGCCACACTCCAGAAGGAAATACTGATGAACAACGCCGCGATAAAATTCTTGGCGCGTTTCGTTATGTGACGGATGCACCACTTCGATCCCGTCCAAACCGGCTTGAATCAGCGTTGACAATTCCACATCTGTTGTATACTTACCGGGGTGTGCAAGGAACGAAAGTCCGCCAGCTTGTGTAATGAGCTGTGTCGCTTCGAGCGGTGAGAGTTGGTATTTTTTTTCGTACGCTGGGGCACCAGCACCTATGTACCTTAAAAATGCTTCGTGATATGTATCCGTCAATCCTTCTTCCATCAAGGCGCTGGCAATGTGAGGACGTCCCACGGAACCGATTCCTGCTTGATCAAGCACCGCATCCAATTTTAAAGGGATATTGATGTCGTTGAGTTTTTGGACAATGCGCTCAGCGCGTTTCAATCGCTCGTAGCGGAAAAAAGAAAGATAATCCAACAGTTTCTGATTCGTGTGATCAAAGAAGTATGCAAGCAAGTGAATATCTTTTTCATTCAACGCAACACTCAATTCCACACCTGGTACAACTTCTATACCGAGACTTTTTCCTGCTTCGATTGCTTCATCGAGAGCGCCGACATTATCGTGGTCAGTAATGGAAATGACAGAAAGTCCTGCCGCATGAGCCCGTTGAACAATTTCTTTAGGGCTTCGTGCACCGTCGGAGTATGTTGTATGGAGATGGAGATCCGCTCGAGAATTGTCGGAACGATCTGTATGTTCTGTTAGCCCATTCCTCTTTTCAACCATAAATATCCGCACAAACTTTTATTCGTATACTCATCCATATCCTCAAATTCGATCTATGGCAAAGCGAAAAGGATTTCTCACAAATATTTTTTCCGGAACGCCTCGTAATCGTTAATGATGAGCTTGTTACCTTTCATCTGCACTTCTCCGCCTTCGATGAATAAATGAATCATGCGGGAAACCGTTTCGCGGGACGTACCAGCCATATTGGCAATATCCTGCTGAAGCGGTAAGTCATCAATTTCCACTTTCCCTTTGCGGAAGATACCGACATCGTCGGCAAGGATTAACATAACATTGGCAACCCTTCCTTCGGCATCTTTCAGTGACAAACTCTTGATTTGCATATCGGCTTTGCGCAACCGCATAGCAAGTTCTGCCAGTAGTGAAATCGTTACTGTCGGAAATTCATTCAATAACTCTAAAAAATCCCGCCGATGAATCATAAACAACTCGGATTTCACCGTTGCCACAACACTCGCCGATCGTGCCAACCCATCCAGCAACGACATCTCGCCAAAAAATTCACCGGGTCCAAACATCGAGAGGATGACTTCCCGTCCATCCTCATCCATTCGCACTACTTTCACCTTGCCTGTGATGATGACAAAGAGAGCAGCGCCGCTTTCCTGTTCAAGGACAACGATATTGCCCTTCTTATATTTTTGACTTGTGCCGAGTTTGACAACCCTCAGCAAATCCTTCTCTTCGAGTTCAGCGAAGATAGGCACATTGCGGAGAAAATTGATTTCTTCTTGAGGCATTGTGGTCCGCGTATGATGTGTAAGTTAAGATGCCTGTTTAATTAGAAATTAAAATTCTTGCACGGCATGAATGTTGGTAATATATCTTCCGGTGTTGTGAAATGCAAGGTTTTAATAGTCTGAAGTTAGGGTTCCGTTATCAATGCTTTCGTTTAATAGATATCTAAAATCTGATTATTTTACTTCACTTTTCCTAATTCGCCCTTGAGAAAGTCAATAACAGCCACCGGCTCCGGATCTTCATTGTTCAAGATAGCAAGATAGAGAGTTACCCAATCACCGAAATGGATAAGTGAAAACATTCGCGTAAGCAGCGATTTTCCTTCACTTACCACTTCCGTCACCATACCAGCATATTGTGCTACGATGTGCTTTGTAATTTCCTCACGAATCGCAACACGTTTATGGGTACCTGCATCCTTAAGAAAGATGACATGCATCTGCTTCATCAGGTCGGTTAATACCTTCCAACCGACAAGTTCGTTGTGGTTCATCTCCGGCAACACATGACCAGAGGATAGCTGCTTGGCATTTTCCGCAATTTGCCCGCGCCATCGAATGTTAATGGTATCGAGATGCTCGGTTGGAGAATAGATGACCGGAAACTTACCTCTGATTCGCTCTGCCAATTTTAATGGCGCATTCTCTACCGATTCTGGATTACTATAGAGTGCGGCTTTGGTTTTGAGAAACTGGATTGTCTCTTTTATATCTTTGTCTTTTGATTTGATCAAACCCAGCTTGCCAAGCACAACGAGCAATGGGAAGAATGAGTATCCCAGAGCTGCACGCGGAGAAAGTCCCGGCGGAATTTGAATCCATGGCTGCTTGAACTTTTTCGCCATTCTCGCCGTCTCTCCCCCTGTGCTAATACAAAGAACTCTCGCCTTTCTCTTTATAGCATCTTTATGTGCGGAGATGGTTTCCTCTGTGTTACCCGAATAACTGGAGACAATGACAAGCGTATTTTTTCCAACGAACTCCGGCAAAACATAATGCCGATTGACCATAAACGGTAATTTGAGTTCTTCAGCAAGATACGAACGAAGCAAATCCCCACCGATAGCCGAGCCACCCAATCCGGTCAGTACGATGTTTTGTATACCCTTTACATTGAGTTTTATTTTTGCTTCCTTCCCGATGCGAACAGCTTGTTCAATCTGTTTGGGGAAATCAGCAATCCATATTGACATTCCCTTGGGATCTCTTCGTGTAATATCGTCGAGCGTCATCATTGTTCTCCTTATGATGTTTCTTGATAGTATAAAACTGCGAACGGTTCACTGAAGACTATCAGCTTCCACTACCTGCCTTATCTTTTACTTTATTCTCAAATCATAAACCTGCATTCTCCTGTTTATTCGATGGGAATATCAGGAAACTTACGCTTCATCAGATTCTTGAGGTACGTTTTGATCTCGTCTTCGGACTGCATCATCAGCACGCGTTCAGCAACGCGTATCGCTTCAGTATAATCGATCGAGCGAATTATCTTTTTGATTTCTGGTACCGCATTCGGCACCACACTGAACTCGTCCAGACCGAGCCCAACGAGCAAAATAGTCGCCAGAGGATCACCCGCCATTTGTCCACACATGCCCACCCAAGTATGCTTCTGTTTCCCGCGTTCGATAATGCGTCGTAAAAAACGGATGACAGCGGGATGAAATTCCTGAAAGAGTTCCGAAACAATATCGTTGCCGCGATCTACCGCCAACAAGTATTGAATGAGATCGTTTGTACCGATGCTGAGAAAATTCACTTCGCGTCCAAGGTGATCTGCAATAATCGCTGCCGCGGGTACTTCAATCATAACACCGAGTTTGATTTTATCATCAAAGGCAATTCTCCGTGCGCGTAAGTCATCTTTCGCTTGTGCAATCAACTGCTTCGTGAGTTGTACTTCTTTCAAGTTGGTCACCATGGGAAGCATGATGGCGATATTCTTTTTCTTGCTGGCACGCAGAATAGCGCGCAACTGATCAAGGAAGATCTGCGGCTTATCCAGCATGATACGAACACCGCGCCAGCCAAGGAACGGATTGTTTTCCTTTACTGTCTGTGCCATGAACTTGTCACCGCCAATATCGAATGTGCGGATAATGGCATCTTTTGGATACACTGATTCCGCGATGCGGTGATACACTTCATACTGCTCTTCTTCAGTCGGGAACACCTCCTCACCGAGGAGCAAACTTTCCGTACGATAGAGCCCAATCCCGTCGGCACCCTGCAGTTTGATGAACTCAAGTTCTTCTTCCAATTCAACGTTGGCGGCAAGTTTGATACAATGCCCATCGAGTGTTTCGGCAGGAAGTTCACGAAGAGGGGCAAGTGTTTCTTCGAATGTATGGTACTGCTCTTTCTTCTTCTCGTAGCGTTTTAACATCTCCGGACTTGGATGGAGAACAATTGTCCCATCGTATCCATCCACAATGATTGGATCATCGGCGTGCGCGAGTAATGAGATTTGATGAACACCGACAACAGCGGGAATCTTCAATGCACGCGCAAGCAATGCCATGTGTGAAGTTGCACCGCCAATTTCTGTTACATATGCCATAACTTCGTTACGGCTGAAGATAAGTGCGTCCGCTGCAGCAAGATTGTGAGTTACGACGACATGAGAGCCATCAATCTTCGAAACAAGTTTATATTCCTCAAGATTTCGAAGAATACGATTCTCCACATCGAGCAGGTCGTCAGCGCGTTCACGGGCATACTGATCATTTGAAGCCATCATCAGACGATGATATTTTTCCATCTCGTCTTGAATGAGAAATTCGACATTCTTTCGTTCTTCCTTGAGCCTCTTATAGACAACTTCAAACAGAACTGCATCTTCAAGAAGGAGAAGCTGTGCTTCGAATATCTTGGATTGATCTGCACCTAACTTCTGTTCGGCAAAATCAAAAACCTTGGTGAGTTCTTTCTTAGATCGCGCGAGAGCGTTTTGAAGACGGTTAATCTCTTTCCCAACCTCACCAACGTCAATAGTGCGAGTCTGGATGGTCGGCTCATGTTTCCGAAAAAGATACACAGGTCCAATGGCAATACCAGGAGACGCCGGAATTCCCTTCAGCTTTACCTCTTGTTTGGCAGTCTTACTCATTTTGTACCTGTTCAGAATAAAAAAAATTCCGTTTCTTCGTTATTATATCGGTTCACCGAAGCCGCTATCAAACAGCTCAGCCATAGCTCGGTAGGCTTCTTCTTCATCAGGTCCGTCAAAGCGCACTAAGAGCTTAGAACCCTGTTCTGCAGCCAGCGTCATCACGCCAATGATACTTTTACCGTTGATCTGAAAATTGTCCTTTTCAATAAAAAATTCAGATTGGAATTTCGCCGCCAGTTTGACAATCGACGCAGCGGGTCGAGTATGTAAACCCGCCCGATTCCGAATCGTTACTTCTCGTTCAATCATTCACGACACATACCATTAGTAGGTTCTATTCAATAATTTTTCCGCCAGCCAACGAAGTGTTTCGCGCGCTGTGGAAGTCGGCAAAGCGACGAGTTGATTCTTCGCTTCTGTAATGTCGGCTTCAATTCTTTTCTTCGCAGAATCAATGGCGCCTGTTTCTTCATAGATTCTTCGAAATAGTGGCACCTGTTTACGCGGCACACCACCGTCAGTGAACACATGGTGAAGCATTTTTTTCTCCTTCCCCTTTGCACGGCGCATGGCTTCGAGAAGCAGGAATGTTTTCTTACCTTCCACTAAGTCGCCCCCGATGGCTTTGCCGAATTCCTTCTCATCAGCAACGATATCGAGCAAGTCGTCTTGAAGTTGAAATGCACGTCCAACATATTCACCGTACCGCCGCAGTGCTTCCAATTCCACCGGAGTGGCTTTCCCGATAAGTGCGCCGATCTGCGTTGCAGCAGAGACGAGTTTTCCGGTTTTCTTTTCGATCATCAACAGATATTCATTCACATGAACACGATGGCGTGTCTCGAATTCCTTATCTAACGATTGCCCCTCACACACCGTGATGACGCTTTCAGTGAACAATTTACTGATTTCTTGAATACACGATGATTTTGTTCTGAGCAAAGCACGATGGGCAAGTCCAAGAAGCACATCGCCAGAGAGAATCGCAATGTTTTCATCCCACTTCTTGTGGACGGTAAGACGGCCACGTCGTGTTTGTGCATGGTCCATTATGTCATCGTGAACCAGTGTAAAATTGTGCAGGATTTCAATTCCCGCTCCGGCATGCAGCGCATCGCTTGCAACACCACCAACTGCTTCGCATGCAAGCAATGTCAATACCGGACGAATTCGTTTACCGCCGGCTGCGAGAACATATTTCGCCGGAGCGTACAGCGTCTGTGGTTTATGTTCGTTGATGAAACCGCGAAGATACCGCTCTACGACTATCTTATGCCGCTCGTACCTTTGTTCTGGATTCATAATTTTTCTCAGACTCTCGGAATCATCTGCTGCTTCTGCAGTGCTGCGATGGATCTCGAACCGGTCAAAAACATTGTACCTTTTAATTCACATTCCCATTTATCGATAAGTCGGAGAACCGATTTCACTCCGCCGTTTGCGAGCGCCTTTAGAATGGGTCGTGCAACAGCAGCATAAT
Organism: Bacteroidota bacterium; assembly: GCA_049523215.1. Lineage (GTDB taxonomy): Bacteria > Bacteroidota > Ignavibacteria > UBA10030 > UBA10030 > Fen-1298. The sequence goes on along the minus strand of JBEKNC010000007.1, from coordinate 8,091 downwards.
CAGCGCCGAACGCAAAAGACTTTGCAATGTCGATGCCATTGGAAATGCCACCGGATGATATCACTTTCACCCAAGATGATTTACTCTTTACTATACACACACCCCTCAGTGCATCTATCGTGGGAATTCCCCAATCCCAAAACTCTTGTGAGTTCAATCTCACTTCTTCCTTCTTCCTTTTCCCATCTTTATTCCTTCCTCTTAAGATCTCAACGCCAGCCCAACTGGTTCCTCCTGCTCCTGCAACATCGATGATCGTTACTCCGCTATCGATGAGTCGCTGTGCAACGTCCGCAGAGATACCTGCACCGATTTCTTTTACGATCAGCGGAACAGGAATTGCTTTCACCAACATTTCAATTCCGGCAAGCACTCCACGGAAGTTTGTATCACCCTCCGGCTGAAGTAATTCCTGCACGGGATTGAGATGGACGGCAAACCCATCTGCATGAATCAACTCAACCAAACGAAGTATCGGTGATGCATCTCGTAACTTTGCCACTTCTGCCGCGCCAATATTCCCGAACACCGGGATATTGCTTGCTACTTCGCGCACCACAGAAAATGAGCGGTGATATTGATCATCTTCCAGCGCCTGACGCTGACTGCCCACGCCCATGGCAATCTTTTTGATTGCACACACTTCCGCAAGCTGCCGATTGATTTTTATAGCATCCGCATAACCACCGGTCATGCTGGAGATGATAAATGGAAACGCAATTTTCTTTCCCAGGAACGATGTTGACGGATCAACATCGGACAGATTCAATTCAGGCAGGGCATTGTGTAAAAAATCCCAGCGTTCAAAACCGGCTGTCTTAGTGCAAAAAGAGATATCCTTGGTTAAGCTAATATCTATATGCTGTTGTTTACGTGACGATGTCCGCGTGGTTTTCATACATTATTTTCTCGATTGAATAATAAAGAAATCGGTTTCGAGAAGCAAGGTAGGACGTGGAAAGCGATTCTTGATTTTCCTTTAATTTTTCTGTATCTAATTCAATAGAATGGTTCCATGAAATGAAAACAACGAAACCCTGGATGCGGCAAAAAACAGCGGCAAGGCATAAAACATATTTCTTCTCCGACGCTCATCTCGGCCTTGGCTCTCCTGAAGAGGATCGCCAGAGAGAATTGCGTCTAATCCGTTTTTTGGATTTTATCCAACACGACGCCGAACAGATATTCATCGTTGGTGATTTGTTCGATTACTGGTTTGAATACAAAACGGTTGTTCCTAAAAAATATTTCCGTCTTTTTGCAAAACTTGCCGAGACAACCGAGCGAGGTATTCGCGTGCTTTTCACTGCAGGCAATCACGATTTTTGGGTGAAAGACTACTTCCGCACTGAACTTGGTATGGAAGTGTACCTCAATCCCATTGAAACGGAAATTCGCGGGAAACGGTTCCTCATCCATCACGGTGATGGATTACTGAAAGGCGATATCGGTTATAAGATCCTCAAGAAAATTCTTCGCAACAGATTGAACATATTCCTCTTTTCCCTCATTCATCCGGACGTGACCGGATGGATTGCGCGGTGGTCATCGCGCACCAGCCGACGCTACACGAGCAACAGAACGTATGAAAGCAGCGGTATGGTGGAATTTGCAACGCAAAAGCTTCAGGATGGATTTGATTTTGTCGTCATGGGACACAACCATATCTCATCGCGTCAAAAAATTGGAACCGGGGTGTATATCAATCTTGGTGATTGGATTTTTGAAAACACATACGCGGTGTACGACGGCAAAAAAATGGAACTCAAAAAGTATACAGATTGATTGAGTAGTGTGAATCGAGTGATAAATAATGGCTGATCGAAAATTCAGTTCGGAAGAGATGGAACGGTATTTCAATGATCCGGAATACCGGCATACACACATGAAACTTAATAAAAAGTACTTCGACCGAAAGCATTTGATTGTGTATGGCGTCATCTTCATTTTTATCATACTGACAATATGGTACTCTGTGTACATTATTCGAGGGCTGCCAACCCTTGATCAATTGGAAAATCCAAAACCGGAGCTTGCTACAAAAATCTATTCTATCGACGGTGAAGTGCTGGATCAGTTCGCATATAAGAACCGAACGCGCATTTCACTCGATGAACTTCCTCCCGGATTGATCAAAGGATTGATTGCAACGGAAGACAAAGATTTTTATAACCATTGGGGCGTTAATTTATCTCGGTTCATCCGGCAAATGATTCTCAATGTCGTCACCTTCCGCCAAGCAGGGGCAAGCACCATCACTCAACAGCTCGCGCGCAATTTGTACAAGCTACAAAGTAAACGTGAATCAATGTTTGACAAGATCACAAGGAAGATTCGTGAATTTCTCACGTCTATACAAATCGAACGCAATTTTACAAAAAATGAAATTCTTGAGCTGTACTTAAATGTCGCCTACTTTGGGAAAAACGCCTATGGTATCGAATCCGCCGCGCAGACGTACTTTGGCAAACCTGCCACCGAGTTGACACCACCCGAGTACACCTTATTCATCGGCATGCTCAAAGGACCGAATTATTACGATCCCATTCAACACAGCGATCGTGCCCTGGCGCGCCGCGATGTGGTGATCGATCAAATGGTGAAAGAAGGATTCTTCACCGAGGAAACGGCAAAGCAAGTTCGAACCGATTCGCTTGATCTCGAATCTATCGAATCAGAGTTTCGCTCCGGCATTGCACCGCACTTTGTGGAATGGATCCGCCGGCAGCTTCTGAAAAAAGCCGAAGCACATGGCTATGATATTTACCGGGATGGTCTGCGTATTTATACTTCGCTCGATAGCCGAATGCAGCGACATGCGATCTCAGCCATCGAAGATCATCTGAAGGATTTTCAAACAGCATTCGATTCGACGTGGGATTGGAAAGAACATCCCGATATCTTGAATGACGTTATCAATAAAGCAATTCGGGATGATGAATCGTACCGTAAATCTCACAATGTGGCGATACATGATAGTATTCGTGCACTGTTGCTTGGCAGCCGCACATTCATCGACTCAATAAAAAAGGCAGCGCAGACACTTGAAGTAGGCTTTGTTGTCATCGACCCGCATACGGGACAGATCAAGGCAATGGTTGGCGGTCGGAATTATCGCACATTCAAATATGGATTGAATCATGTGACACAGATTCATCGACAGCCCGGTTCGGCTTTTAAACCATTCGTCTATACTGTAGCACTTGATAACGGATATCCGGTATGCTACGAAATATTGAACCAACCCGTCACCATCCCAATGCCCGATGGCACTCGCTGGGCACCGGAAAATTATGAAAAAGATATCGGCGGTAAATATACACTGCGTGATGGACTAAAATACTCCAAAAATCTTGTTGCTGTGCGTGTTATTCTTGAAATCGCTCCTGCCAAACAGGTCTCCGAATACGCGCGCCGAATGGGTATCACATCGCGCGTACCGGCGTACGAGTCTATCGCACTTGGTTCTGTTGAAGTATCACCGTTAGAATTGACATCTGCATTTGGTGTGTATTGTAACGATGGTGTGCTTGCTTCGCCTATTGCCATCCTTCGAATCGAAGATAAAGATGGGAACGTGATTGAAGACAACTCACCAAATAAGAAAGAAGTACTGAGTAAAGAAACCGCTTACCTCATGACCGACTTGTTGGAAGGCGGAGTGAATGGGGGCACGGGATCAAGAGTACGTTCTTATTACAGCGGTCCATGCGCAGGCAAGACTGGAACAACAAACGATTATGCCGATGCGTGGTTCGTCGGTTTTACCCCACAACTGGTAGCTGGAGCATGGGTTGGATTTGATGAACCTCGCATTCGCTTAGGAAGTTACAATGGTCAGGGCGGTCGCGCAGCCGCACCGATCTTCGGCCGGTTTATGCAAAAGACGTATGAAGATCCAGCGATTGGATTGCCGCTCGAGTATTTTGTTCAGCCGGAAGGCATTATCACAGATACGATTTGTGTGGATACGAAAAAGAAAGCGCGGGAATGGTGTCCGAATAAGACAACAGAAATCTTTAATGTGAAATATCCCATTGGGCTGTGTGACAAGCATACCTCTGCTGATTGGAATCGGAACAAGGAAGGTGAGGACGTAAGAAAAAACAGTAAGATGACATGGTAGAAATTGTAATGAGTACCGTCCTCCTCCATCGAAGGTATGAAGAGTTGCTACTTCGCTTTGAGTATTTCTCTCACCGCTGATTGAATCAGATTCGGATCCACATCATCCACGACCTTCACTTCGCCAATCTTTGTCGGTAGAACGAAGCGAAGTTTCTTTGCAACACGCTTCTTGTCGCGGCTCACAGCATTTATAATGTCTGCCATCTTCAATGAGGAAAGTTTCGCCTTCATCGGCGCGCGGCGGATGAGGGAGACGAGCCGCTCATAAGAATCCGCATCTAACAATTTCATTTCTTTGGCGATAGAAGCTTCTGCAATCATTCCCAGAAGCACCGCTTCACCGTGCTTCAGGAGTTTGTAACGACCGGCAGATTCCAATCCATGGCCAATCGTGTGTCCATAATTGAGAATGATGCGGATGCCGGATTCTTTTTCATCCTGCGAAACAATTTCCGCTTTGATAGCCGCACATGCCGCTTGCACATACATCTCTGCTTCAACATTAACCTGCAGTACTTCTTCAAGATGCGATTCAAGGTAGGCAAACAACTCCGCATCGCGTATGACGCCATATTTGATAACTTCCCCTAAACCGCAAATCATTTCGCGCTTTGGCAGTGTTTTCAGATAATCGGCATCCATCCACACAAATACAGGCTGGTGGAACGCACCAATCATATTCTTTCCCAATGGATGATTAACACCAACTTTCCCACCGATAGAACTATCCACTTGGGCAAGCAGTGTTGTCGGAACTTGTATCAGCTTCATGCCGCGTTGATAAGTTGCCGCCACAAATCCCGCAAGATCGCCAATCACACCGCCGCCCAAAGCGATGATAGCCGCATTGCGTGGAATTCTTTTCTTCAGCATTTCTGTAAAGAGTTTATTCGCACACGTGAGAGTTTTTTGTGTTTCTCCCGCCGGAATTGTAATCGTCAGAGGCTGAAATTTATGGTGAAGAAGATTTCGCAGCAACGGCTGGAGATGAAGACGCGCAACATTCCGATCTGTTATGATCACGACGGTATCCGAAATCCCATGCTGGCGGCATACAGGAGCGAATGATGAGAGCATATCGGTACCTGCAATAAGAGGGTACGAACGGTCGCCCAGTGCAACATCGATTTGCCGATGAACCATAGGATTACTCCTTATCAATCATGCCGCGAATACTTTTCATAATCTCATCCACCGTCACTCCAACGCGCATGTTATCAGCGCGAATAATCACATCGGCGCGCGAATAGAATGGTTCTCGAGATGAGAGAAGTTCCAGAATACGTTTTTCCAATTCTTGTGCTTGCAACGGATTGCCATCGGCATCCTTCAACATCGGACGATCACTTCGATACTGCACACGCTGAAGTATTTCTTCCGGCGAAAGTTTGAGATAGATGAGAATTCCATTCTGAGAAACAATCTGACAGTTCTCTTCGTTGGCAATCGTGCCGCCTCCGAGAGAGATGACAGAGTGATCGAGTTGTGTAAGCTCATGCAATATGTTCCGCTCTAAGAGACGAAATGCTTTCTCGCCTTCTGTACGAAAAATTTCTACAATCTCTTTCTGTTTCTTCTGTTCAATGAACCGGTCAACATCGACGTACTCATACCCAAGTGTATTGGCAAGAATAGGACCGATCGTACTCTTCCCGCTTCCCATAAATCCGGTAAGGAAAATAAGCGATTTCTTATTTCCGTGAAGTATCTCTTTCATTGTCCGTGCTAAAAAAAAGGCGTCTCGATGAATCGAGACGCCTTATCGAAGAATTAAGAATTTTAGCGAAAGAATTTATCCCGATGATCAACAATATCCGCTTTCTCGCGCAGTGTGGTATGCCAATCCGATAATGCACGATTGCGCTTCTCTTGTAAAAGCTGCGCACTCAGCGATTCCCGCTCCGAGCTGTACTTCACTGAATCAAAAGGTGTCTTCGATAAAAGTTGGATGATGTAGTAACCGCGATTGCCTTCGAACGGTTTGGATAATTCACCTTGCTTCAAAGAGAGAGCAATACCGATGAATTTCTGATCTCGCCCGACACCCGAAGGACCATCAGTTGGTTTGAATACACCGGTATTTTGCGCAATTAAATTTGGATTGGATTGTGCCGCTGAAATAATGTCGCTGGAAGGTGTTAACGTTTTGTAGAAAACATCTACCTGTTCGCGGATCTTTTCCATTTTTTTCTGCTTTATCGCCATCGATTTTAAGATACCTTTGACTTCCTCAAGTGGACGGACGCTTTCTTCCCGGATGTTCGATGTTTTTATCACGATGACTCCGTCTCGCACATAGATTGGTTCGCTGATCACTCCAAGTTTATTGGCAAACGCAAAATTCATTACTGCATCATTTTGACCTATACCGGGAATTGATCCTGTTTTTTGGAACTCGGGAGTTTCGAGGACCTGATATTTACTATTCTCCGCAGCTTTCTCGAATCCTTCATCCTTCGCTAAATATCCAAAATCTTGAGCATTCTGAAATGCGGTTTCAGTTGTCTGTGCGCTTGCTCTTACTTTCAGCGCAAGGTCAATAATCTTTATTTCGCGTTTATCTCTGCCGGTTACTTTAATAATGTGCCAACCGAATTGCGTTCGCACAGGACCAACAATATCTCCAACACGCGTTCTGAATGCTGCATCCGCAAATGGTTTCACATAACGATCTTTCGATGCCCAGCCCAGTTCACCGCCTTGCACTGCTGATCCGTAATCCTGGCTATTCTCACGAGCAAGCTTTGCAAAGTCGGCGCCAGAGCGTGCTTGTGCAAGAAGTGCACGCGCCTTCTGGATTACTTTCACACTATCGGGTCCTGCTACGAGATTCAGGAGAATGTGGCTAGACTTAACGTATTCTGATTTTCCCTGTCGCTGATCGAGAATTTTAATAAGATGGATTCCGTCATTGTCCTTCACGGGGCCAATGATATCGCCTTTCCTTGCAGAAAAAATCGCATCTTCTTTTTGCCTGCTTAACTCGCCATGTTTAAAGAATGCGTCGGTAACTGAAATTTCGGAATATGTCTTGGCAAGTTCTGCGAAGTCCATAACGCCGGACTTTGCTTGATCTAAATAATTTTTTGCATCCTGCTCAACCGCTGCTGAATCTTCTGAAGAAGCGTTTTGATTAAAGTATACATACTTTACTTTTCGTGCCGCTTTTGCTTGGAAATCAGCGGGATGAGACTCATATTGATTCTGCAAGTCGTTATCAGTCACAGTCACTGCTGAATCCGGCACCAATCGATTGATGTCGAACAAAACGTAATTCGCATTCATGGTCACGTCACGGTCAATGAAGCGCTGCTTCACTTCGCTTTCGCTGACAATGGTTGTTGCCAGCAGTAGACTTTGCAGCTTCCGGCGTTTCTGCTCCTGACGAATCCCTTCTTCTACTTGAATCCATGCTTGCTTATTTTGTGGATCCCTCATGGCACTTTGGTATGCGTCCCGCCGGAAAGTTCCAGTGGAATCTTTAAATTGTTGTACCAGAAATTCCGGCGGATTCGGACCGTTCACAATATCGAGTATCTCTTGATTGGAGACAGCAATGCCGAGTCGGTCAATTTCCTGCTCAAACAGCAGTTCGTCTACTATTTGGTTCCACACCTGCGAACGAATCTGACGTTCGGTTTCAGCATCCACTTCACTGTTTTGTTGTTTCTTTTGATTTTCAACTGTACGCCGCACCAGTTCGCTGAACTGTTTATAGTTCACTTCCTTGCCATTCACACTGCCAAGCACTTCACGGGTAGCGCCGCCACGCCCTTTGCGTCCAGAGACATCGAAGCCCCAATCGAAAATAATTAAGGCGATGAAGATGATTGCCGCACCAGCAATGATAAATTTTGGAGATTTTTCACGAATATCGCTTAATACAGCCATGATAGAACACGCTCCTATTTCCTGATCAAAACAAAAAACCTGTAATTTTAGTATTAATAAATATAGCCGACA
>JBEKNC010000006.1:0-156439 GCA_049523215.1 Bacteroidota bacterium | reverse complement strand
ATCAGGCAATAAGCCAATGTTTCAACTTTACCAGAGATATATTTCTGATACTTGCAAAGAAAGAAATCATAGTTTTCTTCAGACTTAAACACAATCTCTGCATTGTTCGAGCGATTGTAAATGTGATAATATTGTTGAGGATATATTCCCATGTCAATCAGTCAGATGGAGTCCATCTCTCCATTCGAACCGCCAAGCAGATGGGCTCCATCTATCAAGGCACTTGAGTTAAGTGGACTCCATCTTTCAAAAGAGCTAAAGTTGAGTGTTTCTCAGCGAAATCCCACTGCCGTTTGGCGGGACGTTAGTCCTGGACACAACGAAAACCGATGCTTTCGGCGCTAAGAGTCGGGACGTGGTTAAAGGGGTTGAGAAAGTTCACCTGGCACATGGAACCATCATTGTCGAACGTACCGCCTTGCAGCTCACGGTAGGGTTGCGGAGTCGATGTACCTTTGGGATCTAATGTACCGCCTGAAGAATATGCTGGGTCGTACCAATCCCAACACCATTCAAAAACATTGCCGCTCATATCGTAAATGCCAAGTTCGTTTGCAGACTTTGTGCCGACGGTGTGTGTAGTGTAACCAGAATTTAAATTATACCATGCTACATTGTCTATGGTGTTACTGCCGCTGTAGGTGTAGCCCTGTGAACTTGTTCCTCCTCGCGCCGCAAATTCCCATTCCGCTGCTGTCGGCAACCGGTAACCGTCTGCATTCCATTTGACGGCATCTACATTTATGTCGAGATTTCCCGTGCGATAGACCGTGCTTTGGGTGTTGTCTGTATAATAGACAGGCGTTAGTCCATTTTTTTCAGACCGCGCATTGCACCACTTTGCAATATCATACCAATTTACCATTGTCACTGGGTTGTTAGCCCCACTTTGATTGGAGCTACCATTCTGACCTGACACCAAGTCGGTATAACCATGTGTGAGTGCCCAATTACGCACATCTGTCCACTTCTCATACGTTACTTCGTACTTATCAATATTGAAACTGCTGATAGTGATCAGAGCTGACTCTCCTGACCTTCCAAAGAATGTGCCGCCTGTGACTTGAACCATGCTACCGGTTGTAAAACTCCAATCAGGTCCAGTTGTTATTGCATCTTTGCTGTCTTTTGCAACAATCTTCCAATAATACGTCGTGCTATTGGTGAGTCCACTCCGGCTAATGCTTGTCGTAGATTGGTTTGTGGCAATAGCGGTAGTTGGATTAGTACTCGTACCAAAATACACGTCATACGTCACCGCATCGCCGTCAGGATCGGAACAGCTCCAGCTTAATGTTGGAGATGTAGAAACATCTGTAGCCGCATCTGCCGGATTCGGATTTGATGGAGCAGCTGGCGGATGAGTCGTTGTGAAACTCCAAACTGTCCCCATTGTCACTGCGCCTTTACTGTCTTTTGCAACAATCTTCCAATAATACGTTGTACTTGTTGTTAGCCCGCTTCGACTGATATTTGCAGTGGTTTGGTTTGTGGCAATAGCGGTAGTTGGATTAGTACTCGTACCGAAATACACATCGTACGTCAGCGCATCGCCATCGGGATCGGAACAGCTCCAGCTTAATGTTGGAGATGTAGAAACATCTGTAGCCGCATCTGTCGGGTTGGGATTTGATGGAACAGACGGCGGATGAGTCGTTATGAAACTCCAAACTGTCCCCGCTGTCACTGCGCCTTTACCGTCTCTTGCAACAATCTTCCAATAGTATGTCGTATTGGTTGAAAGTCCAGTGCGTAGGAGCGTGTTTGAGCTCCATCCGGTATCAACTTGCATGGTCGGTGGGTTATTGGTGCCAAAGAAGACATCGTATGTCAGCGCATCGCCGTCAGGATCGGAACAGCTCCAGCTTAATGTTGGCGATGTAGAAACACCTGTAGCCGCATCTGTCGGGCTGGGATTTGATGGAACAGCTGGCGGATGATTGACTGTGGTAAAACTCCAAACTGTCCCCGTTGTCACTGCGCCTTTACTGTCTTTTGCAACAATCTTCCAATAATACGTTGTACTTGTTGTTAGCCCGTTTCGGCTGATACTTGCAGTAGTTTGGTTTGTGGCAATAGCGGTTGTCGGGTTACTGCTTGTGTCAAAATAGACATCGTATGTCAGAGCATCACTATCAGGATCGCTACAACTCCAGCTTAATGTCAGTGAAAATAAAACACCCGTTGCGCCATTTGATGGATTGGGATTGGATGGAGAAGCAGGTGCATGGTTGGCGACGCCTTTGATTTTTACGCTGATCACTGACGAGGTACCAATATTATTTGCCGCGTCGTATCCTTTAGCCATAATCGTATGGTCGCCGCTCAGCCCTGTGGTATTCCAAATGTATTCATACGGAGAAGAACTATCGGATGCCGCATTTTGTCCATCGATGGAGAACTCTACTTTTGTAATTCCTTTGTTGTCTGTAGCATCTGCAATAATCTTATATAGAGTATCAGCCTTTACCTCTGCTCCATTAGCAGGATACGAGATAACAACTGTAGGCTTCTCTGAGTCGGTTGGCTCAGTTGAATTTTCTTTGCACGAGATAAGTAATAAGAGAAAGAAGAATGGGACGAAGAGATTGAGTTTAGTCATCGTTAGAATCCTTACTCTGATAGTTATTTGATTTTCTTCCCGAAGTATTCCCCTATAATACGATAGTGTTTCGGTAGAGCACCTCTCATTTTTAACCAACAGTATTATATACTTAACTTATTTGAATTTCAACTAGATAAAGAAGCAAATAGTACAAAACACAAAGTTATTTATGAAGGTCTAAAATATGTCGGATCGCTCGGTCGGTCATACCGAGTGATTGACATATTTTCGCTTGGTAATCAGCATTTTTCTTCAACGCTTGTCGAACCAGGTACAAGTTGAAAAAAACTCATATAATATTTTTATATTTTTGCAACAGGACCGTCCAGCATCGGAACTGTGGAACCAATGTTCTTCACATAAATGTTTAAGAATACAACTTGTTTGGCGCAGAGTAGTGGAGTCAAATAGTATTATCCATCTTCGCAAGAACAATGACTATTCTTTTTTGCTTTTTTAAAACATTCACGTCCTTCTTTGAAAGACAGGTAGGCAAGTCCCAGAGTTCCAAGAGTATCCACAAAAGCAAATCGTGTCAATTCATAGACACCGCTTGAGAAAAGTAATACGAGAGACATGTAGATGCAAACCTTTGTGCATTCAACATCTGCGAGTATGGCGGCGGAGTTCAATTGCCTGCCGACTTTTCTTTTTCTGACCACGAGAACCCACATCACCGCAATAGAGATCAGTGAAATGATTACTCCCCACAGAGTTGTCTCGGGTTTACGTCCTATCCAGAGGTTGTACATGCTTGTTGCAGCAAGTCCGATAGCCAACGCATAAAATGCATATCCGGTCACCATCAATGCGGTCCGTTCAAAATCATCACGATTGCTCTGCGGTTTTTTCTGAATACGCAGCACCATATGCGCAATGCCGAACCCTGAAAGAACTTCAATAAAACTATCGGCGCCAAAACCAAACAATGCGAGACTTTCATCCTGATAACCGAAATACATAGACACAAGCCCTTCGGCTATATTATAGAGGATAGTAAAAACTGCAAGCCCCAAAGCAATTCTATAGAATCTGTTTTGGTCAGTCGGCAGTGCCGGTGTACTTATTTCCATATAAGTGTAACACAGAGTGTTTGAATTCAGTTCTTACGAAAAGACTCTCAAGGGATTGACGCATTTCCTTTTTGTATCTTCACTTTATTTCCTTCTTCCATTACGTAACTATAGAGAAGTTTATAGCTGTCGTAATCGAAGCGATGCGGAGATGCAGTATTTGCCCGAGATGATTTTGCATGAGATCTATCTTTATGGCGCTCTTTGGTTCGACCCCCTCTTTCATCTCCCCCTTGGAGGGGGAGAGTGAATGTTCCTTCCCCTCTTAGGGAGACGGAGTCCTGAGAATGTATCATCTGGCAAGATGATACAATTTTTTCTTCTGGGTGGGGTCTCAAATCGGAATTCACCGAATTCGGAGAAACACCTTGTTTCGAGTTTGCTACAGCACTAGAAACCAGGCACCAGTTATCGATGACAAACATTTCGCGAAGTTTTTTATCCTTCGAGATTTCCTCAACTATGACCGGACCATCGAAGGGCCAGGCGATAATACGGCGTGCCTCAAATGCCGCATCCACACGTGCATTGTATGCTGCCGGGTCTTCCTCACCGATACATGCTCCGTCGCATAGTCCAAGGTGATACGGAAAACAACATCCGCGCGATGTTTCCAGCCGCAGCAGTTTTGAGCACAGCCGGTGAGTTTTAGAAATCGTGTCGAGGAATTCCTTCGCCTGTGTTTTATGTTTAAAGATACCGAGGATGGGAGCGTCCGGTTTGAGATCGAGATAATCGACTGCTTCTAATTTTACCGTCGCATATCCTTGCTCATTGTCTACGCGCCGCGCGATGATAATACGCCGCGGCTGCCTCGAACGAACATTATACATTGGGCGAAGCTCTTTGATGAACCGGGATTCCAGAAGAAGCGCGCCAAGCTCGCCGGCGGTTTCATGCGCTTCTATGCGGCGAATGCGCTTCGTTAACCAGCGTTCATCTCTGGTGGCAAAGTGCGAGCGCACACGCGCACGGATGGCTTTACTTTTCCCGACATAGAGGAGAATATCATCAGCGCCGTAAAAAAGATAAACTCCCGGTGTTGTTGGAAGAACAGTGATGAGAGATGTATTGAATTTTTGATTTTGTGATTGAGTGAGTGACACAAGTATCCGATAATTTACTGTTCAAGCCCTAAGAAGAAAGAATGTATTTCTCCAAGCCGGTTTTTGGGTTCATCGTTGAATTTGATTCGTGCCGCGAGCTTCAGCTGCTTGCCGTCCTGTTTGAGGTGCGGCTGGAACCGTTTCAGTTCGTGAACACGCCCCATGATTTTCTGGAACGGCGCATCATCGCCTTCATAGAATTTATTTTCTTCCGGCGGCGGAAAATGCAGTGAGAGGAGTTCACCGTTTAATTCAACTTTCGTAAAACCAATTCTCGCCGCTGTTATTTTCAACTCGACCAACCGAAACAAATGTTCCACTTCCTCCGGATACTCGCCGAACCGATCCTGCAATTCCCCCCGCATAGCATGGACTTCTTCATGCGAAACACACCGGTACAGCCGGCGGTAGATGTCCAGCCGTTCGGAATCGTGCTCAATGTAAATATCCGGAATAAGCGCCTCAATATCAGTTTCAATGGCTGTCTCCGTTTTCTTTCGTTTCCCTTCTTCATTTTCCCCTTCGACCAATTCTCCGAATTCCTCTTCTTTCAACTCCGCGACTGCTTCTTCTACCACGCGCTGGTACATCTCAAATCCCATTTCCAAAATAAATCCCGACTGTTCGCCGCCCAGCAAGTTGCCCGCACCGCGAATTTCCAAATCACGCATGGCAAGATTGAATCCGGAACCAAGTTCGGTAAATTCCTGAATTGCCTGCAACCGCCGCAGGGTTACTCGCGGCAGTACGGAGAGCGGCGGAGTAAGAAGATATGCATACGCCTGAATATTGGAGCGACCCACGCGACCGCGTAATTGATACAACTCCGCTAACCCAAACCGGTCTGCTCGATTGATGATGATCGTGTTGACGCTGGGAATATCGATGCCGGATTCGATAATTTTTGTGCAAAGGAGGACATCATACTTTTTCTCCAGAAAATCCATCATCGCTTTTTCTAATTCATGTCCTTTCATCTGTCCGTGTGCAACATGGAAGCGCGCTTTTGGAACATGTTCTTCGAGCATCGACTGGATGATTCCGATGTTTTGAACACGATCATGAACGAAGTACACCTGTCCGCCGCGATGCAGTTCTTTCAAGATTGCTTCACGAATGAGCTGGGGATCAAATTGTGCTATTTCTGTTTGAATGGGAATTCTATTTCTGGGAGGTGTATTAATGAGCGACAGATCACGCGCTCCCATCAGCGAGAACTGCAATGTCCGTGGAATAGGAGTTGCCGTCAAAGTAAGAGTGTCTACGTTTGCACGAAGCTGGCGCAATTTCTCCTTTGCCGCCACACCAAATCGCTGTTCTTCATCAATGATAAGCAAGCCGAGATCTTTGAATACGACATCTTTTGACAATAAACGATGCGTGCCTATTAAAATATCCACCTTACCCTCTTGGAGTCCTTGCAGAACCTCTGCTTGTTCTTTCTTTGCACGGAAACGCGTGAGAGATTCTACGCGCATCGAATACCGTCCAACGCGATCGAGAAACGTCTTGAAGTGCTGGTGTGCAAGAATTGTTGTCGGCACAAGCACGGCAACTTGCTTGCCGTTCATCACTGCTTTGAAGGCCGCCCGCACAGCCACTTCCGTTTTGCCGAATCCGACATCGCCGCAAATCAACCGGTCCATCGGTGATGTCTGCTCCATATCTTGTTTCACATCGAGCGTTGATTTTGCCTGATCGGGCGTGTCTTCGTACAGGAACGATGCTTCCATTTCTTTTTGCCAGTGTGTATCGGGAGCAAATGAGAAACCCTGCTCGTGCTTGCGCCGTGCGTACAATTTGATAAGATCGCGGGCGATATCTTTGATCTTCTTCCGCGCTTTGGACTTCAGTCTGTCCCAATCTGCGCCGCCAAGTTTGTTGAGCTTCGGCGTGTGACCTTCCTGTGAGGAATATTTTTCTACACGATGAATAAAATTAAGATGAACATAGAGCGTATCGTTCTCTTCGTACACAAGTTTCATCACTTCCGCTTCAACACCGCGCACTTTAATCTTCTGCAATCCAGCGAATCGCCCGATACCGTAATCCTGATGCACAACAAAATCGCCGCGCTTGAGTTGCTGGAGTTCCTTTTGTGTGAACCCCTTGAACTTTTTTCGTTTCGTTGTACCGCGCCGTTTCAATCTGCCAAAGATTTCATGCTCGGTGAAAATTGCAATCTTTGCAGCAGGATAAATAAATCCCGAGTGGAGAGCTTCTGGAAGAAGAGTGTATTGGATGAAGGATGAGAGATTGGAAACTGGAGACTGCAATGGAGATATTTTAGATCGCATATTGTCAATTGCGAATTCGTTTTCATCATCGTCTCTCACTTCTACATTCTGTCTTCTACCTCCTGAATTCTCACTTCTGATTTCTGTATTCTGATTTTCCGGCGCTGTCAGTTCTTCCTCGATCAGCTCGCTGAGACGTTCACCTTCTTCTTTTGTATCACAGGCGAGATAGACTGTATTGTCTTGATCGGACAACTTTTGAATATGCTCAATAAGCCTCCTCACGCTCCCGCCCATAGGAGGTTGAGGATGTGCATGAAATGAAAGAGAGATTGGGGATTGAAAATTAGAGATTGTGGAATGAAGTATTCTTGGAAAACCCTTCAATTGTGTTTCTATAGTTTTCCACTCGAAAATATCTGAGTACCCTTCCTGTACTAGTTCATCAAATTCTTTTTCAATGAATAAGGGTTCATCAAGAAAGAGAAGCGCATCGCCGAGAAGATATTCAAACAGCGAAACCTGTTTATCAATGTTCTCTGTGATATCAGTTATCTGCGATGATTGAGCTCCATCGGGGTATATGGAGTACAAGCTTGCTACCACACTTGCCGTTTGAAGTTCACGGAGAGAACGCTGTGTAAGTACATCGAACTCACGGATGGATTCAATCGAATCGCCCCAAAATTCGAAGCGGATTGGATTATCCCCGACAAACGGAAAAACGTCCAAAATACCGCCGCGCACTGCGAAGTCGCCGTATTCCTCGACGAAATCCTTTTTCTCAAAGCCAAGACCTGTAAGTTTCTGAATCAAGCGCTCGAATGGATATTCCTTATTTATTTCTAATTCAATGGAACGTTCCGTAAATCGTTTCGGTGCCGGGAGCTTCGTCGTCAACGCTTCAGCGGAAGCAATCACAAGCACACGTTCGGAACGCGATAAAGCACGGAGTGTTTCCATCTGGGCAATAGGTGCACTCATTTCGAGCAGCTTTGCTGCATGGGTTGGACCCAAAGCAAAGAGATGCACCGCAGAATCGCCAAGAAGAAGTGCACAGTCATCACGAAGCTGCTCGGCACGGTCTTTGTCCGGAACGACAAGAAGCATTTGAGATTGTCGCACAGTAAAGAGGTGCACCGCCACAAATGCCATCAGCGAGCCGCTGATGCCTTGCACCTGAACCGGATTTCCGAACCGAAGCGATTCTACCGCTGCCGTCAGTTGTCTGAACGGTTCGCTTTCTGCGATTTTCTTTTGAATGGTTTCAATCACACAACACGCTCTCGATTGTCAGCGTTTAACATTCATCTTGGAGCAATCGGCTGTCAACTCTGCCAGAAAATACCTTACCCTGACTATCGCGGAATTTCCGGACAATCAAGGTTGATGACAAGCTACCGAAAAGTCGGCCGACATTCAAACTGTGCAACAAAAAAGCCGTCCCGGTATTCCCGAGACGGCTCTCTCATTGATCAAAAAATAAACTACTTCTTTTCTTCTGTTGTCTTCTTGATGATCTTTACTTCTTTCTTCATCTTCTTCATATCATGCTTCTCACATTTCGCCGTGCTATCCATCGCGCACTTTGCTTTATTTCCCTGTTTACATTTTTCGGCACACTCTTTCTTGCATTCTGCACATTTTGTGCAACATTTGCCGTCACATTTTTCTCCTATGCATTTGTCGCAGCATTTCATTTTACATTCTTTTTCGCACTTCTCTTTGCACGCTTTCTTTTCCTTGCCTTCCTCGTGCTTACATTTCATTTTCTTTACGACTTTTATTTCTTTCTCAACAGTCTTCTCGACCTTTTTCTCCGCGGGTTTTTCCTGTGTAAATGCCGTCTGCGATGCAAGGACAGCAAAGGCAAGGGCGAGAACCAACATTTGTTTCTTCATACTATGCTCCTCTATGATTGAGAATCTGCTTGAGAACTTTTGCCTCTATGCAGTCATAGCCTCCAGCATCTACTATCCGGCTGCTTGTTGTGTATGATAAAGATAGAAGAAAAACTCCGTTTCTCCAAAACGATTCAGTCTATCTTCAACCGGAAACTGTTTTCATCATCTATTCACTCCGTATTTCCTGTTTAAGTGTTACTGTGACAGTCTCTCGTTGCTGTATTATTGCCACACCGTTGCACTGCTATTGGGGAGTGATGTTGAAGAGCTATTCAAGAATTTGAACTGTTGTTACAAGATGGTTTTCAAAGGATTACGAGTGTGGCATGACACAAGATAAGCAAATCACCCTCAACGAGTATTGCTTTTCGGTTATCTTCTCTTATCTTACTATTAGTAACTGATGTTACGCAAAGAAGAAAAGAATAACTGTCATTCCCTCACGTTTTTAGAGGGAATCCAGAAAAATGGATGTCCGACTAAAACATTCGGACATGACAACTTTATTTTATTAGATGCTGTTCCTGCCATGTGTAACATCAGTTAGTAAATAACTAGAAAATAGATCTCTAACATGAGAGAACCACTTTAATAAACTTCATTCATTCTTTAACTTCATATGGAGATTTTACATGAAATCAATAGTTAAGTATTTTCTTGTTGCAACTTGGTCCATTGTGCTAATAAGTGGCATTTCAACTGCACAGTCTGTTTCAGATCAAATCTCAAGAATGGGCTCACAAGCTGTCGAAGGGTATCTTAACACGGCATTTTTAGGATGGGCAGCTGATTTAAATTCGGGGGTTTATCACACAGCAGATATTCATAATATTCTTGGATTTGATGTCCAACTAAAAGTTGCTGCTAATCTGGTAAAAAATGAAAGTAAATCATATACTTTTATACCTGATCCTACATACACAATTTATGGCTACACCTTGACCCGTGGAGTCAACTATGACAACACGCTCACGGCCCCCACGCTCTTTGGAGAAGATAAAGATGTGCCATTAACTATCAGAAATACAAATAATCCATTGGTTGACGGCAAGGCAATTCTTACTCTTCCAAGGGGAATCAAACTCCCTTTTGCCGGAGTTCCTTTACCATGGCTACAAGCATCAATTGGACTACCATTCGGATTGGAAGTTGCAGGACGTTTCTTGCCTACAAGACAACTTGGTGATGCAGGTAAAATTAATTTAATTGGCTTTGGGATTCGCTACGACGTTAGCCAATGGATTCCATTATCACCCGTTGATTTGTCCGTTCACTTTATGACCACCAAGTTCAACCTGAAGGATTCAGTAGATAATAATCTTATCATAGGAAAAGGAACATCATATGGTCTTGAAGTAAGCAAGAGCTTGCTTATCTTCACTCTTTACGCTGGATACCAATTGGAAAGCGGTTCTGTCACACTAAACGACTATACTGGAACAGTCTTTGTTACAGATCCTATTACGGGTAACCAAGTTCCTACACAATTAAGGTTGACTGGATTCTCAAAGGACGATGAAAACAAGGGACGTCTCACTGTTGGTCTGCGAGTATTGCTCTTCATCTTAAATGTTCAAGCTGAATACAGCTTTACCAAAACTCCAACCGCAACTCTTGGTGTTGGTTTTTCGTTCCGTTAATCAAATTTATGGTTTGTCTTGAAAAGCTGATCCTTTATCAGGATCAGCTTTTTTTATTGCACGAACGTATTAGATTGAACCTTCCGAAGGTTCGCTCGGTAATTGCATGGAGACCTTCGGAAGGTCAGGGCCGCAAGGTTTTTCTTTCTCATGAAATTTCCGTATCTTATTTTTGCCTCAGGAAGGAAGTCGAGACTGAGGCATTTTTATTTTCTATTGAGGAAGAATGCAAGAAATCAAAAATATACGTAATATCGCCATTATCGCGCATGTTGACCATGGCAAGACGACGCTCGTGGATTTTATGCTGAGACAGACAGGAACGTTCCGTGCCAATCAGGATATGGGCACGCGCGTGATGGATTCTAATGATTTAGAAAAAGAACGCGGCATTACGATTCTCGCAAAGAACACTGCAGTGATGTACAAACATCCGAAGACAAGTGAAATTTATAAAATCAATATTGTGGATACTCCAGGCCACTCTGATTTTTCCGGCGAAGTGGAACGCACACTCAAAATGGTCGATGGTGTTCTTCTGCTGGTTGATGCCGCTGAAGGACCGTTACCGGGTACCAAGTTCGTGCTCAAGAAATCGCTCGATCTCGATCTCCGTCCCATCGTCGTCATCAACAAGATTGATAGAAAAGATGCACGTGCGCATCAGGTACTGGATGAGGTATTTGAATTATTCCTCTCGCTCGGGGCGCACGATCAGCAGCTGGATTTTCCCACGATTTATTGCATTGCAAAACAAGGAATTGCTAAAAACGAAATGGATCAAGAAAGTAGCAATCTGGAACCGCTCTTTGAAGCAATTATCAATCGCGTTCCCTCGCCTACCGGAGATCCTACAGGTCCATTTCAGATGCTTGTGACAACAATCGACTACAACGACTATCTTGGTCGTCTTGGCATTGGACGTGTGTCGCGCGGCAAGATTCGTCTCGGCGGAGCGATGAAGATTGTTCATCGAGATGGATTAGTGGAAGATGCGCGCGTGACAAAGATATATACATTTCAAGGACTGAAGCGCATCGAGGTGGAAGAAGCCGGTACGGGCGATATCATCGCCGTTGCTGGAATGGAAGATGTTGATATCGGCGAGACCATTGCCGATGCATCTGACCCAACCCCGCTGCCATTTGTTGCTATCGAAGAGCCGACACTTTCGATGAACTTTATCGTGAACAACTCGCCGTTTGCCGGACTCGATGGAAAATACGTCACTACGCGCCACCTTGGCGAACGATTGGCAAAAGAATTACGTTCCAATGTCAGCTTACGAGTGGAATTAACAGACTCTCCTGATGTCTTTAAAGTAAGCGGCAGAGGCGAATTGCATCTTGGTATTCTTATTGAAACAATGCGGCGTGAAGGGTACGAGTTTCAGGTCTCGCGCCCCGAAGTCATTCTCAAGCGCATCGCCGATGTCGTCTGCGAACCGATTGAACACGTCATTATTGACGTACCGGATGAACACGTCGGTGTTGTTATCGAAAATATCGGTAAGCGTAAGGGCGAAATGCGGCACATGCTTCAAAATCAAGGCAACACGCGTCTCGAATTTCTTGTTCCTGCACGCGGGTTGATCGGATTTCGTTCAGAGTTCATGACACAGACAAAAGGTACCGGCATTTTGCACCACATTTTTCGAGGATATGAACCGTTCAAAGGCGAACTTGCGCACCGAACACGCGGTTCATTGATTGTGTTAGAGGACGGCGATTCCGTTGCATACGGAATGTGGAAATTGCAAGAACGTTCTACCTTTTTCATTGAGCCTGGTATTAAGGTTTATGCCGGTATGATCGTTGGAGAAAATTCGCGCGAATATGATATGGTTGTCAATGTATGTAAAACAAAACAACTAACAAATATGCGCGCTTCCGGTTCCGATGAGGCAGTACGGCTTGAACCACCACGGAGGCTTTCGCTCGAACAGGCAATCGAATGGATTGGTGAAGATGAGTACGTGGAAGTGACTCCCAAGTCCATACGTCTTCGTAAAAAATATCTTGACCACAATGAGCGCAACCGTATGTCCAAGAAAAAAGCAGAAATTATAGAAGAGTGAAATTTGAAATTGAATGATTTTGTGATTGAGTGATTGGGTAATTTAAAAATCTGGTAATTGGTTCAATAGTTCATGTGTGATCGTTTTTTTTATTTTACCCTTGACTCTTAACTTATTCTGTCTCCTATAGTCTAACTCCTGATTTCTGGTTTTACGAAATGTTTTCTTCGCGCACAGATTGGAATACTACTCCCAACCGACTCTCCGGTTTAGCAGCAGAGAAACACCTTCGAGGAGAATCGATTATCGATCTTACCGAGTCGAACCCCACGAAATGCGAGTTTTCTTATCCAAGCGAAGAAATTCGTAGTGCGCTTACCGAGCCATCCATAGTATCGTACCGACCTGAACCACGCGGGCTTCTCAGCGCTCGAAAAGCTATAGCGGAATATTATGCCGTGCATGGTATTGCCATAACACCTGAACAAATTATTCTTACATCCAGCACGAGTGAAGCATATTCATTTCTCTTCAAACTCCTCTGCAATGTCGGCGATGAGGTCGTGGTCCCTCAACCAAGCTATCCGTTGTTTGAATATCTGTGTCAACTGAACGATATCACACTCCGGTATTATCGACTCGCGTACGATGGTGAATGGCATATTGACTTCGCATCTCTTCGAGCGCAATTCTCAGATAGGACAAGAGCTATAGTTCTTGTTCATCCAAACAATCCCACAGGTTCGTACCTCAAGCAGAATGAATTTGACCAGATATGTTCTCTTGCTTCTGAGCATCACTTTTCTCTCATTGCCGATGAAGTCTTCGGATCGTATGATATTTCTTCAGACGTACACTGCGCAAACATTTTGACCTCTCAATCTTTTGTACCATTGTTCTCACTGAACGGCATTTCAAAACTTTTAGGCCTTCCTCAACTCAAACTCTCATGGATTGTTGTTGACGGCAATCTTCAACAAAGAGACGAAGCTCTCAATCGACTTGATATTATTGCCGATACATTTCTTTCGGTCAATACACCTGTACAAGTCGCACTTCCAAAACTTCTTCGCTCTTCTTCAGACATCAGGAATCAAATTCGCTTGCGGATTCAGACAAACTATCGACTATTGCAAAAGGTTTTTGCGGATTCAAGTACGTCGGTGCTTCGAGTCGAAGGCGGGTGGTATGCCGTTCTCCAGCTTCCGCAAAAGTACAGTGACGACAATTGGGCTGAAGAAATTCTTACTCACCAAAACATCCTCGTACAACCGGGACACTTTTTTGACATGGAACAAAAATCGTGCATTGTGATAAGCCTTCTATCGGTTTCGGATCTTTTCGACGATGCTATACTGAGGCTACAAAGATTTATCGAAGAAAAATAGTCATCGCAGATCAAAATAAGACCGACCTTGTCAAGAGTTGATATCTATTAAGAATTTGAACATATAAGTGGAATGTCCCGGTCTTGCAGGTTTGTTCATAGAACTTTTGTACACGAAAGTTGACTCTTTTACTAAATTCGTCTACTTTCGTATGGATGTTTTCATACAGGAGAATTTCATATGCCTTTATCGTTATTAACGCCTGAAGAACGCAATGCTCGTGTCTCAGCTTTATTGCGTCAAGTAGATGAAGACGTAAAAGCGAAAAAGCTTGATGACGCTCTGGATCGTATCCGCAAGGTTTATGAGTTTGACATTAAAAACATCTACGCGCGCGCGTATGAAGAACGCATTCTCATCATGATGATGGAGAAAGAACGTGAGGTTGTCGTGCGTGAAGCGAAACAACAGGCCGCTGAACAAGTGGATCAGGAAGTCAAGCGCCGCCTAAAAGAATTCTATAAACAGCAAGAACTTGAGAATCAGAAACGAAAACAGGAAGAGAAAACAGAACAGGTACTGGAAGACCGTGCCCGTAAAGCGTCCGTGAATGAGGTGCAAGAGGTGGCGCATAAGGATTTGAACGCTATTGAAAAAGATACGGCACGGCGCATTGAGGAACTTGAAAAAAGGCTGAATGCGCAAATTCAGCAAGCAGCACCGGGAACATCTTCTGCTGGTACAGCTACTGGAACAGAAATGATTCAAGCTGAGTCTGAGCGAAAAAAAATTCAGGATGAAGCATTTCTCAAGATGAAGGAGGAACAAAAACGTGCTCAAAAAGAATTGATGCAGCAGATGGAAGAAGAACGCAATACTCTTTTAGAACGCGAGCACGAGAAAGCAAAACAACAAGAAATTGATGCTTACCGAACGCTCATGAAGCTGATGATACAACTTGCTGTTCCAGCAGAAATGCAGTCCTCGCTTCTTCAATCCCTAAAAATATCCTTCTCCATCAGCGATACAGAACATGTGGAAGTGGAACGCTCGGTACAGGTGAGTGCTTATATTGATGCGGTGCGAACACTTTGGCAAATCGGCAAGCCCTCGGATGAAGACTCCATACATCTCAAGAACCTCCAGCAGTTCTTTAAGATTTCGGATGATGAACACACTTCCATTACCAAGCGAATTAAGAAAGAATTAGGCCTGCCGGATGAGACCGCCGTCATCGTTGTCATTGATGACGACCCCTCTATCCGCAAATATGCCGAACATATTCTTAAGAAAACATACCTCAATGTTATTACAGCAGTCAATGCAGAAGGTGCGTTGACGGAGATAGAAAAGGTTTCGCCCTCTCTCATTATCAGCGACGTGAATCTTGGCGCCGGTGTTATGAGCGGTTTCACATTCTACGAAAAGATCGCCGCAGGCGCGTACGGAGAAAAACTAAAATCCATTGCATTTGTGTTAATGAGTTCGATGGAAGGCGAGTTCTTTGTAAGAAGCGCCAAACAACTTGGCGTAAAGGCATACCTGCCTAAACCATTTACGAAGGAATCCTTAGAAGCGACGATAAAACATGCACTTGGATAGAAAAGCAAATCCTCAAGTCATGCATTAGATTCGTTCGCACTGATCGGCAGGAATCCAACCAACTTTTCCATCGACAAGTGTGATCTTCACCCAATCACCAACTACATCGGTGAGTTTCACCTTCACACCTTCATGAATAACAAATGCATCCACGCTTTTAGCGTCTGGGGATGACTTTGCAGTGACAATCTGTGCAGTGATGATTGCCTTGTCCTGTATTGTCTCTTGAAATGATTGAATGCCCAGCATTGCTGCCCAGAGAACAACCGATACGAAGGACACGAAGAAAATAATCCGAGCAACACGAAGGATATCTGGCCGCAAAATGAAGTACATCGTTGCGAGCGATCCAAAGAGCAGGACCCAACTCAGAATGAAGAGAAATCGCACTGTTTCTGGCAATACCAGAGAACCGACGGCGCGCATCCATTGAATAAAGAACATTTCCGGCACCGGCTCGATGCGATCGATGGTTTTAAGATAAACCAGCTTGAGATTGTGTGTTATGTCGGGATTGTTCGGATGTAATTGAGCGGCCCGTTCATAAGAAAGAATTGCTCGTGCAAGTTGTTCATTCCGATAATATGCATTGCCAAGATTATAATAGAGTTCGGCGCTTGAGTATCCTTGTTTGATGATATGTTCATATTCTTTTGCCGCATCTTGATATTTTCCTGCGCGGTACAATTCATTTCCGCGATTGAATACATCTTCCGGAGTTTGCGCCCATCCCGCGCTCACGAGCAAGGCACTGAATCCGGCAATGAGAATCCACTGAGCGCGTTTCATGATGTACCTCGCTTACTAAAGGTCTGCTCAATACCATTGATGGCACCAGCAGCAACATCGAGCAATTCCTTTCGCGTTTCAGTTGAATCGGAACCCGGCGCAAAACGAACAAATTCTGCACGTTCCATACACATTTTCAATGATTGAATCACTTCTTCCTTCACCCCTCGCTGCTGTAATTGCGTAACTGCCGTATCCATGACAAAGTCGGCTTTCGCAGTTCTGAGTTTATGCTCCAAGTATTCTGTCAGCGCCTTGAGAATCTCGGCATGATAACTTTCGGTGTTTCCCTGTTCAAGGAGCGCACGTGCTTTCTTGAGGCGGTGCGATGCTTCACGTCCTGCTGTCTCAAACAGAAGCCGAGGCATATCCCCATAGATTTTTTCCATCCGCTTGCGGAAGAACCATGCTGCGGCAAATATCAATGGCGGCAATACCATACTAAACACAAACCATTCTGAAGAACCTGCTTCATTTTTTTGCTGGAGAGTCCCGATAGAAAGTTTGAGAAAACGAATATCTTCACCGAGCATCCGAACATCTTCTTTCGATACACTACTGACGCTGCTACTGGAATACTCTTTGCCGGGTTCAATGGAAAACTCGAACCGTGGAGAACGAAGTGTAACATATTCTTTCCTGTCGAGATCGAAATAAACAAACGGCATCGGCTCGAGAAAACGCTGACCAGCATTGCGCGGGATGAGCAGATACTCAGCCGTTTTCTTTCCACGAATAATACCACCATCGCGCGAAATATCCTCTGAAATTTTCGGCTCGTACGATTCGATATCGGCTGGTAATTGCGGTTTGGGAAGCGTTACCAACTTGATGTTGCCTGAACCCGATACAGCTACTTTCAACGTAATGGGATCACCAGCCTTCACACTGTGTTTGTCCACACTTGCATTGAATGTAAATCGTCCGATAGCACCCGAAAACCCAGACGGCGCATTGATCGGGAGAGGGTCAACGGTAATTGTGAGCGGATTGGATTTAACATCCAGATTCGTTGTCTGAACTTGTTGGAAAAACGGATCATTGAAGAACTGATCAAACGGGTCATTGCCCCGTCGCTTCGTCTGCACTTGCACAGCACAGCGAACTTCGAGTGGTGCAATCTTCAAATTACCGGCTTGCGTTGCAAACAACGCCGTCCTTTTTATCACTACAGAACGATATTGTTTGCCATTGAGAGTTTCATTCATTTGGCCGGGTTGCTTCGGCATTTCAAAATCTTCACCCCAGAAACCGTCAAACGCCGGCGCTTTTGCAAGATTATATCCGGAAACCGATACGCGTGTGTACAGCTTGAATGTTACAATCAATTGTTCACCTAGCCGAACACGCTGTTTGTCGGAAAAAGCTTTCACGATCAAATTATCACCAATATCAGCGCTTGGTTGATCGGGTTGTTTTTGTTGCTGCTTTGGTTTGCCTTGTGTGACTTCAATTTGAATCGCACTAGATTTAAGTGCTTTACCTTTGTACTCAATTGTTGCTGAACCGATAGTGAATTTACCTGCTTGACGTGCATAGAGAATATAGGTATACGCAATCGAAGCTGACATTCGGCCGTTGATCCACTGCATATTGGTAGACTGATTCGGTCCCGAAATGACAACGAATTGATTGAAGTCCGGAGCTTTTAGATTACGAACACTATTGACATCGCTTCCGGTGAAGGTGAACGTCAATTGAAATTGCTCGCCCGCTGCAACTCTCATTGGATCCGCTGCTGCAGTCAATGTGCCGTCCTGTGCTTGGGCATAGATAGAATTAAGACTTAAAGCCAATCCAAGAATGAGAGACCTATAAATAGTATGAATGTTAATATGCATCATGCTTTCTTATCCTGATAGCAATTAGCTATGAGCTTTTTGCTTCTCCTGATTGCTGACAACTGACGACTGACAGCTTTTGTTACCAATCCTTCTCCACTTTCACTCTCACTGCTTCCCGTTTACGGAGGTTCTTTTGAATTTCCTTTTCGTTATTACGAAGTGCCTCTAAGATGCGATCAGCTTCTTGTTTCGGCATCTGATTCTTTTTCTGGGCTTGCTGCTGTGTCTGATCTTGTTTCGCTTGCTCTTGTTTTTGTTGTTGATTCTGCTCTTGCTTCTGTTGCTGATTTTGCTGCTGCTGATCTTTTTTCTGATCTTGCTGCTGGTCTTGTTTTTGATCTTTCTTCTGCTGTTTTTGTTGTTCCTGTTGCTTCAGTTTTGCACGCGCCATTTGCAGGTTATACCGCGTATCATCATCGTTTGGATTTAATTTTAGTGAGTGTTTATATGCATCAACCGCTTCTTGGAACTTATTCGAACGATACAACGAGTTTCCCAAATTGTAATATGTTTCAGCCCGTTCTTCCGGAGATTTCATTGCCACACCAGAGTTACCGTATTCCCGAAGGGCTTCGTCGAAACGCTCCTGTTTATAATACGAATTTCCGAGATTAAATTGCGCTTCTTTCGATTTCGGATTCTTTTCCAGCGCTTTCTTATATTCCACCTCAGCATCGGTGTAGCGTCCCTTTTCATACACCCGATTTCCTTCACCGACATGTGAACGGACTGTCTGAGCTGTTGAGCTTCTCGAGAGTATTACAAGGAAGAACATCGCCGCAGCTGTCGGCAGGAATTTTTTAAGATGAGCAACCAGCTTACTGCGTCGCGCCGAAAGCACGAGCTCAAGAATGAGAAGAAGAATTGCAAACGCTAACGGATATTGATACCGCGTCTCATATCCTGTAACCTGT
The DNA here is from genome assembly GCA_049523215.1 of Bacteroidota bacterium. Lineage (GTDB taxonomy): Bacteria > Bacteroidota > Ignavibacteria > UBA10030 > UBA10030 > Fen-1298. The sequence goes on along the minus strand of JBEKNC010000006.1, from coordinate 137,380 downwards.
TTTGTTCCAAATTCTACTTTTTCCAGAGAGGAAAGCTCCTTAAAAATATCGTCAATTTCGTTACCGCCGCTCGTTGCCCGGTGGTACGTTCCTCCGGTTGTCGACGCGATTTGTTGAAGCATTGTCTCATCCAGTTTGGAGAGAACAATACTCCCCGATTGATCGCGTTTATAGTCAGTACGTTCGCCATTTTGATTATAAATCGGAATTGGACCTCCATCGGCTGTTCCCATCCCTACGGAATAAATTCGCACACCGACTTTCTTTGCATCTTCTACTGCGCCCATCACATCACCTTCGGTATTTTCTCCGTCGGAGACAACAACGATTGCTTTTTGTGTCGGAGCGTCTTTGGAAAACGATTTAAGTGCGACTTCAATGGCGCTGCCTATCATCGTCCCCGGGACAGGCACTGCATCCACATCGATGGCAGAGAGAAATAAATCCGCTGCGGCATAGTCAGCAGTAAGCGGGAATTGTACAAACGCGTCACCGGCAAAAACGATCATGCCAACACGATCACCGGAAAGTTTCCGCAGCAGTTCTGATACATCGCGCTTTGCTTTTTCCAGTCGACTCGGACGAATATCTTCCGATTTCATACTCAGCGAAACATCGAGCGCAACAAATAGATCGATGCCTTCGCGTTTCACTTCTTCTAGTCGTGTTCCTACCTGCGGATTAGCAATGGTAAGAATCAGACAGGCGAGAACCGAAAGAACGAGCAGTTGTTTGATGATACGCATTGCCAAACTCGCTTCCGGGGCAAGCTGTGCAACGAGAATATTTCCAACAAACCTTCGAACCTGTTCCTTCTGCTGGACATTCAGGAAAAAGAATCCTGCGCTAAGCGCTGGAATCAGAAGAAGGAACCAGAGATATTCGGGATGTTCAAATCTTAGCATGTTAGCAATTAGCTCTTAGCGTTTAGCTGATGGCTTTACCTTTTGGATAAGAGCATTCAGCATTTTCCGTACAATAATAATTTCTTGTTCAAGTTCGTTGTACTGCGTTGTGTTGAGGTATTCTAAGTCTCGTGCAAGAATGGCCAGATATTCCAATTCACTTGCCGAACCCATAGCGATGATAAGGAACCGATGAAATTCAGCATCACTTCCTCTGCCACATCCTTCGGCTATGTTCGTTGGAATAGAAGAACTTGACCTTCGTATTTGATTTGTCAATCCATAGAGTTCTTCCTTTGGAAAGTGACGTGTTACTTTGTACGCTTCCAAAGCGAGCTTATGTGCCCGATCCCATACTTCTAAATTTCTAAAATCCTTCATATAATTTTCTTCTGAGAAACTTTCTTCAAGCCAATCGCTAATTGCCATCAGCCAACTGCTCTTATGGATTTTTCCTCAACAACGTACTCGTCAATCCTATTTCTAATAGAAACATAAGAAGACCCGCGATTAACCATCCACCATATAATTCCGAGTACCGCTTATAGGCCATCACTTCAATTTTTGTCCGTTCAAGTTGGTCAATCTCTTTATAAATTGCTTTCAATTTTCGATTATCTGTGGCGCGATAATATTTACCGCCGGTCATATCTGCCACTTGCGTAAGAACTTTTTCATCGAGATCAACCGGAATCATCTGGCGGCGAATGCCAAATGGTGTTTGCACAGGATATGGTGCTTCGCCTTGCGCCCCCACACCGACCGTGTAGATGCGGATACCATACGTTGCTGCGATTCGCGCTGCGGTGATAGGATCAATCTCACCTCGATTATTTACACCGTCTGTCAGGAGAATCATCACCTTACTTTTTGCCTTGCTGTCCTTTAAACGATTCACTCCGTTAGCGATTGCAAGACCGATAGCTGTACCATCGGCAATCATCCCATTTTTTACATCACGTAAAAGATTCTTTAATACAGGGTAATCTGTTGTGAGCGGGCATTGTGTAAAACTTTCTGCAGAGAATACTACCAGTCCGATGCGATCGTTCATCCGACCGTCAATAAATTCAGAGGCAACCTGCTTTGCCGCTTCGATACGATTGGGATTAAAATCTTCTGCCAGCATACTGCCGGAGAGATCCAGCTCAAGCACAATATCGATTCCTTCGGTTGATATATTCTGTTTATCCGATACCGACTGCGGCCGTGCCAATGCAATAATGAAGAGCGCGATTGCCATTATACGCAGTCCAATGGGAATGTGGCGTATTCGCTCACGCATTGTCCTTGGAATCTTACCGAAGACCTGTAAAGACGAGAACTGCAAAACCACCGTCATTTTTCTGCGACGCCACCAGAGATAGTATCCGATTGCCGGCAAAAGCAACAACAGCCATAAGAATGCAGGATTGGCAAACTTATCACCGAACATCGGCAGTAACCTCCTGTGATTGCGGTTCTGTCTCGATAGAAGTTTTCGGCACCATCGAACGCACAATCTCATATGCTGAATGCATTTCTTGTTCGTGTTCAGCGGGTGCCGGTCGATACTTTGCAAACTTCACTAAATCTGCAGTGAGAAAAAACGATCCCATTTCTTTCCAGACTATTAATGCTTCGGGAACATGTTTAATTTGTACCAGAATTTCATCTGTCGTCATCTCCAGCGCAACGATATTCCATCGCCGCTCAAAGAATCGCCGGATTATCTCTGTGACTTCCGAATAATATTCTTTCACCAATCCCTGCTGCCACAATTTCTTTTCTTCAAGCACCCGCAATGCTGTCAGTGCTTCGCGGTGCGGCGGGATAACCACCTTGACATCAGACAAAATATCTTTCTTCTGTCTCATTTTTCGCCAGTAATAGTAATACCCGCCTGCAAGTGCAGCAAGAACGATCAATGCGATCAGGTATGGCAGAAAATCTTCAAACAACCATGGTGCGCTCATCGGCGGTTTAATGTCTTTGATTTCACCCTGAGGATCGATAGTAACGCCGGTGATAGTCAGGAGGAGCGAATTGGTAAACGCTTTATGTGTATTTGTATCGCCTTTCACTTTATAACCAAACTCAACTGGAGGCAGAAAGACTTTTCCGGAATCAATGGTTGTTAACCGAATCAGCCATTGGAAATCAGTACCTTTGCGTTCCACTGTTACAATTTCAAACGAACCGATGCTGTCTTTCACTATTGGCGCAATCGAGTCAACCGCAGCATCAGACTTTCCCTCTACGTGTACATCAATCCAACTGCCAAGCGGAAAGGTGTTTGCATTTGTTTTTGCGGCCAATCGAACTTCTTGTGCATATGTAACGCTCGCAAAATTTATGAGTAGAAGTATGATTGTAAAGAATCGCATTTTATTTACGAGAGTTAGTAGCTTGTTGTAAATTGTTGGTTGATGATTCGTGAATAATCCCAATTGACTTCAAATAGGAATTCAACTTGGGTGCCAACTTTTCAATTATTGGTTTGATTACATCTACTTGCTTTTTAGTAATGAGTGATCTATTATAACAACGACGCAACCAGTGCATGGTCTCATAAAGTGAACCTCTCGCATTTCTCACAAATCTTTTATTGTCCAGAGCGGTGCCACGTCCAACTCCTTCAGCGATATTTGCTCCAACACTATCGGCAGAACGCACAATCTGAGAACCAATCGTGATCTTTTGAAAGTTATTCCAGTCTTCAACCATTTTCCATACTTCATCTGCTAATCGCTCCGCAAGCTGATAGACTTCCAATTTTTCAAAGTTTGTCTTCACCATTTTTTTCACTAACAACAAACGACCAACTACTAACAAATCACCATCTCTTCTCCCTCAATCGGAAGAAATCAATCAATGGTTTGAGGTACGGCTGGTCAAGATGCACTTCAATATCATCGAGCCTTGACTTAATAAAAAGCGATTTACGTGCTTCCTGCATTTGATGATTCAAGTTGCGATAGAGGGATCGCACACGCGCATCGGATGTATCGATTAGTCTAGTGGTACCTGATTCGGCATCACGCAAATGCATCAGTCCAACACTGGGCAATTCGTTCTCGCGCGGATCTTGCAGCACAATACCGATCAAGTCGTGTCTTTTGCCGGCAATGCGAAGTGCAGCTTCATAGCCGCTATCCATAAAATCAGAAATGACGAAAATGATGCCGCGTTTTTTTTGAACGTGGTTAAGATATTCCAATGCTGTCTTGATACTGGTTGCTGGACGTGCCGGCTCGAATGAAAGCAACTCGCGGACAATGCGAAGCGCATGACCACGTCCTTTTCGCGGAGGCACAAATTTTTCTATGCGGTCGGTAAAGAGAATCAATCCGACCTTGTCGTTATTTTTCATTGCTGAGAAAGCAAGGATAGCGCTTAATTCCAGTGCGATATCCCGCTTCAATGCGGATTGTGAACCGAAGAACTGCGAGCCGCTCATATCGACAACCAGCATGACCGTCAATTCTCGTTCTTCTTCAAAGATTTTTATAAATGGATGATTGAAACGCGCAGTAACGTTCCAATCGATCATCCGTATATCGTCGCCATATTGGTACTCACGCACTTCAGAGAATTCCATGCCGCGTCCCTTGAAGACGGAGTGGTATTCACCGGAGAACACCTGATTCACCAGCCCCCGTGTGCGTATTTCCAACTGCCTGACTTTTTTGAGAAGTTCTTTGGTTTCCATTTAGTTCGTAGCTGCGAGAATAAAACAACAAGATCTATCTTGTTATATATTATCTCCGATCTGTAATCACACAATCATTAAATCGACAATAACAAAATTTTGCTAAGGCACTTCCACATGATTCAAAATTTCCGTTACGATCTGTTCTGGTGTAATCTCTTCCGCTTCAGCTTCATATGTTACAGCAACGCGATGGCGCATGACATCGGGACAAATTGCGCGCACATCTTCAGGAATGACATAGCCGCGCCGCTTGATGAATGCATGTGCTTTTGCGGCCAATGCCAGATTAATAGAAGCGCGCGGCGACGCGCCGTAGCTGATCAGCGGTGCGAGTTTTTCGAGTTTAAAATTCTTCGGTTCACGGGTCGCAAATACAATATCGAGAATGTACTGTTCAATCTTTTCATCCATATACACCTGCCTCATGACTTCACGGGCAGACAGGATTTCTTTTGTTGACACGACAGCTTTTACACTCTTCTCATTTCCCAGCACATTCTGCCGCATAATGAGCAGTTCTTCTTCACGCGATGGATAACCGATTTTTACTTTCAGCATAAAGCGGTCAACCTGTGCTTCCGGAAGCGGATATGTTCCTTCTTGTTCAATCGGATTTTGCGTCGCCAGCACAAGAAACGGTTCTTCAAGCTTGAATGTCTCTTCACCGATGGTTACCTGACGTTCCTGCATCGCTTCGAGGAGCGCGCTTTGCACTTTTGCCGGCGCGCGGTTAATTTCATCTGCAAGAATGAAATTGGAAAAGAGGGGACCTTTCCGCGTAAAAAACTTCCCGTCTTTCTGATTATAGATCATCGTTCCGACGAGATCCGCAGGCAGCAAGTCCGGTGTAAATTGGATGCGCTGGAATTTAGCGTTGACAGCCGCCGCCAGCGTTTTAATGGCAAGTGTTTTTGCCAATCCGGGCACGCCTTCTAAAAGTATGTGTCCGTTGCACAACATACCGATGAGTAAGCGGTCTACCATATTTTTCTGGCCGACGATAACCTTGCCGACTTCCGATGTCAGCGACTCCACAAATGCGCTTTCACGCTGAATCATTTCATTGATGGTCTTGATATCCACAGTGTACTCCTCTTAATAAATATGACAGTCTTCAACTCTCTTCTGACGAGGAACAGTGTGTGTCTGTTCCCATATTGCAGACGAAAACGAAGCGAGCCACGCGACAAATTCAACAATGAACCTGCTGGCGGCTCGATAATTTCTACAACAATATGAAATGTAATAAGAAATCACTATCGAAGCAATGAAACCGAATCGGGGGTAGTAGTGCATCTTGAATTACTCTTATTTCTGCTTAAGGGTCGGAAAGAGGTATTTTATTATAGGTCGCCATCCCACACTCGTGAAAATCACAATAAACAAACTGGAAACAGCCGCCGACGCATACTGAGAATGATAAAAAGAATACATCATTATAACGAACGCTACGAAACCCATAAGCGCGACAATAATTCCATATAGCAATTTTAGCAGATTGTCTATTTTAAACTTCGTCATATCCACCTCATCCTGAAAAAGAGTCTAAAAAGTTTACGGTGTTGCCGTATCCGAATGTGTATAAGATACGTTATACTATAAGCTTAAGTCAAGAATAGTGTCGCTTAATAATGCCAGAGTTGAAGAAAGGCAAAAAATGACATAAATTAGTTCAAATGAATCATACACCGCCTTAGATGTATGATAAGAAGAATTTAATAATCCTTCGGATTTTTTATTTCTATATGATTGAAAAAATCAAAGGTCAGTTCCTCAAGATTGAAAAAGATGGTGAATACTATAAAGTCGAATATGTCCGTGAAAATGGAGAAATATATTGGGTTAAAATGGATACCGATAATATTTCAGAACTCGCAAGAGGAGGAGAAGCTGAATTCGAGAGGTTAAAACTTGAACTTTTAGGAACGAAGGACGAAAAGAAGGTTGACGAAATAAAATCTCGAATGTTGTTTTTTCAAGTGCAAGCTCTATGGCCTCAAATGTATATCGCCTTTTGCAAGGGCGAAGATTTGGGGCGGTTTTTTGAGTCAACACAATCATCGACTACTGAAATTTTACACCAGCAAATAGAAATATTTCAAGAGCAATATGATATTAGCAAATTTGAAGAATGCAATGAGCAGGGCAAAGACCAATTTATTCTCGACCTTAAACATTGGATTTATAAATTTGAAACCGCTGAAAAACTTAAGACCAAACATCTTTCCTTGAAAAATTCGCTTATCCAATTTACAAACTCGGAAATATTCCAATATCAGGCACAATTAGAAACGATTAAGATACTTCTTCCATTTCTTAGGTCTCAATTGGCATTAACTCAAAGTATGCAACTCCCAAAGTTGCGCAAAGAGGCAATACTGCCATTAGGAAATTTAACCGCACGAGAAATATTGTTGCGAACAGCGGAACAGCTTCCTGAAATTGCTCAACTAAGCCGAGAAGAACAGTTCAAATATCTCAATCAATCTATACAAAAAGTTGGGGAAGTCGTTAATAAGGTAACACCAACTACTTGGGCAATGGATTCAACAACTCATAATTCTTTAAGATTGCAACAGTGGAAAGAAAACGTAGAAAAACACGGAAAGCTTATAGCCCTTAGAGAAAAACTTCTAAAAGACATTGAAGATTCCCCTGTTGATTTACCGCATGGGGAAAGAGTAAAATTTCAACGCCAAAGTGTTGAGGTTAACTTAAGGATTGCGGAATTTGAAAAATGGATCAAAGAGAATGGAATGGAATTACACATAGAGCCCGATAAATCCGTAGAATCTAAAAATCAAGAGTCACAAGGCGTAACTGAAAAAAGCTCGTTGACCACAAAAATAATTTTGCTTGAGAAGTGTAAAAAAGAATGTGAAAAACGTAATCTTCCTATTAAAGAAACAATCACGAGAGAAATAAAATATGAAATAGCAAAGACTATCGGTATCAATGTACCTGCCTTTAAATCATTCAAATCGAAAAATCCTAAGTACCACCTCGTTAGCAAGATGCTGTCTGAACTCGGCTATAGTAGAAAAGGTTCCACAAAATTTAGCCAGTAATCCCGTCTACAATGTTACTAATGTTACTTTTGTTACTTTTAGAGTAACATCGGTAACGTTTAATCATTTAGCTATTTTAATACCAGTTGTTATAAAATAAAAAGGCTCCCGAAGGAGCCATGTTCTATTAACCATAACCGAAGTGCTGAAACACTTCAAGAAAGGTAGGGCAGCATGCGCGTAAAGCGAAGTAGGAGATAATCTAACGCGCGTCGGAAGCGTGGCTGAACTGGTTAAAGCATCCGACCTCTAAAAATCCCACCGCTTCCGCTTGTGTAAAGGTAAGACTTTTCGTTTGTGAAAGTCAATAGACAAGGTGTCACATATCAAATAAAAATTTGATATTGATTCCAAAATGCACCACTATCGAACATGTAGATTACATCGGTGAGGAACCATTACATACTCTCCCACGTTTGAAATACCAAAGTGGTACCGTACAAGTTTTTTCATTATATTATCGCAGAATATGAACACGTTTCCAGAAATCGGATCTTCGCACAAAGTAGGACTGGTCGGAACAGGATTGGTTGGTTCATCGTTTGCATATGCGTTAATGCAGCGAGGGATTGCATCCGAACTTGTGCTCGTGGACGCAAACGCAGAAAAAGCTGTAGGTGAAATGATGGATTTGAATCACGGGCTTTCTTTTACGAAGCCGATGAAAATTTCAGCAGGTACTTATTCCGATCTGTCCGGTGCAAAAGTCGTCGTTATCACGGCGGGTGCTTCTCAAAAACCCGGTGAAACTCGTTTGGACCTTCTTGCAAGAAATGCTTCTATCTTTCGTTCAATTATTCCGCAGGTTGTAAAACACAATCCCAACGGTATCATACTCATCACAACAAATCCGGTTGACATCCTTACTTATATTTCTCTGAAAGAATCCAACCTTTCGCCGACAAAGGTGATCGGGTCCGGAACGATCTTAGACACTTCCCGCTTTCGATTTCTGCTCGGACAATTTTACGAGGTCGATACACGCAGTGTGCATGCGTACATCGTAGGCGAACACGGCGATAGTGAAATTCCTTTATGGAGCATGGCAAATATCGGCGGCGTACGGCTACAGGAATTTGCTCCGCTCAAGAACAAACACTACGATCAGGAAGAAATGAACAAGCTCTTTGTAAGTGTTCGGGACGCCGCGTACGAAATTATTAAACGCAAAGGAGCGACATACTATGCTATCGGACTCGGATTACTTTCGATTGTGGAAGCCATCCTTGGTAATTACCGATCCGTGCTCTCTATTTCGACTCTGATGACGGGACAATACGGAGTTCAAGATATTTGTCTCAGCCTGCCATGTGTCGTCGGTGTAAATGGCGTGGAAGAAGTTTTAGCGTTGACAATGAATCAGGAGGAAGAAGAAGGTTTTCACGCGTCGGCAGTCAAATTGAAAGATACATTACAGACAATGGAGAACCTTGCCGGATGAGCATAAAATTCAATCATTTCGATGGTTTTCCGAAAAGCTGTTTTGCCTGGATGCCTATTGTTGGAACTCATATAAATAATTATTATCCTGTATAACAAGAGCGGCAATCGATAGGGACTACAGATCATTCAATAATTCCAATCAGATAGTAACTCATACTGATGCGTCGGGTGAAATCCAATATATCGACAACGCATCGAACAACAACTCACAATAAAAGAATTCTACAAGGAGAAACACCATGAAAATGTTTATCGGTAATCTATCTCGCGACATTACGGAAGATGAGCTACGGAAGGAGTTTGCCGCGTTCGGGGCAGTTGACTCAGCCGTCATTATCAAAGATAAATTTAGCGGAACACCGAAAGGATTTGGATTTGTCGAAATGTCGGTACGCGCGGAAGCAGAAGCAGCTATTGCCGGATTGAATGATAAAGATATAAAGGGACGCAAAATCGTAGTGAACGAAGCCCGACCGATGGCCGACCGAAAACCGGACAACCGTGGACGCGGCAGTTCTGGCGGTGGTGGAAACCGTTCTCGGTAATCGCCAATCTGTAATTTCTGTCTCAACTTTGAAGACAGGACAATACGGAGTTCAAAATATTTGTCTCAGCCTGCCATGTGTTGTCAGTGTAAATGGCGTGGAAGAAATTCTGACACTGACGATGAGCGCTGAAGAAGAACGAGGTTCTCGATCTTCCGCTGCAAAACTCAAGACGACGCTGGAATCACTCCAAGAGAGATGATGCGCTTGTAACAAACTCGTGCATACCTGAAAGACTTTTTGCATATTGATGATTAATCTGCAAACAGCAGATAATCATATGCAAGAAGTCAAACGAACATATCCTATTGAAAACATCCTTCCGCGATTGTTGGAAACGTTTCAGCACTCCAACAATATTGTCCTTTCTGCTCCGCCAGGAGCAGGGAAGACTACACAAGTTCCTATCGCACTTCTAGCTACGGAATGGATGGCACAAAAGAAGCTCATCATGCTCGAGCCGCGTCGTCTTGCTGCCCGCCGTGCAGCAGAATATATGGCCGCTCACCTTGGCGAAAAAGTCGGCCAAACGGTTGGCTACCGCATCCGCGGCGAAGCAGTTATAAGTAAACACACCCGGGTGGAAGTGGTGACCGAAGGAATTCTTACCAGATTACTTCAGCATGAACCGGAACTTCCGAACGTTGCAGTCGTTATCTTCGATGAATTTCATGAACGCAGCATCCATGCCGATCTCGGTCTTGCGATGACACTTGATGTGCAAGAACACTTGCGCCCAGATATACGAATTCTCGTTATGTCTGCCACACTTGATGGCTTAGCGATTGCAAAGTTACTCGGTGATGCACCCATGATCGAGAGCAAGGGACAAAGCTTTCCGGTCATCACGCACTATGCCCGATTCGCCTCGGAAAAATCTGTCGAAGCCCGAATTGTTGATACTATTGTGCGAGCATTGGATGAACAGGAAGGTGATCTCCTCGTATTTCTTCCCGGACGGCGCGAGATGAGGCGTGTGGAAAATCTTCTTTGGGAAAAACGCTTATCGAATGGTGTGCTCGTTCATTCGCTCTATGGAGACGCACCGTATCAACAGCAATCAGCGGCATTATCTCCCACGCCATCCGGTAAACGGAAAGTCATTCTTTCCACCAGCATTGCTGAAACGAGTTTAACGATTGACGGTGTGTGTGTGGTTATCGATTCTGGATTGGCTCGCATTTCTCAGTTTGATGTACGGCGAGGAATGTCCGGACTGGTAACGGTTCCTGTTTCCAAAGCCGTTGCCGATCAACGACGCGGACGTGCAGGACGCCAACAGCCTGGTGTCTGTTATCGTCTGTGGATGGAAACTGAACACGAGATGCTTTCCAAGTATCCTCAGCCGGAAATCAAAACCGCTGATCTTGCACCATTGACACTCGATCTTGCCCGATGGGGAACACCGGACGGTGCAAGCTTACGATTTCTCGATCCGCCGCCGGCGGCACATCTTGCACAAGCGCACGCATTGTTAAAAAGTCTCGGTGCCGCTGATCAAACAGGAAAACTGACATCGCATGGCAAAGCAATGTCGGAGCTGCCTATCCATCCGAGACTTGCACACATGATTCTGCGCGGGAAAGAATTAGGTTTTGGTTCACTTGCATGTGATATCGCAGCACTTCTCGAAGAGCGCGATATTTTCGCAGGAAAAAAAGACACCGATATTGACCTTGCATCGCGTTTACATATCGTGTATCAGCAGCACGCAGGCGATGAAGGTGTTCGTGAGCGCATTTTATCTCAATCGAGACGACTGAAACAGCTAATCGGTATCCGCAATGAATCAAAAGAAAAAGAAGAGTCGGCACCGGGAATTCTTCTCGCACTCGCTTACCCTGAGCGAGTAGCCCGCCGGCGTGATACTAAAAGCAATCGTTATCAAATGACAAGCGGAACGACTGCTGTTTTACCAAGCGGAAGCCTTCTTGCACGGGAAGAATTTCTTGCCATCGGCGAAGCGGATGGAATCGGCGCTGAAGTTCGTGCCTATCTCGCTGCACCGCTTTCAAAAAATGAAATAGAACAGGTTTTTATCAACCATATAATAGAGGAAGAAGAAATCCGCTGGAATACTATCAATGAAACTGTGATTGCACGTCGAATCTCACGATTGGGTGCTGTGGTTCTTTCCGAACAACATATAAAACCACATGGAGAGAAAGTAATCTCGGCTCTGATTGATGGCGTGAAACAGTTAGGAATACATTGCCTGCCATGGGATAAAGATACACGCTCACTCCAACAGCGAAATGAGTGGCTTCGGAAATATCTCTCGCCTGCTCATTGGCCCGATCTGAGTGATTCAAATCTTATCAATACCGTAGACGAATGGCTTGCGCCATTTCTTGATGGAATGTGGAAAAAAGAGCAGCTCAGCGCACTTCCTCTTCTCACAATTTTGCAGTCGAAAATCTCACAATCGCTCGTTCGCCAAATTAATTTTCTAGCGCCCTCGCATCTCAAATTACCGAACGGTTCAATTGCTGCACTGGATTATTCAGGCGATCAGCCGGTGCTTGCCGTGCGGTTACAAGAATTATTCGGGCAGGTCGATACGCCTAAGATTTGTAGCGGCAAGGTGAATGTGTTAATTCATTTATTGTCGCCTGCGCGGAGGCCGTTGGCAGTAACACAGGATTTGCACAGTTTCTGGACGAATGTGTATCCGGAAATCCGAACTCAAATGCGCGCGCGCTATCCCAAACATATTTGGCCGGAAGATCCGCTCACAGCAAAACCTACGAATAAAACGAAAAAGCGTCATTAGATAGTTTCTTCATCCATTAATTAATCTCATATCCGAAAAGATTGAATATTTCTTAGGAATACTCATGTTGTGTGCAATGCATTTTTTGTAAAAACCCCCACAGAATATCTCTACCATTAAATCATTGATACACCATTTAATTCCCAATTTTACAATGGAAGTGGATGGTAGTGAGCTACTTTCGATTTCACTTTTCATCATTCTCTGTAAAATATTTATTGACTCTAATTCATTGGATAGCTATCTTTTCTTATCCTTGTTTTATTTACTTGCTTACGCATAAATAAAAATTTTACTGTCAAAAAAAATTGGGGTTTTTATGACTTTAGAAGAAAAAGGCAACCTTTCCGACCTCGATCGGCGTAAATTCATCATCAAAGTTATTCCTGCCCTCGCAGTATTGGGTCTTGCCGCTTTAACTGGTTGCTCCAAAGATAATCCGGTAAGTTCTTGCAGTAATTGCGCTTCAGCGTGCTCGGGCGGCTGTTCCACTACCTGCACCAGTACCTGTACGGGCACCTGTTCCACCACATGTTCTACTACCTGCACAGGCGGATGTAGCACGGATTGTACGGGTGGTTGCTCCACCACTTGTACCGGACAATGCAAAGGAACATGTACAGCAAACTGTGCTAGTGACTGCACCGGTGGATGCAAGACAACATGCACGGCGAACTGCGCCAGTGATTGCACCGGCGGATGCAATACTACATGTACGGCGAGCTGTGCCAGCGATTGTTCCACGGGCTGCACAGGCACCAGTACCGGCGGCTGTGGACATAGCTGCTCCTATACTTGCTCTGGTGGTTGTACCACAGAATGTATGGACAGCTGTTATAATTATTGCGTAACCAGCTGTGGAAATGACTGTCAGGGCACCTGTGTCGTTGGGTGCGCAGCGAGTTGCACAGGCTGGTGCGGAAGCGGCTGCGCGAATGACTGCACGGCAGGTTGCAGAACCACTTGCACCGGTAGTTGTACAGGAGCATGCACCAGCTGTCAAGGAACATGTATCGGGTGTACGGGTACCTGCTCGACTCTTTGCGGAAGCAGTTGCTCGTCATCGTGTACGGGACTTTGCAAAGGAACGTGCAAGACAGGTTGCACATCAGCAAGTAAATACCCTGGAATTTAGTAACAAGAAGACGAAATACACTTGATTTTTTTTACTAACTTGCATTAAAATGGTTGTTATGAAATCGTATTGAATCTGCAGATTACAAATTCGGGAAGAACGAGCCGGCTTGGGCTGAAGCGATAGGTAAGAATGTTACCTTTATCGTAACGGAAGATTGCCAGCTCAGATGCCGCTACTGCTACCTGCATGGGAAGAACCACGTAAACAAAATGAATTTCGGCGTTGCACAGAGAACGGTCGATTATCTTCTGGGCAACCGAGATTTGTTTACGGAGCCGTCGGTAATATGGGACTTTATCGGCGGCGAGCCATTTCTAGAAATCGAACTTATCGATCGGATCAGTGATTACATCAAGCGCCGCATGTATGAGGAATCCCACCCTTGGTTCGACAGCTACAGATTCAGTTTCTCTACCAACGGTATACTGTACGACGATCCTAAGGTTCAAAAGTACATTGAGAAAAATAAAACACATCTTAGTATCGGGATCACAATCGACGGCACACAGCGCAAACACGACATGCAGAGAGTGTATCCGAACGGACGGGGTTCATACGCAGACGTGGTACGAAACGTCCCTCTCTGGCTCTCCCAATTCCCGGATTCGAGCAGCAAAGTCACCATCGCCCACGACGATTTGCCTTTCATCTTTGAGAGTGTTCTTCACCTTTGGGATCTCGGGATCAATACCGTTAATATCAACGTTGTCTTTGAGAATGTGTGGCATGAGGGCGATGACGCGATCCTGGAAGAACAATTGGTGAAAGTCGCAGACTATGTACTTTCAAATAGGTTGTTCACCAAAGTAAATGCTTCATTTTTTTTGGATACAATCGGTCAGTCCTTAGATTGTGTACGCGATAACCAGAATTGGTGCGGGGCTGGCAAGATGCTCGCCGTGGATTATAAAGGAGATTTCTACCCTTGCATCAGGTTTGCACCATTCTCTATGGCCAAACAAAAGCCAAGGTGCGTAGGAAACTGTTTTAAAGGCATTGATCAGAATAAGCTTCGCCCCTTTCTCGCCCTTGACAGGTTAAGCCAGAGCTCCCGAGAGTGCATTGAGTGCGAAGTATCGAGGGGGTGCGCGTGGTGTCAGGGCCTAAACTACGACGAGGCAGATACGGACACAATTTATCAACGGGCGGTATTTATCTGCAAAATGCATAAAGCGAGAGTTCGAGCAAACAAGTACTATTGGGAAAGGTTTCATAGACTTTCGAATGAAGAACGAAACTTATCAAATATTGAGAAAAACAATCAGGATTTACAATGAAATTCTTGATAGTGCCAATCGATAAATCGTCCATCTCCTTTTGCTATTACGAAAACCCTTACAGCGGAATTGATCCTGAACCCATTTCATTATCTACCTTAAAGATTGCAATTGATTATGCACAGGCCAACGGGCTGACAATAAATTTTCTTTATGGTCAGATGGACCCCCCCTTACCGTATCGATCCATTATCGAGAGCGTGAGTCATGCCAAGATTGTACCACTTGCACTGGCCAATGTGTACCCTGAAAGCATCGTTGTAATCGAATCCGGGGAGATTAAACAAGTAACAGGCATTAGCCTTGGCCCAGACCGTAACCTAATAGTTCGTATAGATAAAGATCGTTTGCCTCAGTTGGCAAAAACTCTTCCTTTACTATTTGGCGCTTTTCATAGATTGAACTTGTGTATCACAGGTTTGGAGAGAATTACTGAAACGGAATTAGATCTTTACAGTCAACAACTTTTAATGTTAGCCGAAACCGTCGCTGACCGGTATCGGAGAGGCGATATTTTCGAACTGAACTTTCTTTCTGACAGGTTAATTCTGAACAATATGAAAAACTGCGAAGCGGGATGTGAACATCTTACTGTGGGCTCCGACGGACGGTTGTATCTCTGTCCGGCGTTCCTCTATGACAATCCCGACATATCCGTCGGAGACCTGACTGACGGGATACATATCCCGAACGCGGATCTGCTTCAGCTCGATCATGCACCGCTATGTTCTCTTTGCGACGCCTATCATTGCAAGCGCTGTATTTACCTCAACAAAAAACTCACACTTGAAATCAACACGCCATCGCGCCAGCAGTGTGTTGCTTCGCATAAAGAGCGAAATGCTTCAGAAAAACTTTTTACGCTCCTTCAGGATTTGCCGGCTTTCACCGCGATGAAGAAAATTCCTGCAATCGATTACAACGATCCCTTTATTTTACTGCAGCAAATGAGAAATGCACCTTCTGCGAACAGAGACGTGAAGGAGGAGTCCACATTCATGAAAAGCAGCAATCCGGAAATTGAAATAAACGATCCCCGATTAAAACCTCGGTCAACAGCAGAAACAACCGGATTTGAAAGTGTAGAACCCGGCGATCAATCGATCAAAGAAATCTTGTTCAGGATCTGCAAGATGCAGGAGGAAATTTTGGAATTATTAAGAAAGGAGCATATCCACTAATGAATAAGAACGAGAACCAAAGAAATTCAAACCCAAACGGTAAGATAAAAATCTCCGGGGAATTGACGAAAAAAATAGTCGGGAAAGTAACCTCCCTTGAGCGGGACCAGATACGCGCCCTGTTTGAACGAAAGAACGGTCTTACGGAGTTATTTCGTTCTCTCAGCAGTCTCAGCGATTCCGAACTTCAGTCAAGCCCCCTCTATGAAAGGATCGTGGCCGATATGGGAGAAGTGAGTGTTCGTTTCCAGAAATGGTGGGATTCCATGAGCCAAAAATATTCATGGGAAAATATTCCCGGTTATAAGTGGGAGATCGACTTCGAGTCGTGCGACATCTTCCTGAATAAGCAGTAAAAGACTTCTAAGGATCCGAGGATGCCTTTGGGAAATAGGTTTTATATAGTAGCCACTTATCGTGCTGCTGTTTGTGTCGGGAAGTAATTCCCGACACCACTCGAATGAAAATTATTTCTTAACCGGCGGGAAAGCAATATCGGTTTTGATTCCAAATTTCTCCCTCAGTGCTGCTAATTTTTGCACTTGCTCCGCATTCAGTGTGTTCACATTTCCTAATTGCTTCGCAATGAAAATGATTCGAGCAGCGTGCTCCAACGTTTCCATTTTATTATACGCGTCAAAGACATCCGTGCCAACCGTGAGTGCTCCATGGTTTGCGAGAAGAAAAGCATCTGAATCCCGGAGGTGAGGCAGTAGCTTGCTATACAACTCTTCTGATCCCGGTGTTCCATATTCTACCAATGGGACTTTTCCTAATGCAATAACCGCCTCAGAGAGAACATCTTGGTCAAGCGGAATTCCAGCGACTGCAAATCCCGTTGCATACGGAGGATGCATGTGGCAAACGCTGTTCACATCCGGACGTTCATGATAGATTTGAAGATGCATGAACACTTCCGACGATGGCTTCTTCTTGCCGTTGACAATCTTACCGTTCATATCCACGACAATCAGATCACTCATTTTCATGAATCCTTTGCTTATACCAGTCGGCGTGATCAGAATATGCTTTTTATTTATGCGAGCACTGATATTCCCATCATTCGAGGCTACATAACCACGCGCGTAAGCTCTCTTGCCGGCATCAATAATGTTATTCTTCAGGACAACAAGACTCTGTTTCAATGTGTTGATTCCTTATAGTAATTCATTAGTCACTCTCGTTACGCAGTATGCAAAAATTGTGTACTAAAAATCCCTTTATTGCCACGAGCTTTAGCTCGTGGATTAGAAAATCAAAAGTATTATCGGGTTTTAACCCCATTTGCAGCATTTTTATTGGGCTAAAGCCCGCTCCATTTTATTGATTTAGTTCCACGACGTAAACGTCGTGGCAATTTGTTTTCTCTGCGTAACATCAGTTAGTCATGCATTCTTGAACAATAACATAGGAAGAGATATGGTTTTATTCAACTGATTCATGACTGTAATTCTTCCAGTTCATGCCAGCGTGTGTAGAGTCGGTCAACGATTGCTTTTGCTGCAGAAAGCTCTGCGGTTAATGAAACAGTCTGGTCACCATGCTTCTCGTAGAAATCAGGTGACGCAAATATCTTCTCAATGCGCTCAACTTCGGCTTCGGCATTGAGAATATCCTGTTCGATCGTCTCAAGTTCCTTCGCTTCTTTCCATTTTAATTTGTTCGTCTGTACTTTCACCTGCGATTTTTGTTTTTGGGCGACAACGGCTGTGTTTACTTTTGCCGACGCTTCCTCTTCTCTCACGTTGCGTTTCTCTATATAATAATCATAATCCCCTTCGCTGAAATGTACCTTGCCGTCTCCTTCGAATGCAAGTATCCCATTGCAGACTCTGTTCAGAAAATACCGATCGTGGCTCACAGCAATGACGCATCCGTCAAAAGCGACGAGCGCTTCTTCCAGCACGCGCAGCGTTGGTAGGTCCAGATCGTTCGTCGGTTCGTCGAGGATAAGGAAATTCCCGCCGTTCTTCAGCACCTTTGCAAGCAGAAGCCGGCTGCGTTCTCCGCCGGAGAGTTTTCCAATCTTGGTATTCATCCGGTCGTCAGCAAAAAGGAAACGCCGCAGGTATGTCCATACTTTCATCCGCTCTTCGCCGAACAGTATCCATTCCCGCCCATCGCCGAGTTCCTGGATGACTGTGTTCTCATCATTCAGAGCCACGCGTGATTGATCGATATAATTGAACACCGTTCTTTCGCCAACAACAACCTCGCCTTTCGCAGCTTGAAGCTCCCCTAAAATAATTTTCAATAATGTTGTTTTACCAAGGCCGTTGCGTCCGATGATGCCTAATTTACGTTTTCTGTCAAACTTGAAATCCAATCCATCGAATAATTGTTTCCCACCAAGCTCCATTCCCAGATTCTTCAAGTTGAGAACCGTTGTTCCAAGGCCTGACGGCGGGGGAATGATCAACTCAACTTCTTCTGTTGTTTCGGGACCTTTTTGCTCAACAGCATCAAAATATGCTTTGAGCCGGCTTTTCGCTTTCGTTCTTCGTGCACGGGCTCCGCGACGCACCCATGCAAGTTCACGGCGCAGAAAACTGTTTCGCTTCTGCTCTTCGGTTTCACATTGCGCTTCCCGCTCTGTTTTATCAAGTAAAAAATCATTGTAATTACCGTCGTGTGAGGTACATTCACCATTCGAAAGCTCGACGATTCTGTTTGCAATCGAATCCAAAAAGTATCTGTCGTGTGTGACAAAGAGGCATGCTCCGGAATAATTTTCGAGAAATTCTTCCACCCACTCGATCGACTGTGTGTCGAGATGATTCGTCGGTTCGTCGAGAATGAGGAAATCCGGACGCGAGATAATCGCCTTACACAATACCACACGCCGTTTCTCTCCGCCTGAAAGCGTATCGATGGCTCGATGCTTTTCGGGAACATTGAGTGAATGCATCGCTGTCTCGATCCTGTTCTCGAGATTCCATCCATCACGGTGATGAATTTGTTCCTCCAGAATATGGCGTCTCTCCGAAGTTGGGGGAAGCGACTCGTACTCTCGTATGATATCAATGACATCGTGCGCACCATCCACAATATTTTCATAGACCGATTTAGTGGAATCGAGTTGACAATCCTGTGCAAGGTACCCGGTAATAATGTCCCTGCGTCGCGAGATCGATCCTGAATCCGGCTGCATCATACCTGCAATTATTTTAAGCAGGGTCGATTTGCCGGAACCATTGCTGCCGATGAGTCCTATCCTGTCGGTTTGATGGACATTCAGTGTAGCATTTTTGAGTACGGTTTGAGGACCGTACCGAACGGCGAGATTCTGTGCAGAGAGTATGGCGGGACTAATGGTTTTAGACATAGCTCATTAAACACTATTTCACATCGTGAAGATATTGTCGACGGTTATTATATACATAATGCGAAAGTTTTTGCAAAAAACCTTGAGAGTGATAGAATGAGAATGAGGCTATACAGCAAGCATAATGCGGATACCGGGATTTCCCTGCATTCGTACAATTACAAATGATATACACCAATATTTAAATAAACATTTTTGCATTGGGCCATATTTCCGCTAAAGACATTTTCGGTTTCCGGCAAATCCAGATCGGACGATTGCATTCGTAATTCATCTGCCAACCAGAAGATGCACGAGTTCCTTCCTGCACATCATAGAAAAGCTCTTCCATCCGTGACCGCGAATTCCCGACAATAATTAAGACCTCCGTTTGTTCACCGGGCCCCCACAACCAGTAACTATTGTGCCCACTGATCACCTGCGGAAAATTCAACGAGCGTCCGTAATATTCCAATGCTCCCGCATCGCCATAGTTTTGTCCGGCAAGAATAACAGAATGGCGCTCTCGTTCCGGTAATCGCTGCATCACTGCGGCAACAGAATCCGCGAGTTCTTTCCACCCAAACCTATCTGCAAAACCCTGGGGCAGCTTTGCCGTAACTCCTTTTTCAAAACTTTGATGCATACCAATCTTTTGAATATATTCCGCGGTTGATGATGGAGACAGAACCGGAAATGCAATAGGCATTGAAACCAACCCGACAACTAGTAATAAAACAGCAGTGAGGGGAATAAGCCATCGCATTAAACGCTTTGCGTTGAGACGTTCCCAGATAACCGCGCCACCAGCAACAAGCACAGGAATATACAGCGCAATACGATCTGTTCGATTCGATTGGGCAGCCATCATCATCGCAAGCATCAATAAAAATGCAATACCTAATATTCGGTACTCACTCCGTTCTTTCCCTCGTAAAAACCAAACGAGTCCGGTCACCCACAGAATTCCTGCAATAGGATTGCTTGAAAGCAATTGTTCAATAACAATTTTCAGTGGCGGCGTTGAGACATTTTTTAATTCTGAAGCGTTCTTGTAAAACTCCAGCGATAGAAAGTTATGCGAGATCTGCCAGATGAGATTCGGCAGAACGATGAGGAAAGCCGCTCCCATACCAATCCAGAAATATTTTTTCGTGAATTCCTTCCGCGCGGGAGTCAAGAGCATTCCAAACAAGATGAATGCCACAAGAACGGCGAACGTATGTTTATTCATGATTCCGACACCAAGCAATACACCAAACAGAATCCAAAGAGTTGATTGCTGCTCTATGATAATTCGCAGTAACAACCAAACAAGCACAAGGATCAGTGCATATTCTATCGCATTCATAGAATAGAAACTCATCATACCGATTTGAATAGGAGCGAGCAAAACAGCGAAGCATGCCAGCGCTTGCGCTTTCCATTCGCCGCCGAGCTGGCGTGTAATAAGCCCAGCCATAGCAACCGGTACAGTACCGATGATTGCCGCAAGTACACGGAGCGAAACGAGTGAATCGCCGGCAATGGAAACCCATGCCCACAACACTGCAATAGAAAAAGGAGGATGATCGACAAATCCCCAGGCGAGATGCTTGGCGCAGGCAAGATAATACAATTCATCGCGGAATAAACCATACTCCGGTTGAAGAAGAGCTGCAAACTGAAGAAGAAATTTAGCAAGAACAAAGAGAAGGATGATGACGGACGAACGTTTCATAATTGTTCGTATCTTTAGTTTGTGATAATAGGAATAATTTCTTCTCTTTATACGTTTAATAAAAGTTGAAGATTGCTTTTATGTATATAATAAATGCCCGGAGGAGAGCCGGGCAAGAGTCATGCGTTCATCGATATCCGTATTTCAGTCGAACTTGTGTTTATTTCTTCTTCCCAAACACCAGTGCCACTCCGATGCCGGCGATGATGTATTCGAACATCGCAAAGATGAACCATTGCAAGGCGAGTTGATGAGGGATACGAAATGAGGCATACGAACCGAATGCATACCCCATGCTCAACATCAAACCGATATAGAATCCATACCGCACACCTTCCATGAGTCCTTTTCCCTCGTATCCCTTAGAAAAGATAAATGCAAACATGAATGCCACAACAATCTTGACAATATGCATGATCCACATTTTCTGCATCATATCGGGACGCCAGACATCCTGCATTGTCATATACACAGACCCGAGAATGATACCGTGGATAATAATATCCAGCACTTCTAAAATCACAAATACAACAACAGCGCCAATAAGAACTTTTTTCATGACTTCTCCTTTTGGTTTGTTGTTAAATGTTTGGATTTAAGGAACATTTGAAAAAATACAAGCATATAATTCCACTTGTGCATGAGCTAAATTTTTCGATCCCGCTTTCAGCGAGATCCTGAAAATGACTGACGAGTTAGCAATAAATGTTAACTCGTGTCATTTTCGGAGCGGGAGACGGGGATCGAACCCGCGACGTCCAGCTTGGGAAGCTGGCATTCTACCGCTGAATTACTCCCGCAGTAAATTCTGAATCAATATAATTTTTTATGCGAAGACAGTCAAACTGACGAACGACACAAAACGAACCTTTGAATTTCCCTACTCCCATGCCTTCTGCCAGAGAGTGGGAGGCAAGGCGCCATCCCTCTAACCAAGTGCCAGGTGATGATTTCAATGTAATAGAATTTCTACGGTAGGAATTGATATTGTTCCCGTCCAAATAGACCGAGTAGAACTTTTTAGCCAATCATATCTCTGTAACATTTTCTTAATTCTTTTAGTGTCCATTATAAGGGAATAGTCCACCACATATCTTCCCGGCTTTAATATCGCCTGAAATGAATGCGTGTTGAAAACGTACGTACTGGTATCCGTGTTGAATCCATATCCATAATCATATGCGTCAAACTCGAAAATTTCTGACGGCGAGATGACAACAATTTGAGCCCCCTGAGGCCCGCTACGGGGACCGGAGTATTTTTCCACAACATTGCCGTCGGGAATCTTTATAGAAAATTCACCGGCATCATAGACACATTGAATAAATTTAATCGGAACGTGCGAATCATTACATAACAACACTTTGGGATGAATGATCTTAGCCCTGGACGGTGAATTCTCACATTCGAAGACAAGCTTTGCAGATAAACTATGAGATGGTCTTGACCAGGCGGATTCATTGATCAAGGAATATTTCGGCAGGTGTATTCCGATGATCTTATAATAATCTGCATTTTTTATTTTATTATCCATGCTTTTGCCTTGACTAAAACTCTGGTGCTGGAGTTCAAAGTCAAGGGAAATGGGTTTATTCATTCTCACGCTGACAATCGCCATCTTCTTGTCATAAGCCGTAATCGAGCATTCTATCTTGGATGCGTCCACACGTGCAAAGAGATCCCTCAGGCTCTCGATGGTGTAACTGTGTCCCGGCTGGTTCTTGATTTTCTCAAGGTCGACGTATGTATTGATGTAATCTGTATCATTCTTCTGAAGCGCTTCGATGAACCCGGCAATGACAAGTTGCGGTGCACGTGCTTCAGCGAGTACATTGAACGCAGGTAAAACAAAATTCATTACCAAGACAATAAAGAATGCTGTTTTACTCATGATCCACTTCCTTATTTGGTACCGAAATTCCATGAATAGTGCATTAAAGCAATTCCTGCAAATTGCAAAAGCAAATATATATCATTCTCTGAAGACAGTCAAACAGCATACGTCGTCGGATAATATGAATTTCAAATCGTCAGCAGGTTTCAAATGGATTAGCTTGCATGAATTGCGTATTTTCTCTTGATGAAACATCGGCATTTCACTCTTCTATCGCTCATCCTCATGCTGAGCGGCTGCAGTTCATATATCCAGCGCACGGTATGGCAGTCGATCACAAGAATCGGCGAGCCGATCCCGCCTCCCCCGCATATGATCGCAACACCGGTGCTCCAAAACGTGAAGCTGGCTGTGTCGTGGGTCGGGCATGCGACTGTGCTCATTCAGATTTACGACAAGATCTTTATTACCGATCCGCTTTTTACAAACACGATCGGTATGGTTGTCAAGCGTGCTGTCAAACCCGGACTCGATCCGGCTCTGCTCACAAAAGTAGATTTCACATTTATCTCGCATATGCATTTCGATCATCTCAGTTACGGCAGTCTCGATATGCTTCCGAAGAACGGGACGCTGGTTTTCCCCGATGGACTTGCGGAATATGTTCCGGACTTTGGTTTTCGAGAAGTTGACGAGATGAAGCCGTGGGATGTGATCGAATGCGACAGTGTCCGCATCACGGCGGTTCCGGTACAGCATTTCAACGGCCGGTACGATTTTGACCGAGGATGGATGGGAGAACGCGGGTACACCGGCTATGTTATCGAATACAGGGGAATTGTCGTCTTCTTCGCAGGAGATACCGGTTACAATTCTGAACTCTTCAAAGAAATTGGACGCCGTTTCAAGATTGACCTGGCAATGATTCCAATTGCCCCGAGTTCAGGAAGCGGTCTTGGGTCGCAGATGCATGCAAGCCCGCTGGGTGCGCTGGAAATTTTCAAGGATGTGGGAGCACATTACATGATGCCGATCCATTTCGGCACGATGCTTTTCGGATCTACTGCAAATCCCCAGGGCCCGCTCGATCAGCTTCGTGCGGCTGCAGCGGACAAAGGAATTTCCGACCGAATTGTAGGACTGGAGGTCGGTGAGCAACGGATTCTTTACTGATGTGAGAGCGATCTCTTCTGAAATAATGCAATTGTTATTGCAGTGTAATAGTAGTAGCTTTTATTTGTCTATGATGGTTCAAGATGAAAACATCCTTGTGTTCATCACTAAAAATACTCATTAAGAAGAGAGGTGTTATGAAGAAACATTTTTTTATGAACTTTTTCATGGTATTATTTCTGACAATATTCATCACAAGCATTTCGGGCGTTTCTGTGTTTGCTGCGGATTCACCGAATGCAAAACTATTGTCTATTGCTGATGTGGAAAAGGTAACAGGCATCCAGGGTCTTAAGATCGCTTCTAAGGATCCGAGCAAACACATGATTGGTGATCTGAATTTTGTAAAGCCGGATGGAAAAAGACTCTTAAGTATTGTATTTGAAATTGTCGATCTGAAAGCGTTCGCTCAAACCAAACAATCGAGCTCGTTCACGAGCGTCTATAATGGTCCCGTGAAGGGAATCGGTGACGAAGCGTTCGACGGTCCGCCCAAGATGACGCCGTATTATCTTTCGGTGCGGAAGGGAACGCATTGGATAACGATCTCGACATCCCTCGATGTTTCCAAAGGCATGAAACCGATTCTCACGCAGGAGCAGCTCAAGAAGATCGCAGAGATTATTATTAAAAACGGAAAATGGTAATTTAAACTATTCAGCTTTCTTGCTTATTCTTCGGCAGTGCTTGTTCGGGCTGCCGAAGAATAACTCCCGCAAGAGATCTAACCAATAAAACCTAAACACTTTTTCTCTTTCAATCACCCCTTGTTTATTATCCTTTTCTCTTTATCAATGGGAGTGTCAATGGAGGAACATTCATCCTTCCACTTATATTTCCAACAAACTCCCTAAAGTATGGATATGTAATCATGGGTAACGATGTCCTAGAGAATATTTCAAAGAAATCCTTTTCGAGCATATTCTCACTTGCTATTTCCACACAAAATCTTACATCTACGTCTAAAAAGTTTTCCTTTTCTTTTAGTCCTTTTGCCTTCAATTTGTAATCATGAAATATTTGATACACTTTTTTATTTTTACTTTTGAATCCTGTTCTATCTCCAATTTTTATTTCCAACGACTCGGGAATTTTCTTCCGATTTACTTTTGCTGAACATTCGGTTAAGTATACCGAATTCAACTTAACCCCCCTCATTTTCTCTGAATATTCTTTCCCACTCAACTTTTTCATATTATTCTCCATTTCGACCACTCCAATTATTAACTATAGGACTCTTTCGCTGTCTTTTCAATTATTTTGGTCGGCCACTCTGACACGTAAAAGTTTTGTCTTATGCTGACGTCTAATTCATCCACCTGCCAATCTTTTGGCTCAACTACCGTACTAACCACAGAAATATTTTTCCAAGAAGTTTCAATCTGATCTGTTAATGCCGACAAATTCTTAAATTTTTCCGCTGACATTCCTTCCTGCAGAAGAAAATTGATGTATTGGTTTAGGCTTACATTGTTTTCTTTTGCCTTTGCTACTAATTTTCTATGCAACTCTCTTGCTACTCTTACAATAAATTTCCCGCTATAATTTTCAATTCCTTCATTTGGTTCTGGAATATTTGTTCCCTTTTCTATGCAATAATTAAAAAATTCTTTTTTTACTATCTCTAGATTTTGTAAAGCTTCTTCAACTGACTCTCCATCTCCCAGTACTGATTCTCTTCCCAATAATGGAATGCATGCGCTATAACCACCACCTAATTTCGCGGGAATATGTTCTATTTCTGTTCGATAGTTAAGTTCAAGATAATGATCTAGATTTTTCATATTGTTTCACCTGTTTTTATTTCAATAGCTTCTACTAATCTTTTTAAATATCTACCCTTTACCTTTTGACCACCGGATACAGGTATAACAAAAAAACCCGCTATTTCAGTAATTCCATTTTTCTTAAGATCTTCATCCTTAATCACCATGTGTGACGTTGCGTTTTGTTCAAACTCACCAAAGTAGTAGTCAATAATTGCTTTTACTGAGTCGATAGGAGCATCAACGGGTGTATTATACTTCCATTTTTCTAATGTTTTCTTTCGTGTTGACATGTCTCATTTTATTTTGTGGATATAAGATACTATATATAGTATCACAATGTCAACAGTTATACAACACCTATTTTTATTTTTTTGTTCCATTTATTAACACTCATCCTCTTAAAATCATTCATTTCATAGAGTTTTAAGGTTTTATAAACTTTTCTCTTTAAATCATTTTTTTATAATCCCAACAAAATTTATGCAAATCTAAGTCATCACAAGCAATCAATGCTCTCTCACTTAATTTCTTATTCATAAACAACCACAATACACAATTTCTTTCCACCTAAATCTATGCCCGTTCAGTTTATCAGCGAGCGCCAACTTTCCTTTTTAACGTTGATGGCTCTGCATCGTACTGCACAATCAGATGCGTGCTGCGTTTCGCCATTGCCGCAGGGAACGGGCATGATTTTCTTTTCTTCGTGTCGAAATGCACGGCTGTCAATTCCATGACTGCGGCGATTTCTCCGGTTGCATCATTGCGCATCTCGTGGATAAAGCGAACTGTTTTCTCTTTGAGTTCAAGAATGCCCGAACGAATGGTGACCGTGCTCCCGGGATGGATTTCGGCTTTGTACGTAATGTTTTGCTGAAGTGCGGCGACACCGCAGTGCGTGCGCTTAAAATAGTTGACATCCAGTCCCATCATCGCAAAAAGCTGCCACGCTGCGTCGTCAAACTTGCTGACATACCACACGACATTCATATGTCCCATCAGATCGCATTGCCATGGATGGACAACGCCGCGGTAGGTAATCGGTAATTCAGTCATTGTCATTTCCCAAAATGAATTGCAGAACCGTAATCATTTCCATCCCATACGCTGCCGCAGGCTTGTAATATGAGCAACATGATGCTTCCCGTGCCACGCGTAGAGCGCCAGTTGTTCGTTCACAGACATAAGGCCCATTGCGGGATGCCGAAATTTCTTTTCAAATGCATCGCTAGAAATGCCCCGCAGGCAAGCAATCCATCGCGCATGGAGCGCATCGAGAAGAGCCAGCGAGATTTCAATCGGAACCGTCTTCACATCGGGAAGCTCAGCCCATAATGCTTCTTTGTAGGTCTTGACATCCGGTTCATCTTCCGTCAGTGCGAGTTTCAGACGTATGTATGCATTTATATGACTATCGGGAAGATGATGGACAACTTGCCGGACAGTCCAGCCGCCTTCGCGATACGGCGTATTGAGCTGTGCATCATCCAGTCCTTCAACTGCTTTGCGGAGCTCCTTTGGCGCTGCGGCAATTTCCTGAATGAATCGTTCTCTTTGCCCTGCGTCGATGTGTTCCGGCTTCTTGTATTTACCAATCGGATATTGAAGATTTTCACTCATTGTCATTAATCTCCTTTCATCTTAGAAAAAACTTGTAAGGACTCCACCATTTGGTTTATTGTCGATCAATCCAAGATTGAAGCACTTCAGAGGTATTGGTTATTAATTTACTTTTTACTCGTTCAAATTTCAACTTGAGGAGGGTGCCGGACTTTGAATAAAACCTTATCTGAGAAGTACCATCTTTT
This sequence comes from Bacteroidota bacterium, assembly GCA_049523215.1. Classification (GTDB taxonomy): domain Bacteria; phylum Bacteroidota; class Ignavibacteria; order UBA10030; family UBA10030; genus Fen-1298. The sequence goes on along the minus strand of JBEKNC010000006.1, from coordinate 109,748 downwards.
TCTGCAGGTACACATTTCCGGCAATGAGACGATAAAAATATATTCCACTCGCACAGGTATGAGGCATCCATTGGTACTCGTACACTCCCGGAGCCTGTCGTGCATTCACAAGCGTTGCAAGCTCGCGTCCAAGAATATCGTAGATCTTGAGAGTAACCTTTCCCTGCCGCCGAAGTCGGTAAACAATATTCGTCGTTGAATTGAAAGGATTTGGGTAGTTTTGTTCCAAGATGTACTCCGATGGAAGCTGATCTTTATCAGAAATTGCAAACTTCAGAATCCATTTATCGGGATCAAGAAGTACTGCAGAAGGTTTTTCATTACTCTTAAGAACGAACCTCTGTTGCTGTAAATCGTTAAGCACTGTGAGCGTCGTATCCCGTCCGGCTGCCGTGATTCGAATATCGATAGGCATGGTGAAGAATGCGGGATTACTTCGACCGCTTATTTGTCCGATATCCAAAATGATCACAGAGGAATCCCCGAAAGATTTCCAAGTCCAGGAATAGCTATACATCGGATAACCTTCACCATAAATCCATTCCTGAAAGAAGTAATTGAGGTTTTTCCCGGAAACGCTTTCACAGATTGATTGAAAATCTCTCGTGGTCGCTGTGCTATATTTTAACGCCGGATCGTTCGCATATGTACGGAGAGAATGAAAAAAAATACTATCTCCCAAAACATGGCGGAGCATATGCAACACAGAAGATCCTTTCGAATAGACAAGGGCTGGACTAAAAAGATTTCGAACATTTGCTGTGTCGGGATTTCCCAGTGCACCCTGTGCGGTCTGAGCTTGATCAAATTGTGAGTTCATATATGCCCAATATGAATCGATGCCATAGCGCCGTTCAAGATAGAGCGCTGTGGAGTATTGTGCAAAGCCCTCATTTAACCAGAGATCCGACCACGACTGGCACGTAATCATATCCCCAAACCACTGATGAGCAAGTTCGTGCGCAATGGTGTTTTCGTCAAATGTTGTTGTCGAGGTCATGGTTTGATGCTCCATCGCCCCGCCTCTTCCAAATTCCGCGTGACCATATTTTTCTTTGATGAAAGGATACATGCCGAAAAGCTCTGAAAAAATTGCCAGCATGTCGATTGTTCGCGGAAGACTCTGGAATGCCGTTGAATCATGTTCAGGAAGAACATAATTCAGCACTTCCATGGAATCCGTTTCTGAATAGCGAAACCAATCGGAGAATTGAACATAGTCGGTAATTGCGACAGAGATCAGATAGGAAGCGATGGGATATCGCTCTTTCCAATGGTAGGTCGAGGTTCCATTGCCATTGTTGATCACCGGGACAAGTATGCCTTCCGAACCAACTTTCAAATTCGAATCGCATGTGACAATGATATCGGCAGAGTCCGCTTTATCATTCGGATCATCTTTGCAAGGCCACCAGTCTTTTGCTCCGTACGGTTCGCTCAGCGAATACACCCATGGTATGCCAGCGTGAGAATCAAAAACGAAACTTCCGAATCCTGTCGCAATTGGTACACCTTCGTAAAAAACATCAATCGAAAGAGTTTCTGCGAAAGTGTAAGAACGAGCGAGTGTTATATTAAAGGAATTTTTGTTTTGAGAGAAGAGGCTTATTCGGCCGTCCACCAACACCGAATCCACTCGCATTTGATTCACAAGATCGAGCGTGAGAGAACGTGTACTGTCTTTACGACAAATTCCTGTTATTGTGACTTTCCCTTTGAGATAACTTGACTGGGTAAAAACTTCTAATGCGAGGCAGTAATACGTAACATCAAACCATACGCTTGCCGCTGTTTCTGCGAACAACTGTTGTCGGTGTAAGATGGTCTTTCCATTCGTAAGCTTTTGTAGAAACAGTTCTTGCTTATATTCAGAATCAGAAGACGATTGTGCATACGCCCCTGAATAAATAATCCATATCAAGGAAAGAATTGTCCGAAAATTTATTTTCTTGAGATAGTAATATCTCAATTTACAAGCCATTGCAAGGATGGATGATATTCTCTCTCCACATTGCTGATATCCCGCCAAAGGATGCATGTCGGAAATGTAGGAACGAGAATAATCTACCTTTTGCTCAATTAAATATCAAGCTTCTCAGTATTGCAAAGAGGGCGTGGTGAGAAATTCAGTGCAGTGGTTTCAAAGGAATTCTACGGCTATTCCTTTTTCTATTGTTTCGACGATCTTTGCCGCGATCGCTTCCGGTGAATCAAGTTTATGCATATCATTCTGGCGCTTTGTGTGCGTCACCTTGCGCCGTTTCGGAGGTTTTTGAACATCCGCCTCCGGTTCCCGAGGATAGACAAGAGATACACTGATACCTTGATCGGTATATTCAGTTCGTGTATTCAGCGAAATCATGTTCCATACTGACTTTGCAGATACATCTTGTGGTGAGGTCGATCGTGCTGTGTGTAACACTCCTGAACTGATATTTACGATCGCTCCACCGCCTTGTTGTTTCATCAACGGAATGGTTGTCTGCATGGCAACAAGCGGTCCGTAAACGTCCGTAGTCATAAGCCGGGCGAAATCATCCACGTCGATAGGTTCAAGTGACGTATTCAATTCTTGACCTGCATTATTAATGAGAACATCGATTCGGCCGTAATAAGCGTGAGTCTGTTGCACCATTTGTTTTATTTCTTGTGGTTTCGTCATATCCACAGCCACTGCAAGAGAGTCCGGCATTTTTGCTGCAAGTTCTTTCACTTCTTCGAGAGATCGTGCCGCCAGCACTACCTTCGCACCTTTTCTGATAAACAACTCGGCAGTAGCTTTTCCGATACAGCTGGAAGCGCCGGTCACGAGTACAACTTTATCCTTGATATCCATATATACCTTACCTTACGATAGGCCGCCTCTTCATCCCAATGATTTCATAAATGCAATGCTGTCAATCTACATTTTGCTAATTCAAATTTCAACAGTATTTTCGCACCAAGTGATTTCTATCACTCTTTTCTAAATCCCTTGGAAAGTACTTCCAAAATAACCAGCGCAAGAGTAAACAAGACTCCATCAATAATAGGTGTAATTGAGTGAGCTAACAGAAGTATCACAAACACGATACAAATGCCGGCAAAGAGAGATCCAGCTATTTTCTTGTTTATAAGAGTCCTCCTTCTCTCTAGAGCATGCGACCGACTATCTTTGATTGTAATATCTTTTCGCTAATTGCGTTACTTTCACAATAAATTCTGTTTTCGCTTCAGTATAAGTCACTCTGTCGTTCGGGAAGTTTTCTGCCAAACGAACTTTTATTGTTTCATATTCTTTCGCAATATCCGGATGCTCGATTAAAAAATCTCGAAACAGCAGCCTATCCCAATGTTCAAAATCATGTTCCACCATATGGATGTGATGCGTACGGCATCCTTGTGAATCTCGTTTGATGAACCATGCATAGTACGGAGGAACATCGTCGCCCCCCGTTGGTCTCCAGAAGTATTCGTATCCTTGAAATGTTAAAATCGGGACAATAATATTCTTTGTTTCTTCAAGAGATGTTACTTCTACCAGCATATCAATAATGGGTTTTGATGACAGATTGGGTACTGCCGTACTGCCGAAGTGTTCGATCCTTCTCACCAGATCATGCGGCAAGCAGGAGAAGAGATGATTCTTCTCGAGTTCAAACATTCGCGGCCAGTCTGGATTGTACGGAACGATGGTAAGTTCTTCCTCCACGACTTTGTTAATACGTTCTTTCAGTGTATTCATCGTAATCATGCTTATTACTAGTGCAAGAAATACTTCATTCCAGACCATAATTGATAGACACCAAAACATGCCAAGGCAATCGTTGATACACCTATCAAAGCCCGAGTTACTCGAGGTCCCAATGTTTTCGCAAAAGCAAAGAGTAGAATGATTCCCATTAAGCTGACAATCATAGAAATATAAAAACCTGCCAGCAACGCAATTCCGTTGACAGGAGTTTCTCTCCATCCTTTAAGAAGAAGCGGTCCCATCACCAAACTCCAGCCAAGATAGGGACTTGGGTTTAGAAAATTCACAACCGCCGCTTGCATCACGCTCTGTCGGCTGGATGAACTGTGGATAACTGTTTCCGTATTATAATTCCTCCATGCTTTCAACGCATTGACTGCAAGATAAAGAAGAAATACTCCTCCGGCACACTGCAGTACATTGATGAACCATCCAGGAATACGACTCAACAGAATCACAACTAATACAATGATTGGTCCATCGCTGAGCAACGGTGCAAACGCAGCGGGCAGGGTCCGTCGCCATCCTTTACTCAGGGTTTGAGAAATAAGGTAGCCTTGGAATGGACCAGGCTGTATGGCGGCTGCAAAGGCGTAAGTCATTCCTAAGAGCAAGTAATACATCATGTAATTTACATCTTCAAAGAATTATTTTCTTGTACAGGTTTACACGTTGTCGAACTTTGTTCTGACAAATGATCGGTTTCTTTACAACTTTTCAATCCAAGATCTTTTGCAAAATATGCACATCCAAGAGTTTTCCGAATTTCCTTCCAACTTCTTTGAGCGTTCCTATGTAGACAAAACCGAGACTTTCATTAAGATGAAGACTAACATTACTCTCACCTGCTACGCGTGCAATCAATGTATGAAATTTTAGCTGTTGAGCTTTTTCGATAATCGCCTGTTTGAGCTTTCGCCCAATTCCCTGATTCTGATATTCAGCCTTAACATAAAACGATGTCTCAGCGGTATCGTTATACGCAGGGCGATCAGACCATTTGCTCAACGACGCCCAGCCAACGACTTTCTTATCAAGTACTGCAACTATAACAGGATGTCTATCGTCATGAGATTGAAACCATTGCGTTCGTTCAGATATACTCTTTGGTTCTGTATCAAAGGTTGCCGTTGTTGTGAGTATTGCCTCGTTATAAATTTCAGTGATAGCATCCATATCCGACAACTCGGCTTTTCTGATGATAATTGATTTATTCAGATTGTTCATTGGATTATCTCGCATTAAAATAATTAGCTTTCTATCAACGTACACTTCCTCCCACCGCCACTTCTTTGCTTAGGCCTCAATAGCTCCAAAATGAATCTACCGCTTGTTCAAATAAATTTCAATAGTTGAAATTGAACACATATCTTCTTTCCTTTCACCAAAGGAATATGCCTACTCGAACTCAAGAAAATCTTGCCAGAATGATTCGTCTCGCCGATGAAGTCTTCGGCATGAAACAAGATCCGACGCAAATCTCTGTCAACACAAAAGTTATAGCCCGTCTCCGGAAAATCCATCCAAGCACCATGACAGAGAAGAGCACGAAAAATGGACCAATTGCGTGGATTCTTGTTCTTCCTACGACGAAGGACTTGATGAAACAATTTATTACAAAGAAGATTAATGAGCAGGAATTATTGAAGAGGACTTCTCTTCGAGCTGAGTACGATGCTGTCTATTTATGTTCAGCACTTGTACTCCCTGAGAATAGGAGAAAAGGACTTGCAAAGCGCCTGATGTGCAAGGCGATCAGATCCATCCAGAAGCAGCATCCGATCAAATTCCTTTTCTATTGGGCATTCAGTGTGGAAGGAAAGAAGTTGGCTGTTTCCATTGCTAAGAATCTTTCTCTGCCTCTCTATAAAAGAATCGACTGAGTTACTCCCTCTTTCTCTTCGTTGCACAAATTCTTCATCGAAGTGACTTCTTTTGATAATCGTCCGGTTTTTACGTATTTTATTCCGTAATCATAACAGATATTGAAAGAACTATGACAACGAATGAGAAAAATGATTTTATCCGTGAGATCATAGGCGAAGATCTTCGCACTAACAAATATCAGGGTCAAGTTCATACACGTTTTCCTCCCGAACCTAACGGATATCTCCATATCGGGCATGCAAAATCCATTCGCTTGAACTTCGGAATTGCTCAAGATTACAACGGTAAATTCAATCTCCGATTCGATGACACAAACCCAGAGAAAGAAGAGCAGGAGTATGTCGATTCGATCATCGAAGATGTAAAATGGTTAGGCGGTGATTTTGAAGACCGTTTGTTTTATGCTTCGGATTATTTTGAGCAAATGTATCAGTGGGCTGTTGATCTAATTAAAAAAGGGAAAGCTTACGTCTGCGATCTCAATGGAGATGAAATTCGAGCAACTCGCGGCACACTCACAGAGCCTGGGAAGGAAAGTCCCTTTAGAAACCGAAGTATCGAAGAAAATCTTGATTTATTCGAGCGCATGCGCAAAGGGGAATTCCCAAATGGAACGAAGACCCTGCGCGCCAAAATCGATATGGCATCGCCAAATATCAACCTGCGCGACCCAATTATGTATAGAGTCGTCCATGAGGGACACCACCGACAAGGAGATACATGGTGCATCTACCCGACGTACGATTGGGCACACGGACTCGAAGATTCGATCGAAAACATCACACATTCTATCTGCACACTTGAATTCGAAAACCATCGACCATTGTATGATTGGTTTCTTGAGAATCTAGGAGTGTATCATCCGCAACAAATCGAGTTTGCTCGACTCAATATTACGTACACAGTGCTGAGCAAACGCAGGCTGCTGCAACTCGTTCAAGAAAAACATGTCTCCGGCTGGGATGATCCGCGTATGCCGACTCTTGCCGGATTTCGTCGCCGCGGATATACTGCAGATTCGATCAAAGTATTTTGCGACAAGATCGGCGTTTCAAAAAAAGACAGCATGATCGATGTGGCGATGCTGGAATGGAGCATCCGAGAGGATCTTAATAAGAACGCGCAACGGGCAATGGCTGTCTTGAATCCCATGAAAGTGGTGCTTACGAATTATCCCGAAGGCAAATCAGAAGAATTGAGTGCTGTGAATAATCCTGAAGATGAGTCAGCGGGCTCACGCATGGTTCCATTCAGCCGTGAATTATACATCGATCAAGAGGATTTCCGTGAAGTACCACCGCAAAAATATTACCGGTTGTCGCCGGGAACAGAAGTGCGTCTTCGGTATGCATACATTATCAAATGCGAAAAAGTTATAAAAGACACAAAAGGGAATATCACAGAACTTCATTGCACGTACGATCCAGCGACCAAAAGCGGTACTGCAACAGCCAATCGCAAAGTGAAATCAACGATTCATTGGGTCTCCGCACATGCCGCGGTGAATGCAGAAGTGCGGCTCTATGATCGTCTCTTTGTCAAAGAAGATCCAAACGAAGTGGAAGAAGGGAAAGACTTTCTCTCCAATATTAATCCCAATTCTCTGCAGGTGCTGACACACTGTAAATTGGAACCGATGCTCAACATAGCCGCTCCGGGCGACCGATTCCAATTTGAAAGAACGGGATACTTTTGTGCAGACGTGAAAGACTCAAAACCGGGTGCACCGGTATTCAACCGCATCGTGACCTTGAAGGATACATGGGCGAAGATTGAGCAGAAGGAAAAAAAATAATCAAAAATTCTTAGCGGTCGTTATCTATCCGCAATACCCAGTTGCTCTATTATAGAGCATGGCGGGATGCCACTGCACATCGTTCCCTAGTACCAATCTAGGAGCTGTGCGATACTCCTGAAACCCTTCTGACAGTAAATACTCTCGAGCAATTGTGTTCAACGATGGAACAACTGCGGTTATCTTGCCGCGATTGAATCTCAACTTCATGAGTGCTAACCCCGCTTCGGAATCCTTTGCGATGATCAACCCACTACCAAAATCTGGAAGATAGACACCACTGATACGAGTTGATCTCTCTGGAACATAGACCCATCCGGTAGAAAGAAATCTTTCAAGAAAAGTAAATCGTTCTTCTCCGGTAATCTCTCTGTCAAGCTTCTTGATATATTTTACATCTTCTTGTCTGACTTCTCTCACATTTGAAATGAGTTGAATTGGAGCAATCGATTCCCTTCTGTAAAATATATATTCTGTACTGGTTATAAAGCCAAGCTTTCTATAGACAGATTCACCCATTGCGCTGGCAGTGAGCAGCTGAGTGGTACATCCCCTGTTTTTGCAGTATTGTATGAGATGGGATGTTATTTCTTTTCCAATCCCACTTCTTCGATATTCCGGAAGAACAATGATCGTTCCAAGCCAGCTGATATTTCCATGTACTATGGCAATTCCGCATCCGATTATTTTTTTATCGACTTCAGCTGCTACAGGATAGAAATAGGGATACCCGAAATGAAAAGAGAGCAACCGCGGAAGATCCAAGTTCCAATCTTCAGGAGGATAATTTTGCAGCTGGGGAATTTCCGAGTGTGACAGTTGTCTTATTTTCAGCAAGATTCAATCCTTACGGCTACGGTAAAGCTGGTTCGACGAACAATGTCTTCTCTCGCTCCAGGATAACGGTGCCCGCCGGAACTCCTTTTGGTTTTCTCACATACTTCCCCTCACACATCGCTACCGGCACCAATTTTGAATTCTTCATCTTACTATAGTACGCTGCAATTGCCGCCGCTTGCTCAATGGCTTGTTTGCTCACCTCGCCTTTTCCGGTTCCTACTTTCAAAACAACATGCGAACCGCCTACTCCGCGGGCATGGAACCAGAGATCATTCTTCGCAGTATGGCGCGTTGAAAGCAAATCATTGTTCTCACCGCTTTTTCCCGCCCACACTTGGAATCCGCCCGCAACGGTAAACACACGAAACGGCAATGGTTCTTCTTTTTTTATCTGTCCTGATTTTTTTGTTTTCAATCCAAATTTTGCAAGCTCTTTCCGATTTTCTTCTGCAAAGCGATGGAGATCATCTGCTGTGATAACGTCTTCCATGCGCGTGAGAAGTTGAGAGACCGATTTTTGCCGCTCCGTCAATTCAGCCGCGCGCTGACGTTGTTCTTCTGCAGCGTGCCGGGATTTACCGGCTTTCTCAAAGTACCGTTCAGCGTTCTTCGCCGGAGTCAGATGCGGATCAAGAGGGATTTCAACAAGATCATTGGACCGGTCGACGAAATCTTCTATCAATGCTGTACTGTCGCCCTTTTTGATAAGATGCAGTTGAGATATTAAGAGCTTGCCGAACTTCTCATACAATGCTGCACGACTTGAGGTCTCTGCTTCAGCTGCAATTTTTTGCAGTGTCCGCTCCGTATGGCCTCGTTCGCGCTCCAGTACTTTCATGATTTCTTCCTTCTCGTGGAGAATGGTTTTCTCATGACGTACATGCGCACGAAACGTGTAGATTGCTTCCGACACAGATTCGTATTTCTGAAACTCGAATTCATTGAGATGCTGCAATGGAATAATGGAGAAGCGTACAGGCGATGTGCCGTTCGAGTACACACGCGGTGACGGTGGAGAAAGAAGTTCTTCCTTCAATCGTTGTGCACCATTCAACAAACGGTTAATTTCGTTTTCCAGTAAATCGGCAAGCGGCTGTTCGCCGCTCAAACCAACACGAGTGAGCAATTCCCGGATAAGCACAGTACCGAATAATGGGAACATATGTTTCAGCGCTGTTGCGAGCGGTTGGTCTCCGTACGTCGCCACGATGCTGTTGTGGGGCGATTCTGGAATATCCGGGCGTCGAATCTGAGAGAACAATTCAAGCTTCGTATTCTTCAGATCCAATTTCTTCAAGAATAGATCGGTCACCATACCACTCGTATCAACGAAAAGGATATTCGCTTTTGATCCGAATAATTGTACAATCAGTTCACGCCTATCCTTCAATCGAACATATATTTGTCGATCTGTCGGATGTATGGAAATCTTCTCAATCATCATCCCATGAACTTCGGAAAAAAGATCTGTAGAGTTTCGACGCGCTCGAGCAAACGTTTTTCGCGCATAGATATAATTGTTCGCTGGTTCACAACCGACGAGAATAACGGCAGGAGTTTCCCGAAACGATAGAATCAACTCACCGCGGTATTGAGTAAAGATTTCGTCCACTATTCGTCCGGAGAATTCTTGATTCAATTCAACCGCTATGTGAAATAGAGTATAGTAGTTGGTAATCATTAATGTTTGTCAGTTATCCACAATTCACATCCAAAATCAGTAAAATTGCAAGGAATTGCAATCCCGATGTGGATAACTCGTGAATATCAACGTGCAGATGATGTGCAAAAGTAAACCTTGCCCTCCCATCGAATTTTCCGTACCTTTTGATGCAAAATTCTATTTCGAGGAGCCTTTGTGGTAGCAAGCATGACCGGCTTTGGCCGTGCAGAAGTCAGTAGGGACGGTATCAATATCGGTGCAGAGGTGCGGAGTGTGAACAGCCGCTACCTCGATATCACGTTGCGTCTGCCGCGAAGCATTTCCCAGCGTGAAAAGGAATTGAAGGATATTGTTCGCACATTCCTGAATCGCGGCAATTTGAACATCACCGTCAAGATCGCTTATGACTCCAACGGTGCTATTCCTCTGAAAGTGAATACTGCCGCAGCAAAGTCGTACTTTAAGCTGCTCAATGAGATCCGTAAGTCCGTGAAGATTCGCGAGCAGGTAAAACTTGAACACCTTTTAACCTTCTCCGAAGTGCTGGAACCCATTGAGGAAGAAGAAACCGATGAACGTGAGTGGGAACTGGTGCAGGAAACAGTTCGCCAAGCATTAGAGAATCTCAATGCGATGCGCTCGCAAGAAGGAAGCGAATTGGCGAAGGATCTCGAAAAACGCATCCACTGGATGGAGGAGACTCTGAATGAAGTGGAGAAACTTTCGAAGGAACGGATCCCAGAAGAACGTAAAAACTTGCATGAACGTATCGCGCAGTTGGTAGAAGACAAGTTCGTTCTTGACCAAAATAGGCTAGAACTGGAAATAGCGTTGATGGTCGATAAACTTGACATTACGGAAGAATGCGTCCGCTATAGGAGTCATAACAAGTTTTTCCTTGAAGCGCTCAAGAAGAATGAAGCAGCTGGTCGCAAGTTGAACTTCCTCGTACAAGAAATGAACCGCGAAGCAAACACGATCGGTTCCAAATCCAGTGATGCGGCTATTGCACATATGATTATTGGATTGAAAGAAGAACTGGAAAAAATTCGGGAACAGTTGCAGAATATTGAATAGCAATGAGTGAATTTGTGAAGTGTTAATTGGTAGGTAGTACATCAGGTTCATCTACGACTCAATCACCAATTATATATCACCAATGACCAAAGGAAAACTCATTGTCATATCGGCACCCAGTGGATGCGGGAAGACCACAATCGCGAAAGCGATTCTTACAAAATATCCAACGATGCTCTTTTCTGTTTCTGCAACAACACGGCCCATACGGGTCGGTGAAGTAAACGGAAGGGATTATTTCTTTCTCACGAGGCAGGAATTTGAAGATCGCATTGGAACCGGAGATTTAGTGGAGTGGGAAGAAATCTATGGAAATTATTATGGAACGCTGAAGAGCGAAATTCATAGAGCGCTCAATCATGGTTATTCCATGATGTTTGATGTGGATGTGAAAGGTGCATTATCGATTCGGCGAAATTTTCCTAACGAGTCTGTCTTATTTTTTATCAAGCCGCCGAGTATGGAAGTGCTGAAGAAACGCTTAGAAAATCGGAAAACAGAAAATCCTGAGACTCTCAAACGGAGGTTGGACCGAGTACCAATGGAACTGGAACAGGGTCCTCAATTTGATTTTCAAATCGTGAACGATGAACTCCAAAAAGCTATTGATGAAGTAGATGTCATCGTTCAGAGAAATTTTAAGAAAAGTATACAATCATAATCATAACGTAATGGAGGAAGAGCAGTGGCAGTGAAACCAGTTGCAATGCATGAATTCTTAGAACAAACCGGCAACATTTACGAAGCAATCATCGTTGCTGCGAAACGGTCGCGGCAAATTCACGATGACCTCAAAATTGAATTATCGCAGCAGCTCGAAACGCTCAAAGCGTTAAATGCGACACCAGAACCGGAAGATGACAGCGAAGTGACAGTTGCTAATCCGGATCAACTCAAAATTAGTCTGGAATTTGAGAAACGCAGGAAACCGACAGAAGTTGCGATCGATGAGGTACGGGAAAAGAAGATTCCCTATCGCTACAAAGAACATATTGATTTCTTTGCAAAGACTTCTTCTAAAGAAACAGCGACCGAAGAATAACGGAATTTACGATGCGCGGCAAGCATGTATTAGTTGGAGTCACAGGTGGGATTGCTGCTTACAAAGTAGGCTATCTCGTTCGTGACCTTGTAAAGTCCGGGGCCGAAGTAAAAGTGATGATGACGGAAGCGGGAACACGTTTTGTTGCTCCGCTTACGTTCTCCGCGCTTTCAAAGAATCCGGTTTTCACCGATCTCTGGACGAACAACCAATCGTCGGATTCCGACATCAGCACACAGCATATCGACCTTGCCAACTGGGCAGATGTGCTCGTGATTGCACCGGCATCAGCCAATACAATAGCAAAACTTGCCTATGGCATTTCCGATAACCTGCTTGCTGTTGTTGCTCTCGCAACAACGCGGCCGATTATTCTCGCACCGACTATGGATGCAGAGATGTATCTGAACCCAGTCACGCAGAACAATCTCACGTCGCTTAAAGAACGCGGCTACATCATCATCCCTCCGGTTGAAGGAGAACTTGCCAGCGGATTAAGCGGACCAGGACGCTTGCCGGAAATTAAAATTATTATTGAGACAATTGGAAAAATCCTTGATCAATCACATCAGGATTTAAAGAAGAAGCGAATTCTTGTGACGGCAGGACCAACATATGAAGCAATCGATCCTGTGCGATTTGTGGGAAATCGTTCGTCCGGGAAAATGGGATTTGCAATTGCAAACGCCGCTGCCCAGCGCGGCGCGGAGGTAACACTTGTTGCAGGACCAACCCATCTCGAAACACCGCGCAATGTAACACGCATTGATGTTGAATCGGCACAAGAAATGCTGTCCGCTGTTCTTGCCCATACGAAGAAAACAGATGCCGTCATAATGGCGGCGGCTGTTGCCGATTACAGGCCTGCAAATCCGGCGAAGCATAAGATGAAGAAACATTCCAGTAGTAAGGCACTGGAATTGCATCTCGAAGCAACAACAGACATTCTCGCAACCCTCGGTAAGAAAAAACGATCAATGACGCTGGTAGGTTTTGCACTGGAAACAAAGGACGAACTTGCAGGCGCAAAGGAAAAAATTCGAAAGAAGAATCTCGACCTCATCGTGCTCAATTCCTTTGGCAAACAGAACCGCGTATTCGGTTCTAATCTTAACACGGTCGCGATGATCGACAAACGCGGCAAAGTGGAACAACTTCCCATTATGCCGAAGTTTGATATAGCGAATAAAATTCTGAATAAGATAAAAACTCTCTTGTAGTTTTATTAGGCGCATTAATCCCGGATCATAGATCCCATCGTTCTCTCCTGTTCAGAAGGGGAGATTTTTTTTCATTGGGATCGAAATAGTAAATCATAATATCTGACCTATGTCTCTTGACGACGATTTCAATACATTGCTGTCGGATACTCAATGTTTCCTCGAACAACAAGCAGAACTCTACGGCGACTCACTGCTGATTCCAAAAACTCCTGTTCAGCCAGCAATGGATCAGCCGGTTCATCAAGAAGAGCGAACTATATCCTCCACGACCGGAACATCTATGTCTCGAAAATCTGAAACAGACCTTTTTGGAAATCCTATTGCTCCACAAACAGCGACGACACTTCATGCTTATCCTGCAGAACCTTGGATATCCGCCGAAAGTATTCCAATGCTCAATCAGGCAATTAATACCTGCATGAAATGCGGACTCGGAAAAACGCGGACAAAGTTTGTCTTTGGTGTCGGCAACCCCAAGGCAGAAGTGGTAGTTGTTGGTGAAGCACCGGGAGCTGATGAAGATGCACAAGGCGAGCCGTTTGTCGGGCGCGGCGGGCAGCTGCTGAATAAAATTCTCGAATCAATCCGATTTCAACGTGAAGAAGTATTCATTTGTAACATTCTCAAATGTCGGCCGCCGAATAATCGCGATCCGCAGCCGGAAGAGATCGAGTTATGCGAGCCGTATCTGTGGAAACAGCTTGAATTGATCAAACCGAAAATGATTCTTTGTGTAGGACGTATCGCCGGGCAATCGCTCTTAAAGACCAATGCCTCATTGACGCTTTTACGCGGCAAAGTGCATGATTATCGCGGTATTCCGTTGATGGTCACATATCATCCCGCTGCGTTGCTGCGCAATCCAAATTGGAAAAGACCTTGTTGGGAAGACGTTCAGAAGTTTCGAAAGCTGTATGAAGAAATGAAAACTGAAAAATAAAACACAAATCACAAAACACAAGCTTCAAACAAATTCCAATAGTAAAGATTCAACGACAAGAATTTGAAAATTGCTTTTTGAAATTTATTTGTGATTTGATTATTGATTATTGAGATTTTGAATATGAATCGAAAGAAAGAATTCATCAAGAATCTAAAAAAAGCATGGCGTGATGAAATGCTGAGCGCACGCAACTATCGCGCATTAGCGGAACATGAGCAGCATCCGGAAAAAAAAGCAATCCTTATCCGCATGGCTGAAGCAGAAGATCGGCATGCCGAGCGATGGGCAGCCCGTTTACGCGAGTTGGGTGTTGAGGTCGGCATATTCCGCGATACACCGATAGAGAAATTGCAGCGGACAATGCTACTGAAAAGTTCAAGCGAAGAAGCCGCACAAATGTTGGAAGCGGGCGAAAGCCAGGCAGATGCATTATACGAGAAAATGATCGTTGCGGCAGAATCAGAAACGGATAAGCAAGCGCTTCTTGAAGCTCAACGTGAAGAAAATGCCCACAGTAAAATGCTGGAAGAAATGAGCCATCCGCGAATTTCCCAGCATCCGCAGAGCAGACTCGATCGAATGTTAGGCAGAGAACGCTGGCATGTCACCGGAGGCGGTTGGATCGGTCAGGCAATTTATGGGGTCAATGACGGACTCGGTGCTGCATTCGGCGTTGTCAGCGGCGTGGCAGGCGCAACCTCGGCAAACGGCAATTTTATTTTATTGAGCGGACTCGCAGTGGCAGTTGCATCCGCATTGTCCATGGGAAGCGGCGCGTACCTCGCAACAAAATCGGAACGTGAAGTGTACGAAGCTGAAATGGAAAAGGAAAGACGCGAGATCGAAGAACATCCCGAGGAAGAGCAGGAAGAAATGGAGCTCTTCTACCAGCTCAAGGGATTCTCGCCTGAAGAAGCAAAAAAAATGGCAGCAAAACTTGCAGAACAGCCGGAACAATTTCTTAAAACACTGGCGCATGAAGAGCTCGGCCTTTCCGAAAAATCGTTTCCAAACCAATGGAAATCGGCGTTTAGCGCTTCGGTCAGCACGGCAATCGGCGCTATTATTCCTGTACTTCCGTTTATTTTCTGGTCGGGAATGGAAGCGCTCATTATTTCGTTTATCATTAGCACAGCGGCGCATTTCGTTGTCGGAGCATCGAAGGTAATCGTTACCGGGCGCTCGTGGCTCAAGAGCGGCACCGAGATGACTCTTATCGGATTAGGCGAAGCGATCACAACGTATCTCATTGGCATGCTCATCGCGCCAATGATTAGATGATGTAACCGCGGATTTCAATCCGTGGAAAAGGAGAATGTTGTATGGCAGACCCACGAAAAATAATTGACTTCAACTCACCGCAATCGGTTTCGACCGAAGGGCGCGTACCGCCGCAAGCGATGGATATTGAAGCTGCTGTCATCGGTGCGATGCTCTTAGAGAAAGATGCCATCGCCAAAGCGATTGAAGTTCTGGATGATACTGCTTTCTACAAACCGGCGCATCAAAGCATCTACCGCGCAATGATGAAATTGTTTGACCGAAGCGAACCGGTCGATCTTATTACATTGACAGAAGAACTTCGCCGCGGCGGCGATTTGGAAAAAATCGGCGGTGAATACTATCTCACGGAACTCACAACAAAAGTTTCCAGCGCCGCGAACATTGAATACCATGCACACATCGTGCTGGAGCGGGCGCTTATGCGTCAGCTTATTCATTCATCATCAGAAGTCATTAACCGCGCATACAGTGAAACCGAAGACGCGCTCGGCCTGCTGGATGAAGCAGAGCAAAAGATTTTCGATATCTCCGAACAGCGGATGAAGAAAAGCTTTATCACGATGGATAACGCCGTTCATAAGACGATGGAATTATTGGAGAGCCTCCACGGCAAACACAGCGGCGTTACTGGTGTGCCTTCAGGATTTGCCGATCTTGATTCAGTTACAGGCGGATTCCAACCATCCGATCTTATTATTATTGCCGGTCGTCCGTCGCAGGGAAAAACGGCATTTGCGCTCTCGATTGCACGAAATGCATCAGTGCTGCACGATGTACCCGTTGGTATGTTTAGTCTCGAAATGTCCACACAACAATTGGTCATGAGGTTGATGTGCGCCGAAGCCCGCGTGGATGCACATAAGGTACGCACAGGACGACTGCCCGAAGATGAGTGGAAGAAATTAAGTATGAGTGTTGGTCGTCTCTATAAGGCAAAGATGTTTATTGATGACACTCCTGGACTTGCTTTATTAGAATTGCGAGCAAAAGCCCGCCGATTAAAAGTTGAACACGATATCGGACTTATCATTGTTGATTATCTTCAATTAATGCAGGGACCAAGGAACGCTCAAAGCCGCGAACAAGAAATCTCCGCTATCTCGCGTTCACTGAAAGCGCTTGCCAAAGAATTGAATATCCCTGTCATTGCATTGTCGCAGTTGAACCGTTCTGTTGAATCACGAAATGATAAGAGGCCCGCACTTTCAGACTTACGTGAATCCGGCGCAATCGAACAAGATGCTGATGTTGTGACGTTCGTTCATCGTCCCGAAATGTTCGGTATTCAGGAACAAGACGGCGAACCGACGGAAGGATTGGCAGAGATTATCATCGGCAAACAGAGAAATGGTCCGACGGGCACAGTAAAACTGCAATTCAATAAACAGTATGCGCGATTTGACAGCCGAACAATATATCGGCCTGAAACGTTCTTACCAGCTGAACCTGGAGAGGAAACACCATTTTAGATTGGCTATTCCCGGCCGGAGATTAGAGTTGAATAAGTAAAGAAAGCGCTCATGAACCGTCGCACTTTTTTGCAATCGATTCCCGTTGCCGCCTTATTGCCTTCTCTTCTTCAGCAAGAAAAGATCATAGCAAACACTCTTCTTTCCGATCCAAATGAATTGATCTGTAAGAATAAATTTGATTTTGCCCTCTCTCTCAAGCTCACCGAAAGACCGATCAACGAAGTAGTCATTGAAATAGCAAAATCGTTTCTCGGAGTGAATTATGCCGCTAACACCATTGAAGCACCTGGCAAGGAGCATCTCATTATAAATCTCCAGAAGCTCGATTGTGTTACATTCTATGAGAACTCGCTCGTCCTCGCGCGATGCATCAAGAAAAACACGATGACATTTGAAGACTACAAAAAGGAATTGCAATTTGTTCGTTACCGCGATGGCATCATTGACAAGTATCCAAGCCGATTACATTATACATCAGATTATTTCTTTGACAACGAAAAAAAGTCTGTGCTCAAGAATGTTACAAAAGAAATCGGCGGCGTGCCATACAAAAAGAAGATCAATTTTATGTCTACGCACGCCGATTCTTATTTGCAGCTGAGAGAGAATCCGGAATTTGTAAAAATGATCGCCGCACAGGAAGCAGAGATGAATAAACGGACGATGTATCACATTTCTAAATCGAACGTAAAAAAAGCCGCTTCACAGATCAACGATGGTGACATCCTGGGCATCACGACGACCATCGAAGGATTAGACTGCACGCATACCGGTATTGCCATCTGGCAAAACAAAAAAT
The DNA here is from genome assembly GCA_049523215.1 of Bacteroidota bacterium. GTDB lineage: Bacteria > Bacteroidota > Ignavibacteria > UBA10030 > UBA10030 > Fen-1298. Next base: position 91,990 of record JBEKNC010000006.1, on the reverse strand, counting down.
TGCATATGATCCATGCACCATTTCCTGGTTCAAAAGTGCAAATCACCAAAACATCACTTTGGGAATATCTCATGAAAATTAAGAAGGATGCAGGAATAATGGTAGCAAGAGTGTTGGAGCAAAAAGTGTAAAACAGATTAAAGGTCTTAGACAATAGGTTGGAACAATGAAAGGGAACTGTGAATGAAGATAGGCAAAAAAACACACTCCCATGTATCTATTGTTCAAGGCGATATCACCACACAAATGGTCGATGCGATTGTCAATGCTGCCAATAACTCGCTTTTAGGCGGCGGAGGCGTTGACGGTGCGATTCATCAAGCGGCCGGACCAATGCTGTTAGAAGAATGCCGAACTCTCAGAGGTTGCGAAACCGGCAATGCAAAAATGACAAGAGGCTATAATCTTCCAGCAAATTATATTATACATACTGTCGGTCCTGTCTGGCAGGAGGGTACACACGATGAAGACACCTTATTGGCAAATTGCTATCGAAGCTGTTTCGCGCTTTCGCGAAAACACGGCATCAGAACTATCGCGTTTCCATCTATCAGTACAGGTGTGTATCGATTTCCGGTGAAACGGGCTTCTCGCATTGCACTGAAAGAAATTTTCCACGAACTTGAAACTAATATAGAACTTGAACGTGTACTTGTTGTATGTTTTGACCGAACAACATATGAAACATATATATCCGTAGAGAAGGAATTATCCGGCACAAAATAATGTTTGAGAATGAAGGACCTATGAAATTAAGGCACGTACTCTGGCTCTTCTTGATTACCGCTGGCTTTTGCGTCAAGACCTACGCACAGAAACCAATCGTCAGCCCGCATGATTCGGTCAAGGCGACATTCAACGGAAAGAAGATCGCGATTAGTTATGGTAAACCGTCAATTCTCGGACGGAAAATCTTCGGCGCCTTTGTACCATATTACAAAGTTTGGCGCACGGGCGCGGGTGCGGCAACTATACTGATAACCGAAACCGATTTTGAAGTAGATGGGGCGATTGTTCCGCGCGGCGCGTATTCGCTCTACACACTTCCTGCTGAGGAACGCTGGAAGCTCATCATCAACAAACAGACAGGACAATGGGGAACGATCTATAATCCACAACTTGATCTTGCACGTATCGATTTGAATATCAAGAAACTGAAATCCCCGATAGAAGACCTCACATTCAAGTTAGAAAAGAACGGCAATGATGGCGGCACACTGAAAATCGAGTGGGCAAATACATCGCTTTCGGTTCCCTTCCATGTCAGTAAAGACTCGCTGGTACCAAGTCCGCGCGATTCAGCAGAACTCATATTGAACGGGAAACACTTATCGGTGGATTATGGTCGTCCATCGCAGCGCGGCAGAAAAATCATGGGAAGTGTTGTCCCGTACGGCAAGGTTTGGCGTACAGGTGCAAATGCGGCAACTGGATTTACGACGGAAGCAGATCTAATTTTAGGGAACGTAAAATTACCGCACGGATCTTATACTCTCTACTCCCTCCCATCATCCAAACAATGGAAGCTCATTATCAATAAACAAACCGGACAATGGGGAACGGTGTATAATGAAAAGCTTGACGTAGCACGAATTCCGTTGAAGAAGAAAACGCTTGCGCATGTGGCAGAGAAGTTCACAATGACATTGGAACGTACAAGCGATAAATCCGGTGTGATGAAACTCTCCTGGGAAAAAACGCAGTTGTCTGTTGACTTTCAGATCCAATAGGAGCCTTGTATGGCAGCAAAAATTACAGTGAAAAACAACGGCAGCATTCGTGTGGAAGGTGATTTCGAATTGTTCGATCTGAGCGGGAAGAAATTTGATCTCAATGGCCGAACGAGTGTTTCTCTTTGCCGCTGCGGCCATAGCAAAGATAAACCCTTCTGCGATGGTTCACATCGGGAATGCGGATTTCAATCGGAAATTACTGCACGCGAGTTGCCGCCGTTAGCATCGAAATCCTGATTGCATCGATGGAACATAATGCATCACGTGTTTATGCCTTATTCCTTTGTCTCATCACTTCGTACAAAAAAACAGCGCTGGCGCTTGCCACATTGAGTGAATCAACTCCAAGCTGCATGGGAATCGCCGTTGTGATATCGCAGGCCGAGAGAACCCGCGGAGAAATTCCATCCCCCTCGCTTCCGAAGACAACACAACAGTGCTCGGTGAAATCCACGCGCTGAATGTTATGCTCTTCTGCATGAGGATGTGCGGCAACAATTTTGAATTCGTGAGAATGTCGAAGCATTGTGAGAGTTTCGACAAGATTCTCGCAGTGCACAATGGGTATCTTAAACACCGTTCCCATGGAATTCCTCACAGCCCGCCGTAAATAAGGACTGCTTGATGTTTCTCCGACAAGAATGGTTTGCACTCCGAAGGCGACACAATTCCGCACAAGCACACCGAGATTTTCAGAATTCGCCAATCCATCTACAGCAACAAATAAATGCGGCGGTGATGATTGTATGAGAACTGAGTCAAGCGTTGCCTGTATAGGAATTTTCCCAAGTGCCATAATACTTTGATGCAAATTGTATCCAACAATCGTGTTGAGCAATTCCTTCTGCCCAAGAAACACAGTTATCTTCTCAGGCCTCGTGACGAGAAGTTCACGATATTCTTCTAACCACTCCGATGTCATGAGAACAGAAATAATTTCATGAGTGCTCTCTAAAAGCCTCCTAACAACTATTCTCCCTTCTCCTATAAACATGCCTTTGCGAAATTGTTCGACCGATTGGCGCAGGGTGCGATACGGTACTAATTCAGGATGCTCAAGAGACCTTATGGGTATCAATGTAATCAAGTTGTTCAGCGTAGAAATGGTTTGTAATACCGGTTTATTTCTGCATAATAATACGAAGAAGTCCGCACCAAAACCAATTTCGATCAGCTATGCGGATTTAACCGGCAAACACATGGGCGTTGACATTCCGTCAAAAAGGACGTATCATTTTACAAAAGAATGTATTACTAAACAATCCAGCTGTATTACATAAGGGAATGTCTATGACAATAAAAGAAAAAATGCATGGCGCGGTCGCAGTTCTGAGTTTGAAAGGCAACCTGATGGGAGAGCCGGATACAGAAAATCTACGCGATAAAATTTACAGTCTGTTGCAGGAAGGATTCACCAAGATTGTTGTAGATATGAAAGGCGTGCGATGGATCAGCAGTACTGGTTTAGGCACGTTGATCGCTGCACTGACATCCGTACGAAATAAATCCGGAGATTTGCGCTTGGCAAATATCACGGAGAAGGTAGAAAGTCTGTTTGCCATTACACAATTGGTAAAAGTGTTCAAGACCTACGAAACCGTGGATCGGGCCATTGCAAGCTATAAGTAATATTTTTTTACAGGTATGCCAAGCGCAGATTTTATCGCAAAGCAATTTCTTAGGTATCTACCGTGATACGCCTTCATGTACTTTCACAACGGAATATTCCTCTGGGTAGATCGGAATGCTCTGTAGGCTTGCCACAGTTCTCAAACTGAAGCTTCGTCACTTCACAATCATGTCATGTATGTAATCTTCCCCATAGCGCTTGTTGGTTTCCTTCTTACCTGGCCACTGCTGCGCCGGTTCACACGAATATGGATACAGAGACCCATTACTGTTTCTGAATCCATGGTTGCGGGAACTATCGCATGGCTGTTTCTCCTTTCGCTCCTGGCATGGTTTGGCGGGATCGGTTTAACATTCGTAAACTATATTTTTACTCACAAAATTATAGATATTGGAATACTTCTTTTTTCCATACCGCTCACTGGCTTTGTAATGCATTCTATCATCCAATCGAGATATGAACTGCGCCTTGATGATACCCAGGATTTTTTCAAGGTAGCAATTCAATTTCGGCGCTCTAAACAGCAAAGGCTTGATTTACTTTCATTAATGCGTCAGGAGCGGAAACACAAAAAAAGACGTGCTGTGAATGATTCGGAATCACGCCAACGCGAACGGCTGCAAGCGAACTTGGACAAAGAAAAAGGACAAGATGCACAACTCACGCTCCTGCGAGAAGGAACTATGATCGATATGAGCGAGCTGTGGCGTATCCGCACGCAAACACATTCTCCCCATCCATTGTGCGAAAAAGTTCAAGAAGTCAGAATTGATCCGAACAAAAAACGACTTTCCCTTTATGCCGACTTCCCTGAACTGAGCGAAGAACAATTAAAAGACGAAACAACTGTATTACGATTCAATCGACAGGTGTATGATTTTTTTCAATCTATGAATGCAGAGCCATGGCTCAAGCCCTATACACCGTTCTTTGAAAGTTATTTCCTGATGTGTCGGGCATCAAAGAAAATTCCGGAGGGTGCTGAGTTGATGTATCCATTTATGAAAGTGGGAGCATTGGTTTCTGAATTGCGCAAGCTCGAAGGTTCGTACTTCAATCCGCGGAAACTCTCCGAGATTACCACGCTTGCTTTTAACAACGGCGCTCAAGTGTAAGTGAACATGCGATGAAAAAACAGAACCAAGACCAACAGTTATTCTTTTTCACATGGTACCACCGCGAAGAAATGCAAGTGCTGCTCATTCTCGTCGGTTTGATTGTGTTCTTTGCTCGCTCGTATTGGGTATTGATGACCCTTGCAGCTTTTGTGATCGTCATGTTGGCGTCGTTGTACTTCATGCGAATTCTTGAAGTATATTTCGCAAAGAGAAACCTTTTTCCATCGATTGTTCATCGATATTTGGGCTTAAAAAAAGCGTTTCACGGTCACTCCGTGGAGCGGTCACGCATAGCGATGGCTCTTCTCTCGGCATGGGTTTTGGGTGTGTTGTGCTTGCATCGAATCCAATTGGCACAAATAAGTCCAACCGACAGAACACCGACCGACATCTATTGGATTATGTTCCTTGGCTGGTATTGCATCATATGCACCGTTAGCGCACTTTACTTGATGTGGTTATGGAATACGTGGAGTCAAAAGGAATCGAACCATATACCTTTCTTCGACGGCCTTGTGGCAAGTCTCTTTTTCTATCATGGCCTCTCACGGAAAAACCGGGTTGTTACATACATAGCGACATTCGTACTTGGAGGATTACCGTCGTTTATTGCCATCCGGCTCACGCCCGAAACGCCACATGGGTATGAAATTGCATGCGGATTGATAGTGCCACTCATAGGATTGATTCTCGGCGGTGCATACTATGCAATGCTGCATTTGCACAAATCTTCACATCACAAGTGAAGAGTCTCGATCCGTCCATCTCGTATATCACTTAATGCCAGCGTGATAGTCCTGCAGTGACTTCACCATATTCTTGTTTCCTCCTTGAAGTTCAATTCCCTTTTGTCTACATTTTGAGCAAATGTCGTTGGTAGCATGATAGGACTCCGACGTACTTTAGATGTGCATAGGAGACAGCAAATGCTGCACCGGCAGAATTTAATCTCTATCCTATGTCGACGAAACGAAAAAGACAACAAGCAGTCAACGACCAAAAACCGGAAAAAAAATCAACCTTCCGCTTGAAAATGATTGCGCTCAGCAGCATCGGTCTGTTTACTATTCTTGCTGTGGCTTATATTCTTACCAAAGGAGATTTGTTCGGGACAAAGGATACACCCGTCGTTCGAAAAGCGGCATCACAGGATTCACCTGCACCTGATCTCTTTCGACGTACAGTGCAGCGCGCGTACGCGGTTGATAAACTCTTCCATCAAGTTTATAATGCAGAATGGGAAGGTGCGAACGGCGCCATTGGAGATGCATATCTCTATGCTGCAACCGGCGATGAGAACTTGCTGTCTTTATATACCAATACGTATAGACTTCTCGATATGCACAACGGAACTTGGGTGGACGATCGCGCATGGATCTGTTTGGCAGAAATGTATTGGTGGGATGTGTCCGGAAGAAAGAATATGCAATGGGTGGATGATGCAAAGAACAGATATCTGGAAGCGCGAGGGACGACTCTCTCATCACGAAGGATTTTGGAGCTGGTATAACTATGCACCGAATATGCAGGGGAACTTCAGAATATTCACGAATAGCAATATGAACCAGATGGCGACTGTTGCGTGCTGGCTGTGCGAAGCCACGCATGAACAACAATTCTACACAGATGCCATGCTGGTGTGGAATGGCGATACGAAGTATCCGGGTGTGGAGAAACAATCCTACCGGGGCGATGGAAAATGGCAAGGTAATGAAGGACAGGCGGCTTTCGGTAAACAGTTTCCATGGGAAGGAGCAGGTATGTGTGCGATCGGGGCGGCGATGTTCCGGATGACCGGTGAGGCGAAGTACAAAAAGATTGTTGTTGAAACAGCACGCCGCATCATGGATCCGGCTAACGGTTGGATCGATTCGAACGATTATTACCAACTGCGGATGGATGGAAACGGGGCTTTCGTTCACTTTATTCTGGACGCGTACCAGATCGCCCCTGACCAGCAACCTGATATTCCGGGTAAAATTGAGAAAATGCTGGAACACGTATGGACGAACCATCACGGCGATGCAGCGATAACACTCCATCGCCCCATAGACGATGGCATCCGAAACGGATGGAATCCAAACGGCGGCGAAGATGGGTACAAAGTTGATGAAGTAGGAACGGTGCATCCACAATCGCAGGCGATACGTGCATTCGGTGTATTCGCGTATGTACTGCACACACAGAACAGTACACCACAAAAGTAAGAGCGCGGTGATTACAACGTTTGTCTAAGAAAATACACTATCATTGTTGCTGCCAATTTATCGTTCATCCAAATCTATTTTTACTTTTTCGTGTCATCTCTCTCAACGTTGATGGCTTGTCAGTATGTTCTCATTTTTCTTTTATAGAAAAGAATAAAAGCAGGCATCTCTTGACACCGCATCGATATTCCCGTACTATGATGACAGGTAATTTAATTTTATACGGTTAACTTGAAATGATTTCCTTTTTTTTCTGCTTCTTGCTGACGTTGTTTTCCGCATGTTTCACGAACGATACGACTTCGTCAACAATTTCCGGCAGTATCCCGGCTAACGATCACGCATCCGGCGATATCGTCTTCAAGATAGATTCCCTCTTTCAAGTCCTTTCAACAAAGAGAGGATTTAACGGTAACGTTCTGATTGCACAGGGAGGGAAAGTTATCTATGAAAACGCCTTCGGTTATGCCGACCTGAAAGAGAAAACGCCGCTCCATATCGAATCCACTTTCCAACTCGCCTCAATAACGAAACAGTTTACGGCAATGGCGATTATGATGCTGCACGATGAAGGCAAGCTCAACTTTACCGATACGCTGCAGCGATTCTTTCCCGGATTTCCCTACCATGACATAACCATTCGCCAATTGCTTACACATCGCTCCGGCTTGCCAGAATATATGAGTTTCGCCAAGCGGTACTGGAAAAATAAGAGACGTCTCATGAGCAACGATGACATTTTGGATATGTTGATCACGCATCATCCGGGATTGGTTTTTGTACCGGATCGAAAATACAAATACAACAATACAGGATATGTGATTCTTGCGTGTATCGTTGAGCAGGTATCGGGATTACAGTTCCATATTTTTCTGGAAAAACGGATTTTCAAGCCGCTCGGCATGAAGAGGACGTTCATCTATAACACGAAGAATATGTTGGATGTTGAATACCGTACATTGGGATACAAGAAAAATAAGCGCAGAGCGGAGGAAGATTATTTAAGCGGTGTGGTCGGAGATAAAGGGATTTACTCCACCGTGGAAGATATGTTCAAGTGGGACCAAGCGCTGTACACCGAACAATTAATCAAACAAACAACTCTTCAGGAAGCGTTTACACCCTTCAGCTATGACTGGCGGAACGACAATAGTTATGGCTATGGATGGCGCATCGCAACGACGAACGACAGCAGTAAGATTGTGTACCACGCCGGTTTGTGGCGCGGGTACAGTAGTATCTTTGTGAGAAGACTTCATGATAAAACAACGATTATCGTGCTGTGCAATAAAGTAAATTGGAGTTTTGAGAATATTGATCGCTTCATGGGTATCCTTGATTCAGCGAAGCATGGCCTCTCTTCCGCCGGCGGCGATTGATTGGACGAACGATGACTCGTGTCTGTTAGAATTCTCACTTAATCGCCGTTTTGCGATTTCCTCATTTTTCCATTTCGCACTTCTAATTCTCTGTCTTCATCTTTCCCCATGCTCTTGCATTCTCTCAAGAAAACAGATACATTTTTTGTATGATTTAGGATGTTCTATGATAGTTAGCGGAGTGCGCTTTAGAGAAAGTAAGAACTCTCCTCTCTCAAGGGGAGATGAAGAAGATGTCCACAAAGGACTCGGAAAGAGATTTTAGTATGAATGAAAAAAACAACACTCAACGCAGAACGAGTTTTCTCGTCGTCGCGGCATCACTTGTCATTATTGTCTGGGGCATCGTTCAGGCACAATCTATTCTGGTGCTTATGCTCGTCGCTCTATTCCTTGCTGTCATCGGAGCGCCGCTGGTACTGTGGCTCAAAGAGAAGCGAATTCCTTCTGTTCTTGCGGTGCTGGTAGTTCTAACGTGTATGGTCACCATTCTGCTCATGATCGGCGGACTCGTCGGCACATCGCTCGCTCACTTTTCCGATAGTATGCCGTTCTATCAGCGACGCATACAGGAGGAAGTCCAAGCATTGAGAGGATTCTTGGCAAACAAAGGTTTCACGATCAAGGATAATACTGTGCTCGAATATGCCAATCCGGGAGCGGTGATGGGTTTGACTGCCAGTTTGCTTTTAGGATTAACTTCAACACTTTCCAGCATTTTTCTCATCCTGCTCACGGTCGCATTCATCCTGCTCGAAGTCTCAAGTTTTCCCGTTAAGCTTCGTGCTATTCTCGAAGATCCAAAAGCAGAATTTTCACAATTCAAAAAATTTATCGAGGATCTCAACCGCTATCTGCTCATCAAAACCGGTGTCAGCGTATCCACAGGTATCCTTATCGGAATTTGGATGTCCATTCTCGGCGTAGATTTTCCAGTGCTCTGGGGTTTTCTGGCTTTCCTGCTTAATTATATACCGAATCTTGGAGTAATAATTGCGGCTGCACCCGCAGTACTTCTCACTCTGATCCAATTTGGGCCGGGTCATGCGGCGCTTGCAGCTGGCGGGTATTTAGCAGTAAATTTTATTATTGGCACAGCTGTTGAACCAAAACTCGTGGGACGCGGTGTCGGTTTGTCGACACTCGTTGTTTTTCTTTCATTAATTTTCTGGGGTAACTTACTAGGCCTGATCGGCATGGTTTTGTGTATCCCTTTCACCATGACATTAAAATTTGCATTAGAGAATCATGAACAAACGCGGTGGCTTGCAGTATTACTCGGACCGGAGATACCAGTTAAAAATATTCCTCTTATATCGAAAAAAAGAAAGAACGTTAATCAAGGAACAAAAGGATAAAGGTGAAAGACGAAAAACCGCTCTTGATACGATGTCCGAATTGCAAGCAGGTCCATGAACCCGACTTCAATGAAACCACGCGACGCTACGTGTGTCCTCTCTGCGCTGTTCCTGTGGATGCTCAGGTTGTTATAGAGAAAAAGAAACGCGGATTGAAATAGTTTAGGAAGTCATGATAGAATATTGCACTTGGAACATCAAAAGAAATATCGCGCTCTCTCCGATCTAAAGCAACTCATCGAACCGCAGCCGGTTCGTGCTGTCCCTCCAAAAGGTCAACACGACGGAAAAGGCAGCACTGTTCATGTTTTGCTAGATACGCATGGAAGAAAAGGAAAGAGTGTCACAATCGTGAGCGATTTACGGCATAATCCGACAACAATGGAAGAAATTGGCCGGATATTAAAACAATATTGCGGAGCCGGAGGAACAGTCAAAGAAGGAAAGATCGAACTACAGGGAGATCAACGCGCACGTGTCACTGAAAAGCTGACTCAGATGCACTATATCGTGAAGTAGTTGTCTGCGGCGGAAATACTAACACATACATTTGAAAAATCCATCTTGATTAGTGTGTTATTGCGTACCAATCGGCTATGATGAAGAACAATTTGCGCAACAGACATTTTTCACACTTACCGCATCCAATATCCGGTAGAAGTTGAGTTAAAATATAATCGACAATCCGGCAGAGCCATTCACACCAGAATACGAAAACTTAATATTTGCAGGTTGTGTAGAAGTGTCATCTTCATATTCATCGAAGACAAGTCCACGGTACCCAAGTTCAAGTGTTACACCGATTTTGTCTGAAAATCGGACTGTTGTTTATCCGGTAATCCTAAAACCGTACGCCGGGCTAAAGAAAGATCTTGAATAGGATGTCCCTTTACCTGTTGAAGAAGTATAGGATGTTTCTTCTTTGATGTATCCCAGTCCGTAAATAATTTCTAGTTGAATTTGTGAATCGAATGTGAACGATGCAAGGCCTACACCGATGGAAAGAGGATATGCGGTATAGATTTCCTTAATAGTACCTGTAGTGTACGCTGTTGCCACCGGAGTGTTTTGTGTTTCTGGAATAGAAACTTGATAGGAGCGCTGGATGGACATATATCCGCCTCGAAGGAAAAGAATTTGATTGTCTTGCAGCGGACGCACAGAAAATGTTGCTGCAATTTCAGGAATAGATCTTATGGTTCGGGTTGTACTTCCAAATACATCATTTGATGTTGATATATGATCATTGATATCACTCGGATTGATAGAATAGATTCCATAGCTGAATGAAAATTTGTATTTCGAAAGAACGGGAGAAGAGACGGTATCTTGTGCTTGTAATGACGGTAGGAGCAGTATCAATGAGAGAATAAAGAGAATTGTTTTCATTGCAGGTTCCTTATTGTTTTAGTGCGACCCGGCGGCCTTAAACATACACATCACCTTGAGTCAATTGTTGAAGTTCGATGTAATATATTCCAGCTGAAACTTTTTGATAATTTGCTCTACGGCCGTTCCATACAACTGTGTCATAACCCGCCGGATGATTGTAGGTATCAATAAGTGTGGCTTCCGTATGATTGAATCGATCCTTGATAACGATGCGTATCCACGGTCCTGTAGCATTTGCCCCGACAGACGGAACACCATAGACTATCCGTGTGGTATCGGTAAACGGATTAGGATAATTCTGTTTCAAATCATAGGTAAGCGGCGGTGTGTTAACGATTTCTTGACATGAAATAAAAGATAATGCGAGAATACAGAGAATGACGTATTTCATACACACTCCATGGATAAGTAAATAGGTGAATGATTCATTATATTACAAGGAATATTCAATTGCAACTATTTCATACATTAGAAAAAAAAAGAGAACTAAAAAAAAATCAAGCAAATTTCTGCCCTTTTCAATAAATAACAAAATAATTCCGGCGTCATTTTCGTTTGTCATTCGATCTTGTTTCGTCGTATATTAGAGTGTTGACCATTCAATCATAAAGAAAGGAAAACAAAATGTTCCGCAAATATGCTATTATAGCCTGTATCTTCGTGTTTGTCTTTAGTGTCAATGCAAGAGGTCAGAAGCAACTGAAGGATTATCTTGCCAACCTTTCGTTCACGATGCCGGAAATGAAAGAGCCGCAGTTTCCGAACCGCACATTTAGTATTGTGGAGTACGGTGCTATTGCCGATGGGCATACGATGAATACCAAACCATTTGCCGATGCGATTGCAGCATGTGTTAAAGCAGGAGGCGGAACGGTGCTCGTCCCTCCAGGAACATGGCTCACAGGACCGATCAAACTGGAAAGCAATATCAATCTTCATGTGGAAAAGGGTGCGCTTGTTCAGTTCAGCAAGAATATTGATGATTATCCGTTCATCCAAAGTCCTGATGGCAGATCAGAACGTTATGGTAAAACTCCGCTGATCAGTGCTAATAAAGCATCCAACATTGCTTTTACCGGTGAAGGTGTTTTCAACGGCGCCGGAGAAGTCTGGCGTTATGTCTTACGGGAAGATTTAACTGAACTGCAATGGAAAGCGCTCACTGCTTCTGGAGGCGTTGTGTCGGCGAATGGCGAAGCATGGTGGCCATCAAAAGAAGCAATGGAGGGAGAACGGTTTTTGAAAGATATCGCACAATTGAAAAAGGAACTCACGGTGGCGGATTATAAAAAGACACGGGAATACCTGCGTCCCAATCTTGTAAATCTTATTCAATGCAATGATATTTTATTTGATGGCCCGACCTTCGAGAATTCTCCCAGGTATCACATCCTTCTAGTACAATGTGAAAACCTGATCATCCGCAATGTGAAAGTGTTTGCACCTGTATCCGGAAAAAACACAGACGCGATTGATCCAGCATCTTGCCGCAATGTTGTAATCTACAACTGTCTGATCGATGTCGGCGATGATGGAATTTGTCTTAAACCGGGAGCCGTTGCTGAGAGCCAAATGCCAGGGCCGGCGTGTGAGAATATCGTGGTTGCTGACTGTGTCGTTTACCATGCACATGGAGGTTTTGTCATTGGCAGCGAAAGTTATGGAGGTGTGCGCAACGTTTCCGTCCGCAACTGTGTCTTTATCGGAACGGATGTGGGACTTCGATTCAAATCGGCGCGGGATAGGGGTGGTATCATAGAAAAGGTATTCTTCGATGGTATACAAATGCGCGAGATCGTGACCGACGCTATTCTCTTCGATATGTATTATTCCGGCGGTGCACCCGATGTGGAAGCAAGAAAGGACTTGACTATCCGGAAAGCGGAGGTTGTGACAAACATGACGCCGCAATTCAAAGATTTCTACGTTAAGAATATCGTCTGCAACGGAGCAGATCGAGCGGTGGTTATCAACGGACTTCCAGAAATGTCGATCAAGAACATGAATCTTGAGAATGTATCTATTACATCAAAACGAGGTGTATACATTGCCGATGCGGATGGAATTCAATTGAATGGATGCAGAATTGTTCCTCAATCAGGTGCAGTGTTCAATATCATCTCAAGCCGCAATGTTACTATCAATGGGGGCTCATATCCCGCGGCAGCCGATGTGTTTGTTAAGGTTGTTGGAGAAACTTCGGAAAATATCCGTCTTATTGGTGTCGATCTCAAGCAAGCAAAAAAAGCGGTCGAGCTTGATGTAAACGTGAAGGTTAATGCGGTAAAACAGGAGTAGAAGATAGTGCGGGTAAGTAAAGGAGTGTCCGTGCAGCGAGAGTTGCACGGATTTTTTTCGTACGAATTATAAACTCCCAGAGAAAAGATGTTCTTCCAAGTGAGCAGAATTCGAAATTCTTCATTGTCTCTCGCCTCATTTTTTTCTACCTTGCTCACGACCTGAACATCTATGTTCATTGGGTGATGAATACATCGCCCCTTGGGCGGATTGTTATCCGCCCCTAATATTATGAACCCAACAACTATTTTTGTTACCGGTGCCACAGGTTTTATCGGCACGAAGCTTGTGAACGAACTTGTCCGGCAAGGACACACCGTTCACGCACTAACACGTGCAAAGAGCAACCGCGAAGGACTTGATCACGAACACATTAAGCTGGTACAAGGTGATATTATGAACCGTGAATCGCTTATTGCTGGGATGAAGGACAGTTCGCATGTCTTCCACCTTGCGGCGTATACGAAGAACTGGGCACCTGATCAGAAAATTTTTTATGACCATAATGTCATCGGTATGCGGAACGTCTTTGAAGCCGCCAGACAAATCGGAGTTCAGCGTGTCGTATGGACATCTACTATTGTTACATTTGGACCAACTACATCTGGAGTTATTGGCGATGAAACAATGCCGCGTATAACAAAAAAATATTATACCGAATATGAAGAAACGAAAGCTCTTGCGGAGCAAGAGGCAATCAAGTTTGCCGCGGAAGGATTTCCTTTTGTTATCGTGAACCCCACGCGTGTGTACGGTCCCGGAAAACTGACTGAAGGTAACTCTGTGAGCTTAATGATTGACCAATACGATCGAGGTCAAATCCCAATCCTTTTAAATCGCGGCGTCAACATCGGAAATTATGTTCTCGTCGACGATCTAGTGCGCGGACACATTCTTGCGATGGAAAAAGGACGCATTGGCGAACGATATATCATTGGCGGTGAGAATGCATCATTGAAACGTTTCTTCGAATTGGTGGATGAAGTCAGTGGCAAGAAGCATTTTCAAGTGAATCTTCCACCGAAAGCAGGACTTGCGTACGGCGGTATCCAAAAATTTGCAGCCAATAGATTCGGCGTTTATCCACAGATAACTACCGGCTGGGTAGAAACATTTTTGCAGGATTGGGCTTATTCGTGTGCAAAAGCCGAACGAGAACTTGGTTATACATTCACACCTCTCAAGGAAGGAATTCGTTTGACCTACGAATGGATTCTCCAACAACGCCAACTCAAGAAGAAAATATCATGAACAGATTCGAAGACTTCTTTTCTCTTCCTGGGCTTTTTTCCAAAGAGAATAAAAAACCAACTATCATTCTCCTCATCGCTCCGCTTGTCCTGACCACGTGGAAGTACTACGGCACCAAATCGTTTTACCTTGCTCATCTTAGCAACACGTTTGTTTTATTCAACAGTGCCGCAATGACAGCGGAGTGGTATAATTATTTTTCTGCCTTTGTTTTACTAGGTGTGTCTTCCATCGCTATTATTAAATTGGTGTTTAAGGAATCGCTTGCTGATTACGGATTGCAAGTTGGCGATTGGAAATTTTGGATTCCGACAGCGCTTGTCGTCGGGGCGGTAATGATTGGGCTCTCCTATCCATCATCAAAAGATCCGCAATATATTGCAGAATATCCGCTGTACAAAGGTGCAGGTGATTCAATGCAGCTATTTGCGATGCACGCTTTTGCCTATCTCATTTATTACATCAGCTGGGAAATTTTCTTCCGCGGTTTTATGCAGACCGGATTGACACCGCGATTCGGCATTTGGGGCGCCATTCTGGTACAGGTTGCTCTCTCATGTATCGTCCATATCGGCAAACCGGATAGCGAAATATATGGCTCCATTCTCGGTGCTTTGGTGTGGGGAATATTGGTGTTCCGTTCCAAATCAATCTGGCCGGCGATTACAACACATTGGCTTCTTGGTATCTCACTCGATTATTTCATTTGCTTTGCGAGGTAACTTTTACGAAGGTTCTTATGTCTTCGATGAAGACAACCTTCGCAAGGTCATTGTGGATAAACTATGACAAATAAAAAATTCACAATCGGAAAATTACAACTTGGAGCGACAGATGGATTAATTCTCGCAACACTTGCCTTCTTCAGTTTACTTGCAATTATCTTTTTCAATCGGATCGAAGGATGGTGGATGTTGGTCCTGAAAAACATTGCCGTTGCGATTGCATACATTCTCTTCAACCGGTTGAGTGAGAAAACTTCGAAGAAATTCTGGCGATTTTTTCTGCGCGTTGCAACAGTAACTTTGACCTATGCTTATCTTTTCGGTGCCGTCGATAAATTCCAATTGCTGATTCATGGTGAATGGATGGATTATTATGTTACCGATTTCGAACAATGGGTTTTCGGTGTACAACCAACTTTATGGCTTGAAGACTTCATCTCTAAACCTCTGACGGAATGGATGATGTTCTCTTACGTGATTTATGTTCCTATGTATCCCGTGCTTTGCGGAATCATTTATTATTTGCGCGGCGAGCTGGCAATGGAGGATTACTTCTTCACGCTCGGCTTCACCAACATTCTCTGTGATATTGGCTTCATCCTTTTTCCCGTCGCGAGTCCGATGTATTACATCAAACAATTATACACTGTTCCATTAGATGGTTGGGTCTGGACATTTCTTGGTGAGTGCATGCGGAAGTACCTGCACTTTGCCGGCGGATCGATCCCCAGTCCGCATACAGCCGCCGCAACAATTATGTGGATGATGGCATATCGATATCATCGCCCATCGTTCTGGATTTTGTCACCAATCGTACTCTCACTGTACATTTCTACGTTCTATTGCCGTTATCATTATGTGACCGATGCAGTGGTAGGTATTGCAGTTGCATTCCTTGCGCTTGCTCTTGCTCCATTGTTGATAAAGTTGTGGGATAAAATGGCAAAACGGAAATCTGCATCTACAAAATAAAAAACATAGAAAGATTTATTTACCTTTTTGAATTCCATCATATTAACTTATGGTATTCGTTAACCATAAACGAAAGGAGTTCGCTATGAAAAATCTCTTTTGCTCGTTGTTCACTGTTGTTGGTGTGTTGATGAGTGGCTGGTATGAAACATCAGCACAGCCTATCACGCCGGCAAGCAATCGCCAATCGGTCGACCTCACTATCTATAATGCTAATCTTGCACTGGTTCGTGAGGAACGCACAATCGACTTGGCGAAAGGATTGAACCGCGTCGTTATTCCCGATATTCCTGCCACCATCGACGGCACGTCGCTGCACTTTTCAAGTCTCACCGACCCGGCAGCAGTGAAAGTGCTAGAACAAAACTACCAGTACGACCTTGTACACCAAGCTAAGTTAATGGAAAAATACATCGGCAAAGAAGTGGAATTTATCCGAACAGACAACGAATCAAAGAAAGATTACACCGTCAAAGGAAAACTTCTTGCTACCGGTTGGCAGCCGCAGCTAAATTATAATCAATATGGCGGTAATGCACCGTATTATATGTCAGGACAAATGATTGCAGAGATCAACGGAAAGATCGAAATCGGTCCCGAGGGTCGGCTTGTCCTTCCCAGTTTGCCGGAGGGATTGATTCTCAAACCGCAGCTTGAGTGGCTCGTCAATACAACAAAGGCAGGCCAGCACAAAACGGAAATCAGTTACCTTGCCAATCAGTTGACTTGGAGCTGCAATTATGTTGCTCTATTAAGTGCGGGAGATACAGAAATCGATCTCACAGGCTGGGTTACCGTGATAAATAACTCCGGCACAACATTTAAAAATGCCGGACTTAAACTTGTCGCAGGTGACGTCAATCTTGTAAAGGAAGAGCAAGCCAGTTATAGCGGCATGATGAAATCTAGGATGGCGATGGACGAGAAAGTTGCCGCACCACAATTTCAGCAAAAAGAACTGTTTGAATACAAACTCTATTCGCTCCAGCGCAAAACAGATCTTGGTAATAACGAAACAAAGCAGATTGAGCTAACATCTGCAAAAAATGTTCTTTCAAAAAAAGTCTTTATCTATGACGGTCTTTCTGATCAGTGGCGGTATTGGTACAATAACTACTCGTATCGTGCGCAGGGAAGTTTCGGCCAGGAATCGAACAAAAAAGTCGGTGTATTTATGACTTTTAAGAACGAAGAGAAAGCCGGGCTCGGCATCGCATTACCGAAGGGCAAAGTGCGCGTCTACAAACGAGATGATGATGGTAAAGAACAATTCATTGGTGAAGATGAAATCGATCACACACCAAAGGATGAAGAAATTAAACTGTATCTCGGAAACGCATTCGACATTGTCGGCGAAAGAGCACAGAAAGATTTTCGTGTCGTTGTTTCTGGCCACGTCGTCGATGAGACATTTGAGATAAAAGTACGCAACCACAAATCAGAACCGGTCGAAATTCTCGTCTATGAACATCCATGGCGCTGGAATGAATGGGATATTACAAAAAACAATGCCTCTTGGGAAAAAGTAGATCAGACTACAATCAAGTTTTCTGTGAAGCTGAAAAAGGACGAAGAAAAAATAATTACCTATACCATACGATATAACTGGTAGTTAAGCAGTGAACATATAGCAATTATGGAGTTGCATAGAAAAACACAAAAGCCGTCTTGATGGAACAGGACGGCTTTTTTATAATCAGCACAAAGACAGCACTAGACTCTTCGTTTATTCAACACTCGAGTCCAATGCACAATTTGTTTTTTTACTTCCTGCGGGCTTGTGCTTCCTGCCGATTGCTTGCGCTCAACGCTTGTTTGAGGCAAAATAAAATCAAAGATATCCGACTCGAACTTCGGTGAGAATTCCCTCAGCGTGCCAAGATCCAGATTGCCGAAATACATCTTACGTGTCACGCAGTATTGAACGACTTCGCCTGTGATCGTATGTGCCTCGCGGAAGGGAATACCTTTCGTGACAAGATAGTCAGCCATATCCGTTGCGGTGAGAAAATCTGTGCGGAGTTCTTCTTCCAGATGGAATTTGTCAAACGTCGTATGGACCAAGACATGCGCAAGGATAAAGAGAGACTCTCGCGCCGTCTTCACGACATCGAACATTGGCTGTTTGTCTTCCTGCATATCGCGGTTGTATGCGAGCGGCAGTCCTTTCATCGTCGTCAAAAGATTCACCAATGCTCCATACACACGTCCTGTTTTACCGCGAACCAGTTCCGCCATATCCGGATTCTTTTTCTGCGGCATAATACTGCTGCCGGTCGTGTAGGAGTCGCTGATTTGAGCGAAGGAAAATTCTTTCGTGGTCCAAAGCACGAGCTCTTCAGCACAACGGCTCAGGTGCATCATCATCAAACTGCATGCAGAGATGAATTCAAGAATGAAATCCCTATCGCTCACGGCATCGATACTATTGTCCACGATACCATCAAAGCCTAATTTCTTTGCTACCAATGCACGGTTGATCGGGAACGGTGTTCCGGCAAATGCCGCAGCGCCAAGCGGAGATTTATTCAGACGCCTGCTACAATCCTGCAAGCGCTCGAAGTCGCGTTCTAACATGCTGATATACGCCAGCAGGTGATGCGACAACATAATGGCTTGCGCCCGCTGTGCGTGGGTATAGCCCGGCATCAAAACGCCATAATTCTTTTCCGCTTTATAGAGCAGCACTCGCTGAAGATTAATGACGAGTTTGCTGATTTCACGTATAGCGGTGCGGAGAAATAATCGTTCATCAAGTGCAATCTGATCGTTGCGGCTGCGGGCTGTGTGGAGTTTTCCGCCAAGCGCACCGATTTTTTGTGTGAGCCGTTGCTCGATTGCCGAGTGCACGTCTTCATACTCAGACGTCAATTTAAATTTTCCAGTTTCAATGTCTTTCTGGATTGCCTTCAGGGCTGTGCGAATGCGCCGTCCTTCTGTTGCAGTAAGAATCTTACATGCGGCAAGCATTTCGACGTGGGCGATACTTCCTGCAATGTCTTCTACGTACAAAAGTTTATCGAATTCAATGGAAGAAGAAAACTTCAATGCAATTTCAGCGAGAGGTTCTTTGAATCGTCCACCCCAAAGCGTTTGATTTGGCATAACCGGCGTCCATATAATAAGAGTTGATAAAAAATTAGTTTAATCAATTTACTCAAATTTGTTGGAGGGAACAATGGCGCGAAGTAAAAAAAGATAAATGCAAAATAAACTTTATTCTACTTTTTACTTCTTAGTTTATCCTTTGCAATTTCCGATCCATCTGCATTAATTTTCACAAATTCTTCAAGTCCTTTTACAATCTGCTCCGCCACCTTCTTTCGGAATCCATTATCCAACAAAAGCATTTCATCTTCTGGATGAGAAAGAAACGCCGTTTCTATGAGCACATTGGGCAATTGTGTTAGTGAATTGAGCATAAAGTTAAAGCCACCTACAACACCAAACTGTTTTAGTCCGATAGCAAGCATCTTGTCATACATAATGTCGGCAAGTGGTTTAAAACCAATATGTCGGTAGTACGTGCTGACCCCGCGAAGAGCAAGCGGATCGGAGGCATCACCGGCAGAATTACAATGAAGACTTACTAGCAGGCGCGCACCTGAACGAACAATTTTATCTATGCGCTCGGACATTGCCGCGCCGTCATTTTCCGTTCGTGTTAGTACAACCTTTGCACCCTTGGCGGTTAGAATAGAATCAACGTAATGAACCATCGAGATGGTCATATCTTTTTCTTGTACGCCCGTTGCACCGATTGCACCGTGATTGTCGCCGCCATGTCCTGCATCAACGGCAATGGTGAGTCCGGAAAGAACTGAATCGGGCGACGCCATCATTGGCGCGCGACGGATCTTCACGCGCAGCAAATTACTTGCATAGTCAATATCATATCCCCAATGTGAATGCAGAAGACTGATGATGATTTGGTACTGGTTTGCAGCAACTTGTTTCCATGTTATGCTTTCGATTCCTTTTGCAGAAAGCTGCTGCGAAATCCAATTTGTATTCGATGTTGCACCATAGATATCCACAACAATTGCATTGGGATTGACTGACTGCTCGCTTGTGAAAGGAAGCTTTTCAGAAAGAGCAACCGTAACAATATCTTCTGTACTACTGCCGGTTGCAGAAATTGCGCCGGCGAGCGATCGTACTACTGGCGTATCCGGCGAAAGGAGTTTTGCAAATTCTTCCGACAGCCATGCTTCCATTGTTTCTGATAAGCGTATGCGGTACTGCGATCCGATTTTTCCTGTTACCTCTACCCGCACACCCGCTTGAAGAAAACCAAGTTTTGAACCACCAAGCCGATCCTCACCAAGCCCGGCATTGAGATACGGACGCTTGCCAATAACTTCTGCAACGCGCGGTAATTCTTTTGGAAGAATAGAAATCTTCGCTGTAGAGTATGCTTTCTCACGGCTCCAGAAACCTTTCTTCAGTCGGAATTCGATCTGTACTTCATGCGTTACGTCAGTCGCTTTTACTTTGTAGCGGCCGATGTAGATGCCGGTAAATCCGCCGCCTTCGCTCGGCGGCACTTCGCGCATTGGAATTCCTGATTCAACTTTCGGAATATCAAACGATGCTTCCCATCCCGGGCTTCCTTTAAATTTTACTTCCAGCACATCGCCTGTTGTCAACCACATATCTTCGGATGGTTCCATCATAGCTTGTTCGATGACAAGCGTGTCGTGCGGTGAGTTCTTCATCGGTTCGGGACAAATGATGACAAACTCCTTCCACAACGAATCACCGGCTGCCGACTTTACGGTGAAACGAATAATATTTGTATCGACGTTAATATGTGCAAGTTCAACAAACGCTCCGCTTGCATATACTTTTGTTTGCTTCCCGTTAATAAATGCTTTCGCATCCGGACGTGTGCAAGCGGCTATCCGATAACGCGAGGCAAATGTCCAAATAGTATCCTTATCCGGACGCTGTACTTGCAAGAAAAGTGTGTCTTTCTTTATGTTGGCTTGTATAGGTGGCAGCAGTTGGACCGTGTCAACTTTGTTTTGAGCTAAGAGACTTGTTGTAATAAAAAATGTTGTGATGATTGAACGAAGCACGAGAATTCCTGATATAGATATAAATGACTGGTATCAATCAATCAAGAAATAAGATGAAATTCAAGCACAAACCCAAAATAGAAAAGCTATCCTATAACATGGAATGGCTTTTTGATAGTAAAAATTTACTTCTTGGGTTACTTCTTTTTTTTCTTTAGCAATTGTTTGTTCACCGAATAAAACGTCTTCACCGGTAAACCATAGATTTTGATGAAGCCGACGCTCGCTTTGTGATCGAACGAATCCTCTTCCGTATATGTTGCCAGCTTTGTGTCATACAGCGAAGAGGGCGATGTGCGTCCGGCTATATCGATGTTGCCTTTGTAGAGTTTTACTTTCACAAAACCGGAAACGACTTTCTGCGTCTCATTCACAAATGCATCCATAGCAACACGCAAAGGTGTGAACCACAGGCCATTATAAATCATATCGGCATAATCGGCGGCAAGCTTCGCTTTGAAGTGCGAGGTATCTTTATCGAGTACAAGGCGCTCAAGCTCACGGTGTGCAAAATGGAGAATAGTTGCAGCCGGAGCTTCGTACACCTCGCGCGATTTGATGCCGACCAATCGGTTCTCGACAAGATCAAGTCTGCCGACGCCATTTGCGCCCCCAAGTTCATTCAAACGATTAATTAAATCAACACCCGACATTTTCTTTCCATTCAATCCGACCGGAACACCTTCTTTAAATTCGATCGTTACGTAGGTAGGTTCGTCCGGTGCGAGATTGGGTGGTACGGTACGTTGGTATGCATCGGCAGGCGGCTCAACCATCGGATCTTCCAACACACCGCACTCGATGGCAGTACCCCAGAGATTTTCATCAATGGAGTATGGATTCTTCTTCGTCGCAGAAACCGGAATGCCATGCTTTTCACAATAGGCAATCTCTTCTTCGCGCGATTTGAATTCCCACTCGCGCACAGGAGCCAGCACTTTCAACTCCGGAGCAAGCGCCGCCACAGCGACTTCAAAGCGGACTTGATCGTTTCCTTTTCCAGTACAACCGTGCGCAACTGCCGTGCATCCTTCTTTCTTCGCAACTTCTACCAAAGATTTTGCCAGCAAGGGACGCCCTATCGCTGTTGCCATCGGATAGTTGTATTCGTACAATGCACCAGCTTTGAGTGCAGGATAGATGTACTCTTCCACAAATTCCTTGCGGAGATCCTGGACGTATGCTTTCTTCGCACCGGTCTTCAGTGCTTTCTCTTTCACGCCGATCAGTTCTTTTTTCTGTCCCAGATTTCCTGTGACAGTGATAATTTCGGCGTTGTATTTTTCCTGCAGCCATTTCACAATGACTGAGGTATCGAGACCGCCAGAATATGCGACGGCAATGCGTTCCTTTTTCACGTTCATTCTCCTAAGATTTATTTTCTGCTATTCCAAGTATTAAAATTATTTCTAAAGGTTTTTCAGCTCAACTGCCATCGACTCAACTTCTCAAAAACTCATTTTATCCAAATCAATGTAATACCGGGATTGCTCGCACCGAGATCGGGATCGGACATCTGTCCGCACGCCTTCCGCATTTCGATCGTCTTCGCATCAAACATGTGATACTCTTCTCCAGGAATAACTGCTAGCAGCTTCGCACGGTTTCGATACGTCCAATTGCGAACGATTTCCTTTAACACGCCGGGCCGTTCATGACTACCGTAACCATGGATCACTTTCAACACACGTCGTTCTTTTGACAAGCGGGCGCTTCGCAATTCATTTTCCAACAATTGTTCAGCATCATCAGACTTCAGCGGCGGATGCGCAATGTCAATAGTACGAACAACCATGAAAGTATATTCCTCTGAAACCGTGCGTGGTAAAAACGGTTATCGTTGTTTTGTCTTTGCGAGCACATCGCGCAGTGCTTGAATAGTTGCTTTGATCCTCTTGATTGAACGCGGCAAAATGAACACTGTATTATCGCCGGCAAGTGTGCCAAGCACAGACGGCAACCGAAGATGGTCAATAATTTCTGCAACACCTTGTGCACGACCAGGAAGTGTTTTGACAACTACCACGGTCTCATTCGCTTCAATGTTTTCGACTTCCATACCGATGAGCGTTGTCAGCCGTTCTTCTTCCTGTTCCGGATTGAGCATGTACTTTGCACCGCTCGGGGTGTACACCCATGCAATACCGAGCTCCTTCATATCACGCGAGAGCGTCGCCTGAGTTGTTTTAAATCCTTCTTTCCGCATGGCCGATGCCAACTCGCTTTGTGTGTTAATGGTGCGGTTGGCAATGATTTGTTTGATTGCCAGATGGCGTCGCTGTTTTTCCATATGCGTGTTCCCTATGATTCGTGTATCATTTGGGTTCCAATTCCTTCGTCGGTAAAAATTTCAAGCAGCAGTGAATGCTTGATGCGCCCGTCGATGATGTGAACCTTTCGAACACCGCGATTGAGTGTTGCGAACGCCGAGCGTACTTTTGGAATCATTCCACCGTGAATAGCACCACGTTCGACAAGCGATTCCGCTTCCGAATGCGTGAGCGATGAAATAAGCTTCTGATCCACGAGCACACCTTCAATATCGCTCAGGTACACTAATTTTTCTGCTTTCAATTCCGCTGCAATGGCACCGGCTGCGAGATCGGCATTAATGTTAAGAATTTTACCGTCCTCTCCTACAGCAAGTGGGGCGATCACCGGCATCATTCCATTATTGAGAAGTAAGTTGAGAAAAGTTACGTTCACAAAATTTACTTCTCCCACCAAACCAAGATCTTTTTCTGAATTCCGCTTTGCCTTGAGCAATCCGTTGTCCACACCGCACAATCCAATCGCATTCCCGCCGTTCGAATTAATAAGATTCACTATTTCTTTATTCAACTTTCCTGCAAGCACCATCAGCACCACATCCACCATTTGTTCATCGGTATAACGTTGACCATCAACAAATCGCGATTCAATATTCAGTGCAGCTGCAAGATCGGTAATATCTTTTCCTCCGCCATGCACAATGATAATATTGATGCCTATCTTTCGCAGAATCGTTACATCCTGAGCGAATGTCACCTTCAGACGTTCATCTCTCATTGCCGCGCCGCCGTACTTGATGACGAATGTTTTGCCTTCGTACGTTTGAATGTACGGTAATGCCTTAATGAGAACTTCTTCTTTTGTTTGAGTATCGATCATATTATTTTTTCAGTAATCAGTTAAGAGTTCTGAGTTTTTAGCATTAACAGCTAATTTTTATGTTCTACATTCCATCTTCAAAATTCTGCATCTTTATGATCTATAACTCGCATTAATATCCACATATTCTTTTGACAGATCGCATGTCCAGAAGTGCGCTTCAGCGGAACCCTGATTCAGGTCGATCAATACAGTGATGTTTTCTTGTAATAGGGCCGCTTTTGCTTTCATTTCATCGAGGACAATTTCGTAATTCGGTTTGAAGACCGGCAAGCCGTTAAAACTGATCGATACATTCGCCGGATTAAATTCAATGCCGGAGTACCCGACAGCGGCAAGAATACGTCCCCAATTTGCATCCGCACCGTGAAGTGCAGTTTTTACCAAATTAGAATTTGCCACTGAGCGCGCCGCTTGCATTGCTTCTTCTTCGCTTCGAGCACCTTGGACGATAATTTCCACGAACTTTGTCGCACCTTCACCGTCACGTACAATCATTTTGGCAAGTTTGACGAGAACATATTCCAATGCAGTTAGAAATTGCTGGAATGCAGGAGTGTTTTGCCGAATCTCTTCATTCTTTGCCAAACCATTGGCAAGCACGAGCACCATATCATTCGTGCTCATATCCCCATCGACAGAAATACAGTTGAAAGAATGACTGTTCGCAGCATTCAGAGCCGCTTGCAGAGCTGAAGGTGCAATGACAGCATCAGTCGTGACAAATGCCAGCATCGTAGCCATGTTCGGCGCAATCATTCCGGAACCTTTTGCCATTCCGCCTATTGTCACAACAGATGAACCGCATGTGAAACGAACAGCACATTCTTTTGAAAATAGATCTGTTGTCATGATCGCTTCAGCGGCATCTTTATTTCCATCCGTTGAGAGGTTGGTGGAAAGCTCACGAATTCCTTCTGTGACTTTTTCTATTGGGAGATATTGTCCGATCACTCCAGTGGAAGAGACAAGCACTTGCTCACGCGGTAGATGAAGAGCGTTCGCCGTCATATCGACCATCGTCCATGCATCCTTCATTCCCTGCTCACCTGTGCATGCATTGGCATTGCCGCTATTCACAACAATGGCAGAACACAGGTTTGACTTCTGAAGCTGTAACTTATCCACCAGCAACGGCGCTGCCATAACTTTGTTCAGCGTGAACACACCGGCAGTAAGTGCGGGTTTTGTCGATTGAACAAGTGCGATATCTTTTTTTACTTTTCGTATACCACAGGACAATCCGCCAGCAAAGAATCCTTGAGCAGCAGTCACACCGCCGTCACATTCCTGAATTGTTTCAAGTCCCATTACCTCAATCCTTCTGTTTCACCAAATCCAAACATGATATTCATATTTTGTACTGCCTGTCCCGCCGCACCTTTGATCAAGTTATCGATAGCGGAAAGAACGACGATCTGCCCGTCTTCTTGATTAACACGGAATCCGATATCGATAAAATTTGTATAATTAACATTTTTTATTTCTGGAATTGCTGATGCCGAGTAACGAACGAACGGCGCTTTCCCATAATACTTTTCATAGATAGTAAGTATCGCTTGGTCATCAAGCTGTTTCAACAACGTCGCATAGATGGTCGTATAGATGCCGCGCGTTATCGGAAGAAGGTGCGGCACAAATGAGAGCGAAGGTAGTGCGCCCGAGAGCATCTTTAAAACAGTACGAATTTCCGGAAGATGCTGATGTACACCAACTTTATATGCTCGAACCGATTCGTTCACTTCCGCAAACGACATATCGACAGCCGTACTCTTTCCAGCGCCGGAGACACCTGAGAGCGAACTCACGGCAATTCCTTTCGATTCAATAATACCTTCCTTCAACAATGGAGCAAGCGGAAGAATGGCGCTTGTCGGGTAACAACCGGGATTCGCAATGAGAGCAGCCGACTTGATTTGATTAAAATTCCATTCAGGTAAACCGTACACCGCTTGTTTCAATATCGTGCTTGCCGAGTGAGTACGTTTGTAATATCGCTCATAGAGTGAAGTATCTTGCAAGCGGAAGTCGCCGCCGAGATCGATCACTCTTTTTCCTGCCGACAGCATGCCCGGGACAAGATTCATCGCCTCACCAGACGGCAAAGCAATAAAAATCAGATCGCTCTTGGCGATAGACTCAACGGAGTACGATTCAAGAACAACATCCAGCGTTTTGTTGAACGACGGCATGATATCGGCAAGCTTTTTCCCTGCCGAAGTATGCGCGAAGAGCTTATCGATCCGCACACCGGGATGCTTGATGAGAAGTTTTATAAGTTCAGCGCCGGAGTATCCTGACGCGCCAACCACAGAAACAGATATCATCGGTTGAGTGTTTTCCTTTCAGTTTCTTGCTCTTGTTACTTGTATGAATATACAATAATCTGAATAATTATGCAAGTAAAAAATCACATAATTATTGAACAATTCGCTACGCTCTACCTTTAGCAGAAAAATGTAGGACGGTTATCTTTTTAGAATGGCCTGTTAAACCTGAGAAGAAATTGTACCGGGGCTGGTCGATCTGTTCGCCATGCAAATCCAATCCTGTAGGAGCCGATCCGGTTTCCTAATGCTACGCCAAAGTTGTGCTGAAATTCGTTCAATTTCATTCCGCCGAATGCCTGGGTCGCACTAGCACACGGAAGAACGGAACGTGTGAATCCGGCATCCGAGGTGAGGATGATATTCACATACTGAAAAATCCATGTCGGCCAAAAGTTCAAATCATCCATAATACTGCCGCTTAAAATGAATTCCATATTAACGAGCATCATCCGGTTGCCAATGTCTGACTTGAAGGGAAATGCATTCATCGTTCCCAATCCGCCTAACTCGTATTCTTTCTGAGGCGGGAGCACACCGGTTGCAGTGCCTACGCGTACACGCACATTAAAATTCTCATATCGTCCCAATGGTTGGAAACGCCGTATATCGAAGATATATTGATAGAACTCAAATTCGCTTCCCAAGTTCTTTTTAGCAAACTCGGCGGACCCAAACAAACACCATCCTTCTTGTGCCCGGCTTGTTTTTGTCACAGTACTGATTCCGCCGCTCAGCATCACGCTGCGCATCTTGCCCGGATCAATGGCAGGATTCGCACGAAACTTCTTCCTACCGCCCAATAATGCCCAATCGACTTTGTTAGTAAGAGAATCGTAAGAATCCGCCAGATATGCCAGCGTCAATTCACCCTTCCAATAATCATGCTTCAAATAGTACGCTGTATGGATCGTGAAACCTTTGCGCTCAAAGTAATTACGAAAATCTTCATGAATCACTAAGGCTGACGCTGTATTTTCGTTTTGTGAAATAATCCATTGGTCTTTCGTGTCGGTAAGAGTATATCCTTCTGCTCCCAGTTCAATAATTCCCGATCCTTCATCGGAAAGAAGCGCAAACTGCCGCACTAATCCCAAATTGCTGCGCCACGTGTGCGATTTAAATCCCCAACCGATGCTGCCGTACGCATTCCAGACTTTTTCACCATCCCAATAGAATTTCTTTCCCGTACCGAGGCCGAGGAAAAGACTTTCCACGCGGTTATACCGAAAAATAAAATTATCCCAATTGGTTTGCTCGCTTCGCCATAATACATCAAAAGTTCGACTTGATTGCGAAAAATTCTTACGCGTTTCCCGGTAACTTTTTGTTTCCGTTAGTATTGTATCTTCATATCCTGCAACACCATTCACATTGAGTGTATCCGAATCTTGGACATTCTTATCACGAGAAAAAACGGGTGCATTTCTGTCGATGCTGTTGGCAGTATTCTCCGGCATTTTTTGCGATCGGGACAGCGTCGTATCTTCTTTGACAGCATGTGCATCTGCAAAGAGAAAAGGCGCAAGTACAAGAGCTGCGGAAAGAAACACAATAAAATTTTTCATGAAGTCACCTTTAGTTTTTGAAATGACCTCAAACACCATAGACAGCATTTGAAGTCTTAACGTCGTACAACATACCACACTGGAAGATAATCTGAGATCATCTGAAATTCAAATCTTGTTTTGCATAATCATCTCAGCAAAACAGAATATCTTCTCGAAATTAGACCTGGATTCGGAACAACGGGAGTTCCTGACTTTTTTGGGGTACCTGCAGGCGCTTTTGTTTTGGTATGCCGATTTTAAAATGTGCTTTCAACCGCTGTACATCGTAGCCGAAAGGAAGGAGAAGCGTTTCCACTGCCCGCAAGGCAAGCTCGGTATACTGCTCAATATCGTAGCCATCCTCGAATGCGTACAACGCAACAGGTTTAGCTTTTTCAGGCTTTTTCTTGCCGGATTGATCGAGAATAATGAACTCGATCGACTCGCCTGCTGAGAGATGTACTCCCATTTCTTCTACCATCTTTGAGACAACCGCGCTGATGCTGTTATTGAGATATTCATCGGCCTCATGCGTGATGTGGCGTTTGAGAACAAGCTCCATCGGGTTTGCGCGGCCGCTTTGAAGAATTGCAATGAAGTCGCGTGCGATCTCCAACATCTCCGGCACGAGTGCCGATACTTCCTCGACATTCTTTGCGGCGGACATTTTATCCAGCATTGCTTTCTGCATGTTCTTGATGAACTTCGGCGTATCACGCTGGCGCGCTTCAATGCCGCGCATTTTGATGTCACCATGCCGGTACCATCCCACATAGTGATTTGCTGTAGCGATATACGGATCAGTTTTGGAAGCAGGGAAAAGAATCCAGTTGTACATGCCTTCCAGCGAAATATCAATACCGACACGTGTGGAGATTTCACGCGTAAGCTCTTCGTAATCGTTCTGTGTCGCGCCCGGCTTTTTCAGCCACACACAATCGATGATAGCGTGGAGAAGCTTGTAGCCGCGGCTCTCGGCAATTTCTTTTGCAGTGAGAATGGCGTCCCGCGAAAAGGCATTGACTGATTCGTGCGCTTCGATGCGGCCGAAGCGCGCATTCTTGTAGCCGAGATATCCGAAACAGCTTACCAGCATCCACTTGAGCGCACTTTGCTGGCAATCGTACCGTTTAAAAAGCGCTTCATCTTTTCCCTTGAATTCTTTTTTCTTCCGTTTGTAGTACGCACGTTTGGCGACAACAGCGCGAAGTGTCTCCGGCACAACGCCTCTCCGCTTTTCGCAGATTGTGTAACCGAGTTCCGGAACAACTTCATTTTTACAGCATCGACAGTTGATCGTTTCCGGCGAGACATTGTTGTTGACCATAATGTTTGGGTACATCGAGACGAAATCGAGTTCAGCAACATCTTCGTGATAGCCAAGCGGAGGGTTAAAAATAAGTCCACCGCGGTCGGCAAGCAGCAGTGTTGCAGCTGACTTGAACTCCTCCGGTTCGCGCTTCTTCGACGGAATAAGAACATTGTTGCGGTAAGCCCACGAAAGCTGCATCGATGACATCGATGTGCCGATGCTCGCGCGTCCCTGCCGCTGTCCGCACATTTGTGTCAGACGTGTCATCTCGAATAATCCGTCAAGATCGGCTTCGCTCACGGTAAAAGAATTGTTCGCATCGACATGCCAGCGCCCGGCGAGCGTGAATGCGCCGTCTTTGTGGACAATCTTTCCGTACTGAAAGAAACTTGATTCCTTCGTCGTGCGGTGCTGTGCCTCAGTGTCTCGATTGAGAAGCAAAGGAATGTTGAACTGTTTGGAAAGCTGCAGAATCTTCGGAAGAAGAACAGCATCGCCGTAATCGGTAACGAGCAAGTCGGGATCGCAGTGATGCAGATGCCAGTTGAACGCTTCGAGCAGTTCGCGCGGCGAATTTTGTTCTAAAGCATATGTCCGGCTGTCGTAACTGATCTCTAATTGCAGAAACTTTTGGTACTTCGGCGGCATCCCGACAAAGTCGGGACTGTTGCGAAGCTGCATAATGGAAAACGGCGGCAGCTCATATTCCGGCGCTTCACGGTTGTCATTGAGATGCCAGGAGAGAAGTTCTTCTTCCTTGCTGACCTCATACTCGCCAAGTGCCAGCGGAAACAGCTGTGTTTCATACAGAAATTGCTGTTCCACGGAAACATCGGAATTAAAAAATGCAAAGTGTGGAAAAAATTTCTCGAAGTACCATACAACTTTCTTGAACCGCATCGGATCATGAACAAAGACTTGCAGCACGTCGATGGAATCGCCGGAATAAATTTCCGTACGGGTGGTTGGTACAAGTGATATTGGAATAGGGCACTGATTGGCAAGAACCGCCGCACGCTTGGCGTCGAAATTGTTCAGGTGAAGAAAGAACGAGGGCGTGAATTTTCGGAAGCAGCGCAGCCGTACACCGTTCCGGCCGATGAACCAGAGTGTAACGCCGCGTTCAGACGGATACACATCGAACAGCCAGGCAGAGAGGCGTGATTGAGCCATTGGGTGATTGCCTGATTGAATCATAGTTCTATTATTCCATCCTTCTCTTACTCATCTACTCACAGACTCATCTACTTAACTTCTTCCTTTCTTCCTCTAATCGCCGAAGCGTCTTCTGCTGTTCTACTACAATCGACATCATCATGCTTTCGAACGGAACTGCACGCATCGCATAAAAATTTTCTGCCAGATGCAGTTTTGCAGCGCGGAATATTTCGTCGAAGACTTCCTGATCGTCTTTACGCAGTCCGCGGCGGAACTTCGACCAGCTTGCCAGTTCCGCATCGATCAGGTTGGTAAAGGTGGGTACGGTTCGTCCCATAATTCAATGTTCCTTTTATTTGTTCGTGCACGGGCTGTTGAGATTCTAAGTAGAGCTGAAGCGATCCGCGTTCATTGGTATCGAGTTTATACACGCGATCCACACCGTTTTTGAGTGTGGTAAATAACTGATTGCGTTCCTGCGGTGCAACGGTCCTTTCCAAACACACCAGCAGGAGCGAGACTCCTTTCGATTTCATTTCTTGAAACGAGCCGAGCAGTCTCTGAAGAATCTGCCGCACTTCACGCAGAGATGCCTGTTCGTCGTAAAAGGTGTCGAGCAGTCCAAAGACCAGTGCAGTGCTTGAATGAATGGTAGCAAGAAACGCCGGCAGCTTATGTGTAATAGCCTGTTCCATTTGATAACACGTGAAGCCGCGCGAGATGAAGATATGATTGAGGAACTTGTTCGGGTCTATTTTCCGTACGCGTGCAAATCGTGAAAGCGCGTGCACATCGAAACGGTTGCAGCCGTCTACAACGGCAATAGGATTTCCCTGAACCATCGCGTGTGCGGCCATCTGAAGCGATAGTTGAAAAATAGACCGCTCGCCGTACAGCAGAAATACCTTGCCGGGCTTGTCTGCAAAGGCATGAATCATCCGCTCAGAGCGAATAGGCACCGCATCATCGTGTATATCCACGGTTGGCTGCGGAGCAGGGTACCGGCGGTGATGCTGGGCGGGAGATATGGGTTTTATTTTGCTCATAAATTCTTTTATTAGTCTCCTCCCTTCCAAGGGGAGGACTAAGATGGGGGTCAGTTTTTTTGACCTCACCCTAACCCTCTTTTATGAGGAGAGGGAATTGTTCCTCTATCATTATTAACACTCTCATTGAGTAATGAGAACTTATATTCCTAAAAAAGAATACGACATTTTTGTCATCTTGTCAAGAAGTGATTCCGATGCTATCCGTCGTCGTTTTCCGCTCTATCACAAAGCTATTGACAATATGGGATAAAAAGCATTATTTTGATTATGACATTTATGTCGTATTAACCTGAACTGTTGATAATGAAAAGACTATGTCGATTGTCTTTAATAACAAAACATATACAGCACGACGTAAAGCATTACGTCGATCACTTTCGAAGGCGGAAGCGGTTATCTGGTTGCATCTTTCACGAAAACAAATGAATGGATTCAAATTTCGCCGGCAATATAGTGTGAATCAGTATGTCATTGATTTCTATTGTCCAGAACTCAAGCTCGCTATCGAAATTGATGGAGATAGTCACTATGGCTATCTCTCTGAGAAATATGACAACGAACGGCAGAAGTATATTGAATCTTTCGGTATTCATTTTATGCGCTTTACCAACGATGATGTTTGCAACAATATAGATGGTGTTCTTCAAACGATTTACGAATGGACAACAAGATACAATGAGAAAATTACTCCTCCCCATGTCCCCTCCTCTGTGAGGAGGGGATAAAGGGGTGGTGGAAAAAAATTCCGAAGAAAGTGAATAACTCTATGAAATCTACAATTGCACAACGCATCCGCGAAGCGCGGTTGTTAAAACAATTTGATCAAGCTGACCTTGCCGCGAAGATCGATATTGCCACTCGCACCGTTCAACGCTGGGAAAAAGGCGAACAGGTGCCTGACAGTAATTATCTCATGCGCATTGCCAAAGCAACCGGCATAACGGCTCACTGGCTACTGACTGGTGAAGGAGAGATGGTTTCTGCTGAACAGCACAAATCCAAGGTTATACCATTACCGACAAGCCGTTATAAAAAAGTAGACCTCGTTTCACTCCCCTTGCTTGCCTCTGTGCCAGCTGGTGCATTGAGTCAGCGGTTTCATTCCGATCATGCTGACCGATACATTACGGTGGATGATGTTCGCGACCCGAATGCTTTCGCACTCGAAGTGAAGGGAAACAGCATGGCGCCCCGCATTGAGAACGGCGACATCATCGTGGTAACGCCAAAATTAGAAGTGAGAAGCGGTGATATCTGCGTGGTGCGCGTGGATGAGGAGGACACCGTGAAGCGGATCAAAATCGATGAGCAGTTTGTACATTTGATTCCACTCAATCCCGAATACGAACCGATGGTCGTGCGCAAGAAGGACGTGACTTTCATGTGGCGCGTCATAAAAGTGATTAAGAGTGTGTGAGAAAGAAAAGATGGAATCCTTGAATAAATTTTCTCTTGTAGCCCCCTGCGGAAT
The DNA here is from genome assembly GCA_049523215.1 of Bacteroidota bacterium. Lineage (GTDB taxonomy): Bacteria > Bacteroidota > Ignavibacteria > UBA10030 > UBA10030 > Fen-1298. The sequence continues at coordinate 58,829 of JBEKNC010000006.1, read as the reverse complement.
GAACTGCGGCATTTGCATGGCTTATTTGAGAGAAAAAAATAAATGTCCCGGTTGTAGAGGAGTGGACACCGATAAACCGATCACCCGTGTTAGATGTAAAATCAAGACCTGCACAATATTTCAAAAAGGCAAAGCGAAGTTTTGTTTTGAATGCCGAAATTTCCCCTGCGATAATTTGAAACATTTGGATACAAGATACCGAACTAAATACGATATGAGCATGATCGAAAATCTTGAAAATATTAAAAATTTCAGTATGAGAAAATTTTTAAAGAACGAAGATATAAGATGGACTTGTTCCCGATGTAAAGGTACGATTTGTGTTCACAAAGGATATTGTATTGAGTGCGGGAAAAAGAAATAACCGGGATTAGGGACATTGTTGAGGCGGAAGGAGGTGGGTGGTGAAGGTGATTCAGAGAGTGTAAGGAAGGAAAAGGAAGCGAAGAAGTAAATTAATTGTCATGAAAGGGAAAAAATGGGGAATAAAATTGATAACAGCTTAAATATTGACCATTCAGGTATTTGTTCATCTGATGATGGGCTTATTATTCCAGAAGTCGGGAGTTGGGCAGAGAGAAAATATAAATTAGTGCATCTCTATTGTGATCTTTTTTTAAAGGGTATAAGGCATTCATGGAATCAACTTGTCTATATTGATCTTTTTGCTGGTTCGGGAAAGGCAAAAGTTAGGAACACAGATAAAATCTTAGCGGGTTCGCCCCTTCTTGCTTTAGGACTAGCAAATAAATTTGATCAATACATTTTTTGTGAAGAAAATGAAGGATTATTACAGGCGTTGCAAACAAGGGTAGAATCTGAATATCCACAAGTGAATGCACATTATATATTAGGTGACTGCAATAAAAAAATCACTGATGTTTTAAAGCTTATTCCAACGCCTTCTCGGAATAACAAAGTTTTAACTTTCTGTTTTGTGGATCCATTCTCTTTAAATATAGAATTTGATACGATCAGAACTCTATGTGCACAAAGATATGTTGATTTTTTGATTCTTCTTGCTCTTTCTATGGATGGAGTCAGAAACGAATCTATTTATATAGAGAATAACAATCAAAGAATCGATAAATTTCTTGGATTATCAGAATGGAGAGGTCGCTGGAAAAATGAACAAATTAAAGGGAAAAGTTTTCGTAAATTTCTAGCGAACGAATATGCACAACAAATGGTTACATTAAATTATAAAGAAGAATCGATTAAACAAATGCTTGAAATCAAATCAGATGAAAAAAATTTATCTCTATATCATTTGGCATTTTTTTCTCGCCATTCTTTAGGATATCGATATTGGAAAGAAGTTAAAAAATATGCATCAGATCAAAGACCTCTTTTCGAGGATTAATCATGGCGATAAAATCTCATATTGAATGGACTGAATCTACCTGGAACCCGGTAACCGGCTGCAGTAAAATCAGTCCGGGCTGCAAGAATTGCTACGCAGAGCGGATGGCTATGCGGCTTCAGGCAATGGGATCATCACGGTATCGGAATGGATTTCAAGTCACGCTCCAGGAAGATATCGTTGAATTGCCGCTCGAATGGAAACAACCGCGCGTCATTTTTGTGAACTCGATGAGCGATTTATTGCATAAAGATGTTCCCTGCGATTTCATCGTAAAAGTTTTTGATACCATGAAGCGTGCACATTGGCATACTTTCCAGATACTCACGAAGAGATCGGATCGGTTAGTACAAATTGCGCCGTATCTCCCGTGGCCGGAAAATGTCTGGATGGGCGTGAGCGTCGAATCTCAAAAATATACAGACCGGATCCATGAACTGGTCAAAGTGCCAGCAGCTGTGAGATTTCTTTCCTTAGAACCGCTGCTTGGCCCCATCTCAAGACTTCCACTGAGAGGAATTGATTGGGTTATTGTCGGCGGCGAATCGGGTCCGGGTGCGCGCCCGATGGAGCGTGACTGGGTAACGCAGATTAAGCGCCGCTGCCGGGAAGCAGAAGTTCCATTTTTCTTTAAGCAATGGGGTGGTGTCCGCAAGAAAGCAGCCGGCCGCGAGCTCTCCGGAAGAACCTTCGATGAAATGCCGATACCGCAGGTGAGGCAGAAGAACGGACATCTCCTCCTCGAAGGAGATTTTCTCTGCAAGTAATTCTATTCCTCTTTTGACATTCCATAGGATTCAGGGTACATTTACGTGGGAATCTAAAACGGAAGGATATTTCTTATGAATCGCATATTTATTCTTTTTTTTCTTTTAGCAGTCTGCATGCAGCTATCATCGGCACAGGAAAAACTCGATACCGCTGCCATTACAAAGATCAAAGAGGAGGGGTTGAATCGCTCGCTTGTGATGGAAATCTCGAGTTGGTTATCGGATGTCCATGCTCCGCGGCTGAATTGGTCCCCGGAATATCGGGAAGCCGCGGAATGGGCAGTTGCCAAACTGAAGGAATACGGCGCTGAGAATGTCCATTTTGAAAACTTTGCTCCGGTTGGAAAAGGATGGAGTTTGAAAAAGTTTTTCCTGAACATTACTGAACCGCGGATGTTTCCTGTAATTGCCTATCCAAAAGCATGGTCGCCCGGCACCAGAGGAACGGTCGATGCCAAGGTAATCTATTTGGACGCTGTGAACGAGTCCGATCTGGCAAAATTTCATGGAAAGTTAAAAGGTAAGTTGGTGTTGATCAGCGAACCCGTAAAGGTGCAGCCGCACTTTCAACCGGATGCATCACGCAGGGCAGATTCAACGCTGTTGCAGCTTGCGAACCGGAATATCAGCGATCAAAACAGATTTTTTCGCCGTGAGCGGGGTGACTCGGCGAGTGTTCAACGGTTCCGATTCGGTTTTAGAAAGTTAGAATTCTGTCAGTCGGAAGGTGCTGCTGCGGTACTCGAAGCAAATCCGGGTGACGATGGGACATTGCTGTATGTGCAGGGAGCAACAGTGCCGCAGATGCCGCAAGACCCGGTAGAGTATTTTAACAACAGAAAAAATCCCTATGATGCCGATGCACCGGCATTTCTTCCGCAGATAACCGTATCGGCGGAGCAGTATAATCGTCTTGTCCGAACAATTCAAAAAGGTATTTCGGTGAAAGCAGAAATGCGACTGGATGTAGAAACGACGAAGGCAGACTCCAGCTTCAACATCATTGCAGAAATTCCCGGAACAGATCTGAAGAATGAAACAGTGTTGATCGGTGCGCACTTCGACACATGGCATTCCGGTACCGGCGCTACGGATAACGGCAGCGGTGTGACAGTCTGTTTTGAAAGTCTTCGTATCATCAAAAAGCTCGGATTGCAGCCGCGACGGACGATCCGCATTTGTCTCTGGGGCGGCGAAGAAGAAGGATTGCTTGGATCGCATGCATATGTCAAGCAACATTATGCCGAACGTCAGAATTCCAGCGGGCAGCAAGGAACAAATACAACCGGCCCGGTTATCTTTAAGCCTGAAGCAAGCTCATTCAGTGTCTATTTCAATAATGATAATGGCGGAGGCAGAGTGCGCGGGGTGTATCTGCAGAGCAATGAAGGAGCGCGGTCTATTTTCCGTTCTTGGCTGGCGGCCTATGATGATCCTGTTGCGCAGACATTGACGATTGCGAATACGGGCGGCACTGACCATCAGGCGTTCGATGGTGTCGGACTGCCGGGATTTCAATTCATACAGGATCCGATGGATTACAGTCTCCGCACGCGTCATTCCAATATGGATGTGTACGACCGGCTTGTTGAGGATGATATGAAACAAGCAGCGACAATTATGGCATTGTTCGCTTACAATGCAGCAATGCGTGATCAACTGTTCCCTCGTGATTCTACAATGCTGCAAGTGAAATAGCGAGCTATTCTTTTTGAAAGAATTTGGATGGCTTCTTTTCGGTTGTTCAGAAGGAAGCCATTTCCTTTTTATCGAAGGAATGTTTTTTGACATTCCGTGAAAATCACGATACATTACAGCGGTTATCCATCACCATCAATGAAGCAAGTCCTCTTTGTTACATATTTCTGGCCTCCGTCCGGCAAAGCAACCCTGCACTGGCCGTTAAAGATGATCCAGCACCTGCCAGGTTTTGGATGGCAACCGATTGTTCTCACTGCAGATGAAGACACATTTTCTTCTCAAGATGAATCCTTGCTTAAGGAAGTTGATCCTGATCTGAAGGTCTTCAAAGCACGAGCAGTAGAACCGTTCGACCTCTACCGCCGCTTGTTAGGAAAAGAGAAGAACACGCCATTGACAGCATCGGAAACAATATCAACGACCAACCGCGGGCTGCGGCATCGACTTGCAATTTGGATTCGGATGAATCTCTTTGTACCGGATGCACGAATTGGCTGGTACTGGAATGCCGTCCGCAAGGGAAAACAAATTCTTCGTTCAGAAAACATTCAGGCAATTGTATCTATTGGTCCGCCGCATACGACATTGTTGGTTGGGAAAAAGTTGAGCAAGGAATTTGGCATTCCGCATATTCCTGTATTCATCGATCCGTGGGTTGATATCACGTACTACCGTGATTTCAAACGAAGCGTAATTACACTTGCGCTTGATCGTCACCTAGAACGGTCAGTCCTAGAAGAAGCTTCACATATAGTGTTTGTTACGGAAAGCATGAAAGAAGATTATGTGAGAAAATATTCATGGCTAAACGACAAATCGCATGTCCTTTATTGGGGTTACAACGAAGAGAATTTCGATGGATTAACGAGACAATCTTCAAGTAATGTTGAAACGATTCTTCATGCAGGGAATATTTTTGATTACCAAAATCCGCGAATATTGTGGAAAACAATTCGACAAGAAATCAATAGAGGAAGAAAACTTCGCCTCAAATTTATTGGAACGGTAAGCCCTGGGATCAGACGAGCAATAGAAGAAAATAACCTTGCTGATTGGACTGACTACGCCGGATTCCTTCCATACAATAAAGTTATAGAAGAGATGCTGAATGCCACATACCTGCTTGTATGTCCGACGGAGAAGCGCCACATACCTGGAAAACTATTTGAATATTTACGCACAGGAAATAAAATTATTGTCTTCGGAGATGAGAACAACGAAGTAGAAAGCATTTTACGGAAGGCAAATGCCGGGAAAATCTTTTCTTACAGTTATGACACTACAGACATTTTTCAACAACTTTCTTCGTGCAGTCCCAATCCGGAGATTGCAAAACAATTCAGTAGAGAAGTAATAGCGAAAGAACTTGCAGAGATTTTAGGATGAATTATCCTTACTATACTATTGACTCTCCTTTTAAGTTCTTTGCCATTACATTGTTGTTGAATAACTTTTGATTTATTTCAAGTTTATATAACATTCTTGCATTGAAATAGAAGAGGATCGAAAAATATCTTAACAGTTACAATGACAATAACTTATAGGAATCACTCATCTACTACTCAGTTTGTGAACAATGATTGTATCATTAATTAAATAACACCTGTATTAAGGATGAAAATTGTTATAATCAATATATCAGACCGTATTGGAGGATCAGGCATTGCTACATACAGGGTTGCCGAAGCACTGAGAAAAGATTTGCATAATGAGGTATTTTATTTGGTAAGGACAAAGTCGGTAAATCATGCCAGCATCTACACTACTACTGCCAATAAATTTTTATCAAAAATTGAAAGATTGTTTAACATAGGTATGAATCTTCTGGGATTACAATACCTTTGGCTTCCTTTTTCACCACGGTTTATTTACAAGAAACTTAAACAGGAAAAACCGGATGTCATCTGGCTCAATAACTTAATCGGGGGATACTTTGTAATTGGAGACCTTATTAAAATTTCCAAAATTGCTAGTACCGTATGGACGATGCATGACATGTGGCCTTTCACTGCAAATGCATCTCATACCTTCGGCGATGAATCTTGGAAAAATATGAAAGCGGGGAAAAATGAGAAAAATATTTACCCGGCAATAGGTTTGCCTACAGGAAACTGGCTCATCAAAAGAAAGAAAAAAATTTATGACTGTTCCTCCATTACCTTTATTGCACCTTCCGAATGGATGTATAATCTTTCTATTCAGAGCCCTTTACTGAAAAAGAGAAAAATAGAATTGATTCCGCATGGAATTGACACCGATATTTTTAAGCCTATGGGAAAATTTGATCTCAGGAAGAAAATGTATATTCCTGAGCATGCTTCTGTCATCATGTTTTCTGCAGAAAAACTCAAAAACAATATTTTCAAAGGTGGAGCGGATCTTATAAAGGTTTTAAATTATCTTAATCATTTAACAAAAGAAAAGATTTATGTTCTTCTAGCTGGAAAAGATAACTTGGAAAATATCGAATATTTGAAAAATATACAGCCAGTTAATCTTGGATATATTAATTCAGATGAAAGAATGTCGGAGGCATATAATACCTGTGATGTATTCGTATATCCTACTAAAGCAGATAGTGTATCTCTGGTACTCATGGAGGCAATAGCCTGTGGGATTCCTTGTGTGTCGTTTGCAATGGGCGGTACTGTAGGCATTATTAAAGATGGTTACAATGGTTTCAGTATACCAAACGGGGATTACAAACTCGCAGCAGAAAAAACATTTGAACTACTTCAAAACAAAAATAAATATGAGGAGTTCAGTAAAAATGCAAGAACCTATGCCGTGGAAAAGTTTAACCTGGCTACAATAGCAAAACGGTATCAAAGACTATTTGAAAACATTCAGAAATAATTTTTGGGGAGTGTGAAGAATTCTGTAAAATAGCCGATAAAACGTAACTGCATGGTGTAAAAAATGCATGATCTTGCGTCTAAGGAAATTACGAACATTTGCTCGACAAGATCATTTTTTATAATAGATATCTCAACTGGATACAACTTCCGATTGCCATTTCACTAATATTGGATGGTGCTTCAACTTGTACAAACTATGAGTATACTGCAGAGATAAAACATCTGCTTAGCTGATCCTTATCCAAAATCTCTATCTTATAACCGAGTGGAAGAAGAAGTTCGCATGTCTTCATCATAGCTATAATAGAATGCACCTCAATAAGTAGCGTAGGTTTGTCTCTTTTCAATAGTTCAATACCTCCAGCCAATGCCATGTACTCAGCACCTTCCACGTCAATTTTGATAAGATCTACTTTGGCAATTTCTAATTTCTTTATGTAATCATCTAATCTGACCACCTTAACTTTTTCTTTCCTGAAACCATATTCCGAATAAATAACATTTTCCAAAGGTTTGGCAGCACCTTCCAAAAAACCTCCACTGCTTGTTTCATCATCAATATTGGAAGAAAGATTAAACTCTGATTCCCCGTTAAAATCTGATAATGCAACAGGTTCAATACGAATGATCTCTCTTAAGTTCTTATTCCTGGAAACATTCATCATTAATCTTTCCAAATTAAATCGGTTGGGCTCAAAAACAACTACCTTACCCTCTGCTCCAGTTAAAGCGGCAAAAGTAAGCGCTGAATAACCTATATGACCTCCTATATCCAATACTACAGCACCTGACCATGAACAGCGATTAAGATAATCGGTAAAAAAAAGATCATAATTACCATCCACCATCATTTTGAAATGCGGCGTCCGTTGATTTACATATATCTCATTTCCTTTCAGTATGCCCGACTGAATAGTATTCCAGCGAGGGTTGGAAGGAATACAGAATCTGTATAAGCGAATTAGTATATCATATACTATTGGAGGCAGGATTTTTTTCATAATACCCCTTGAAAACGAAATATGTTGTTTATTAAAGAAGTATTGACGCAAATTTTACCGACAAATCAGATATATTCCTTTATAATGTTTGCCAAAGCAGATTTAACGGGAAGTAACCGCCACAATTTCAGCAATTTATTGGGATTCAAGTATTTTTTGAAAGTATATGCGTCTGCTAAATAATCGGGAACAATAAATGGTGGATGGATCACTGTATCGATGCGCGCCGTTGAGCGGTTAGCAAGCGTATGAAAATTGTCAATGGTGTGTGTTGCATGAACATCAAATCCTATGTTTGAGACAAGATTATGATTGGGAAGAATTGCTAATCCGTTATGAATATACAGTGCATACTGCCATTGATAATCCCAAGTATCCACTTCTTTCTTATATACGAGGCCAAATTTCTTCTGCCAATATTTCCTCATCGATGGCTCCTCACATATGGAAGAAAGCAGATTCTGCTCAAGCAATTGTGGATATGTCGATATGTTCACATCATATTTATCCCAAGCTCTTTTCCATGTTGCCCATCCCCAGATATGATTCAATTTTGAAAAATAGTAATTACCGGCACCGCGAACAATGCCATCCTGGAAGTTGACACCACCTATGTGCATGACTCGTTCGTCATTTCTATAATATTTAAGGAGAACTTTACAAAAATGGAAAAATGAAATATCCGGAAGACAATCATCTTCAAGAATAATTCCTTCGGCTACGTGACTGAAGAACCAGTCGATGCCGGAGCTGACACCTATTCGACATCCTAAGTTCTTTTTCGAAAAGTTTGTCTGGAGTTCGCATTTCCAATCTACTTTTTCAACAATCTTTTGTGTCTCGGCACATAGCCGGTCTTCACCCCTTTTGTGTTGACGTGGTCCATCTGCAGAAATGAAAAACTGCTTGGGACGAATTTTACGAATCTGTTGAAATACTTTTTCAGTGGTATCAGGTCGATTGAAGATGAGAAAAAGAATTGGAGTAGTGAATGGTTTAGTCTGCATACTACATGATATGATCAGGTTATCAGATGGTGTCGATAATTCAGTTATTTGGTAACACGAGAGCTTGGACCCTTTGACTATTTGAAGAGTCCTAAAAACCGCTTCACATAAAAATGATAACGAGAAGTAACAATGCCATCGTTCAGCCCAAAAAAGACAGCCATAGCCTTTGCCGCATCATAAATATTCCACACACCTATCTTGGATGAGTCGGGAACACGGGAATATCTTACACGTAACGGTAGTAATTTTGATAACTCAAAGAGATACCGTTGAACTCGTGGCCATTTTTTTTGGGCGAGTCGGAGAACACGGTTCATATCAATGTTGTTTACAGTGGCCATCTCCGAAACAGCTTGTTCAATTGCGATACGAGAATGGTCGTTGCGTTCGCTGAGGGTGACAGATAAGAGTGCCGGTAAATCAAATTTGTATTGGCTAGTCTTTTCCGGGAATGCATCTCTCAGTTGCAGAAACGTCTCGGATGCAATCACACGAAATGATGGACACACCCGAAGCATCGGGTGAAATGGAATAGTGTTTTCTTTAAAGAACTTTTCTGATTCTGATTTGTCCCCGCCACCGAGATAAGAGGCGCCGTTACTGCGTCCCGAGGCACCATGAATTGCAAACGGTCGATGTGAAAACGCATACGTGTTGAGTGCAACGGCACAGGCAAACGCTGAATAGGCATCAGGTGTTTGTGATCGGAAAAACACACCATCTTTTTTCATGGAGTTGATCACGTCGATATGGACAAAACCGCAATACAGTCCTGGAAGATCGAATGTATACAGTGGTCTAAAACTCAGAACGTTCCTAATCCATTCGGAGGAACGCCGAATTTCAACATCATCCCGAATGGACCATGACATTTTATGTCGTGAACGCTCATCGGGATGGTTCGGCCAAACATACTGTGCGATGCCGGATGTCACTGCGCGCATGCCGGTCTTCTCAACAATGGCGTTTACACGCCGAATTGCTCCCGGAAGCAGTCCGTCATCATCGCCGATAAACATGACAAAACCCTCGCTGACATGATTTAGTCCAAACTCGAAATTCTCCGACATACTCATACGTCTGCCAGTATTGATGTATCGAATACGTGAATCGGAAAAGGATGTAACAACATCCTTTGTGTTATCCTGGCTGAAATTATCGCTTACAATAATATTGAGATTGTCGTACTCTTGCTCTACGACCGTGCGCAGAGTGTGATACAGTGTCTCTGCTCTTTCTCGCGTTGGAATAATGACAGTGTATTTATTACTCTCGCTCATTGTTTAGCAATTATGTCTAATAGTTTCCATCGTAATAATTTATGATCAATCATAAAATCCGCCGAATCTTAAATGCATCACGTAACCATGCTGTTCCCATAACTGTACTCAACGTTGCCACTCCAAAAACTATCATTAATATCACGAATTTTAGAATGTCTTCCAAACCATCCCTCATGATCAATCGCCCTACACCAGTGACAGCCAGAGTTATCGCTAGCAGCTTACCTACATCATTGCGATACCATGACCATTTTTCATGTTTCAATAAGCGGAGATGCATGAGCTGAATAACGATAAGGAGATATCCTATATTCAGGACGATCCACATGCTGGCAGCTCCCACAGTACCCCAAGCCATCGTTGAGAAATAGATTGCAGGAGCGAAAAAAATTACGGCAACCAGATTCGTAGAAAAGGAAAGCTTTGTCCATCCATGTGCGAGTTGTAATGCATAGGGTAGATGCATAAAGCCATGCAGAGTATTCCCGATCACCAACAAACTCACCAATAAACTTGCATGGGCAATAACTCCGGGATCCCTTACCCACAAGCTAAGCACTTCTTTAGAAAAGAAAGCGAGAGTAAGCGCTGACGGAAGAATAACAACCGCCATAAATTGGCAGCCCTGATGATATGTTCTCACTAATCCAGGCTGATCATCTTTGGAAACCAACTCTGTCAAACGGGGATAGTACGCTGTGAACACAGGTGCGATGAGCCTGTACAGTACTGCCGCCACCGTTGCAGCGAAGGTGTAGTACCCGAAGTCAGAGAGAGAAAGCAGCTTGCTGAGCAAGATTTTATCCGTTTGCATCAGAATCGTTGATACCAGGGAGATGCCGGTCATGCCCGCTGCAAACCGCCAGATTTCCTTCAACACATCTCCGCGAAACATTCCTTTCCGTTCAGAAGAAAGGTTCCGCCACAATGCAATCCGCAGCACGATCACTTGGGCCAGCGCCATCAGTGCCTGCCAAAAGAAGAACGTCTGAACTGTTGGTTGTATCAGCCATAACACTGCTACCGCACCCGCTCCTTGCAGCGTTGCGAAAATCGCGAGGACCGAATTCACAAGGACTTGGCGCTGCAAACCGTTGAGGCCTCCCATATACAACGACACAGGCCAACGCAAGCCCACGACCAGCGCCATGATCCAGAGGACTTCCAACAGGTATTCCCGGGATATTTTTTCCGGATTCAACCAATGATAAGCGATGAAATGAGACGCCACTGTGATGACGGCAATGACGACCAAAGCAATTCCCCAATAAATAATTTCCAATGTGCGTGCCGTATCAGCCATGCGGTTTGTGTTTTTCTGATCTACGGAAAGGCGTGCCATTTCTCTGGCAAGGGCTTGAGATAAGCCCAGATCAAGCACCGCAAACATTGCCTGAAGAGAGGCGAAAATTCCGATAACTCCATAGGACTCTACACCCATCAACCGGATGTAAATGGGAACAAAGATCACCCCCATTAGGCCGGTCCAAGCACTCCCGGCAAAATTTGCAACGACATTTTTTTTTATTGAAGACATGAAGCGTTATTTCTTCTTCAGCCAGGCGCCCGGCCAATGAGTAATATTGAGCGAAAGCTCGCTTTCATTAAAAGGCCACTGTGGTTGTTCTATAATAAACTCAGGATGGTTGTGCTGGAATTCGGCAGCAGCAGCCGTAGGGTTATTCCATTTCCAATCTGGTTTTCCTCGCGGTACATCAAATAAATCGAGCATGCTGCCATCTGTTGCAACAATATATGAATTGGGAGTCACAAGAGTATAATACGCTTCAAGTTCGTCAGCGACATGCTGCTTTGTATGGTTGGAGTCGAGAATCACCAGAACGGTTTCTCCGGGCTTGACCATACTCTTCACTCTCGCAATAATCTCAGGATCAGTTGAATTTCCCTCGACAAGAGTAAGAAATCCAAATAATTCATGTGCTTGAATTGCTTGGGCGTTGTGTGGACGAATCTCGATATCGATTCCAATAACTCTTCCTTTTCCCATCGCTTTACATAGGCTGGCATAATAAATCAGGGAGCCGCCATGCGCAATTCCAGTTTCAATGATCACATCCGGTTTGATGCGATAGATCACCTCCTGGATGCGAATCATATCCTCGGGTAATTGAATGATAGGTCGTCCCATCCAACTAAAGGTATACAGATATTTTTGATTCCATCCTACCTTGAGCCATTGTTTCGATATCAATTCAAATGCTTCTTTTGAGTACAAATCAATGTTTTGCGTGCGGCCGTCAATCTCATAAGCTAATATTTTCGAATTCGTATCTATGGTGAGTTTCATTTTTGCGATCTTTTTACAGTGATAAGGTTCGTTTTCCACCAAGCAATTGTATGTTCTAATCCGGTTTTCAAATCGTACTTCGGGAGCCAGCCAATACTTTTGAGGCGATGTGCATCGGCAATCAAGGCAGGTGGATCATTGGGCGGCGCGGGCAGCGCTCCGAGCTGAATTAAATGCTTACCATGTAATTGGTCGCCGATTATCTCAATAACCTCACGAATTGCTGTCGGTGTTCCTCGTCCAATGTTCACAGCACCTTCCATATCGGAATCGAGAAGCATAACAAATGCATAAGCGACATCTTCCACATGAAGGAAATCCCGCATCTGATTGCCATGAGAACAACGTGCCGGTTCTCCTTTCAAGAGTGAACAAATCACAGAAGAGACGAGTCGATCCGGATGCTCGTGCGGGCCATAGAGAAAGAAAATTCGCCCCCAGGCATAGCTTAACCCGGTTTGCTTGCAAAAAGCATCAACCATGATATGCAGTGCATGTTTGCAGGCTCCATAAAGTGTCGCGGGTACAAGAGGTGTGGTTTGCTCGGAATACAATTCATATTTCCAATCGTACTCCGCACACGTTCCTGCCATCACAACCCTCTTTCCACCGTTTGCCGCAAATACTCGAAGTAATTCCAAACTTGCCTGAACCCAGCGGATGTTCTCCAGTGACGTCCAGTACTTTCCCATGACTGTATACCAGGATAAGTGAAGCAGGTGTGTCGGTTTTACTTTTGCGATGAGTTCGTTCACTTCACCCGGATTCAGCAAGTCGACGACATGCCAATGAATTTGTGGTAGAGGATCCTCTGGTGCGATAGACACAGCGTGAACCTCATAACCGTTTGCTACGAGCACTGGTAAACAGTGACGACCGATAAATCCACTTCCTCCGGTTACGAGAACCTTCTTCATAAGATGAAATCCGTGTACTCCTGATCCTTCACTGAAATAATCCGTGGGGTCTCAGGCCATTGGATCCCGAAGGCCGTGTCGTTCCATCGAACGCCTGCGGCAGATTCAGGGACGTATCGATCAGACATCTGATAAAACACTTCAGTGTTATCTTCCAGTGTCAGGAATCCGTGAGCAAGACCCCGGGGGATATACAACATTGATCGGTTCTCAGCATTTAATTCAAACGACAGCCATTGCTTAAATGTCGGCGAGTTAGGTCTCAGATCAATAATAACATCGAACATTGCACCCATCGTGCAGCGCACTACTTTGGTCTCTTCGTACGGCGGTTTCTGGAAATGCATACCGCGCAAAGTGCCCCTCTGCTTATTAAAAGAGATGCTGCACTGTACAAGATCGGGATTGAGTCCATGTTCTGTAAAATCAGAACGGCAAAATGTACGAGCGAAAAAACCCCGCTCATCTTCATTACGATTCAGAGAAATAAGAAAAGCATCAGGGATGGTTGTTTTAGAAAAGATCATGTTGATCACACAATTCTTAGATGGGGGATAGGTATGATAAACTTTCCGCCGCGCCGGCGATATTCAGCTTGCTGAAGCAGTACCTCGTCTGCAAAATTCCACGAGAGCAGGAGTACATAATCCGGCTGGGTTTCCAGCAACTGTTCCGGCGGATAGATGCGAAGATGGGTTCCCGGCGTATAGCGTCCCTGCTTCGCTGGTCCCCTGTCGACCACATAACTGAGAATATCTGATCCGATCCCATAGTAGTTCAGCAAGGTGGTGCTCTTTGCAGACGCCCCATAGACGGCAATCTTCTTGCCCTCCGTTTTTAACTTTTGTAAAACCGAAACCAATTCTCGTTTTGTCTGCTCTACTTTTTCGCTAAAACCTTTATACCAATCAAAGCGATCAACACCCCACGTAGCTTCTTCTTCAAGCAATCTCTTTACTCGTATGGCACCCTCGTGCGCCATGCTGCATGGACCGTCCGCACGTTGAAAGAAGACTCGTATGGAACCTCCCTGGATTGGCAGCCTCTCAGCGTCTACCAGAACGAGATTGTGCTGGCGGAACAATTTTTGAAACGATGTCACTGAGTAATAGCACAAGTGTTCGTGGTAAATGGAATCAAACTCAACATGATCGATAAGATCCTTTACATAATGATTTTCAATGACAGCGACACCATCGGGTTTCAAAAGCACATTGATTCCCGCCACAACACTATGAAGGTTTGCGACATGTGCGACAACATTATTGGCATGGACCACATCCGCCTGTTCCCCTTGTGTCCGTAATCGTTGAGCTACTGTTTCATCGAAAAATTCACAGAGAGTACGAATACCGCTTTTTTCTGCTACGTGTGCGATATTTGCTGCTGGTTCTATTCCTAAGACGGGAATATTCTTGTTCAGATAGTTCTTTAAAAGATAGCCGTCGTTGCTGGCAATCTCAACGACCAAACTTGATGAAGTTAAATTTCTGTTTGTGACTAAACGGTTTGCAATGTTCTTGGCATTTTCCAATACTGTGTCAGAGACAGAAGAAAAATAAAAGTATTCTCGAAATAACTGTTCCGGAGAAATTGTCTCGGTGATCTGTACTAAGCTGCATTGCGGACAAAATACAAGATCCAGCGGATAGGTCGATTCCGGCTGGCCGAGTTGAGCTTGAGTCAGTAAGGCGTTCGCTAATGGCATGTGACCTAACGATAAAATTGATACAAGCCGGTTAAAACTACATGAACGGCAAAAAATCTCTGTGTGATTCATATTCATTTTCACATAACAGGTTCTTGTTAAAAAAGACATCAATCAGATACAAAACACGTGAATATCAGAGCCTCATTTCTGGTGTTAAGTCGCCCAGACTTGATCTCTCTTTCGTGCCAATTCTGTATACTGGCGTATCTGGTGGACAGTGTAATGATACAGGTTTTGATCCGGGCTCTCGTGATACTTTTTATACCAGTCTACAGTAAGTTTCATGTTTTCATCGAACGTGAGCACCGCAGACCAGGGCAGCATGACATGGGCCTTGTCACAGGTCAATCGTAACCAGCCTGCTTCATGGAGTTTTCGTCCCTCTTGCTGCATAACTTCGAATCCGCCGCTTTTCCATTTACCAATGATCGCTTCCACAAGATCACGTACACACTTTGCAGAATTATCGTTTGGCCCAAAGTTCCAGGCTCCGGAAAATCCGGTCGGATCATCGCTTGCACGTGCAGCCAGCCATAAATAACCACTGAGCGGTTCTAACACATGCTGCCATGGACGCATGGCCATGGGGTTCCGTATTTGAATTAACTCACCTTTGCTCAAGGATCTGATGGCATCCGGTACGATCCTATCCTTTGCCCAATCTCCTCCTCCAATGACATTTCCTGCGCGCACGCTCACGGCACCGAGATTCTCCTTATGTCGAAAGAAAGATTTGAGATACGAACGAAAAACAATTTCTGCAGCAGCCTTTGAGGCGCTGTACGGATCTTCCCCGCCTAGAGGATCGCTCTCCTTATATCCCCAAACCTGTTCATGATTCTCATAGCATTTATCGCTTGTGACAATGACGAGCGATTTAACCGAATCAGATTCTTTGACAGCTTCGAGAATATTTAAAGTTCCGAGAACATTGGTTCTTATGGTCAGATGGGGAACATCATAGGAATATCGTACCAGTGCCTGAGCAGCTAAATGGAACACGACATCAGGTTTCACTTCTGAAACATATTTTTTTAATGTATCATAATTCTGAACATCGGCATGGAGTTCTTCAATGCGGCTTTGCAGACCGCTCGATTCATAGATATTCGGTTGCGATGGAGGATCCAATGAATATCCAAATACTTTTGCACCAAGCTCGTTGAGCCAGATGCTGAGCCATGCTCCCTTAAAACCCGTATGCCCTGTTACTAAAATACGTTTGTTCTGATAAAAGTTCTTAAATGAATGTTCCATAAAGTTATTAAGTCCAGGTTTTCCAGAGAGCAGTACCGCTTGCCCACATTTCGTTTAAGGATTCATATTCTCGCGGTGTATCCATACCAAGCCAGAAACCCTCATGCTGGAATGCCCCCAGCTGATTGTCTTTTACTAGGGCAGGGAGTGTGTCTCGCTCTAACACTAGATCATCATCTGACCACAAATAATCCCAGAGTCTTTTATTGTCGAAGATCATAAATCCGCCGTTTATCCATCCTTGTCCAAGATTTGCTTTTTCATTGAAATTTGTGACGGTGGAATCTTTAAATGTAATTTCACCAAATCGCGAAGATGGATGTACGGCAGCTAATGTACCGATTTTTCCGGATTTCTTGTGGAATTCTATACTCTCCCGGATGTTTATATCAGAAAGACCGTCACCATAGGTTAGACAAAATAGCTCTTCACCTTCTAAATATTTTTTCACTCGCGACAGGCGTCCGCCTGTCATGGTGTTTTCTCCGGTATCGACAAGCGTCACTTTCCAATCTGAGTCTTCCAAAGTATCGTGAATGTCCATATGGTCGTTCTTAAGATTTATTGTGAAATTATGGCAAATGGCCTTATAGTTCACAAAGAATTCTTTAATCTCCCATGATTTATAACCCAAACACAGAATAAATTCCTTGATCCCGTGATGAGAATAGTTCTTCATGATGTGCCATAAAATAGGCATGCCGCCGATGGGCACCATTGGTTTAGGAAGTAATTCGGATATCCCTTTGATCCGTGTCCCCTTACCACCGCATAAAATCACCGCTTTCATTTAGAACCCTTTCTCATTGCTTTGATACATTCAACAACATCTTAGAATTGTGATTCTTTCTTTTTTCGAACGAAGAATTGTATCGCGAACACCAGAAGACCGCTGAGAACCAACAGATTCGTTCCTAAGCTAATACTCTTTCCAAGAATAAATGATGCCGGTTCAAACTTCATCGTCAGTGTATGAGTTCCTGGAGGAATAATAACACCGCGGAAGAGATAATCAAGCCGAAGAATTTCCACCTCGTTCCCATCGATATCCGCTTTCCATCCCTTAGGATAGTAAGCTTCACTGAGAAATAAAAGATTATTCCCTGTCGCCGTTGCACGTACTTCAAGATCTTGAATTCCATAATGTGTGTAATGAACTTCTGCGTCTGATTTTGGCGTTTCGATCTGAAGCTTTGGATCTTCTAAAACGAATGCTACATCTCGCGGGTTAAAATCCATCGACTTTATTCTGTTTAATATATCCAAGCCCTTTGCGATTTCATATCTATTCACAAAAAACGCGCGAGGCAATTCTGCGCGATTGTAAAGGATGAATTTATCTTTTCCTTTGAACATAGGCTGCAGTATCTGATTCGAATCAGACCGATCTGAAATGATATATTTCACATTCATCAATCCCCATAAAAGCGGATTACTGAGACCAACGATATCAAATACATCTTGAATTTGCCGCATCTTCACACCCTGATAGCCATACGCGCTTTGAATACGCCAATATGCGAGCATATTGCTATAGGGAGGTTGGCCATTTTCGAATTCGAGCGTGCGGTAAAGAGTTTTGTCTTTCAGTAAATACGAGGCGTAATCTGGAGTATCGAAGAGGTTTGTTTGAACCCGCTTCTCTTGCGGTTCCATGGGTTTTTTGTCAACACGCCATAAATCAACAACTACAGCAAGAATAAGAATAACACTGAGTGTAGTAGCTTTGAGAGAGCCCTTCAAGAAAAGCCAGATGCTGCCAAAACTCACTAGAAGTAATACCAATCCCAAATAGAGATCGGACATTACTGCATTGACAACGAAATTATAGAATTCTGAAATAACTCCAGGATCTCCAGTACCAATTGCTCTCGCCAAATGCGGTCCAGCTTCATTTAATGGGAAGAAGCCGCTGTATAAACTTTCAAAAGAGCTTCGACCGATAACTGTAAGCACCAAGAAAATCCCAAGTCCATACATAGCATATTTTATTTTCTTCATCCCTGCTGTGTTTCCTCGTTCTCCTCTTAGCGCCATAAGCGATGTAATGCCATATGCCGCAAGAATAGGAAGAAAGATTTGCATGAGTACGAGAATCGTAATCGGTACGCGGAATTTATTAAATCCAGGGAAATATTTAAACATAAGATCATACACGAGTGAAAATTCTCTTCCAAAACTAATCAGTGTCGCAATAATGATTGTGATACCCATATATTGCACAAAAGAATCTTTGCGATAACGCACAATACCAACCAATGCAAATGCGAGAATGACGATACCCATATAATTCGGACAATCTACCATCGACTGTGGTCCCCAGTATGTGTTGACATGCATCGGACGATTTACCAATCTTCCGCTATACTCGTGATCACCGAAACCGTACCACGATGGCACAACAAATGTCATCATTTCACTTGGGGCAAATGACCAGTTTGTAGCATACTCATAGCCAAGCCCGCCTTCTTGAGTTTTTGCATCTTCCCCTGGAGCTTTGACAATCGGCGCTGAGCCGCGAATAGAATATGAACCGTACTCCAAAACGGAAAGGTACTGATCTGCATTCATTGCAAAAGCAATGCCTATTGCAACAACAAGAGATCCGATTAATCGCAAAACAGGTTTCCAATCAGTCTTCTTTATTATTGCAGCTAAAAGCTCGTAGAGCAGATATAATCCTAATGCAAGAAATAGATAGAAAATCATTTGCATGTGGCTTGGCAGAAAACTGAAGTGGATCAGCAATACAAGCCCAAGAAAATACTTCCAATCGAAACGCATTCGCAATTTATCAAGGCACAGAATGATCCATGGGAACCAGCACATCACCGGCATTTTTGTAAGATGACTGATCATAACCCACACAATGATGCGTGTGGAAAATGTTGCACCAAGCGCAGCAATCAGAGCGGAAATTTTATTATTTAGCTTGCTAAACGTCAGCGTATAGATACCAACGGCAAAGACAAGGTAATAGAACAATACCCAACCTTGAGAAGCATTCAAGACGATATATTGGAAAATCGTATGTACGTATCCTAACACTACAGCAGAAAGATCGAACAACCGCTCGCCTGCAAAGCTGAGACTTGCATATCCCGGCATACCGCAGAAGATATATGGATTCCATAAAGGAAAGATACCCTGTTCCTTTGCATCACGTTGCAGCGTTTCCCAACTGTGAGAACCTATAGAATCTACACTGACAAATATTTTACCTCCAAAGACTATTGGAGCAAAAAAGATAATGATGCTCAAGAAAAGTATAGCAATCGCTGCGGTGTGTTGATACTTCGGCGGGATGATGGGATGCTCCGCCATGGTTTTGGGGTTACGAACCTGTTCTCTTACTTTCTTTGCCATAAATAATTTTAATCCCTCATGAATATGGTGAGAAATTTTTGACAATGAGGAGCTTGCTTCGATTCTCTCCTGAAAATATAATACAGAGAAAAGGAGTTACTTTCAACAAATTCAATGGCACACACAACATCACACTTTCTTTGCCACTACATTCAATCCTGTACCAGTTTTGTTATCGGTACTGTAATCCAACCACATCATCGGTAAAACCAACGGTAATACGATGAGGTAGTAGAGTGGCAGCAAGATAAAAAATCCCTTTGAGGCATTCAAAAGCAGCAGCGGGAATTTGATGCCCAATCGCCATGCAACGGTGCCCCAATGTCCATACGTGTAGCGTATCATCTCCACGCGAAAACCGACAGCCTCCAATTTGTTCCGTATCTCCTCCATACCATAGCCGTTACGTGCATGTTCTTCGACAAAGCTGTGGTCGCCTTCCGAATGTACATCGGATCCGCCGAGGTTCGAAGGTGTATTGATAAAAAGCTGTCCGTTTTTCTTGAGTGCGCGATAAAAATTTTGAAAGACCGTTACGTCATCCTGTATATGTTCCAGCACGTCTACCGAAAGGATAGCATCAAATTTGTCTGTATGCTGAATTTGCGTCAGGTCTTCAATGGCAAAGGAGCACCGCACCATACCAATCGTGCGGAAGAATTGATTGCAGTCGGCAACCTGCTCCTCTTTCAAATCAATACCATAGATAGTCGCAAGCGGAAATTGTTTCGCAATAAAGTATGAATATTGCCCGAAGCCGCTGCCGGCATCGTACACGGTGAACGGTTCACGACGATTGTCCAGTTGTCGATGGAGTTCGCGCTTCACATACCACTCGCGTAGAAACATCACACCGAGCAGTTTGTAGAATAGAATTCGTAGCAATGGTTTGTTCCGTGCTACATCGCCAAAAATCTTTTTAATTGGATCGTATTGCATAGTCAAATATTTTGCTCAAGTAAACTTTCGAGTCGCTCGACGAATGTATCCCATCCGTATTGTTTCTTTTCTTTTTGAATGTTTAATGCGAACCCGCCCTCACATTTTTCCTGATAAAACTTCACTACAGCGTCCGCAAACGCTTTGGGATTCTGTGGGGGAACGATGAATCCTGTGCGCCCGTTTGTAACCACTTCGGATAAACCACCAACATTCGTAACAATCACCGGTTTATTAAAGTGATAGGCAATCGGTACAATTGCACTTTGTGTCGCAGAAACATAAGGAAGAACAACGACATCGGCAGCAGAGAAATATGTCGAAATTTCTTCATTCGGAACATAATCGGAATGCAACCGAATATGTTTTTCCAACCCAAGTTCCCGAATTTTTTTCCGATATTTTTCTTCATCCTCATAAAATTCTCCCGCGATAAGAAGCATCCCAGATATTTTTTTTAGAATGAGCGGCATTGCATCGAGTAATACACTAAGTCCTTTGTAAGCCCGCACATAGCCAAAGAAAAGCATTACATGATCGTCGGATATTCCAAGCTTCATCCGTGCTTCTCGCTTTGGTTGAAGTTCCCCGAAAACATTGAACAAGGGAAGAGGCGTCAAAACATATCGCGCCTTTGGAAGAAACCGATGAAGATCTTCTTCTACTGTTTTAGATAACACGACAAACGCATCGACAGAATGGAATGCATACTTTGTCAGCGCTGCATCGCCAGGTCGTTTTTCATGCGGGATGATATTGTCACAAATGAAAATCACCTGTGTGTTGGTTTTACGCTTTACTAGTCGGGCAATCGAACCAAAGCATGGTGCAAAGAATGGCATCCAGTACCGGAAGATGATAACGTCTGGCTTTTGGTTTGTAATATATCGAGCAGCACGGTACCAAGAGATTGGATTAATGGAATCTATCAATGAAACAGTGGGAATATTGAACAATGGTTTCCCTGGATCTATCTGTGACTTGCCTGGAAAAAGCAACGAAGGATACTGCCTTATAAATGAAACAATTTGCACATCATGGTTCTTGGATAAATACCATCCGAGTATGATATTTAATTGTGCCATTGCTCCCCGTAGAGGATAGGCTGGACCAACGATAACGATTTTCAATGCATCCGTCCTTTTTGGAGTACTGCTGAGTCGGTCGCTGCCAAATAATTAAGACGAAAAATATAACTGGGGAATTGCGAGCCTTCTTGATGTACAAGTTCAAACATCTGCGGGTACTTTTCTGCAACCGGCTGCACGTATCGGCGCAGCGTGGAGGACCACTGGAAGTTGTCGTAAAGAAGGTGTGTCATCTTAAGCGACTTCCACTTTGCAACAATTGAATCCGGATTTGTCTGATCAATTTTGTAAGTTCCATAAACAGAATAATTACCGGCGTAGATAAGAAACAATTCAGGTTTTCGGCAGATGATGCCGGTGGTTTGTGCCGGCAGTTGCTCTTTGATCCATAGTGATGCCCGCAGATAATTTACCCAATCTTCCGTGAAACCGGCGAATTTATTTCCACCAAGGTTTGCTTTCAGTATTGGATAATTTTCATCGACAGCTTGTTTTGTTCCCGTTACTCCAGCAAATATCAATCCGCAACATGCAATAAGCGTAAGCGTTTTAGCGCGTGCTGAAACGGTTTCTGCATTTGTCACTTTTGCCCAACGATTGCCGAGCCAGCGGAATCCTTCAAATATTCCAAAAAATAAATATGGGATAATTGGAACAAGCATGCGTGGTGTGGCAAAAAGATTTTGCAATGCCAGTGAGATGAAGGCAATATACACCATGATAAAAATTCCAATGAAAGATGTAGTCGTAATTTTACGTTTTACAAGAGACGTGATGAGACCAATGAGTACAACGATGGAAACAAGAATCCCTAAACATGCAATCCAATTTATTGACTCGGTTCCATAACCATTGGGAAAAGATAACAACCTGCCGTCGGCAGTGCCTATTTCGGGCGGCATAGGCAATCCTAGCGCGAATGGAATTTGATAATTCAATTGATTGATAATGTTATTGATGAATCGTTCGATAAATCCGCCGAGTGTTTCTAATCCCAGTGTTGAGTTATACGGATTCTTTAACAGGAGAATGGAAGCTTGTCCGAATGCCGCTGTTCCGGATGACCACTCATAAATCTTTATCGGACTATAAAGTATTATACATGCAATGATAAATACACCGCCTTGTTTCCAGCAACGTTGCAGTGCGAAGAAAAGAACCGTTGCTACAACAACTGTAATGCCTGCAATGCGGATATAAAATGATGCCATGGTAATGATGGCGGCAAAGATCGTGAAGATAAACGAGTTTGTTTCACTAGCGCGCAGAATGCAATAGATTGCCCATACCAGTAACAGTGCAAAAAATATTTCGCTAAATGTCTGATGCGAATATCTTAACATCAGCGGATTGAGAGCGATGAATAGTAAGGTTGGAAAAAGCATCATCGGCTTGAGGCGTTTGCGGAAAACGAAGAATAACGAAAGAATAATTCCAAGAAAAAATATTAACGATGTTGCTTTCAGCAGTATCAAGTTTGTACCGAAAACAAAGATAAACAATGCCAGAATAATTGGATAACCCGGGGTTCTGAATCCAACCGGAAACTGACCTGTAGAAACAATGTTCATCGCTTGCAGTACATACGAGGTGTCATCGCCATCAACACTTGGTTTTATGTCGAATGATAAGATGCCGGCGCTCAATCCAATAACAAGCACACAGAAGAGCCACAGTTGTGTGTTTTTTTCGAACCACAAACTCATGCGATCATATTTTGTAAGTTTCGCATAAGTCTTAGTTTTGCTATTATCTGAACGATTGTGTTTTGCCATGAGCGAAATTCACTTAAACAAATTTCATTCGGCGTGCTGCAACTGCTACCATTTTTAGCAGTAATAATCCATGCCGCCAGCGTTGGATATTGGTTGTACCGTACGTACGTTCAGTGTAGCGAATTGGCATTTCGACAATTTTCATATTCTGTTTTGCAGCGCCGAAGATAAGATCGAAATCGCCGAACGGATCAAACTCCCCGAAGTAAGAACGATTTGCTACAATTTTTTCGTAATCTAATTTAAAGAGCACTTTTGTTCCACAGAGTGTATCTTTGAATTTTTGATCTAGCAGGTAAGTGAACATTATACTGAAGAACTTATTGCCAATGAGATTTAGAAAACGCATTGCTTCTTTTTCCATTGGATAGACGAGCCGGCTGCCGTTGACAAACTCTCCATGGTTTGTAGTGAGTGCGTTGAAAAACTTTGGCAAATCTTCTGGAACTACAGTCAAGTCACCGTCAAGAATCATGAGAACATCGCCGGTTGCACGGGCAAAGCCATCGCGTACTGCATTCGCTTTTCCACTGCCGCTTTGTACGCAATAGGTAATATTTTGTTTCTCACCGTAAAGATTTATAACACGTTTAATTTCATCAAGTGTTCCGTCTTTAGAGCCACCTTCCACAAAAATTATTTCAGTTTTGCTGCCCATATTAGGAATGCGTTGTACGGCTGTCTCGATATTGCCGCGTTCGTTCCGTGCTGGAATAATGACAGAAACAGAAAATCGATCAGAATTGGTTTCCTGAACCCGCGGGCGTGCAACAATGAACCTGACGACGCAAAATTTTCTTAACAAGGGAAGTTGAGAAAAATATTTGTTGAAGAGCCATGAGATTACAGGAATGTTCTTTGGCAGGAGCAATCGATATCCATTGCGGATAATTTCAAAATCTGCCAAATCGAGCAAGTTATGCAAGTCATGTGTGTTGATCCAATTCTGACGCGGTTGGGGAGTCTTGATGCCGATTCTTTCTGCTAGAAGAAGAACCGGCTCCCACAAAAAATTATAGTATGTAATAATAAGGCGGGAGCGCGGTCTCATGACAGTATGGGCTTTTTCCAGAGCAAGCTGGATGTCATATAAATGCCCAACGAGATCAGACATTATAACATAGTCAAACTTTTGATCAAGCGATAATTCTTCCGCATTCATTACATGAAATATTAAATGCGGATGCTTTTGCTGAGCTAGTTGAATCATTGCAGGACTAATATCCACGCCGACACCCTCTGTCGGTTGAACGGCATGAAGTAAATCACCTGTAGCGCAGCCGATTTCAAGTACAGAAGAGCGTGGAGTGACGAGAAATTGCAGCAAACGTTCAACACTCGTATGATAATAGCGGTTACGCTTTTTCCATCGATCCCATCGATCTGCGATGGAGTCAAAATATTCTTTCAAGGGAATTGTTATGTCGGTATTCTTTATCATATGTGCATTAATCCTACGATACAACGTGCAGCAAACAGCGATGGCCATCGCGAAAGAACTGCATCAACCCTTTGGACAAATGGCAGCGCTTTCTCGGGATAGAACGCCGGTTTGCTATATCCACCGGAGAACAGGTAACTATAACTCACAATTGCTTCACGGTGAAACACCTTCCAATTCCCTATCCAATTTGTCGTTTCCTGCCGGAAGAAAAGGCGTGTGGCGTTTCCTTGAGCAGCGTAGTAACGGTCATTGATAGGCGGCTGATCCGATGGATCGATGACCGAGTTCCATGCTATTGGTTCATGGTGGAAAAGCCCATACACAACCATTGAAGTTACACTGATATAAGGTTCAAAAATAATGATACGTCCGCCTTTCTTTAAGACACGAAACGCTTCTTGAAAGAAAGCATTGGGTCGTTCAAGATGATGAAACACATCAAAGAGCACAAGATGCGAAATGGATCTGTTTTCGAATGGCATCGAGTACGCGTTGCAAACCGCATCGAGCCATGGATTCGGGAACAGATCCGTACATAAGGCATATGGAATTACCAACTTTAAATTACCGATACCAGAACCAAGTTCAACGATCTTTCCCTCAATAGTCGGATCGATCAATTTGGCAATCTGATGATAAAACATGGCATAGATGGTACGAAGCAAGCGTTTGGATTCCCACGTATGCTTATTCTTCAAAATTTCAAATTGATGTCGGTCGATGTTTGTCATTCCACCTGTCGGGTTTGTATATACTATCCGATGTATAGAAAATGGGAATCGATGATTGAAGAACAGATAGACACAGAGTCTTACTTCAAAATTTCACGTATGGAATAAGTCTCTTCGTTGCGTTCGTGGCGTGAGATCATCTCACCGAGCAAACCGAGGGATACAAATTGAACGCCTATAATAATAAAGAGAAACCCGACAAGGAAGAGTGGACGATTGCTGAGCGATGTGATGCCTAAAAACCATTCGATAGACAAATAGCCATCGATCGCTGCACCGATAAAAAACGAGATGAGTCCCCAGATACCAAAAAGATGAAGTGGACGGCGAATGTACTTTGCAGTGAAAAGAATTGTCAGCAAATCAAGAAAGCCACGATAAAATTTTCCAACCGTGTACTTTGAGTGACCAAACTTTCGTGGATGATGTTGAACAACTTTCTCTCCCACACGAAAACCGGCTTGATGCACCAAAATAGGAATATAGCGATAGAGGTCGCCGTAAATTTTCAATTCCTTTACAACCTCGTTTCGGTATACTTTTAAACCACAATTCAAATCATGGATACGCAATCCAGTCAACTTACTTGTAATAGCGTTAGCGATGCGTGATGGCAACGTGAAGATGGCGGAATCGTGTCTCTTTTTCTTCCATCCCGATACAAGATCGTACGAATCACCCAATGCTTCGATGAGCAAGGGGATCTCTTGGGGATCATCCTGCAAATCGGCGTCCATCGTAATGACAAAGTCACCCTCTGCTTCTTTGAATCCTGCCGAAAGCGCTGCCGACTTACCAAAATTTCGCCGAAAGCGAATCACTTTAATATTATCCGGATGCTCAGCGTGTAATATCGCTAACACTTTAAACGATTTATCTATACTTCCGTCATCAACAAAGATGACTTCGTAGCGCTTGTTTATCCGTCGCATCGTCTCTCTGATATGCGAAAATAACTCGCGCAATGATTCTTCTTCATTCAGAAGAGGAATGACAATGGAGACATACGGAACTTGCGATTTGCTGGGCTTTTCTGTTTTGAGCTTTGCCATCAGTGGATTCGTTGGTACTTGTGAATTATTTCGTAAATAAAGTAACGGAAAAACGAGCAAGATGCAAGAAAAGCACGATCAAGTCCATTATTCAATTATTGAACTCAAATAAAAATCTTAGTATGGTTGTCCGGTTATCTACCGGTATGCGGAATAGAACGCTGCTCGAGTTCAACTCGCTCCGCGTCTGGTGTGGAAACTATCACAAACACTTCTTCCAGCTTAACAAAGTCCACACTGGGCGTCATGGTGATGGATTTGAATAGCGAGCTTGCTTGTTCGCGTACATCACTCACAATTCCGATGCGAATGTTCGATGGGAAAGTGTTGCCATATTCGGAGGTAGTTATCAAATCGCCAATTTTGATATCTCGCATCTTTGGTATGTTCTTGAGAGCAAAGGTTTTCCCATCCCATGCAATAATTCCATCCACACGGCTGCGCTGGATTTTGGCGCTTACACGGAAGTCTGTGTTGATGAGAATATTCACGATGGAATAATGCTTCGTGACCGATGTGACAACACCGACCAATCCACCACTGCTCACTACCGGCATGCGCTCCTGAATGCCGTCTGCGAGACCAACATCAAGTGTAAGTGTGTTGCGCAGAAGAGAAAGATTTTTGTTGACGACACGACCCGCTGTGAATGTATATGGTAATTGGCTTTTCAGTTCCATCAGCTGGCGAAGCCGAAGATTTTCGAGCTTTGCTTCACGAAGCCGCTGTGCTTCATCTGCGAGTTCGATATTGATATGGCGAAGAAGTTCGTTCTCGGATTTAAGTCCGAAGTAGGTAGGAATGAAACTCAGTTTATCCTGCATCACTCCGAATACTACTGTTGAAATTGTGCGAATCTGTTTTATCTGCGGATTGTCATTCAATGCCATCAGGAGAATAGAAAGCACAACTAATCCAGTGAAAATGGCGTACTCTCTGAATTCATAAAGAATATCGTAGAAGCGTTGAAGCATAATAAGGATTGTAGATTTTAGATTGAAGACAGGTTTAATATCAAATTCCACATCTCCAATCTTACATCATTAATATCTCTTTCCCTTCAGCAGAACCTTGGAGTACTTTTCCATATTCTCCATCACCTTGCCGGTGCCGCGCACAACAGCTAGCAATGGTTCTTCGGCAACGTGGACGGGAAGATTGGTCTCAAGACGAAGTCGTTCGTCAAGACCTTTGAGTAAGGCGCCGCCGCCGGTGAGCATAATACCGCGGTCGAGAATGTCGGCGGAGAGTTCTGGCGGAGTGCGTTCCAGTGTGATCTTCACTCCTTCTACAATTTGTGCAATCGGTTCATTGAGTGCTTCACGGATTTCAACGGAACTTACTTCTGTTGTTTTCGGTATGCCGTTGACAAGATCGCGGCCCTTTACTTGGATGGTGATTTCTTCTTTGAGAGGCATTGCTGATCCGACTTCGCACTTAATAGCCTCTGCGGTTCGCTCACCAATCAAAATGTTGTGGTTCCGTTTGAAGAATTGGATGATCGACTCGTTCATCTCATCGCCGGCAACGCGCCGCGATTCTTCATTAACAATGCCGGACAATGCGATGACGGCAATTTCCGTTGTACCGCCGCCTATATCGACGACCATATTACCGACCGGCGCATCGACATCTAAACCGACGCCGATGGCGGCTGCCATGGGTTCGGCAAGCAAGTGTACTTCTTTCGCTCCGGCATGCTCGGCAGAATCACGCACAGCGCGCTTTTCCACTTCTGTAATGCCGGATGGGACCGACACGATGATACGCCTGCTTGGCACCCAGCCCGCGCTGATTTTCTTGATAAACTCACGCAGCATACCTTCAGCGATTTCAAAATCCGCTATCACACCGTCTTTCATCGGACGGATTGTGCGGATATCTTTATGCGTACGACCAAGCATCTCACGCGCCTCATTGCCGATGGCAATAATGCGCTTCGTGTTTCGATCGAACGCGACGATGGAAGGTTCATTCAGGATGATACCTTTGCCTTTCATCCAGATGACAGTGTTTGCCGTGCCAAGATCGATGGCAAGGTCAGCAGAAAATAATGAAAAGAGTCCCATGAGTATCCAATGACTAATTAGAAAGTGAACAAAGGTATCATTTAATGTCTAAAATGTCTAATACCGGTGAAAACCATCGCCACGCCATGTTCATCTGCTGCTTTGATAACTTCTTCATCGCGCACAGAACCACCGGGCTGAATTACTGCAGTTGCACCTACTTTTACCGCTTCCAACAATCCATCTGCAAACGGGAAGAACGCATCGGATGAGACTGCACAGCCGTGTAAATCAAACCCAGCGTCCGTAGCTTTCATTGCCGCGATCTTGGATGAATCGACACGCGACATTTGTCCTGCACCGATACCGAGTGTTCGATCACCCAATGTGTATACGATAGCGTTCGATTTCACATGCTTCGCAATGCGCCACGCAAACAATAACGCCTGCACTTCTTCGTCCGTCGGTTGACGTTTGGTAACAACCTTCAAATCGGTTGGATGAATCCGGTGCTGATCCCGTTCCTGCACCAATATACCACCAACGACCGTACGGATATCCAACTCCCGCACTTTGCGCAGATTAAATGTTTGCTTCATCAACCGGCGGTCTTTCTTCTTTGTCAGAAGTTCCAAGACTCCTCGCTCATACTCCGGAGCAATAACGACTTCGGTGAAAATCTCATTGATGGCTTCTGCAGTTGTACGATCCAGCGGACGATTTACACAGACAATACCGCCAAATGCCGACTTGGTATCGGTCGCCAATGCTTTCTTGTAAGCTTCAACGAGAATTGCATCGGTAGCAACACCGCAAGGATTATTATGTTTTACGATGACAACGGTTGGCTCGTCAAACTCGGCGCACAGGAGTGCTGCCGCGTTGATATCTAAGATATTATTATAGGAAAGTTCTTTACCGTGCAGTTTCTGAAAATGTTCACCAAATTTTCCATAGAGCGCAGCCGATTGGTGGGGATTTTCACCATACCGCATCGGTTGTTCCTTCATTAACGACAAGGTGATGGAATCTGGCAGCGTGTTCTGCGGCGTCAATCCAGCAAGATACGATGCAATGACTGAATCGTAATGAGCGGTGTGCTGGAACGCGCGGCAAGCAAGTTGGAAACGTGTTTGCACGGTGAGCGCACCGTCGTTCTCGCGCATTTCTTCCAATACGACGCCGTACAAATCGGGGTTGACGACTACGGCAGTGTGCTTGAAATTCTTTGACGACGAACGCACCATCGCCGGTCCGCCGATATCGATTTGTTCAATGGCTTCGTCGAGCTTCACATTCTCAACAGCAATGGTTTGTTCGAACGGATATAAGTTCACAACCACGAGATCGATCGGTTCAATATTATGTTTCTGCAGTTGTTCGCGATGCGATGGATTGTCGAGCACCGCAAGAATGCCGCCGTGAATGATCGGGTGCAGAGTCTTCACGCGGCCATCAAGAATCTCCGGGAAACCGGTCACATCTGAAACCGATTTCACATCAATGCCGGCGTTTTTCAACGCAGTAAATGTTCCGCCGGTGGAAATGATCTCGACGCCGAATTCTTTCAATGCTTTTGCAAATTCGACGATTCCTTTTTTATCCGAAACACTTATCAGTGCCCGTCGAATTTTCAGCAACGGGTCGAGGTCTGATGAAGTTGGTTTTGAAAAAGGATCCAGAATTATAACGTTATCCAAGCTTTTCTTCCTTCAATTTTTACTTTTCCTTCAACAAAGGCTTTCAACGCTAAAGGATAAATTTCATGTTCAATTTTTAGTACTTTTGCAGCGAGCAAATCCGGAGTGTCCTCCTGAATGATTTCGACAGTTTTTTGCATCACAATCGGACCGCGATCATACTCTTCGTCTACAAGATGAACCGTGGCGCCGGAAACTTTCATACCACTCGCAATGACTGCTTCGTGCACAAAGTGACCGTACATTCCCGCTCCGCCAAACAACGGCAGCAGAGCAGGATGAATATTCACAATGCGGTTACGGTATCGTCGTACCACCTGCAATGGAATTTTCTTCAAATATCCTGCGAGCACAAGAAGTTCTGCTCTCTGCTGGGATAACACATTAAGCATCGCCTCTGCAAGCGCTTCCTCCGACGGAAACATTTTCTGCGAAAGATGACTTGTTTGAATTCTGCGAGCGCGTGCAATCTCAAACGCACCTGCATCAGACTTATTGCTGATAAGTACGGTGACGCGTGCCGACAGAAGGCCGGCATCGATTGCGCTGAGAATTGCTTGAAAGTTAGAGCCGCGCCCGGAGGCGAAAACCGCAATGTTCATTCCACTTTTGCCAGAGTAAGCACCTCACGATGACGTGGAAAGGTAATGAGAAGTTGAAGGAGAATCAACGAAAAGCGTGAGAAAACAGAGAGTAATTTACGATGCAGTTGTGCTTTTCCTCAAAGTAAGTCGTACCTTAAAAGTGATGTGTTTCGAAAACCGCTACAGTTTATATTATAAAAACAATAGCTGTTATTACCTATTTTCAATATTTACAAAGGAACGAGATGAATAATTTCAGAACGTTGGTTTTCACATGGCTTATTATCAGCTGTATTTCTGGAATGATTCATGCCCAATCCGTTGATGATATCTTCAACAACTTCACTAAGAGGTCTCACACCTTTCAGAACACGACGCTTCCCTATTACATATTTGTGCCAGCAGCTTACGATCCCCAAATCCAATACCCCCTTGTGCTCTGTTTGCATGGAGCCGGTGAAAGGGGTGATAATCCTTCAGCCGTGAAGAATAATAGTATGGCAACAGTATGGGCAAAAGATTCAAATCAAACACGCTGGCCTTGTTTCATCGTTGTTCCGCAATGCCTGGCTAATGGGTGGTGGACCACCTCGAACATCATACTCACCGTCAATGATATACTGGATTCTCTCTTGATTGAATTTTCCGTTGATACAAACCGTATGTATATCACGGGTCTTTCGATGGGTGGATACGCAACATGGGATTTGATTGTTCGTTTCCCGAATAAGTTTGCGGCTGCTGTTCCAATGAGTGGAGGAGGGGATGCATCAAAGGTGATATTGATCAAACACATTCCGATATGGGATTTCCATGGTGCTAAGGATAATACCGTCCCCGTGCAATACTCAAGAGACATGATGACTGCCTTTGAAAATGCAGGTGCCACAGTCGTCTATACTAATTGCCGTAATGGGAATTGTACAGGGCTCCCCGATAGCATTATTGCCGACACACTCAAAAACGGTGCAAGGCTTATTTATACAGAATACGAAAATGGCGGTCATGCAATCTGGGATATAGCATACAATAATGTTTTTCTTTTACCATGGGTATTTTCACAATCCAAGACAAATACGACCGGCATAGAGAGAGAAAATTTCAATTCATTTCCAAAGGAAATAGTTTTATCGCAGAACTATCCTAACCCGTTCAATCCATCGACGACGATCGAATATCAATTGCCAACAAAATCCAACGTGCGACTTGAAGTATTTAATATTCTGGGTCAATGTGTGGCTCCTCTGGTCAATGCAGAACAGCAAGCAGGAAATTATCAAGTACCCTTTGACGCAAAGGCGCTTTCATCGGGCATGTATTTCTATCGCATCGCTATAGGGACAAATGTGAAGTCTTGTAAAATGATGTTGATACGGTAACGGTGATGTCGTTGACAGTCCGGTGATTGTTTCGTCTATAACAACGAGGATCACAATATTTTAAAGCCCTAATTTATTTATGAAGAGGAAGCTGTATTCCTTCTTCTTCAGTTTGAATAAACAAATCTACGGCACAAAAATACGCTGCTCACCAATCCCAAGTATCATCACGCGATCTTCGATATGTCTTTCAGAAACAAGTTGTTTCAATTGATCCTGCGCCAACGTCAATGAAGAATCCAGCCCTTGCACAAACGTGCGATAGTGGATAGGAATCATGAACTTGGCTCTAACGTCTTCAAAAATCTGTAATGCTTCCTTTGGGTCTGTATGCACTCGCATCATGAAATCATGCGGCTCAACTGGTGCGATGGGAATGAGCGCTATATCGATGGTGAACTTTTTCCCTATTTCCTTAAACATCTCCGGATCATAGCCGGTGTCGCCGGCAAAGAACACCGTTTGCCCTCGGTACTCAATCACATAACCTGTGTACGTATGATGATCCAGCCATGCATTATCAAATCCGTATCGTCCGTTAAAATGTTTAACAGGAACGGCGGTAATGCGCACACCATCCGCTTCAAACGTCGTCCACGCATTCATCTCTCGGTATTCTGAAAAACCGAACTCTGGAGTATATTCTCCGCCACCAGGCGGGAGAAGCATCGTTGCAGTTTTGGGCAGTAACGACAGACTACCATAACTCAAATGATCGAAATGAATATGCGAAATGAGAATGTAATCTAATCGATCAATCGATGACGGCAGAATGCCTGGTTCTATTCGGCGTTTGGAAATCATACCTGCTGTGTTGGTAAATATCGGGTCTGTGAGGAGCACTTTGTCGCCAATTTGAATCAAACACGTTGCATGACCGATCCATAAAACTGAAAGTCCAACTTGCGGAAAAACAGGATGTTCGATCTTTGCTGCTACGGTGTCCGGTGAAACAGGTACTTGTTCGAACGATTTTGCAATAAAACGAATCAGGAAAGGATTACAACCTGTAGTGATAAGTGAACAGTGAAGAATGAAAAGTGAAAAACAGGCAAACCGCAGGAGACGTTCTTTGCAATTCATAACGAAGGCTAGAAAAATCTAAATTCGATTGTATTCATCCAGATTTTGTCAGACGGACTAAATTTGATATTGTAATGAAGAAAACCAAAAAATGTCGAGAACCCCCCGATGATATAGTTTGATGACATCCCGGCAATAGTGTAGCGGGCAACACCGAGGTTCAGACCGATATATTCCCCATACTCAACGAGCGGCAGATGTGCTAAGCATTGTCCGGAGAAACCCCAATGGTTTGTTCCGACCTTGCTCGTATACAGTTGTGTAGATACAATCAATTCAATTGAACCGGCAAATCTCTCTGGTTGTGTTACTTGAAAAAAATGCCAGTGTGGATCCTGCCTATTCATCCCAAATGAATACAACACCGGCGCTGCTTCCCATTCAAAAGCAAAATTTGTCTGTCGTAGAAAACTTGTCCAGGAACAACTTGGAAGCGCCTGCAGTATAAGCCATGTACTGGAAATTCCATTCTGATGTTTCTGTTCCTGAGATATGGCTGATTGCCAGAAGGCAAGAGACAGAATCGCGACAAGAAATAACGGACGATTATGTGAGGGTGTTCGTTTTGAAATCATTTTAAAGAAATGTAGGAAAAATCATTCACTGAACAAAATGTTCGATCCAATAGGCAACCGTGAATGAATTCAAAAAATTCAGAAGGCAGTCTGAACATGAGCCATAGCTTCATTGCCACAAACTTTGATCGCTCTTTCATTGTGAAAAGAAATGAACTGAGAGACTAATGGAAAATTATGGGGACAGAAGAGAACAAGACGAATGGAAATGTACCTGTCTATTTTAAGAGTTTATTTTTATACGCATATTTGATAACATCGGCGGTGGACTTTGCATGAAGTTTTGTCATAATCCTCTTGCGGTACGAATTCACTGTGTTCGACGTAATTTTAAACTCTCCAGCGATTTCTTTTGAACTTTTTCCATCTGCCATCCTTTGCAGGATTTCAAACTCACGGTCAGATAACTTATCGTGTTTGGGCCGATTGATCGATTCATCAACGAGGTCAGGAATTTCTTGCTGTACTTCAGGACTGAAATATCTCAGACCTTGCGAAACCGCGCGGACAGCTTTTAGAAATTCTTCAGCCGGTTCGGACTTCGTCATATATCCGGTCGCTCCTGCCTGCAACACCCTGCGTGCATATTGCGAAACAGGAACCATACTCAGAACGAGGATAGGAAGACTCGGTTGAGAAGCCCTGACCGATGTGAGCACTCCTAATCCGCTTTTTCCCGGAAGGTTGATGTCGAGTATCATGAGATCAAATTTACCATTTTCTATTTGCTCCATGGCGGCTTCGTACGTTCCAGCCCGGACAATTTTTGTAATGGAAAAGTTGTCTGTGAGTATTCGGATAACCCCTTCACGCGTGAATTCGTGATCATCGACCACAAGCACTCTCATGACAAACCATTCTTCGCTAGTGATGGATGTTTGTTCTGCAACGGTGTATCCAAGACGACTTGCGTTCCCTTCCCTGGATTTCCGCTTATCACTGCATTTCCTCCTATCATTCTAGCGCGTTCTCGAATGCTTAAAAGACCTAAAGACTCCGGATGATCCAGCAATGCTTTATCAAAACCTTTCCCGTTATCAATGATTTCGACATGCAACAGGTCATTACGAAGCTGCAAATTTACTTCGACAGATGTGGCTTGCGCATGACGTACAATATTCGTTAACGACTCCTGAACGATCCGATAGACTCCCGTCGTTACGGTTTCGTCTATGGGAGGAAGTTCTGAGAGCTGTCGAAATCGTGCATCAATGCCGGTTCGTTTCTTAAATTCATTGGTTTGCCATTCAACGGCTACCGCTAAACCAAAACTGTCTAAAATTTTTGGGCGAAGTTCGGCAGAGATGCGTTGTACGACCTTCGTCGTCGAATCAATTAAATCCCGCATCGCGTGGAAACGCTGCGCTACTTCACCCTGTGCAGAAGTATGTTGCTCCAGCCAAAGAAGATCAAATTTGATGCTTGTAAGAGTTCCGCCAAGTTCGTCATGCAATTCACGGGCAATCCGTTTTTGTTCTTCTTCCCGTGCCGATTGGAGTTTTTCTGAAAAGAGCTGCATTTGGCGAATTCGTTCACGCTGTGCTGCTTCAACCTTGCGATGATTACGAATCATCATGAGAACAAAAAAAGAGAACAGTCCCAGCACTACAATTGTAACACTGAAGACTGCCGTCAGTATTATGGTTGAGTCCGAGGACATAGAAATCCTATTGTAAGTAAAATGTTAAAAAGAATTCTAAGGCTCCAATTGATAGACACAGCAAGAAACATGTCTTCTGTAGGATAATGCAGAAAAATTCCTAGTAACGCGTAAAACGTTAATGTGCCTGCATAAAATAGCACAAATGAAAGAAGCACCCAAAAACGCTGATGACTGATTAATGGCTGCACTCTATTCCCCATGACAACAAATAATGTGTATCCTGCTCCGAGGGCAAGCAGAACTTGTGAAACACTCGTTGTGAGGGAATACAATCCATTGAACGGTTCGAAGGTAAACTTTGCAATGATCCAAAACAGCATGTAGAGCAACAACAGTGTTTGAAATAGCCTCTTCATCTTCGGCGACTCTTGCCAGAAGAAAATAATAGACATAATAAACATGTATTCGATAAGAAAATAGATATGCATAAGACCAAGATTGACCCAATAGCCCTTAATCAACCACATGGTAACGATGTCGATGGAAAACGCAAAAATGAGATACACAATTAGGATTTTCATCGCACGGTCTATAGATCCCAACCTGTAGATTCCAGCAAGGATCGGTATTGCAGTACTGAAGAGTGCAACAAAAGCAAGTATTGGATAATGAAACATCTATGGAAACCGTTCCTGCTTTTACTGGTTCGAGTAGATACAATCGTGTAAGAGTATGGTACTGCCGAATTTATAAAACTACCTTTTGAAGCGACCTCGGATTTCAACTGCGGTGGAACTGCGTGCCGTGTAGTTCCACCGCATCAGAAAACTATCTTAAGATAGTAAATGAATGATCGTCCTGCAACATGCCCTATTTTGTATCACCACATAATGGAGGACAATATATGATCGGCCCAGCTAAAACACCTGATACAATGTCTTTTCCATTTTTATCAACTCCCATGATAATCATACCAGGCTTACCGTTTGTGTGCTTGCCATAGTACATTCGTACTCCGACACATCCGGGCTGTGCAAGAATTTTATCAACGATGTTTTTTCCAAAGTATTGTGCAATGACTGCGTCGGACGCGGTAATGCGCTGAAAGGTCTTTATTAAACTCTTCGCTTCCTGGAACGAAATGCTTTGGTTTTTATAACCGGCGAAATTTACTTGCTCTGCTCTGACAGATTGATTTATTGAAGGATAGATGAAGAGTGCAATCGCGATTATTGAAAGGATCGAAACGGTAACAACAATTTTCTTAATAGACATTTGAAATCTCCTTTGGAAGTAATAATCTCAAATTGTTCATTGAACACATGAAGAAACAAATTAAAGGAATGTTCAAATCACTTGGGCGGAGAGCGACTTTTTCGCGATTCGATAATCTTAGACATTCGGAGCTCCTTCAATGCAACCAAAGAACTGACATTCACAGAAAATATGTGCCAGTTAAAGGATCTGCATAGGTCGATCGACCTTTACAGGTTGCCATTTTTCGAAGAAAGCAAATACTCTTGTCGTTATTTGCACATAGAAGTTACTTCATCATGAATTATTTTTCTGTCGTATTTTAACAATTAGACTGTAACGATTTCGTTACACACCCTGTCGTATTTTACTCGGTAATTGAGGCCAAAGAAGGTGAATATAAAGCCATTACGAGCACTCAACATACGGACCACCTTTCACAAAGTGACGACTCGTGTATCGGGCATCGAGCCATATTGATACACATTTCCAGTGTCTTATGCAAGTGGTGCAATCCGGGCATCTCCCTATCATGAGGCAGGGCAGACTGGTAAAGAAAACAGGCGGGGAGTAGAAAGAGAAGAAATATTCACGTAATTCGTCAAAAAACAGAAAAATACCTTTTCGAAACCATACAAGTATTTTTTTGATTCATTGACATTCACTTCCTTGCTTTGTATTTTTCCATTATAGAGAAATTTTCATTGAATCTTCATCTATTCATGGATCAATATGACAGCCCTTGCCCATTCTCTTGTTTTCATTACAGGCGCCAGCAGCGGCATTGGACGCTCCTGTGCATATAAATTTGCCGAAGCAGGCGCCAAGCTCATTCTTGTCGCCCGCCGCAAAGAACGACTGGAAAAACTTGCAGCAGAATTCAAGAAGCAATTTAAGACAGATTCATATATCGATGCGCTTGATGTACGAGACCGGCATGCCGTAACAAAATTTGTTCAGAAACTCCCCGTAGAATGGCAGAATATTGACATTCTCATCAACAATGCGGGACTGAGCCGCGGTCTTCAAAAACTGCACGAAGGACAATTTGAAGACTGGGAGGAAATGATTGACACGAATGTAAAGGGATTACTGTACGTCAGCCGCACCGTACTGCCGGGTATGGTGGAACGAAGAAAGGGCACCATTATTAACATCGGCTCCATTGCCGGTCACGACGTTTATCCGGGCGGAAACGTCTATTGTGCTACCAAACATGCCGTCGATGCGCTCACCAAAGGAATGCGTATGGATCTTGTCGATACACCAATCCGCGTTTGTACGATTGATCCTGGCTTAGTCGAAACAGAATTCAGCGAGGTACGTTTCCATGGCGACAGGGAACGCGCGAAAAAAACATATCAGAATATGACTCCGTTAACACCCGAGGACATTGCCGACGCTGTGTTCTACGCCGCCACAAGACCGGCACATGTGCAAATTGCAGAGGTGATCATAATGCCAACCGCACAAGCATCGACAACACTCGTGCATCGTACTCTTCCATTATAGCTGAACACATCGAACATTTGTCTTTCCTCTTTGGATCCTGAGGAATCCTCTATTCATAATATCACAATTCTTCTGAAAACTTACTTTCAGAAAGATTCTTACTTGATTTTCCCGCTTTTCATCACAAAAACCATGTAACGATAAATTGGCGACGTACTTGTATTAATACGACATGAAGATGCTTTGTCTTTACATGAATATCTCTTATATATTTTGTGATTGAAAAAGTTCGTTCTTTATATATAATGCGATGAGGCTCAATACTGCCGTAGTGTTGGTATATAGAATGTAGGTCGGAATATAGCAAACGTCCTCGATCCCGCGCGCCAACACAGGTAATGAGACTCAGGGAGGGATAGTCTCACCAAGGATTTGGGTTCCCATCGAGGACGTTCTATTTATATATTTAGTGTACTAAAACGATTCTGTAGGTGCAAGCGATTTATAAAATGATTCCAAAAATTTGTGATGATACACACAATAGGCGTGAAAAAGCAAGGAAACATATATTATTCAACACTTGGTACAGACCCCTCATCGCACCGTTCGGGGAGTGGCGGAAAAGGGTTCTGTGCCAATACAGGAAAAGAAAATATGGTTTTTGAACAAACATATACCAAGCAATGCGCAGCTTTTTTACGCGTGGACTATCAAACCAGAGCATTGATATGCAGGATCAATATAAACGATAACTCAATTGATCAAGAAAGGAGATTCCGTTATGTCCGTTGATAACATTCTCCACGAAGCTTCTGCAGTATTACATGCTGCATTGAGGTATTCCTCAAAATTTTCAGAGACCGATAAGATCGACCATCAAATTTATCGCATGCGCGTACTTATTACACAGGTTGCCGCACATAGTTATACAACATTAGGGAATAATACAAACGTCTCAGCGGAATTGCGAGAACTCCAGGACATAAAAGATGTCGTACTGAAAGCAGCTGAACAACGGTTTGGCAGTACAAGCACGATGCTCGGTGAATTCCGTTATACGCGAAAACAAGCACCGTCTTCATAAGAAGACCAGTACTCAACAATTCACAGACATGTATGTGCATTGCCATGTTCTATGAGATGCTCTTCATAGCAACAGGCATAAAAGTCTTAAGGGTTCTCCCCTCATTCGTACATTCCTGACACTTCCACGTATCAGGAAAAAAAATCGAATTATTCGCGCTCTTTCATACAACCGGAAGTTCAAAGACCTGTTGTTCATCGATCGCTCAACGACCGTATGCACGAATATTATGCTCTGATGACCAGCGTCGACGCATGAATGAAGCTTTCGACACAATGACGGATTCGCACGGTTTTATAATTCGATGATTGTGTGTCCATAAAAAAACGAGATCCTTCTCCCGAAGGAATCATAAAAAGAATTTCGGCAGAGGGAATTTGTACAACGACCTCGGTTTCTGCGTCCAAAAAAACATAAACACAAATGAAAATAAAAACATTGCTGATCTCCTACTAATCTATCCGTACAAATAAAAGGACTACCGACAATGGCTCTTCCTAACGATATTCGAAAAACTGTATTCAAATCGGTCTTCTTGATGATCCGACGGGCAAATCTGCCGGCGATGAACAAATTCATCCCCATGACTGTAACAGAACTGAAACTGAAAGAATTGTCTCCTTCCGATTGGAAAACATTTTGGGCTGAAGTTCTTACCGGTCAAATTCAACAGGATTGCAGAAACGATTTGAAAATTTTCATCAACGGTTTCAACTACCACTGGTTTGATGACGGTTCGAAAACCATGAAAGATCTTTTCGAATATATCAACGAGAACCAATTGCCTGTGGAGTAACAGAAAAATCCGCACATGAATCAATGGAAAGGAATGTTCCTTCTGCTGCAGAAACATTATACCATAAGGTAACGCTAACGATTAAACACAATAAATGGAGAATACACAATGAGTATAAATACACTTGCACTCGATGCCGTCGCCAATAGCAGCGCACTGAGACAACCGCCCTCGAAAGACGATGTCCTGGCGGGCTTAAGTAAATATATTCCAACGGAATCTGTGACGTTGTACGTAGCGGCAATTTCATCGTTACCGGCCCTTAAGGATACCGGAATCTCCCCTGCTGCTACATTCTGGTTTTTTGTCTGCTTAACTCCGGTA
Organism: Bacteroidota bacterium; assembly: GCA_049523215.1. Taxonomy (GTDB): domain Bacteria; phylum Bacteroidota; class Ignavibacteria; order UBA10030; family UBA10030; genus Fen-1298. The sequence goes on along the minus strand of JBEKNC010000006.1, from coordinate 18,412 downwards.
CTGATGCTTCTCCTTTTCTTGCGTCAATTAGCTCTCGCCGGAAAAGATTGGAAAATTTCCGTCGCACAATGGCCCTGGTGGAAAATTATTGCATCAACGGCGGCGTTTGCCGTTTGGGCACTTGCAGTACCTGGCAACCCGCTAAAATTCGCAGACGCTACGGTGAGCGGAGTGGTTTCGGCATTAGCGGCACTGTTTGTATCAACGCTGCTGAATCTCCTGACTCCCTTTTTCGAAAACGTAACACCAAGCGCGACTTAAAAAATATTAGGATTCACGACACATCATAAGGAGACAAAAAGTGAAAAAATTATTTTTGGGCAGAACCCAGGAGTTCTTCCTCTGCTCGGTTGTGTTCTTTGCATTCATTATAAATGGCTGCTTTTCGGTGAAGTTAATCGCAGATTACGATGAAGCAGTGGATAAACAGGTTACCGAGATCTATAGAAACATTTCAACATACATGCAGGATCTTGCAAATACTCCACAGGTATCCGGAACTGATTCTATCGCAAGAGTATCAAAATATAACAGCGTACAATTGGATATCAGTACACTAAAACTAAGGGCTTCAGATAAGGATAAAAACAGTCAGCAAATCCAACAGATCGAATTACTTGTCGACAGTTGGAATAAAATCGGAGAACTGCAAAAACTTCATCCTACCAAAGACATGATACAAAGTGCTCAGAGCGGTTTTGAGATCACTCTTACAGCAATTCTAAAGTTAGAGATAGCTAAGAAACGTTCTTAATCATTCATGAGTGAAAGGAATAAAATTATGGCACTCGATATTCAACAACTGCTTACTCCCATGCTTAATGCAGCAAAGGCGGTCATAGGAGATAAATGGCCGGGAATACAAAATTATACCGAAACAGAGTTCAAAAAAATCGGCCAGAATATTTTAGATATCGAAAAGAATAAATTGCAGGGGAAATATTCTGAGGACCAGGCAAGACTTCTCTTCGATATTTATAAGAATGCTACAAAAGCTGTGTTATTAGCGCTGGAGGGGATGACTCTCATTATGACCGAACAAGCTATTAATGCGGCTCTTGGAGCAATAAGGGATGTTGTAAATAAAGCCATAGGATTTGGGTTGATTTAGATTTGCCTCATCTAGCTCTGTTTCACTTCTATCGATTTCGCGGTTGGTGGAAAGAACTCCGGATAATGATGAAAAAGCCATGAAGGGGATTTGACAAACACAATAAGGTTTCTTATGTTGCAATGTGTTGTCTCCCCGACAACACAAAATAGCCTCCCTAACTCCCGGCGTTTGGTAGTGCGTCGGGGGTTTTTTATTTTTGCAGGAGAACAAGACATTGTGATTGAAAGAGCTTTTGGCTACATTTCCATAATGAAGCGCCAGATTGATGAGTGCGTGTATGAGTTGTACGGGCTGACGGAGGAAGAAAGATTGTGGAAGGAAAATCCTCGTAGCTATACGTCCCTACAAAAGCAAAAAACCATTCCCGTCCCCGCTAAAGCGGGATTTCATAGAAAACATTCAACAAGAGAAAATATTTATCCATTCATCGATGCAAATGCGATAAAGACCAGACTCTTTAAGAAGTGACGACCCCATTTTGTTCGGTTTATTTCTTTTCTTACCTTTGCATATATCCTTTCAGTACTCATTACAATATTTAGAATGGGTGCAGTATGACACATCGATTCCAAAAAATATTTTTCTTCATTCTTCTCCTCACATGCAGTGCTTCTGCACAAACGGATTCGCTTCTGTTTGGCGGTATATGGCGAACGTATATTCTGCATCTTCCCTCCTACTCGGGAAACACGACGTTACCGCTGATCATTGCTCTCAACGGTCTCGGTGGAACGGCCAGCGGATTCGAAACTATGACCGGCTTCAGCACCAAAGCAGATATAGATAGCTTCATCGTGGTCTATCTCAACGGAACAGGAAGTCCGGCAAATTGGAATTGCGGCGGCAATTGGTTCAATTTACCGCCACCAGCCATCCTGAGCAACAATGATGATGTCGGGTATATCTCTGCGCTTATCGACACACTTTCCAAGCGAACCACGATCGATTCCACACGAGTGTATGCCGCAGGATTTTCCAACGGATCCATGATGGCATACCGACTGGCGGCGGAGTTATCCAATAAAATTGCTGCGATTGCTGCAGGGTCGGGTCCCATGACACTCCGCACCATACACTCATCCTATCCTGTGGCTGTCATCCATTTTCATGCGTTGGATGATTTGTCTATTCCGTATGTAGGTGAGACCAATCCCCACGCGCCGGTATATTTTCCTCCTATCGATACACTTATGGCTGTTTGGAGAAACATCAACGGTTGCACGGCTATAGCGGATACGATTGTTAATGTCTCCGGTGTGGTCGGGAGAAAATGGTCTGCCGTCAGTACTGGCGCCGATGTCGTGCTCTATCGTTCCAATACGGGCGGTCATGCTTGGCCGATAGGAGGTCTTGCTGAAACGGATATCGCATGGAATTTTCTCAAGACCCATAGCAGAACACCTGCCACCGGTACGATCGTGCACAATGCTCACGAAACACCGCAGGCGTTTTCTCTGGATCAAAATTATCCCAATCCATTCAATCCGACAACAACAATCGGTTACAAAATACCCATGAACGGCCATGTGAGCTTGAAAATCTATGATATACTTGGCCGTGAGGTAGTAGCACTTGTTGATGAAAAGAAAGATGCTGGAAGTCATGGCATCAGTTTTAACGCAAGCAAGTTACCAAGCGGTGTCTATTTTTATCGTTTGCAGACTGGATCATTTACCGAAACAAAGAAACTCGTTTTAATAAGATGAACGGACAACTGCACATAACACGCCACACCACGATACAACATGATACATCAACATGATCGGTTGCGGCCTGTAAGTTCTTTTTGAAATAATAATAGAACTATCGACCTTGTTACCCCCCCCGGTTCAATTCTTTGAGACAAGGGCCGCAACCTTGAGCAACGAGAGTATGAATAACATTTTACAACTTGAGCGCGCTGCACTCACCAGCCCGCTGTCGGTCTGGCGAGTAAACGGAAGCACAACGTGGCGCAACGCCCAAACTGATATGGATTGTCTCACATTAAAAAGGAGTATGCGATGACACTCGCAACCGACACTCAGGTAACCACAGAGATTCTCTGGCAAGGGGCTCTCATCTTTGCCTTCATAGACATCATCTTTGTTGCTGTTCTGGCCCGACTCATCAAGCCTACAACATTACGCGAAATGAAATGGACGCTGGTGACAGTAATGGCTGTTTTCTTCTGCGGACTTTTTGGAATTCTGGCGAGCTACATCTTCTGGGAATCGGTCTACCATTACGTTTTTCCCGAATGGTCACGATGGTTGATTCCTCCTGCGTATGGCCTCCTTTTCGCTGCCATCGGCCTGTTGTTCTGGTGGGTTGCTTTCCGCATACCGGGTACTGCAGTGATAAATTTTTGTATTCTTGGAGGGTTGTGGGGGATGATATCCCACATATGGGCTATTTATCGGGGAATATTAGACAAACCTCCAATGCTGCAAGGTGCCAGCCCAGTAGCCGCTGTTGTTATTGCAACATTCGAGTTCATATTCTATTGGTGCATTAGTCTGAGTCTTGCCTCTGTCATGCAACGCGGCTGGGGGTGGCTGTGCGGTTCAATGAAAGCGCGTCCATGACTTATGCGAGTACGATATGGCGCTGCGCCTAACAGCGGTGGCAACGACGTTCACACATTTGATAAATCAGGTATGAATCATAGCAAATCATACTATTGTGTTCACTCAACCCCACAGAGCGGAGTGTCATTATCAGGCCTCCGGCTGGGCGAAATAACGCAATGGAAATTGTTTTATGATAGTCAATGAAATCAAGAAAGATTTTGATTTTATCAAGAATCATACACTTCAACCTTCTTGGTTTAAAATAGCTAAAGTATTTCTTCTCTTGGGAATATTGCTTGTCCTCTTTTTTATTCTTGGATTTGTGAAAACAATCATATGGTTTTCATTATTTCTCGTCCTTGGATTCATTGTTCATTTCATGTATAGAATAAAAACAGATAGATATACAAGATCATGGATGGATTTTAAAGTAAAAGAGGTAGAAGGAAAACGAGTTTATGAAAGGATTGGATTTCTATACTACTCTTTAGTAATCATCATATTTCTTCTATCAACAATGACTGTATTATTACTAAATTGATTTTGTTGAGAGATTGACGGCCGCAGAGAAGAGAATATAACACCGCAATTTCTACCTTTTCGACATGATCGTTAAACAAAAACCATGAAACGGAAATCTGGCAAACGAACTATCATTTTCCCTCTGGTTATTTTCCTTTCAACCTTGTCTTTTGTGTTCTTCCTTTCTTCGAAGGATTACACTCACTATTTCCATTTGCGCCATGGCTCTTTAGCGGAAATCGTTGAGCGCAGGGATTCCACTGTGATGAAATCTTGGATCACACTTCGCAACTCCGACGGTTTCAAAGTTGAATGCGGTCTATTAAACCCAAAAGATTCCAACAAACGATACCCTGCTGTTATCCTGTTAGGTGGCAAAGCAACTGGTAAGTTTGCTATCGACTATGCACTCGACATAGACAATGTCATCATCCTTGCGCTCGATTATCCGTACGAACCGCGCGAGTCGTATACATTTTGGACTATTCTATGGGACGTGCCTGCTGTACGGAAAGCGCTCATCGATATGGTCCCAGCCGCAATGCTTGCAATAGATTATCTCTTCCGTCGCACCGATGTGGACACAACAAAGTTGGTGATTCTTGGTTACAGCTTCGGCGCGCCCTTTGTTCCCTCGATCGTTACACTTGATCGTCGGGCATCGGTTGCAGCAATGGTCTATGGCGGCGGGGATTTGACTTCGATGATTCGCCACAACGTGGCACGATACGAATCAATGTGGATGAGTGAGTTTGTTGGAAGACTCGGTGGATTACTTCTTCACCCCTTAGAGCCAATGAGGTATGCAGACAAGATTTCTCCAACACCGCTGATAATGATAAACGGCTTAAACGACGAGCAGGTTCCGCGTTACAACACGGAATTGTTCTTTAACGCAGCACGCGAACCTAAAAAGTTGCTTTGGCTGGACTCAAAGCATGTTAATCCTAATAATCCAGAATTAACACGAAGAATTATTGCAGAGTTGAAAGAGGAATTAAGAAGACTGAAGATACTTTGAAGAACAAAATAACCGAAACTTCTTACTAAAGAAATTCATTTATTGATTGCTGATTTCTGCTATGAGAGGTTTTTTGAATAGATCAGAAGGTTGGATCGTTTCGTCCAGCCGGCATGGTCGTAGAATTGTATGGCGTCTTCGTTATCACTGTAGAGAAACAAATGGCATTTCGCAATACGTTTGCGGCTAAGTTTTTCAAGGGAATGCGCCATAAGTTCCTTGCCGATTCCCTGCTTCCTGAACTCCTGATCAACTGCTACATGATATATATATCCCCGACGGCCATCGTGACCGCAAAGAACTGTACCGATGATCCGTTTCTCAATCTCACATACAAAACTCAATCCTGGATTTCGTTCAAGAAACTGGTTGATATTTCTTTTTGAATCCGCATCACTCAATCCGATCCCCGGGGTATTTTTCCAAAGAGTGATCATCTGTTCATAATCACCGACAATCATTTCCCGAATACAAGTTTTATCCATAGTGCTTTTCCGTTGATTAATAACTGATGTTACGTAAAGTAAGTTGATTTATAGCCACGACGTTTACGTCGTGGACAAATAAAATGAAGCAGCATCGGCTTTAGCCACATTTCCAATCGTTTTGGGCTAAAGCCCAGAATTTTTGGAGATATTAATAACCACGACCTGAAGGTCGTGGCAATATTTTATTGCATTCTGCGTAACATCAGTTAATAACTTTCTTCTGTAATTTCCACTTTTCCGCGAAATACATAATGGATAAAAATGGAATAGGCAATCACAATCGGAACGCCGATGAGTGCAATCACAAGCATCGTTTGTAATGTCAACGGACTTGAGGAAGCATTGTAGATCGTGAGACTGTAGTGGAGATCGATGGAGGACGGAACAAGCCGGGGGTACAGACTCAGCGCCATTTGACCGAGCATCATTGCTATTGCCAGTGACGAGGTAAAGAATGCGCGGTTGAATCTCCCGGCCTTCAAGAGAACCGGCAGGTACACGATAGCACCCAAAAGTACAATCATGAAAATATAAAAGAATGGACTGTTCGTTGATTTCTCAAATAAGAATGGCGACACAAGCCATGTCCACACCGTTATAATGACATAGAGTACCACATAATCCATCCAAAGATGCGACGCCCATTGTTGGCAGCGGTCGCGCAGCTCACCGTCTGATTTTGTTGCAAGATAGATTGAACCATGCATCGTAAAAAGGACAAGGCTCAGCAGCCCAACACCGATGGAATAAGGATTCAGCAGATCGAGAAATGTACCGAGAAAATTGCCGCTCGCATCTATCGGAACACCGCGGAGAATATTCCCCAATGCGATACCGAAGAGAACTGCCGGCAGAAGACTTCCGAAGCCAAATGCGAAATCCCAAGCCCGCCGCCATATCAGCGATTCCACTTTATTGCGGAATTCAAACGATACAGCTCGAAAGATAAGTGCTGTGAGCAGCAGCATCAGCGCAAGATAAAATCCGCTAAACACCGTGGCGTACACGATCGGAAACGCTGCAAACAATGCGCCGCCGCCGGTGATCAGCCAGACTTCGTTCCCATCCCATATCGGACCAATGGCATTGAAATGAATACGCCGCTCCTTCTCATCGCGTCCGAAAAGCGACAGAATACCGACACCAAAATCAAAGCCATCAAGAATTGCATAACCGATAATCAATACAGCAATAAGCCAAAACCAAATTGAATTCAGATCCATAATTCTTGTCTCCTATGCCCTTGCCGATGGTGGTCCATGTTTCACTTCCCGCACTAAAATATAAATGTACAAAATACCGAGCAACAAATAGACAATGCCGAAGAGAATGATCGAGAACAGAATTTCTTCGGCTGTGACAGTTGCAGAATGCGCCTCAGATGTCCTGAGCAAACCGTAGACAACCCACGGTTGACGACCAACTTCGGCGGTGATCCATCCAAGCTGACAAGCGGCAAGCGGCAGCGGAATGGACCAGATAAAGAGTTTCAGGAGCCATGTGGTTTCAAACAATTTTTTTCTGCGTAGCTGGATGTATGCATACAGAGTCACACCGATGAAGTATAATCCCAACACCACCATATTATGGAAAGAAACAAATGTGAGCCAGAGCGGTGGAATATTTTCCGGAGGAAATTCATTGATGCCTTTGATCTGTGCGTTGACATCACCGAAGGTCATCCAGCTGAGAAGTCCTGATAATTCTATTTTTGCTTTCAACTCTGGTGGATAGTTAAAGGGAATTGCAAAAAAGATCAACGGTGCGCCGGATTGCGTTGTATACAGTCCTTCGATGGCGGCAAATTTCTCCGGTTGCGTGCGGGCAACCTGCCGCGCATGCTCATGCCCGAATGGCATCAACTCGAGAAGTGATGTAATCAATCCAAAGATGACAGCAATTTTCATTGCCCGTTTTGCAAGTTCGACTTCTTTCTTTTTGAGAATGAGATATGCGGCAATTCCGGCTACGAAGAACGCTCCTGTGATCAACGCCGCATCCATTGTGTGAAGATAACGGATCACCGTCGATGGATTAAAGACAGCATCATAAAAGCTGGTGAGTTCCGCCCTGCCATTTCTGAGAACATATCCGGCGGGAGTCTGTTGCCATGAATTTGCGACAATAATCCAAAACGCCGAGATTGTTGCACCAACTGCAACCATCAATATGGAAAACCAATGAACGGCTTTAGAGACTTTGTTTCTGCCAAACAGGTACAGTCCGAGAAAACCGGATTCGAGGAAGAATGCAAAGATGCCTTCAGCGGCTAGTGGTGCACCGAAAATATCACCGACAAATTTTGAGTATACTGCCCAGTTCGTTCCGAATTGGAACTCCATCACAATGCCGGTCGCCACGCCGACTGCAAATGTTAATGCGAGAAGCTTTCCGAAAAACTTACCCATGCGAACATATCCTTCATCCCCCTTTCGCAAACCAAGACCTTCCATAATGACCAACAACCAGGCGAGCCCAATAGAGATCGGAGGAAAGAGAAAATGAAATCCAATTGTGAGTGCAAACTGCAGGCGTGCGAGGAAAAGGGCATCCATAAAAAAGATCTCCAAATTCGTTGAAGGTGTTTATGAAAGCGATCAAAAGTTACTTGTTCGACAACGTCCGGCTTTCTGCCGGAAATTACAAATACAAATTATAGAGCTGATGACACCTGCACAAATTTTGAACCCTTCGCTCCGCATACGGGGCATTCCTCAGGCGCTTTACCGAACTCGATATATCCGCAGACCGGACAGAGATAGAATTCAGTAACGGATAAATCTTTCCCTTGCTGCGCTGCTTCCAGCGCCAGCTTGTACAGCTTGGCATGTACTTGTTCTGCATCCACGGCATATTTGAACATTCGCTTCGCTTTATGGTTATCCACTTCTGCCTGTTTGAGCATCGGTGGATACATTTCGGTAAATTCGTACGTCTCGCCGCTGATTGCTGCTTTCAAGTTCTCTGCAGTAGAGCCGACACCATCGAGGGACTGCAAATGTCCGCTGGCATGAATGCGCTCTGCTTGCGCCGTTGTACGGAATAAGCGTGCGATGTTCTTCAGTCCTTCTCGTTCCGCTTTCTCTGCGAACGCCGTGTATTTTTGGAATGCCTGACTTTCACCGGCAAATGCTTCTTTCAAATTGTCTTGTGTTGTTGGCATGAGTCTTTCCCTTCGGATTAACAAATATTGAAATATGAATGCACTTCTCTTTTGATGGTAAAATAAGAGATAGTTCTTCCATTCGCAATGAAAGGAGGGAAATGTGAACTGGAAATTAAAATAATTATAGATGGAAAGAAATAATTTTAAAAGCGGCAGCAGCAGCTCCAACTCCATTGTCAATATTTACGACTGTGACTCCTGGAGCGCAGCTTGTGAGCATGGCAAACAAAGCTGTGAATCCGGAAAGCGCTGTGCCGTATCCTATACTGGTTGGAATGGCGATCACTGGCTGGCGATAGAGTCCGGCGACAACGCTGGGAAGAGCGCCTTCCATTCCTGCGGCAACAATCAAAACACTGCAACGCATGAGCCGATCATCTTTTGCGAACAGACGATGGATGCCCGCCACGCCGACATCATACACGCGTTCCACAGAAACTCCAAGACTTTCCAGTAACAATGCAGCTTCTTCACAAACGGCAATGTCTGTTGTTCCAGCTGAGACAAGGCCGACTTTTGCTGTGTTCATTGCTTTCTGCGGCTTGCCAATCCGGAAACAGTATGATCCTTGTACGATGTGAATAGCCGGAAAAGTTTTCTTTAACTTTGGAAAGAATTCTGCGGGACATCGTGTACCAAGCACGAGCTTTTGCTTTGCATAAAGCTTTTTTGCAATGAGAATGATTTGTTCAACCGATTTGTTCTCGCAGTAGATCAGTTCGGGAATTAATGTGCGTTGTCGCCGCGTATGATCTTCATTAAAATAATCATGGACACCGTGCAATTTGGATTTCATTCTTTCGCTATTCCTTTATTCAACTTTCCCGATTGGAATCCCTCTTCATCGATAATAACTTCTGCGTACCCCAACTGCTTCAAATGGGATTCGATCTCATCATTCATCTGTTTCAATTTTTCTACCGCCCAAGCGTCTACTTCAATTTTTGCTGTAGTCTGAAAATGGCGGACACGAACATTGGTGAATCCTTTTTCGCGGATGTATTTTTCCGCACGCGCAATCTGTTCCAAAGATTCCCGATCAATGTGTATTCCGTATGGAATACGGGAAGAAAGACAAGGGGCGGCAGGTTTATCGGCATTTGGCAAGCCGTAGAACTTTGCCGCTTCACGAACGTCTTGTTTTGTCAAAGATGCTTCAATGAGCGGAGAGCGGACATTGAATTCTTTTGCTGCTGTTCGTCCCGGCCTATAATCGCCTATATCGTCGAGGTTGGCACCATCTAAAATGAATGAAATTTTCTCTTCTTCTGCGATCACCTTCAACCGTGCATATAATTCCTGTTTGCAGAAATAACACCGGTTCACCGGATTGGCAGTGTATTGCTCAATTTCGAGTTCGTTATATGTAATTTCTCGATAATTGAACTGGTGTTCGAGAGCAATGTGTCTTGCTAATTCCACATCTTCCTGCGTAATTGTTTCTGTTCTTGCCAGAATAATCAGTGCATCTGTTCCAAGCACTCGATGTGCAACAAATGCCACGAGAGTGGAATCAACACCGCCAGAATATCCGACGATGACACGTCCATACTTGCGTATGATTTCTTCCAATTGTTGCAGCTTTTCTGTCATGCGTTCCAAATTCTCTTTCTCAACTTCCTTACAGCCGTTTACTTGATGTTTATAACATAAAGAAGAAAGAGTTGGTTTCAAAATTCTAAGACGTCTTATACTGCTTCGTCATGAACCATGACACCTCAGAGAGAAGTCAACCTTACGCAGAGCGCAATGCATCTACAATCTTGAGTCGGGCTGCACGTGCCGCGGGCAGAAAGCCGCCGGCAAATCCCATGAAAAGTGAAAAGGACAACGACAACCCAATAATCGCAGGTGAAAGCGCAAAGGAGAATTCAAGCTCGGCAAATGAGCCGTAATTCAATGTTGAAAGAGAGAAGAACTGAAGGAACGATGCAAGGAACAATCCTACAATTCCACCGATGAGGGCAATGACTAATGATTCGGTCAAAAATGCTGTTAGTACGCTCCGCCTTCGAAAACCAAGAGCGCGCATTGTGCCGACCTCGACTGTGCGGTTTGCAACAGCAGCATACATGGTAATCATCGCACCGATTGTTGCACCGAAGGAAAACACAACCGTGATGAAAATACCAAGAATACGGATAAACAATGCCATTGCTTCCGATTGTTCTGCAAAAAACTTTTGCTCTGGTTTTGGTTCAAATTGCTGTAAACGCGGTTCATTGCTAAATGCCGCTGAAAATGCGTTGAAAGCATCCGATCGGTCTAACTTAAAAGTTACAGTCGAATATCCTCCCTGTCTTTTAAACGCACCCTGCAATTGTTCACAATCCCCCCACATCTCAGAATCGAAGCCGCTTCCTCCGGCTTCGAACCGGCCAACGATTGTCCATGAATCTCCGCCAAATATAACCGTATTGCCCACTGCAGCACCGAAGAAATTTTTAGCAATGGAGGATCCGACAATTACTTCACGTGCACCGGGCTGGAAATTGCGTCCTTCGATTATATGTACTTGAGGACGAAGAATAAATGCTTCTTGTGCAATACCGCGAACAGTTACATTGCTCAATCCTCCCGATTTTTTATTCAGGTTTATGATCACCACCGTTTCTCCTGAAACCAACGGCTTTCCATCCTTCGACTTAGCGATATGTGGAAGCGTTAAAACTGTGTTGAAATCGTCACGCAGTACAATGCTGGAAATTTCTCCATTTGCGGATTTACGTGCAATGATAACATTGTCCGGCTCGCCGGTAGCAACAAGTGTTTTTTGAATGCCATACGCCATCATCAATACTGCGGCAAAAACAAATACAACCATGGCAATGCCCGCTACAGTGATCGCTGTTGTTAACCGGCGTGATTTGAAATTTCTGAGAATATATTTAAATGGAATTTTCATGTGTCAATCCTTTTTCTTAATAAGAATACAGAAGTCAGGAGACAGAAGATAGAATGCTTTTTGAATAAGCATAGATCAATTTGCTGACTTCATCGAGCAGAGTTCGTAATGTTGAACAGTCTCCGTATTTTAAGTCTCTAGCTAAGATGAGATAATAACGACATTCCTCAGCCGAACCTTGCGCAATATTAAGAAAACGTGCTTTATCCAACTTGCTTTTCTTTTTAAATCCTTCTGCAATGTTAGCAGGAATTGAAACAGCAGCACGCCTTAATTGAGAAACGAGTCCATACATCTCTTGCTTTGGAAAGTTTTCGGTATATCCATAAACGGCAAGAACAAACTGGTGAGCTTTCTTCCACATAATCAAATCTTCAAATGATTTTGCAGGTATATTTTCCATTCTGTATTCAGTATTCTTCATTCTGATGTTCTCACCCAATAAACCTCAAACCATCCACGATTCGTGTGCGCAGCGCCCGTTGAATAGGAAAAATCGAAGCAGCTAAACCTACGACAAGTGCAGCCGTTGCAGCAAGAATTAGAGTTAAAGGAGTAATAAAAAAGTACGGGAAAAATCCTTTGGGCAAAATCGCTGCAATTCCGGAAACAATGGGATATGTCACAAGTAACCCGGATCCTGCCCCAAGGGCCGAGATAAATATTGACTCGCCAAGAATCAATCCGAATAGATGCCCTCCCGAAAAACCGAGAGTTTTAAATACCGCATATTCACGGGTTCTTTCGCGGGCAGACATAATCATGGTATTCCCCAGGACAAGCATAATAATGCCGATGATGATAAAGGCGACAAAGTTCATTGCTGTTAAGAGTGAGTTAAATCCCGAAATAAAATTTTGCGTAAACGCGCGTTCGGTCTCTGTCTTTGTAGCGTTTGAAGAATTTTTAAACATGGCATCGATTTGTTCCGAGATTGTTGCTGCTTGTGACGGATCTTTGATTTTAATAATGTACCACCCTACCTGTCCGGCACGCCCAGGCATGTCTTGTTTCATTCGTTCGTCTATATAACTCCAATGGAAGAACATTTGGGTCGCATCGGTCACTTTATCGCGTGGTTTATAAATGCCTCTCACGACAAATTCCCATTTCCCCGGGTAAATATCTCCGTCGATTGGAATAATATCGCCGACTTTGAAACCGTATTGTTTAGCAATTTCAGATCCAACTATACATGAATTCCGTTCACGCTTGAACTGTTCATACTCCTTCGGATCAACAAGGCATTCAGGGTAGACATCAAAAATTGTTTCAGCATCGACGCCCATTCGAGCAAAGAAATTCTTTTTTTCTTTATATGTACCACCAAACCAATTTGCAAATGAGACTGTTTGAACGCCGGGGACTTTTGCGATCTGGTCACGATATGAGTATGGAAGGGGGAAAATAAAGGATACTGCTTGTCGTGCAATTAAGCGGTTTGCTGCAGTGGCATCCAGACCGGCATAGTACATATCCACAACAGTCCTGAGCACACAGAATGCCATCACGGCAATGGCCATACCGATGATGGTAAGAAGCGTGCGTAACTTGTGACGCAGCGCGTTCTTAAAAATAAGTTTAAAGATTCTCATGGCACTCTCCTATGACAATTCGCCTTTATCGAGATGGTGAACAACCTTCGCCTTCTCTACGGCTCGCGGATCGTGCGTCACCATTACGATGGTTTTCTTGAATTCTATATTCAAGCGTTCCAAAAGATTCATGATTTCTTCAGCGGATCGTTTGTCCAAGTCACCTGTCGGTTCGTCTGCAACAAGAATGGTCGGGTCCGTTACGATTGCCCGCGCGATTGCAACCCGCTGCTCTTGTCCGCCGGAAAGTTGTTTGGGATAGTGATGAATACGATCACTAAGACTGACGACTCCGAGTGCAAATTCGACGTGTTTCTTCCGTTCTGTTTTGGAAAGCGATGTGAGTAATAACGGAAGCTCGACGTTCTCGAATGCAGTGAGAACAGGCAGAAGATTATAGAACTGAAAAACAAAGCCGATGTTGTGCGAACGCCACTTTGCCAATGCGGATTCGTTCAGTTTTGTAATATCCGTTCCAGCCACCAGAACATTACCTTTGCTGGGCCGATCGATGCCGGCAATAAGATTGAGTAATGTTGTCTTACCGGAACCGGAAGGGCCCATGAGGCCGAGAAACTCTCCCTCGTGAACATCGATAGAAATGTCGTTGAGAACGGGAATTTCAAAACTATCCCGCCAATAGGATTTGGAAACGTTTTGAACTTGGATGATAGTGTTGGACATAGTGTAATCCTTCATTATTCGTCAGTAATCAGTTTTTCAGAAATCAGTTGTGAGCTGTTCGATGTCTATTCTTTACAACACTTTCACTTTTGTTCCATCAGTGATCGAGGCATCTACTTTATCAATCACTTTTTCTCCGGAAATGAGACCGCCTGTGATTTCAACAAGCGTACCCATCGTACGACCGACAGAAATTGTAACAGATGATACTTTATTATCTATAACACGAAATGCAATTTTTTTGCCATCGCGTTCGATAATTGCGGATGCTGGAATAGTAAGACACGGTTTTTCGGTGGATGCGGCTGCATCGGATGCTTTTGTCAAATACAACACCTTTGCTCCCATTTCCGGTAACACACGATTGTCGTACAATTTGAAGGCAACTTTTACCATCACCGTTGCTTTTGCACGGTCGGCTGTAGGAACAATTTTTGCCACATATCCTTGATAGCGAATTTCAGGATACGCATCGAGCGTAATTTCGCAGGGTTGGTCGGGCTTGATGCGTTCGATGTTGGATTCAGACACGTCGGCTTCTACTTGCAGCGATGTCATATCGGCAATTGTGACAACAGCCGATTTCGAACCGACACTTGCAGCCATAGGGACCACCATTTCGCCGATGTCAGCGTTCTTGGCAAGCACCGTTCCGTCGAATGGTGCGCGGATGAGTGTATTTTCTAACGATACCTCCGCACCATTAACCATGGCTTTTGCCATTTCAATATTAGCAACGACGCGCAGCTGGCGAGCCTCAGCCGCATCGTAGTCTGCTTGAGTTGCCAATCCTTTTTCTAATAAGTCGTTCTGGCGCTTGAGCGACTGTTGTGCATCTTTCAGATCAGCTTCGTTTATCCTGAGATTAGCCTTCGCCTGATCGAGTGAGGCACGTACGTCGGAATCTTCAAGCCGTGCAATAATTTGATTCTTCTTAACACGGTCTCCTTCCACAACTCCGAGATACACGAGCCTTCCGGTTCCCTTTGAAGCAACTGCAGCTTTTCGTTGCGCAACAACGTATCCGCTTGCCGTGAGCACCGCATTTGATTGCGATGGGGATGTCCAGGAGACTGTCGTTAACGTTACTTCGATTGCAGGCGTAAACAACGACTGATAGAGAAAGAATCCAGCAATCCCGAGAATAAGAATACTGACAGCGATGCCGATATATGTCCCGGTTTTTTTAGGCGGACCATCCTGCTGTTCCTGATTTCTACTAATCCGTAATGCCGAAAGGTCAATGTGTTTGTTTTCCATAAGTTTCAAATGTGATTTTGGTGTTTATAAATCAGGTGTCCTTTAAAACGAAAACCAGAACTAAAAAGTTGCAAAATAAGACATAGAACATGAGCAGCGAACTATTTGAACATACAACAGAATCTTTAAAAAGATACGGATAATTCGGCAAACAAGGGAAGCGTATCGGCAGGTGGCGGTGAACTCTGAAAATAATATGAAAGGAATGTAACAAGAATCTCCCCGTGTTGCATTTTCTTCAATCTTGAATTACTATAATAAAGAGTAATTTCTAGGAAGAGCAAAAGGAGACTATATCAAGAGTAAAAGGCACCAATACGTTTATAATGTAAATGAGCAATGAAAGTCTTTTATCAAAATTTTCACCGCCTTTTTTATCCAAAGAGACAATTGCAACTCCTTAATTATCTATAATACCAAAATGACGACAAACATAAGAATTCTACGTTGCGCTGTGTTATCCTTATCTATGCTTTCATGGGGTTTTAGTCAAACATTTACTGTCTTTGGAAACATCAAAGACACAACAACAGGAGAGGCGCTTGCGGCAGCGAGTATTCGAGTGGTTGGATCATCCCGCGGTACCATTGCAAATGTCAATGGCGAGTACCGACTCTCGCTTACACAAGGAGATTACGCACTCGCATTTATCTTTATCGGCTACCGTACTGATACAATCCGTGTCAGTGTTACTCGCAATCTTGAAATTGACATGAGACTAACACCATCACCGGTACAATTGGCGGAGGTAGAAATTGTTGGTGAAGATCCTGCATTGGCGATTATGCGCAAGGTGATTGCCAATAAGCAAAAATGGATGGATACACTCCATACCTATCAATTTGAGGCATTCACGCGAGAGACTATTAGGAAAGATACTGCTATCGCAAGCATTATGGAATCGTACACGACAGGATATTGGCAAAAAGGAGATACACTCCGAGAAATAGTAAAGCAGAAACGACAAACACAGAATATTCCAGGAACAGAAAATTTTGCCGCAGTTGGCGGTATTGAAAATTTTTATGATGATGACGTGCAATTTGGTGCTTATGTGTTTGTTGGCCCAACATCTCACGAGACATTTGAGTATTACAATTTCACATTGGAAAAGACACGGCACCAACAGGGAACAGATATCTTTGTTATTCAAATAACTCCAAGGACCCGGACAACACCATTGTTTCGCGGTTCCATCTGCATCAGTGATGAATCGTTTGCACTTGTCGGTGTTGAAGTATCACCCAACGAAGCGTATTCCATTCCATTTGTAAATAATATCCAATTGATCTATCGTCAGCAATTTGCACTCATGGAGAACCGGTACTGGATGCCAGTGGATATTCGAATAAAAGGAACGTTTGAGATTGGATTGATGGGGCTTGACTTTCCAAAAATTGGGTTCGAAGCAAGTTCCTCCATCTACGAATACCGTATCAATGAACCAATTCCCGATACCATTTTCCAGAAACCTCGTCTTGTAACAACAAAAGAAGCTAAGCGAGTCGATTCAACATTTTGGATACAGCACGAAGTCTTGCCATTGACATCTGAAGAGGATAGTGCTTATCAAAAACTTGACAGCACACAAACACTTGAAAAACAATTCAAACCAACAGGCGCATTGGCAACGCTTGGTGATTTGAGCAATTCATTTCTGAAGTACATTGATTTGCGGTTCAATCGTGTAGAGGGCCTTTTTGTTGGCGGGCAAATTGAAAGCGACAGTGCTTTTCATCGAGTGAAACTCTCTGCTTCACTCGGATATGGTATTTCAGACAAAAAACCAAAAGGTTATTTGAGTGCTGAATATTTTTTCGGTGAAAATCGGACAACAAGCTTGGCAGTGCGTCTCATGCGAAGCATTTCTCAAATGCCTGATAAAGAAACATATGCCGAGTTTGCCCTTGGCCCTTCTGCTCTTTTATATAAAGATGATTATCTGGATTATTTCTATTCTTCCGGATGGGAAGTTTTGATTCGCGCAAAACCAATGAATCATGTGTCGACCGAAATTGGAGTTCGCAGTGTTTCAGAACGCAATGCCTTCCAGAATTCCGATTTCAGCCTATTCAATCGTGATAGGCATTATCGTCCAAATCCGAGTATAGAGGAAGGGATACTGCGGTCGTTAACAACCAAAGTACGCTATGGCAATGATCCTGCTCCGTTGAACCTCATTGCAACAAATTATGCCGAAATAGAACTCGAATGTTCAGATAAATCTCTCTTACCCTCACACTCCTCTTTTGTTCGTGCAGGGTTCAAGACGGAATATCATTTCAAGACACTCTTTCGACGTAACATGTTTGCTCCAACGCTTACATTTAAAATGGTTGCCGGTACTTTAAATGGGGATTTGCCTTCACAACGAATGTTTGCATTAGAAAGCCCTCAAAGTGGACTTGCAGGATTAGGCAGTTTGCGCGGAATTACCGTCAATGAATTCGCGGGAGATCAGCAAGTAACATTCTCTCTTGAACATAATATCCGGAGTATTCCTTTCCTCTGGCTCAATATTCCATTTTTGTATAAAAATAATATTGAGATTATCACATTTGTAAATTGTGCACGTGCATGGGCATCGTCATCAGTCCCGATTATCTATAATCACCCTACAAGCGGTTGGTATTCCGAGGCAGGCATTGGCATCAGTCGAATACTTGGGTTGTTACGGTTAGATGTTACTCGACGATTCACACCACCATCAGATTGGGTGTGGACACTGGGAATAGCAACGATTTTGTAATTTGAAATGGAACTCGTAAGGCTCTGGATTAAGCCCTTCCTTTCCTAAGATAAGATGAGAAGCTTCTTATGTTAATCGACAACCATCTCAAACGCTGAGAAATGTCTATAATAGGCCTCGCAATTGTTAACTAATAATAATTTGTAAAATAGGCTTGATTACATTAATTATTTATGTTATTATACATTATAACGTAATTAAATAATGTTTCTCTCATAAAGAAGGAAGGAGTATATGTAATGGCAACGGTAAAAGATTTCTTTGAGTTTGTAAAGAAGAATAATTCAGAGATGATTGATCTCAAATTCGTTGATTTATTGGGAAGTTGGCAGCATTGCAGTTTCCCGATAGATGTG
>JBEKNC010000005.1:0-149010 GCA_049523215.1 Bacteroidota bacterium | reverse complement strand
GGATGATCACTTAATGCACGTGATACTGTCGAAGGTGAAATTCCCAGTTTCTTGGCAATATCTATTATAGTGGCATGTTTTGAAGTATATTTCATTGACTGCAATCGTTCCCGCAATCGTTTATATTATTAAAATAACTGATTTCAATCCCTCCCTCTACCGATACTACACCGATGCCATGCTTCTGATCTCAAATTCCGTAGAACTTAATTTTAGTCCCATGGAACTCAACGGTGATATAATCTTCCGGTGTATTATCCCACGAGTTGCTCTGACTGTAAAGATCTATGCCGCATTCCTTACAAACCTACTAAAAAACACGTGTATAACAGCCGAAGTGCTGTTATACACGTGCATATCACACATCACAAACCAAAAGTTTCTACTTCATCAAAATCATTTTCATTGTAGTTGTAGTTTCGGAACTCATCAGTTTGTAGAAATAAACACCGCTGCTTAAATTGTTGGCGGTAAATGTAACGTCATGAGATCCTGCATTTTGAACTTCGTTCACCAAAACAGCCACTTCTCTGCCGAGGATATCATACACTGAGAGTCGTGTCATGCCTTTGGTCGCAAGTGTATAGGAAATCTTCGTGCTTGGGTTGAAAGGGTTCGGATAGTTTTGGCTTAATTCGAATTTCCCTGGCACTGAACTGGGTGTTTGAGAGACGCCAGTACCGCCCTGTTCCGGGAACCAGTTCAAATCGCCGAGTGCTTTTCCATCTGTACCTGCCGCTGCAAGAGTGGTGCTTGAGTATCGCAAATTTTCCACCACCGGATAACCTTTCGTTGTTGCCCAATTTGCAGGAACTGATCCCCATGCCACGGTATCAGTTGGTTTTGCCATTGGATAAATATACGGACGATAACCATTTGCACTGTACGGTACGAACGCTGAATCGATCAATGGAACCATCTTCGCTATGGCAGTAGAAACGAGTGCGCCATCAAAACCAGGATCTACACTATCATTGCTTGCTACATTAATATAGGGCCATGATGTTTTATCCGTAAGCATACCCGGCCGAGCTGAAACTAACGGTAAAGTTTCGCAACTATACTGGGTCCATTTGGCAGTGATTGCACTTGGCCAGCAGTATGCATTATTTGTAATGGTAACATGCCTGCCTGCTTCTGTCAGACTTAACGGACCGGTTTTTAACACGTCTTTAAGAGAATCAAGAGTGATTAAACCGGAGAACCATCCGCCCGAACCTGGTGGGTGTAACCACGATGTGGGTTGACTTGTCGAACCCGCGCTAAAGAAAACGTTATTTGCTATAACGGCATTGTGAAGATAATATAATTGAAATACACCTTGTTGAGTGGACATGAAGATAGTATTATGCTGAAAATCTAACTTTAGTGGTGCATATCCAGCACCTCCCAGTATTAATCCACCACACATGAAGAATGTATTGTTACGGAAATATGCTGTATCACAAGGAATAGCCGTTGCATCAGAACATTCGATCCAAGCAAAGCTAGGATTTCCTACTGCATCATGTTGATTATTCCGGAATTCACAATTCGTGATATGAAAACTACAGTGAGCATGTGCCCAGGTATCAAACAGGTTCGGTGTATGCTGAGGACCGACAATATTTTCAAGTATGCAGTGATCGAAAACGAACGTATTGTTGTCTCCCGTTGGGTAGACGAAACGACCGGTATTGGAAGCGCCATCTGGACGAGTGCCAATGAAATATAATCCTTTTAAGGTAAGCGTATCATTTCCCTGCGGTTCAAAATAATCTTCGATAGAAGAATTATCGGTATTAATATATGGTGCAACGAGTGGAGGCTTTCCAGTGACAGGATTTATCTTTCCGATAATCGTAACGCTTCCTTTGACCGTAATGGGAGCTGTTACGAAAAACACGGAATCTTTTTGTCCAACATTCTGTAAGACGAACACGGTATTTGGTTTAACATACCGGCCCGTAATCGTATCACTGTTAATAACATCATTCAGCGATCCTGCTGGCCAATTTAGTGGATTTGCCCACACACGGACTGTATCGGGCGCTGTTGCCATCATGCTTGATGATAGAGATAACAGCAGCAACACACTTAAAAACACTGAAATGAACATTTGTTTCATGGTAAATATCCTTTCATTGTGATTTATTATTTGTTAAATGTACTCACTGCGATAGATATCCGGATCATCTACTGAGTACCATTCGCTTCACCGGAAATCCTTTGTACACATGTTGTTTTTGTTGTCCTCCTTTCTACTTTGAAATTATAAAAGTTTCAAGTGTCTTCCATCGCTATTAATCAAAAGCTCCATTGAATTCCTACGTCTGCAGTTAAACCATAACTATTTTCCGATAATGGAAATCCATTCTTTCGAATCGTATAAATATCAGATTCATTATTAAGATTATTCACGTTACAATATATTTGCATGTTGTACCAAGGCAATCCTTGTTTTATAACAACATCCCATCGTAAATATTTTGTTTTATCGGAACGAAGTGTCCACCAGAAGTTGGGTTGATTAAATACTTCGGATTGATAAATCATGGAAAAAAGAATAGAAAATTTTCCATAATCATAACCGAATGAGAGATTTACGACATCGTTGGGTTGTTGATAAAGTCTGTCGTTATACAGTGTGTCTAGGATGTATTTTCTACTTCTACTGCCAGGGACAGGGAGCAACATCCTATTAGTAAACGTTCCTTGAGAAAAAATGTGTGTATAATTCACATTCATCACCAAACTCTTGAAAGGACTTGGCAAATACCAAAAATTGGTTTGCCATTCAGTTTCAATTCCCCATACTTTTACCTGATTAGGGTTATTAATATAAGAGTAAAGAACATAGGGGTTTGTTAAGGAAGCAGAAGGACCGAAAGTTTTTATAGCGTTCGTATCGAGTATTTTTTTCCCTGGATTATAAATTTCATCATCAATGAGTTTCAGGAATGGGCTTACAGCAAATAACCCGATGGAATTATCATGTACGGACACTTGAACATCATAATTGTGTGCTCGTTCAGGTTTTAATGCAGTATTATTATATGTAATTATATAACTGCTATTATTAATCATTTCTTTCGGAACAAAACTTTGGAAATCAGGATATGCTATTGTGTTCGTATATGAAGCCCGAAGACTAATTTCTTCTGACGGATTAATTTTTATATGAATATCAGGCAGCCAGTACGCATAGTAGTTTTCTGCTGTCACCCTTGAATAAGGCCTTTGTTGACTAAGATTATTTATCACAAAACCCAAAAATTGAGGAGCGGTATATGATGTTCTCAACACTTGATATCGTACACCGGGAATAACAGTCAGCCAAGGACCCACTTTCAAGGTGGCCATAAGATAACATGCACTGCGAGTTTCGTTTCCGGAATAATCATTCGCTAAACTCTGTACGAAATCAGGATCAAAGACTGGTTGATCGGGTGATGAAGTTGTCGTCGATCTATACGATTGCAGAATACCCATAATTTTATCAATGGTATTAGTTTTGGTTAACGAATGCATAGTATACTCGCCGTTTAGAAATGACCCAGTATTCAGACCTGAATCATAAAATCCTGAAAAGCGAAATGCACTATTGCCGGATGGATCTAGATAATAAGGTGCATCTTGTAACCATGGTAACTGTTGTATAATATATTGCCGGGCTCCAATTTGAGCGGCTGCTGACGAAATACTTAAATCACCTGAGGACTCATCATAGTTGTAGTAACGGGTTGTATATTTATACATACCTCCACCTTTTACAGCTATGGAAACTATATCTGAAAGATTAAAATTATTCTCGATATCAAGGGAAACTTGTTGATCATTCTGTTTCGTAAAACTGCTCCATGCTTTGTTCCCTGTCCATTTCATTTTAGATGTATCAAGCAAGTTCCCGCCCAACTGAGCAACCTCTGATGGTGTCAGATTGTCCGGAATATTATGTGTTCCAGCACTTTGTTGTTGAAAATCCATGGACCAACCATTAGGAGTAACGTTGTCAGAATAAGCATTCGATAATTTTGCATCAATTTTTAATGATCCAAATGTTTGCTTATAACTTAAAATGTTTGTGATAACATTGAGATCGGTTGATTGAAGAGATGTTCCGAAATAAATAATGTCTTTAGTGCCTGGATCCTTTATACCGTACCTTTCTGAATGTTCTTCGGTGGTCGTTGTTCCATGGCTTATTATATTTAAGAGCGATATGTCTCCATCGGGCAGTTTATAATCGAGGGTAGCTGTTCCATCATATCTTTTTTGGATTGTTGGAACAAAACTTAGAGTTGTCGATCCCATTGCAATGCTATCAGGAAATCTCGCTATATCTATAGCTAAAGGTTGATTGTCATAGTATGCACTAAGTTTATCTGATGTTAAATTTTGCCTTTGGGCAATACCCTGAACAAACACGCCGAACTTGTCATCTAAAAATCTTTTTTCGACGCTTGCAACAAATTTATAGTCTCCGTACGAATTCATCATACCTTTGTATCCTCCCTGTGCATTAAATGTAACCAAAGGCACGTCTTCAGAACTCGGTTTTGCACATCGGACGTCAAAGTTTACTACGCCGCCGACAACTGCAGCGTCCATATCCGCAGTCACTGTTTTATAAACCTCAATTCCTTCTAGACTTGAGGAAGAAATCATACTCAAATCGGTACCTCGATCGTTTGAATTAGTGGCAGGAAGTGCAATACCTGCAATAGTTATGGAATTATATTTTGGTTCAAGTCCACGAATAACCACTTGCGTGGCTTGACCGCCGTTCCGTACAACTGAAACACCGGGCAATCTGCCAATGGATTCTGCAGCGTTTGCATCAGGGAGCGCTTTTATACGTGCGGATGAAACTATATTTGCAATTTTATCTGAAGTCAACTGCTGATTGATGGCTGCATTTTGACCGCTTGCCTGGGCTGTAATAATTACTTCTTGTCCTTCAATTGCCTGAGGCAATAAACGGAATTCCTGTTCAAGAACACCATTTTCAGGAACTGTCACCTGTACGGTGATTGTCTGATATCCAACATAGGATATCTTAAGTGTTTGCTGTCCTACCGGTACACCATATATTGTAATCAAACCATCTATATCTGCAGAAGCCCCCAAACCTGTATTGAGAACTACAACATTCGCTCCATCAAGTGGTTCACTTGTTACTTTATCAAAAACATGTCCTTTGATAGATCCGGACCCGGCAGCGTATAAAGATTGAAAGGTTAAAGAAAATGTTACTACTAGTATAGCACAAACAAGTGAAGCTCGAAAACGACATGTACCAATAGCCATTTTATTCTCCTATGATTTCTTGAAAGGTTTTTGATTTTAGATGCGTTTTCAGTCAGAAACAATTTAGTTGAAAATATTTATCATATTCGCCAATGCAACTTGCCATCCTCATTAATACGTGTAACGACGTTGAAGATTATATTTCAATTTCACATCTCTCTGTTTCAATTTTACTTCACTGATTTTTATGGTTTGTAATTATCAATTTGGGAATCAATGTGAATTTTTGGTTTCAGCTTAATGCGTTTCAAGTTTTTCCTGCAAACGTTTGCATAAAACGTTAAAAATTTTTCTCAATGCTCGAATGATTGTTCACTCTTCTTTTTTTGCAAATATTTTGTTGCAATTACCTGTGAGATAACTTCCACTATTTCCTCCTCCATCAAAGGCGGACAATGTGAATCATTGGTTTCAGTCTTAATGCGTCTGAAGGATTCTCTGCAAACGTTTGCAGGATAGTAAAAAATAATCCTTCGCCAATATATCTAAAATTGCTTCTGATTCTTACTATACATTCTATATATAAAGGTTTACCGAGAAGAATGCTTGTGGTAGTAATAAATAATATTTTTCTTTCACAAAAATAGGTAATTCTCCTTCCTCGAATTACATTGGATTTTAATGAAAAATAATTGTTGAGATACTGTCGTTATATACAGGATTATGAATGATTTTGCAAAGCTAAAACCGTTATAAAACCGTTTATTAACAATTTTAGGCATTTATCAATAGAGAAATATGGCGTTTGCTTTTGGCTGCGTTTATTCTATATTTCAATTTATGGATGAGCAAAATAATGTAAATATACCCTCCAATAAAGAAATAAAATCCATCGTCAATGCCGTACTGCAAAGCAAGGATTTTAAAGATTCGCCTATATATTCAAACCTGCTTTCGTACCTTGCGCAGTCCACTCTGTCAAAAAAAATTCCAAAAGAAATTACTATCGCTATTGATATATTCGGTAAGGATGCCGGTTTTAATTCGAATAAAGATTCGACAGTTCGTCATCACATTCTCATATTACGTAATAAACTGGATAGCTATTATAAAAACGAAGGTAAAGAAGATAAATTCAGATTGGTTATACCTAAAGGACATTATGAGATTCAGATCATACCTTCAAAAATTGAACATCCCAAGATATTGAATCGTATCATTTCATCATTAAAACGCTGGGAAGTAGCCGTTATTGTGGTTCTGTTATTCATTAATCTCTTTGTCATTTTTCGTCAAACCAGTGTAAACTTTCTCTCTTCAGTTCCTCAAACACCGTATTTTGTCGATCCCCAGGATAAGGTATGGGGTTCTTTTTTTAAAAATGGTTATCCTGTGAGTGTCATTTTAGGAGATGATTTTTGGCTGGATGAGTACAATTCGGAATTTAAACGCTACCGTCAAGTTCGGGATTGGAAAATATCTTCTGAGAATGACTTATCCAATTTTTTAATAAAATATCCCAAAGCAAACTTAGTGAAGTCCGAAATAACAGGAATTCCATTCGGTGCCGCCGATAATTTAGTGGATATTCTTCACATCGTATATCATTTTCAAAATGATGTATCCCTCTCCATGTCTTCATCTCTCTCTCTTGATAAAATTCAAGATCATAACATCATCTATATTGGTGAATTCAGAAATTTACGAATTTTAAATAAAATTTTTTACAAAACGCCTATTCGTTATCAATATTCCCCGGACGAGCGATTGTTTATTGTTGATGAAAAAAGTAATGTAGTAGACATGTTTCTCCGAGTTGAAGCACCTTACGAACAGCAGAATAAGTATAATGTTGATTACTCATTATTGATTAAAATGCCAGGATTCTCGAAGGAAAATTTCATGTTTATTGTCGGGTTTGGGTATGGCGGTCGTTTGGAACGAACGAAAATGCTGGCAAATTCTGAATTGCGGATGAAGTTCATAGAAGATATCAATAAGATAAACAAATCTGTACCGGAATATTTTATTGCTCTCTTCGAAGTCAAGAGCATCGAAAGAACCGGTTTTACCAATGAACTGAAATACTTTAAGGAAATACCGGGGAATTTCTTTTCAGAATCTCCACAGGATAGTAGTAGAAATAATTAAGAGCAAAACATGAAACTTACTTTCTATTAAATCCAGAAATCTTTGTACCAACCTTATCAGACGATGACATGTATCCTCCTTGTCGAGAAATCCTATTCATTCGCTGAAAAGAGCGCAAAATTCTTGTATGAGTCCGGAACAGTTTCCTCCCCCCGCTACAAGTTCCAAAGAAGAATCCTCATTGGTGAAAATCGGTGGGGATTTTTTGTTTTAGATTCGAGAAAATGTCGTTTTCATAATATATCATCTCAATAAAACAAGCTTTTTGTACCCGTAAAAGACCCAGCCTGCAGACGATAAAAATAAATTCCACTCGACATTTTTGAAGCATTCCATTGCTTCGTATAACTAATTTTCAGGAAGAGACGATATAAATTCCTGCATCTTCTGATAGTGGGAGCCTTTCCAGTAGATTCTCTTACAAGCACTGCACCATTGGTATTCGGTACACCATTCCTTCACTTTTTCGGGAATACGGGAGAGAATTTTTACCATATCGACTTTTTGGAGCGTTAAATTGCATTCAATGCACCGTGTGAAAGGAGCAGTAAGAGCGAAAAGTTGAAATCGATCGAGAACTTCAATAAGCTGAAGACGTGAATTTTTATTCCTGACCAAATATGCATGAGTGAGACTCTCGGTTTCGATCAAGGATTTATCCTTACTCAGGAGAGTTCGATCCTCCTTAAGAGAAATTCTACAAAGAATATTGTCTGTGTAATCGTTTCGATATAGTGTGTCGAATCCGAGCATTCGAAGAAGATTGGCAAGTTTTCCGAGGTGAACATCAAGAATGAATTTCGGCTGACGAAGAGGATGCTCTCGAGCTTTCGTGACAGAAGCAATATCGAAACTTTCGAATACCGGAAATAAGGCGATACGATCGTTATCCTTCAATTGATGTCTAGAATCCACCGAGACGCCGTTTACAAGTACAAGATCAATGCAATCGAATGGAATTCCAAATTGGGACACAAATTCACCAATTGCTACGCCAGATTCAATTCGATGAAGAGAGGTGACGTACTGTTGTTCCGCTGGAAGATTGTCGTTGAGCTCGCCATACCAGCGGACAGAGATTTGAATTATATACCTTTCCATCTGGATGAATTGAAAAATACCGAGAATAACGTGTTGAATAACTATTTCTTATTCAACATTTGCATTCTCAAGCGTGTTTCGGGCGGTATCATTCCGTTAACATGGTAAGATATCATCTTGAGGCGGCCTAACGGATGGGCGCTAAGTCCGTTCCATTGTTACACAATGGAACGCGATCGCGATCCCGCTTATGCGGGATCGGACTGCCACGCTGAAAACTTTCAATATGTTGAAAACGAAACAAGTTCATGCTGATAAGTTTATTATTAAACATCCGAACCTCTACGCGCCATGCTTAACGTACCCATTTATCCCGTGCTTTTTACGGGACGCTCATTCCGTCAGGTTGAGTTGCTGGTTAGAACGCACATTTTTATTTCTTTTAGCAAGCCAGTTCTCTTGTTTATAATCTATGTTAACACTCCGGTTCAGCGACGGCAATACGCCATCGGCTGAACCCGGTTGTTAGCTGACGGTTTTTTCGTCCTCCTCAGAAACCATCGAAGACGTCTTTGCTCCGGTCAAGCGAGATCGAAGCGATCAAGGTTCATTACTTTATTCCACGCTGCTACAAAGTCGCACAGAAACTTCTCCTGGGAGTCCTCACATCCATAGACTTCTGCCAATGCCCTGAGTTGAGAGTTCGAACCGAAGATGAGGTCGACCCGTGTACCAGTCCATTTGAGAGCGCCCGTTGCACGATCACGACCTTCGAATACGTCACCGTCTTTCGCATTTGCCTTCCACTCCGTGCTCATATCGAGAAGATTCACGAAGAAGTCATTCGTGAGGGCTTCAGGCCGCTTGGTAAAGATGCCATGCTGCGACCCGCCGAAGTTGGTATTCAAAACTCTCATGCCGCCAAGGAGAACCGTCATTTCAGGAGCGGTCAGGGTTAGCAATTGCGCTTTATCAACGAGTATTTCTTCGGCCGATACGGCAAATTTGGTTTTGAGGTAATTGCGGAAGCCATCCGCCTTCGGCTCGAGCACTGCAAAGGAGGCCGCGTCGGTCTGCTCCTGTGAGGCGTCCATACGTCCTGGAGTGAAGGGGACTTTTACTTTGCGACCGGCATTCTTCGCGGCCTGTTCGATACCCGCGCAACCTGCCAGAACAATCAGGTCGGCCAGTGACACCTTCTTGCGTCCAGACTTCGATTTGTTGAATGCGCTCTGAATGCCTTCCAGTGTCTTAAGCACCTTCGCAAGCTGGGCTGGCTGGTTAACTTCCCAATCCTTTTGCGGGGCCAGACGAATGCGAGTACCGTTGGCGCCGCCGCGCTTGTCAGAACCGCGGAAGGTGGACGCAGACGCCCAGGCGGTCGAAACGAGCTCCGATACCGAAAGACCGGAAGCCAGGATCTTGCGCTTGAGAGAGGCGATGTCCGTCGCATCGATCAGTTTGTGATTGACCCGGGGAATAGGGTCTTGCCAAATGAGTTCTTCTTTCGGAACTTTCGGGCCGAGATAGCGTGCACGTGGGCCCATGTCGCGATGTGTCAGCTTGAACCACGCGCGGGCAAAGGTATCGGCGAAAGCCTTCGGGTCTTTCTGGAAGCGGCGGGCGATGGGCTCGTAGATCGGGTCGAAACGCAGTGACAGGTCAGCCGTGGTCATCATCGGTGGAAATTTCTTGGACGGGTCGTGCGCGTCGGGGATCATATGTTCCGGCTTTACGTTCTTTGCCACCCACTGATGTGCGCCTGCTGGGCTTTTCACCAGTTCCCATTCATAGTTGAACAGCATGTCGAAGTAGCCATTATCCCACTTCGTGGGGTTGGGCTTCCATGCGCCTTCGATGCCGCTGGACGTGGTATGTACACCTTTGCCAGTGCCAAAGCTGTTCTTCCAGCCCAGGCCTTGTTCTTCGATGGGAGCGGCTTCGGGTTCTGGGCCAATCAGTGTTGGGTCGCCTGCGCCGTGGGTCTTGCCGAAGGTGTGGCCGCCGGCAACGAGGGCTACAGTTTCTTCATCGTTCATCGCCATGCGCGCGAAGGTCTCGCGGACATCGCGGCCCGAAGCAACTGGATCCGGGTTGCCGTTTGGCCCTTCCGGGTTTACGTAGATGAGACCCATTTGTACGGCAGCGAGTGGATTTTCGAGGTCCCGGTCGCCGGAGTAACGCTTGTCACCCAGCCACTTATCTTCGGAACCCCAGTAGATGTCCTTTTCCGGTTCCCAGATGTCCTTACGCCCGCCGGCGAAACCGAAGGTTTTGAAACCCATCGATTCCAATGCGACGTTACCGGCTAGGATCATCAGGTCGGCCCAGGAAATTTTCCGGCCGTACTTTTGCTTGATCGGCCAGAGCAACCGGCGCGCCTTGTCGAGGTTGACGTTGTCGGGCCAGCTGTTGAGAGGCGCAAAGCGCTGGCTGCCGTTGCCTGCTCCACCACGGCCGTCACCGGTACGGTAAGTACCTGCGCTGTGCCATGCCATACGGATAAAGAGACCACCGTAGTGACCCCAGTCGGCCGGCCACCAATCCTGCGACTTCGTCATCAGAGCATGCAGGTCCTTCTTCAAAGCCTTCAAATCGAGCTTCTTGAATTCCTCAGCGTAGTTGAAATCCTCGCCCATCGGATTGGACTTGGAGGAATGCTGGTGCAGGATATCGAGCTTCAATTGGTTTGGCCACCAGTCTTGATTCGTTGTGCCGTTGCCAGCAGTGTGAGCTTTATGCGGTATGGGGCACTTGCTTTCTTCGTTCATAATTCATACTCCTTTCGATGTATAGATTATTTAACATCTCTATCATGGAGAGTGTTCCATTGCCAATTAATATTTTTGTCTAACTGGTGCAATAATTGATAAGGCTTTTTGTGCGTTCTAACGGACCGGCTCCCGATAAATCGGGATGCGGCGCCCTGCCTGCGTGCCGTAGGCACTACGGCAGGCAGGTGATAATTTTCAATATGCACCCATCGAAATGAGTTCACACTGAAAAAGAAATTATTAAGAACAAAACCTATGCACGCCATGAATTTTGCAGTGAGCTTCTTGATAAATATAGCATCTTTATGTATGAAGTTGTATTGCACTTCGTGCAAAAGTCTTGAATAATGTCTGCGTAATTATTGATGCACACTCTTGTGTGCATTATTTACACGCGGCCTCCGGCTGCGTGATGCATTCTTCTGGACAAGCCGAGCTTGCCTGCCCCGCTGTTTTTTTGTCCGTTTCGATATTCATATCGAAACGCGATCTCGACGAAGTCGGACGGGGAGCGCCTGGTTAGGTTGCCTTTATAACATACTCCTCATTCGATTAACGATTTTCCAATAATGCCTGAAGATCACGCAATTTTTTTAAATATCTATACTTACTATGATTGTCTATATAAATACCAATCACCTGTGGAATGCCATTAATACCTGTCTTATATGTACCGACTGCAATTTGGATTCCTATCCTTCTTCCATCCACAGAGTTTGAAACAATCTCTACACACATTGGAAAATCTATACTACTATCTCCTGGCGCTCCAGTCTGTTCGCCACAATCGTTTACTTCCCATAAAATGGTATCTTTCGACCCGACCAAAGATTTTAACCAAACCTCAATGGGCTGATTTGGCAAAGTTGAATCCAAGGACACGGCTTGAATCTTTCGTGCATAATCAATGATTCTATTTTCGTTCGATTGGGCATTAGCTAAGACAGACATAAAAAGTAATGTGCCAAATATTATTAACTGGGCGAAATTGTATTTTTTCATCGCTTAACTTAGACCTTTCTATATGGCAACCTAACGGACCGGCTCCCGATAAATCGGGATGCGGCGCTGATAATATTCAAGTTGCTGAAAACGAAATGAGTTCACGTTGATAGCCTTCAATATATACAAAACCATTACGCGCCATGCTTAACGTACCCACGCTCATTCGGCCTGCCTCGACGAAGTCTGTTTCTCAAGACGTAGTCGGGTCAGCTTGAGCGCCTGGTTAGCCAGCGTTTACTTATTCTATTTTTTCTAAGTGATCGCCTACTAATTTGTACTTCAGAATAAATTTCGATCTTTCCTCAAAAACTCCTATAACGATTCCGTTCTTAACGGTTAATGACCTAACACAGATTCTATCCCCGAGATAAACTGGTTTTAATACTTTGGGAATACCGTCGTAGTTAAGAACAGGTATGAGATAAAATTCTAAACCGTTCCCACCACAGGCTTCTCCTGTTAATACTACAAGAGCATCAATTTGACCATCCCCGTTGATATCTCCCCACGTTTGTGCCAATAACTGTACTAGACATTCATAACCCTCATCTTTTTTAAGATATCGTCCTCCCTTTAACTTTACATTCCCGAAGTAATCATCGACATAATATGAACAATTCAAAAGTGTCCTTAGTGTAAGACTTCTATGTACAGATATTAGATTTTTCCCTTGGATTGGAAGAATCAAAAGTAATTGTAAGAATATGTATAACATTTGTACAATTCCCTATAAACACTGGCTAACGGATCGGCGCTCCGCCCAACAAGACGGCGGACAAGTAAGCTGCCGCACCCTGCCTGCGTGCCGAAAGCACTTCCGCCTACACTTCGTTTCAGCGGACAGGTCGGCAGGCAGGTGATAATTTTCAATATTCACCAAACGAAACAAGTTCATTCGCTTCACTTTCAAATCTGCACTGCACCGTTGCCAGCCATGCTTAACGTATCAACGCTCATTCCGTCAGCTAGCTTGTTGAGCGTTGTTTGCGAAACCCCATGTTGTTTGCGGGGAGCGCCTGGTTAGGCCGCACCGATTATTTCATAATGTTATTTATGCCAAACACAACGAGTGCAACTAATGCCGCAAATAAAAAAGTGGTCTGCAAATAAATAAAAACAAATAATATTCGAACCAATGCTCGTTCCTGATTCATTATTATCATTGCTTCATCGAATCGCTTTCGATCTCCTTGATGCTTTGTTATCATTGCTTCAGCGAAACGGTTTGGATCAAATGGACCTTCAATTCCTTTCATAGAATCTTCTAATTCAGAGTTCACAATGTTACTCATTAACCGCTGTGTGTAATAAATTACCAAAATAAAAACGCCAAACAATATTGAAATTGAGAAGCTAATCCAAGAAGCTAGCAAGTATTCTTTACCTATAAGTGTTGATTCTTTTAAAAGTGAAACCGTAATGACAATGGCTGCGGATGAAAGGGTAATAGCTGTTTTATCGATCTCGACAATATGAGGGAATACCCTTTCTTTAATATTGTGAGACAATTTACCTTCATAAATAAATAATGGGCTTATGGACCATTTCCAAAATAGGATCAACAGAATTACTAAAGCAATTATTAACGAGATAATGAAAATCATAAACGACCTTTCATTTGTGCGGCCTAACGGACGGGCGCTAAGCTGCGGCACTGATAACTTAAAATGTACCACCGCACGAACCGAGTTCCATGTAATTTACTTTCAAGTTTCACAAAACTTCTACGCGCCATGCTTAACGTACCACGCTCATACCGTCAGCTTGAGTTGCTGGTTAGGCTGCACTATTATTGACTAGGACTAATTACAAATTTATATGCAATTGGAACATTTTTCTTGATGCGAACATAAATGATATAATCGGTCGAATCAACTGTAAGTGAATATATCTCATCCTTTTTAATTTCCTCGAGGTAGTCGGCAAATTCAAATACAGGTGTATGGTTCGTTATTCCAAAACTCCAAAGGCATGTGACCGCAATATTCTTTGGATCGTATCGCCAAGGCATGTGCCCCTGAGCTAAATATGAAACCCATTCATTCAGTTCTTTTGTATAATTCTTAATAACATATATAGTATCGTTTAATTTCTTCCAACCTTTTGGAACTTTAAAGTCGACATCAATCCTTGCCGAATCTTGGCAATAGGTAGAAGAAGCTGTTGATAAGACTAATATTAAGGTTAATGTAAAAAGGGTTCGCATATTTTTTCTCTGAATAGTGCCGCCTAACGGACTGGTGCTAAGCTGCGGCGTGACCAACTTTCAAGTTGCACCCAACGAAACGAGTCCATGCTGGTTCTTTCAATTTTGCACACGACCTATGCTCGCCATGCTTAACGTACCCAGCTGGCAACCGTCAGCTTGAGCGCCTGGTTAGGGCGTTGGCGTAAAAGAATACAAATGTCGAATGGACGAAAGAGTGTCAGAGGAATAATATGAATAAGATACTTCTTTCAGTATTCCTACTGTTCTTCCAAACCAAGTTGTATCAACCCAACCGTTACGCCACCTTTTCACCGCAACAATTGTATCAATATATTGATTGTTGAAACTGCCTGAATTGATAGAAATAATTTTAAAAGTATCTCTGACACCAGCACCATTAACAGCTGACCAAGAATTGGTTACGGCAATCGGCGAAGTCAAGAGCGGATAAAGTGGAGATGATTGCGGACCCAGTGCAATTTCGAAATATATTGTTCCACCTCTATGTCCATAATAACCAGCAAGAGTCAAATTAGTTGACGGTGGATAAAGAAGAACATCCTCTCCAAAACTGAACATTAGAAGGTCAACAGAAATGCGAACGCTATCTATAATTCGCCTGTCTAATGTCGCAATTTCTCCTGTTCCTCGCACTTCATAAATCCATCGATTGCCGATTGATAATGGCATATAAGTAGAAATATCATAGGTGCCGTAATCAATTTCAGTCTTCGGCTGTTCGATACTCGTTGGGTGATCCTTGCAACCACTAATCAGGATTAATAAAAGAGACATCTTTAATATTGAATACTTAATGTAATTCAATTCTTTTTCCTCGCCAACGCCCTAACGGACCGCGGCTAAGTCCGTTCCATTGTTACACAATGGAACGCGATCGCGATCCCGCTTATGCGGGATCGGACTGCGGCGCCCTGCCTGCGTGCCGAAAGCACTTCCACCTACACTTCGTTTCAGCGGACAGGTCGGCAGGCAGGTGATAACTTTCAGAATGTACTAAACGAAACAAGTTCATGCTGAATAATTTATTATTAAGAACCGAAACCTCTGCTCGCCATGCTTAACGTACCCAGCCTGCCCGCCGAAGTTTGCTTTGTAACGTAGGCGGGCTCATTCCGTCAGCTTGAGCGCCTCGTTAGGCGGTTTGTTACGGCCAATCATCATTAGGGTCTATCGATGCCAACATAATTACTGCAGCTATTGGAGGTTTTTTAGTTGGATTCTTTTCGGTAAACCATACTCTGACTTTTTGCCCGACGACTAACTCTTTAGGAAAAACGAGACCACCATAAACAGTAAACATTTCAGTTCTTTTCGTGAATTTTACTGTGACCGCTTGCCATTCTTTTTGTTTATCACTTTTTATCTCAACAATTAACCTTGATGCTGAAATACTTTTTATTCTCCCCACAATTGAAGGAGGTGATGGTTCTTTCTCATTATAATCCGGATGAGGCAGTATATAATCTTGGCTAAAACAAGGAATAAAATTTATCGCAAGTAGAATAATAATATAAATTTTGGATTTCTTCATATCGATGACAAACCGCCTAACGGATGGCGGCTAAGCTGCCGCACTGATAATTTTCAAAATAGTACTAAACGAACCGAGTTTCAAGTAGATTTCTTTCAATTTACATCCAGACCGTTGCAAGCCATGAATTTTGCAGTGCGCTCATCCGGTCAGCTTGAGCCGCTGGTTAGGCAACCGTAATTAATGTGGATATAATGGTTCATGGTAAATTATACAAACATTTATTTCTTGATTGCCATCCTTGCCAACGATACAGTTAAAGAATATCTGACCGTTACGTAACAATATGAATTGTTCCGATACGTCTACGCTATCGATTGTTTGAGACGAAATAACTTTTTTTAATCCATCATCGAAGATTTGATCATACTGTTTTAGAAACTCCTTCTTTTGTTCTAAGAAAATAAATTTTCTCTTTCCTAAATGAACTTCAAGAGGATAATTAATATGTTGGGAAATATAAATACTGTCCGCATCTTTAACTGCATTCTTAAACTTATTGAAGAACTCTATGAATATTTTATCATCACTCAATCCAATAATGCCAAACTTATTATCTTTTTGTCCATAAGAACGGAAACAAATGAATGATAATAGAAACATTGAAATATACACAATACGAAATTTGTTCATCGCCTATGCTCTCAATTAAACATCATTCCGAATAATGTTTTAAAATTATTTACGGTTGCCTAACTATGATTAGATGGACAGCTCCTGATAACATGCATTTTCTGCATGTTATACGGATCAGTCTGGATAATATATGTTATCATGGATTTGTCTACTATTGTATACATAACTATCTCTTAATTATATGGATGCCCTGGCACAATCTTTGTAAATTCAGCGCTCCATTTCTTCCCTCTTCCCATTTATTCTTCTTTTGACTATCTTGACGGTGCAGCGCTTGCGCCAAGATACAATTTCATCTTACTTTTGTCAATCTCAAGTAAAAAGAGGTGTCCCATGCTACACCATTAATTCCAAGGGAAACAAAAAGGATTGACACATTGAGCAACTACTCCCGAAGTTCCCCAAACCCAACACATCTAAGTAAAATCTACTATATAGCCGACTCAATAGCAAATAAAAAACCCCAACGGTTAAACGTCAGGGTTAATGAGGAAAAGCTCACAACCGCGCCAACAACTATGGGCTTATGTTTGAACTCGTCTGCAGGAATTTTCCTTTTTATCCGAATGCCGCTACTGAACTGCATATCCTGCAGGAATTTTGAATTTATCTTCCGATACTTTTACATTTTCCTCTACTTTAACAGCTTTCTGTACTGTTTCAACGCTTTTCGTCTTAACATGCATATACATCAGGATCTTATTCCACCCTCCATAGACAGTGACGGTTCCTTTTCCATCATCGGATCCGAACGACTCGCAATTTTTTCCTGCAATAGACATTGCAGGCATTTTTTTTATTTTGCCCGACTGGCGATCCTTTTCAGTTCCGAATTCCGTCCATTCAACGCGCAATTCAGTGCCTCGATATGCAGCCCCCTGCTTGAAGACAATTTTTTTTGCGGGCCTGACTGCATATAAATTTTTCCCGTCGCTGAAGTAGCTTTCTTCTAATTTATTATCAGAGAACATTTCCCTGCATTCCTTCATACCGAAATCGTCGAAAGAGACAATTGTTTTCTTTTTAATTTCCATCTTACCCATTTTCATGATCAGATCATATGTTACGATGCCGGACTTGATATCGTATTTTTTTATCTGACTCCTGAGCGGAGATGTCATCATTAAAAATACTGCGCAGATGAGTAAAAATATTGTATAGGTTTTCATTCGACCTCCTGACAGAAAATGAGTGATTGTTGACGGTTAAACTAACGAATCTCGGGACGAATGGCAAGAGACCCTATCAATTGATAGTTGTTTTCGATCCTTTCTTTCCCTTACTAAAAGCAGGAAGACTTATCTTTTCAATATACTTCGGGCCTCGCTCCAATAAACCATGGACATAAAAAAAGGTGCCTGCTTTCGCAAACACCTTTGAAAAGAAAGAAAAGTATTTATGGTTATGCAGCCGCTGTTTTGCATATGGTCTTGACATCTTCATTCTTTGCAACAAATTTGTTCTGCAAATTATCTTTGACCCAATGTTTTGAGTGTTGATTAATTTCTATTAACGGATCAAGGAGATCCGTGCTGCTTCCATGTTCCGTTATTTTGCTATCAACGACCCTGTCTATATTGACTCCCCGGACTTCAACGGTTTTTCCTGTCGGTCTGATACCCATCCAGCTGCCGAGCTGCGTTCCGTTCATGATGTAGCTCGTGGCAACCCAGTCGTCTTCTGTAATTTGTAAATCGATGGATAATTTCAAATCGGGATATATCTCGCGGATTCCCGCGATTTTTTTCCGGATTCCTTTAATCCCCAGATGATACCTCTTATTGTTAAAGACTTCGGTATAGTGGGGTGAAATGAACGTCGATAGATCTTCGGCATTTCCAGTATTCAAGATATTTTCGATATACTGTTTTACAATCTCCTCATTCTCGTTCTTCATAATTCTCTCCTTCCTTTCTGTCGAACAATGTGCATGGCGTCTTTCTCTTTTGTACTTCTCCATCCGTCGATAGTCGTATTCTCTGCTTGTTCATATGATAAATTTCTGTGAGTTTTATATTCCTTCTCCGTCTCTATTTTATCTTGCCGCCTCATTCTGCACCGCACGATATCCCTCCTGAGTGTCTCTTCAAACTTAAAAGGTTTCGAGGACAATATCTGTCGTAATTTCACCAACCTCTTGTCATTATTATCGCGTCAGTACTTTCCTATTTCGTTTCCCGGTTTTTTGACAGCTGACCAGTAAGTAACGGGTCTAGCTCCATTTGCCAACTATCATCGGTTCCGTCAATGTTTACAGGCGAATGATGCACCATATGAACATAGCCCAAAATCATTTTGACCTCACTCAACGTTTTCATAAATGACAGGATTTGGTATCTTTGTGGAATTCTAAAAGTGCATAATTCGACAATAAAACCGTATAAAGCTTTACCAGAGAAGAATTTATACGATTTAACTATATGTGAAGAAGTTTCTTTAGAATATACTTCGGGCCCCCGCTACGCGCGAGGCCGATTCTGAAAAGTTTCGGCCTCTTTTTTTCCATGACCCCGACATGAACCTGCAAACCAGAGCACTTATGATTTATTTTCATATGCGCGCTTTTATTGGGGTAGTACCATTGACTCATCAAAGCAAATAACATTCTGTTCCTTCAACTGTCTTCACAGAACACGAGTTCGAATCTCGTTGGGGGCACAAGGGTTTTAGCATTTTCCTCTCCTAATTGCTAACACTTCTGCTAACACTTTTTGCAGGAGTGCTATATGGCTTCCTTGATTAAACGTTCTAACGGTATCTACTATTTCATTACTCAATTCAATGGCGTGCGTCGATGGATTAGTACGGGTGAGAAAACTCGTGAGAAAGCTCTCAAGAAAATCCCTTCCCTCAGCTTCGAACACAGACACAAAAACAAGATTCCTAATCTTTCTGACTACATAGAGCAATTTCTCAGCATCGGATGCAATAGCTATCGAGAAGGAACGAAAGAAATTTATGAAAGAGCATTGTATTCCTTTCTCGATTGCGTGGGTAATAAGAAGCTCTCTCATTAGCATAAAAGACATTGATGAGTACAAACAAGCAAAGCTTCAAATTATTCTCCCTACTACCATGAATATTTATCTTCGAACTCTTAAATCCGCATTTAATAAAGCAGTTCAATGGGAGATACTTCAGCGTAACCCTATTAGAAATATCAAACTCTGTCCGGTTCCACAACAAACGCCTCAATTTTTTAATCTCGATCACTTTAAGAAATTACTTCATACTGTTAAAGAACCGTGGTTATCCAATGCTATTCAACTTGCAGTTTTTACGGGTATGCGCAGATCTGAAATTACAAATCTCCAATGGAAGCATATTGACTTTTCAAGAGAATTAATCTACGTAGAATCAGATGCTAACTTTCAGACGAAAACAGGAAAACGTCGAATTCTTCCAATGAATTCGTATGTGCTAAAACTTCTGCAAGCGATGTTTTTAAAAAGAACTGGTGATTATGTAATCATGCTCAATGGGAAAAAGGTTCGAGATATTTGGTTATCACGAAGATTCAAGCAGTATATAAAAAAAGTGAATATAGACAAATCATTACATTTCCATATTCTTCGACATACATTTGCTTCCTGGTTAGTGCAAGCCGGCGTTCCAATCTATGAAGTACAAGCTCTGATGGGACATTCGACGATTCGCGTAACACAAGCATACAGTCACCTAATTCCAAAACAATTGAAGACCAGCGTTGAAATGATCGTCCCCAGTAATGACTTTGCCGACGGTCAAAGGCTCATTAAAAATGTCGAGCCTCTCAAGGCTTTTGCGTAGATTATCGTTTTCTAGATGTGCATATATTTGTGTGGTATGTATGGATCTATGTCCTAGAATCTTTTGAACATCGAATAGTGGAACGCCCATTTGAATAAGCAATGAACCGCAAGTATGTCTCAATGAGTGAAAGTGATACTTCTCCGGTAATTTGCATTTTCTAATATACTTTTTAAATGTGCGTAATAAATAGATCGTATGATCGATTCACATACTTGCTGTTTTGGGCTTAGATAGATTGTCCGGCTGATCAATACAATGCTTGATAACCTAGAGTGGATTCATAGAGCTTCGACTCTATCAGCATCGGGTTGACACCATTCTATTCTTCGGGTACGACAATAGATTTATCTCGACCAGGATGCGCACCCTCGCCTTCAAAACCTTCAATTTCAAGGTCATGTACATCATGGGCTTGAATGGCATTCGTAAAATAGTCGGGTATGTTCTTCCCCCAACTGACACTGCAATCTTTCAACATCACCAGATCACTGAAGCAAATGTAAAAGCCCGGGTTGTCATGAGGTTCAATATTTTCATAAACTTTCGTAGGACGATTGTCGAAAAGATTACCGGGATAATTCGTCCAACGATTCAAGGTAACATGCACATTTTCAAAGCGAACATTGCTGATCCGGCTTTGTTTGGTGCCATTAATCCGCACGCTGTTTTCTGCTGTTCCGGTGACGTCTTTCACTAGAATATTGTGAATGGTTCCGATTTTGGTGTCCGGTGTCCTGGGAATAGCCGTGAATGAAATTGCTTCTCCCCGTCCCCACCAGGGTGCGGAATAGTACTGAGACTTAAATGTAATATCCTTAAATACAATATTATACACGTCACCTGCATCCCGCAGCTGAATGTTCAGCCCGCGGCAACTGGTTTTGATTGTACAGCGTTCGAACGTCACGTTATAGATATCTTGCGTTGTCTCGGTACCAATCTTCAGTCCCGAGTCATGGGTTTCCAGCACGCAATCGTGCACATGGATGTTGGCGGAAGGACCATACTCTTCTTTCTCCGGGGTTGCTTTCACCACAATTCCATCGTCGCCACATTTGATATTGCAATTTCGCACTTCCACATTTCGGCAATGATCTGCATTAATGCCATCACAATTGGGTACCTCCATATTGTTGTCAACTTTGACACTATCCACCAAAACATTCTCGCAACCCAACAAATGAACGCTCCACTGAGGTGCATTGTTGATGGCGATATTCAATACTTTTAGATTAGTGCATTTCGTCAAGATGAAGAGCTTGGGACGCCATTCTTTGAATATCCACCACTCGTTAGGCTTGTCGTAATACGACATAAACTCAAGCGCCCTGCCGTTGATACTCCCGTTTCCTGAAATGGTCAGATCATTGGCTCCGTTGGCAGTAATAACACCGTCTCCGGAGTAATCTTCCCGGTTGCTGCTGACAAGCAACTCGGCGTTGCCCTCCAGATGAAAATTGATGCCGCTCTTGAGTTCCAGGGTTCCAACGAGATACTGATGTCCGGCAGGGACCAACACCTCTGCCCCGTTGCCAGTTTTGGCAGCTTCATCTATTGTTTTTTGAATGGGAGCGGTATCCAGTGTTTTTCCGTCGCCAACCGCTCCAAATTGAAGGACGTTGAAAACAGGAACAGAGGATTGGTTATTCTGTCCCATTGAAAAAACTGGGATAAACATACCTAGGATAAACAAGAAGATCATTGGACGTTTGAATCCCGCAGTATTGGAACTACTTATCTTTGTTGTTCTACACATATTTTATTCTTCTCTGAAAGTTTTAATTTCTTGATTATACAATTGACATTCTATTTTATTCATGTAATTCAGGGTAACGCATCTACATCTTTAATCCCAGCCTATTTTTTTGATACTCCCTTTCTATTTCAATCGGTACACTTTAAAATCATCCATTTCCTGATGCGACTCCACGATTCGGAAACCGAAATAACCTTCGGTTAACGGCTCAGCATCCGTAAACGAAAAATATTGCTCACCATCCACGAAAACCTTTGTCGTTCCGTTGTGGACTACAAGTTGAATCAAGTATGTTTTATTTGGTTGAAGCAAGTGTTGTTCATCCTGCAAATCAGTCAGTAGGTTACGCTCACCATTGCCCCGATATTTCCGAAAACGTGTGGTAGTATTACTGTTGCCGCCAATACCCGCATAATAAAGTCGCAGTGAATCATATTCCAAAAAGGTTCCGTTACGTGTAAATAAATTTCCTTGCCGGGGATCAGTAGCCATCCAAAATTGGTTGAGGTCTGATAAGCGGTCGTTGTGCCCATTGTTCATGATTACTTTTCTATGATACTCAATCAAAATATTTCCTGACAGCTTTTTATTGAACCAAACAGTTGCGCCTTGATCGACATCTATAATTAATTTTCCATTTTCAGTTGCAACCTTTGAAAAGGGAGAGTCAGGCGTTTCCACTACCCAATTTTTTATACCCTGATCAAAATTATCTTGATAAAGCAGTTCACCTTTTTGATACTGCTCAATTGAACTGGCGTCAATTTTGCTTTGAGTATCTTTCACATTCTGGAATCGCGGATTATCTTCAGGAAGCTGATCTCCAACCAACTGCAGCAATTCAATTGCATTCAAACACCACTGTGCTGTATTGTTGGTGGAAGCTCCCCTAACTTCATGCACCGGCTGCAAGCTTTGAATTCCTTCAAACTTGTGCATAGTGAAATCAGGATAATATCTTGCCCGGGGATTAAGAAATTCATCCCAGGCTCTGGCCGCATAAGCTTTGTCGCCAGTTACTTTGGCGTAATAGGCAGGAAGACGTGCATACCAAGAACCGGGATTCCCCAATTCCACAGCTTTGCCAAATTCTTTTTGAATTTCCTCTTTAGGAGCCGCATATATTCTGCAGAACTGCATCCAAAGTTTGTCCCATTTTTTATTTTTAAGAAGATGACTCAATTCGAAAGCCACTTCCGGTCCTCCCATCAAAACAGACAAGTGAGCAGAACCAATATCATTTTCATCGAGACGATACAATTTGTAGGTTGCCGGATCGTATCCAAAGGCGGCGTCTTTACCGGAGAAAAATCCATAGGGCATTTCATACAAACTGTTCACACCTGCCATAATTCGGTCTCGATAGCGGGTGTCGCCGGTACGTTCCCATTCGGTCATCCAGTTGCCAACCAACGCCAGCCAATCGGGACCAACACGAGCATGTGTCGGGTATTTACTTTTTTCCAAGATTAAACGCAGCGGGTCAAACTTGCCTATTCCCTCATTGGAAGCTTCCACAGAAGCGCGCATTAAATCCCCGGTGCGTTCATCCGTAGTTAAGTAATAATAGAAACGACCGAGAGCTGCCTGTGAAATACGAACCTCTTTGGCGCCGCAGCCCCAATGAATAACATTGTGGCGCGAGCCCAATCCTGCAAAACGTCCCAGATGATAAACATCTACTTCACCAGTATGACGAGTCATCGCCTCAGCCATGCGGAAAACATCCTCTCGACCCGTTCGTAAATAACTGTACCACAACCACAAGTTGGGCATCAATTCTGTGTTGTCCCAGGCAAAACCTCCCATATCATATTTCCAGGTGTGCCTTTGGGGATCATAACTATGTTGTATATCTCCATAATTCCAGAAACCGTACCAATGCCTCTGTTCCACCTCCAACTGATAATATTTAAAAGCTTTGTTGAGTTGATCTTCTATCCAGCGCTTTCCTTTTATGCTTTGGTCGGGCAGACTCCAAGCACCGAAAACCGAAATGCTGTGAAGGTATTCCGGGGAAGCAGTAAGCAAAGGCGGCTGATTACTTTGCTTCACGATTTTGTTCAAAGTTTCATAAGACGGCACATTGCTCGAAGCGTACAACATGATTTCGGATGTGCGTCCAACACCTGTTGCAGTGCTGAATCCCGGTTGAACATCTTCGTAACTGGCGATGAGATTATGACCCCATGCAAGGGTGTCGTAATTTCGCATGTCCATCGCCTCAGCTTCCGGCGACCAAAGCCATGCTTTAAGTTGTGCGGTATCGGTTTTTACGTTTCGGATTTCCAGTGCCGAAGGAAACGATTGCCAGAAATTACGAACGCATACCGCCAATCCGCCCGATACATCGCCGACAAACGCCATACCTTCGGAACGTTTGCCGTAGCCTGCATCGATCCAAGTGCTTTCATCATTTATTCTTTTTTGTACCCGGAAACCATCGGCATTCAATTGTTCCAGCTTAAAATCGTTCCAGCTTGCCCAGTGGTCAATTAAGAATTGTTGTCTTTCAGGAAAAGTTTCGCGCTCGGGAATGCGCTCGCCGGTAAGCTGTTTAGTATATAGATTTTCACCGCGGTCAAGCGGAAACCGTCCGTTAAGCGGCTGGCAAGGTTCATCCCATAATCCACCGTTTTCTCCGGAAAAGCGAACAT
The DNA here is from genome assembly GCA_049523215.1 of Bacteroidota bacterium. GTDB lineage: Bacteria > Bacteroidota > Ignavibacteria > UBA10030 > UBA10030 > Fen-1298. Next base: position 124,208 of record JBEKNC010000005.1, on the reverse strand, counting down.
GCCTGTTGTACAACTGCTCATCAATCGGAACATCAAACACCACTCCTAAACCACGGATAAAATCTTTTTGCTGATCGCCATCATAAATGATTGTGTGCACCAAACGAATTGATTGCTGTCCTGCGTAAAAATAAAGTCGGACAATGAACGGCAGCCAACTCCGGTTACCGGATTCCGATACATGTTTACCTTCAATTTTGATCACTGCCCTGACCGAACCATTTTGCTCGACGGTTACCTTTTCAATATTTCCAATGAACTTTTCTTTAACAGGCTGGGAACCAATTTCCCGACTCGGATCACTCTGCAGAATACAAACCAATCTTCCGCCAGTGGATATTTCCTTCCCCTCCATTTTAATGAAACGAATAAGTTGTTCACCATGTTTGGGAATATCGCATTGCAAAACACCGGTATTTACAAACACTTCATCACCGGTTTCAATTAACTCAACCTTTGTTTTTGTTGCATCATCGTTAGTTTTTTTAAAAGGTTCAAGTTGAAAAGTCGTTCCGGAATTTGTATCGATAACGGTACTTAAGCCCACCCATTTTAATGACCCATCGGGCCAATATGCCAATGGCCATGATTGTACCGGCAGAGTTTGTCCTTGAGCATTTTTCAACGAAAAACATGTTGAGGGATCAATCTTTCCTTCCAGCAGTGGCACACCCCAACTCACTCCAGTTGATATTAACGGCGGATTTCCCCCAAGCCATGATAACTTAATAGGATCAACTTTTTGCGCAAATAATGAATGAGGTACAAGAGTGAAAAGGATCAATACACAAACGAAATTAAAAAACCAGACTTTCTTTTTAAATATTATATGACTTAGTATTTTTTTCATTTTTCTATTCATATTGTTTCATGTGTTTTATAAAGCAACAACAAATTGATACTCACAGGAATAAAACAAGCTGTGAGAATTTTCCTAAAACAGACCGGCTTTCGGTAACCAAAACCGGCAGAGTAAGTTCAAAACTTATTTCACAAGGATCATCCTTTTTGTAAATACTTCTTGTTTACCTTGCATTTGCATTATGGAGCGCACAAAATAAACTCCGCTTGCTAAATTCGATCCGTCAAATGTTACTTTATGAACACCTGCTTTATATCTATCGTTTAGTTGACTGCTCATCAGTCTACCATTGATATCATAGATAGTAATGCTCACAAATGCTTCCTGAGGCAAAGCAAATGAAAATGTAGTTTGTGGATTAAATGGATTGGGATAATTTTGATATAACTCAAATTGGGTTGGGATAGTATTCTTGTTATCAACAAATTCAACGACGCTCGTTGGTTTAGGCGCAATGGTTATCTCATCCAGGTTGCCGAAATCGGAACCAGTTGACGAGAAGCGAATGGTATTATCAAATCCGGCGTTCAAGTTTACTTGAACACTATCCAGCACGTAGTTTGTCCACTGGCTTGTTCCGCGCATGGTCAAACTACGGGATTGACCATTGACCATGAACGACCCTGTTCTGTCGCTGCTTCCTAAAGCATACCTATAGATAAGCGTGAGTTCACCACCTCCAAATCCAGGCATATACGTAAACTCCACCGAGCTATTACTCACATCAAAGTTCGTGAAACCGGTTCCATGAAAACCTAAATTGTTGTTATCGACAAATACAGTTCCGATGTGCAATGCATCTTCCGATTGAAATGTAAATGAAGTACCGGGAGTGATGCTCAAAACTTTTGAAGGAAATGACTCAACTTGATTTGTATCTGTAACACTTACTGTATAAAAATATTTTTCCCCTGTCGTCAGGTTTTTATCGGTATACATATTCACGCTTTTATCGATTGACATGGTTTTGGCGGAGGCCATATCATCCGTTTCAGAACGATGGATATTCACACGAGAAATATTTCCAAAATTCTGAGACTCCCAAATAAGAAAAATGGAATAAGAATCAAACCGATATGAAATGCCTGCTGGAGTTGCTGGGCGAACGGTGGGAGTGACTTTTATGATTTCCGAATACTCGGAATTGTTCCCGTTTAAATCATACGCTTTCACTGCATAGTAATACGTTGTATCATATTTTACATTGGTATCTTTGTAGTATGTTTTATTTCCAACATCAATGGAATCCGCAAACGTGTTGTTACTTCTACCACGATAAAGCTTGTACCCCGCCAAGTCCGAATCAATGTTTGCATCCCATTCAATCAGAACGGTGTCTCCTGAAAAAGCTCCGCGAATATTGTTTGGCTTTGATGGCGGCTTGAGACTATCCGGTATCAACATACTTTTACCTATAAAAAAACTTGGATGCGGCGGTTGATTGTATCCGACATTTTGCCATGCAATGGCTTCCCTGTATTGTCTATCCTGCATGAGAGTAACAAGACGATAGGGTGTTTCTATTGTAGTAGTATACACTCTCAGAGAATTATTGTCGCTTGTCCGCAAAATAACTTCTTCGCGCCAATCACCGAACAGATCTGCTTGCAGCGCGGGATTTGCTTTCGTTCCATTATTCGAAGAACAACCGTCGGCCAACAACAAGATTGGATTCGAGCCGCCATACTTTCGGATATTCGTGTCGTCCAACAATTCTCTTTCCAGATCACCGTCCCACCAGACCACATGATTTGATGAAGGCGGAGCCGATCCAACTTTGACATTCGCTGCACTGCGCAGTCCATCTGTACCTCCCCAGCATTCCATTCCATCTTGTGAATCATCAAGATTTGCCGAGACACCTCTTCCAACATCGCCAGGTCCGGTTCCCCAAATAATCTTACCGGTTTTGCCGTCAAGTAATGCAGATCCAATCTGTGCCTGTTCGTGGATTCCCCATATTTCAAGTCCCGGTCGGTTCGGGTCGATATCCGATACATGCAATGCATCACCATGACCTAATCCCGAGTTCCAAAGTCCGGTTCCGTCATCATCTACCGCCATTGCGCCGTAAACGATTTCATCCTTCCCATCACCGTCAAGATCGGCAACACTAATATTGTGATTGCCTTGCCCGGTATATTCATCATTTTCACCATATCTCACAGCATTAAAAATCCATCGGTTAGTCAGCAGACCATTCCTGTAATCCCATGCCGCAAGTACAGTTCTCCCTTTCGTGTTATCCGAGCTTCTATAATAACCACGGCACATAACAACACTCGGATGTTCGCCGTCAAGATATGCAATACAGGCGAGAAAACGATCCACCCTGTTGCCGTAAGTATCTCCCCAAGAGTCGATAGTACCACGCGCAGGTAAATAATCTGTTGTTACTAATGCCTTACCGGTTGGACCATCAAAGATCGTGAAATACTCCGGCCCAGTTAATATATAGCCGCTTGAATTTCTGTAATTTGCATTGGCATCGCCAATCACTGTGCCTTTGCCGTCAATTGTTCCATCGGCTGTTTTGCAGGCAATTTCCGCTTTTCCGTCGCCGTCCAAATCATAAACCATAAATTGAGTATAATGTGCGCCCGCCCTGATGTTTCGTCCTAAATCGATACGCCAGATTAAAGTACCATCCATTTTCAGACCGTCAAGATATACATTCCCCGTGTACCCGCTTTGCGAATTATCTTTGGAATTAGATGGATCCCACTTCAAAACAATTTCGTATTCCCCATCGCCATCTAGATCTCCCACGCTGGCATCGTTAGGGCTGTATGAGTAGTTTACGCCATCCGGAGTTTGTCCGCCTTCCGGTATTTGCAGAGGAATTGTTTTGTAGTTTTGGTTCCAGGGTGATATCTCCTGTGAAGCCTGTTCAACACCATTGATTACGGGTACGACTGAATATACATTAGCGGCTGTACCTTCAGTATCGATAAAGTTCGTGGAAGAGGTAATGGGTTTCTGATTTATCTTGCTTGAACCACGATACACGTTGAATGCGATATTATCCGGATCCGAAGCAAGCAAACGCCAACTGATGTAGACGCCGCCATCCTGTAACGCTACGGCTACCGGACCACGTCCAATATTTTCAGGTTGGAATTCCTGACCCATGAGCAAATTGCTAAAAACAAAAGAGATTGCAATTATTAAAATAACATGTTTGATCTGTTTCATGGTTTTAACACCTTTTACACTTGTTGTTTAATATACATTTAGATTTCTCTTGTTCGATAATCACAAAAATAAATTAATAGCTATTTATTACCTTCGTTATACCTTTAATGAACAACGATTATTTCTACATTCAGTAATTAGTCTGATACCAATCATTTTGTGTTTGGTTTTAAATCATCCGTACTTTGTTTTGTATAAAAATTAAAAATTGGTCTGTCTTTCTTTTCGAAGAGCTCTGTAACTGTTGCGTAATCAAGTTTGTACTTTGGATTAAATTTATCCGACAACATATACTTCGTTAAACTATAGAGCAATTGTTTCGCTGCGGGTCGTTCATTTAAATTGTTTTGAAGGTCCGTACTGCAAACCATTAGTTTGCCTTTTCCGACTTTCGCTTCAAATAATACAGCTAAACGGCGATTTAAAAACCATGTATCAATCGGCTGTACAAGCGGCTTGAATTTAGGCGGGAATAATTCGAGATTCATTACCTGCTGGCGATCGAGAATTTCCCACCATTGCAAATTGCTGTGAAATTCGGTCGGGAAATCTGCAAAAGCCGGATGATTGGGATTACACAAAATTCCTAACGTATGCGGGGGACGCATTTTAAACCACGATGTATTCCAAAATACAGGATTAAAATACTGGACTACATCCTTACCGTTTTCAACACTGCCCGCTGCAAGTAAAAAAACTTTCCCGCCATTCTTTAATATGGATTCAGCCTTTTCATCAAGTGTATTACAGAAATAAATATCACCTTTGTTTAAGGTTGGAAGTTCGGCAGGATAAACCCAAAAATCCCAATTATTAATATGCCTGTCAACAGAAACTTCCAAATTCAACTTTTCAGCTTTGGTAATTTTTGAAAGCGGCAAACTGACATTTCCCAGGGGTATACAATTATCAATTGGAATATCCCGTTCCTTTAAAGAACCTTGAGCAATGACGGTTCCTTTAGAATCAGTTATCTTCCATTGAGATGAAATGTTTTTAAGAGGATGGCTGCCGAAATGAAAAACTTCGAGTTCCGCATGAAATGTCTCATCGTTTTTGAAAACAAATTTTGGTATTCGGGCTAACGGCACAGTTACCCCAAAAAATTGTTTGAATTCCGGTGCTGAGATATATCCCTTTTCATCCCAAAATGCATCCAGCACGCCGACCAGTGCAGTTCCTTGTCCTGAATAATCGTTGAGACTAAGTAACTGGATGCCTGCCAACCGGCGAGTACGCAAAGCAGCTTCAATTTCGGATTTATAGCACAAGACCTGTAATTTACCGGATGCTGTTAAAAAGTCTTCAGCTTGATCACCCATATAATGTTTTGCCAACTCTTCTTTAAACAATTCAAAATTCTTAGCCTTGTAAACACCTGTATACTTTTTAATTTCTTTGAAATTTGGGAAGACACAATGCTGTCCCATTTCATGCACTACGTATGGAACGGTGTATTTTTCTATTCGATCCGAATAGTCAAACATACTTTCAGGAGGTTTATTCCACGGAAGTCCGCGAGGTTCCGACCGAACAATGAATTGACTTTCTGGAACAAGCGGCCAGCTTCTGCCAATTGAAGCGCTTGTATAAACCCTGCGGTTATCTTTTGCTTTCCAATAATTAACAAATTTTCCCAGGTACTCAGCTTGATTTTTTCCGGCAGGCTCGTTGCCGTAAGCCATCATACAAAATGACGGATGGTTACCGTAGGCATCCACAATACGATTAGTTTCATCATAAATATACTGATCGATAGGTAAACCATCACCCAAAGTTACGCCATGGTTTGCCCAACTCGGACCTTCAACATGCAAATAAAATCCTAATTTATCCGCAGCTTCAAATGCTGCCTCGGGGGGGCACCACGAGTGAAAACGCATGTGATTCAATCCATAATTTTTGCAAATGATAAATACCCTTTCCCACGAAGCGACATCTGTTGACGGATAACCTGTTTTGGGGAAAACACAATTTTCAACAGTTCCCCTTAAAAATACCGGACGATCATTTACTTCAAAGCGAGTTCCATTTATTGAAAATGAGCGCATTCCGAATTGAATTTCCCGTTCATCCGTATTTCCAAATTCATCGGTTAAAACTACTGTCATGTTGTAAAGTGCAGGATTGTATTCATCCCACAGTTGAACGTCTTCGCACATGGGATAAATGATTTCAATTTGTGATTTCTCTTTTGTTACTTTGATTTCCTTGATGAGAGGTTCAACAGTATGCCCTTCTTTTGAATTAAATGATTTTGCATTAAGCGTTATTTTTGCAACAACATCTTTTCCTAAAATGTTATTAAGAATTATCTCGGCTTTAACGGATTTATCCTCAATATTTGCGAAAAGTCTGATGTCGTCAAAAGAAACGGGTGAGATTGACTTAAAACAAATTTCGCCCACTATTCCATTCCAGTTCCCTTGCGTTTGATCAGTGATGCTGTGCGAATCCGGTCCAACATTAATCTCCTTAATACGATTATCTATTCTTATAGATATGATATGGTGACCGGGTGTTAATACTTTTGATAAATCGTAACGATGGGGTGCTGAAAGACTATTTTGCATCCCAACTTTTATGCTGTCAATCCACACTGTAGTTTCCCAGTGAGGGCGCTCTAAGAACAATTCAATTTTTTGTCCTTTCCAATTAGCAGGGATTTCAACTTCCCGCTGATACCATGCAGCTCCAACATAGTGTTTATTTGGTGTCAGCCAGAATGGAAACTTTAGATTACCTTTTTGCCTGTACTTTTCCATGTCCGGTCGGAAGTACCAGGAACTATCATAAATGCTGCCGGTCCATTTTGTGTGAACAGTGGGTTTATCTCCTTTATTATTATCCATCATTGAGCCGGGTAAATCCACAACATCGTTCAATTTTTTTTGATACCAGTTTTGCTTGATCCCTATATCTTTCGGATCGGTTTGGAATTGCCATGTTCCTTTTAAGGAGATTGTATTTTTACTTATTGATTGTGAGTGACTTACAACCGACAAAATAGATAACAATACAAAAACTAAAATAAACATTTTGATTTTATTAGATCTCATATCCATACCTTTTGAGGATTATTAAATAACTCACCTCACGCATAAGAAATAATTTCCTCGGCGAACTTTGCGCTTTCTTTGCGATCTCTGCGTGAAATGCTTTTTTCTCGTAAAGACGCTGGCATAGCCATCCCTTCGGGAAAAGAAATAAATTCTGTATAACGCGATTTAATAAACAATAATTTTACTTATGGCTAAACCAGGATCAAGGAGCGACAGACGCAAGTTTACCATGCCTTTCTCTTTCAAAATGAATTCAGTTTTAGTCGATGAATAGCCCCGGATTACATTTTTACTCCATTCTTCAGTTCCTGCAGGAGTATTAATATCCACAATCCCAAGAAGATTTTCACCCATGCCGACCGCAGTTCTAAGCGCATTCTCTTCATTGACGGCATGCGTAGGAACACAGATCAGTTCTATAATGCGTCTGCCTTTGGGCAGTTCTAGTTTAATTGAAGCAGAAGGAGCGCTTTCCACTTTTTCTTCACGATAACTGGGGTTGTTGAAATTAGTCCATGAAAGGCTTACTCTGTCCGCACCAAATCCTGAAATAAGATGTAGTCTCGTACTATCAAAAGTTAATTCACTGACTGAAATAGTTCTAATCGGTTCTAACAGTATATCGCTTGAAACGGATTTAGTATTTTGGTTTTTTATCTCCGGCATTCCGAAAACCGGACGGTTGCGCGGACTCATGATCATTATACCGTTCCATTTACCGCCCGCGATGTCTTTATTATAAATATCCGTTAGTTTCTTTATTTCATCGTATGCCTGCTTCGATTTATCCGCGTCTCCCATCTGAGCATAGAAATGTTTTTCATTCATGTATGCCGCTCCGAGAACAGGATATAGAATTAATTGGAAATAAGCATCTTGCAGACGATCAGGGATACTGTGTTTCAGATCTTCAGCCTTTCGAGCGATGCCCTCATACGCCGTGAGACGTTCTTTAATTTCTTTTTCTGAAAATTTTATTTTATCGATATGTTCCGGTTTACCTGAAGCAGCTAATTTGTAATAAACAGTTTTGATTTCGGCGATCTCTTTAGCATAGTCTTTACCGAAAGTTCTTGCCGACCATTCCTCTACATAACCTGCGGCTTTCTCCGGTTGCCAGGCATTAACGTTCCACGCTAAGTCCATGGCGAATTCGATTTCCATTTCGGCAGGTTTAATATCGCCAACATTAAAAACCCATAGACGGTCAGCGCCATATGCATATGCTTTACTCATTTCGTACGAAATCAACGATGGAGATGTTGAACATAACCATAGATAATCTTCCGGCGCACCCCAGTAAGATAAATGATAGTAAACACCACTTGCTCCGCTTCGCAGCTGTTCTTTTGCTGTAGAAAGTTTGCGGATATATCCGTGATTATCATCAGCCCATACAATGGTTACATCATCAGGTATCTTTGCCCCGGCATTATATATATCGAGCACCTCTTTATATGGACAGAAGATTTGTGGGATGTCGGCTGGATTTGCTCTCAAATATTTTGCAAGAAGATTTCTCTGATCCTCAATTATCTTATTCAACAAATTAACCTTGCCTTCAATTGTTTCCGGACCCGGCAAACCGCTGTCATGAATTCCGCGCATCCCGACAGTAAAGACAGCATCTCTGTTTTGGCCGGCGACCTGCTTTACCCTGTCTGCCCAATATCTTTTAATTTCTTTTTCATTCGTATCATAGCGCCAGGGACCAGGCTGCTTGCCGTATTCTTCCGTGAAATTATTTTTCCATTCATCAACATTATTGCGAAGCATCGGTTCACAGTGACTTGAGCCGAGCACAATATTGTATTGTGCTGCGACTTTCGGATTTTCTTTATAATAAAAAAATGCCTTAGTGCACGGATGCATCGCCGGCCAAATGTAATTGGCTTTAAGTCTCAACATCAGTTCGAAGATACGAGCATAGGTACGTGGACCGATGTCACCAATATCAGTATCCATATTGCCGGCTGCCCAGGGTTTCAAACCCCAGTCTTCGTCGTTAAGAAAAATACCGCGATATTTCACCGACGGCGGACCCATGATTATTTTTTCGATTGCCACATTTAGGTTTTTTTGTTTAGCAGGAATAACGTCTGCCCAATATATCCATGGCGATACACCCACACGCTTTGAAAGTTCGAAAATACCAAATGCTGTTCCCCGAGGATCACTTCCACAAATAACAAGTGCTCTGTTGATACCGGATAGTGGATTATCCACAACCTGTATGAGAAAACTCTCCCACTTTCCCTCAATTGAATTCACTGAAAGTTTTCCTGTTGTAACCATGGTATCGATGGGTTTCGATTTTCCCAGAGTTCCTACAATAATGGCTGCCTCTATATTTGTTTGCAGATTTGTTTCAAGTGACGGCAAAATGTCTGTGATAAGTTTAATATCATTTGCAAGGGCTTTTGTACATATACCGACTACATCGGCATCATCCTTATCATAGAGAATCGGAACACTTTGATCATTTCCGACAATCCGGAAAACAGAACTTTCCGGATTATGGGATTTCATACCTTCACTAGCTGAAAGTAAAATGATTCCTGTCAAACCAAGAATAATTAAAGCAATGTGTAATTGATTAAAAATAATTTGCCTCTATTGTATTTAATGAATTGAATGAATACTTACTTCTTGATTCTCTAGAGGGTAATAGAAATATATTTTAAAAGTGTGTTGCATTTATCCGGACTGATTTTACTTATTTTTTAATCCGATTTTCAGTATCAAAAAAGTATATGGATCAATTCCGGTTTTAATATGATTATTTTCTATTTCTATTTGGCTTTCCGTCGGACTAATCTTTTTGGGATTATCGAATGAGTTCACATCCGATAATTTTTCCGAAGTTAATTTTAAGACAACAGCTTTGTCTGTAACTTTTTGATTTTTTAATTCGATAGATACCTGCTGCAGATTATCGGAAGTGTTTACAAGTTTGACATACAATTCGTTCGAATCGGAATCTTTTACTGCGGACGAGTAAAGTCCATTTTGACCAATGACCGCTTCCCCGTTTTCAAAAGAAATAGACAGCAAATCCGTACCCCGGTGAGTTGAATACATTTTTTGAACATAATAATTAGCGGAGCCGTATGAAGATAAATTATTGAACCAGATCAAATCCGGCGTCCATTGCCATCCATCGGCGTGTGCAAATAAAGGAGCATAGGATGTCATAACCACTAAGTCGGCATTTTTTTCCAAGCCTGTCATAAAAGCAGCCTCGGAAAGGGCACATTCCCAGTTGTTTTTATTGTCGGGACTTGCGATTGCAACGCTTTGTGCAGCATATTCACCCGCGAATATTTTTGGACCATTCCGGTCATATGAATCGTAACGTGTTACGTTTTCTCTGAACCATTGCGGCGGTTTGTAATAATGCTCATCAACTATTTCCGCATTTAATTTTTTCATTTCGTTCATTGCGTAATCAAAAAGTTCGCCATCAGGGAAAGGTCCTACAGCAGAAACTATAATTATATCAGGGTATTTTTCTTTAATAGCTTTTCCAAAAATTTTATAGCGTTCAATGTATTGATGTCCCCACTGTTCATTTCCTATTCCTATGTATTTCATATTAAATGGTTTTGGATGCCCCATATCGCCGCGTAGTTTTCCCCAGCTTGAACTGACCGAACCGTTTGCAAATTCAATCAAATCAAGCGCGTCTTGAACATATGGATCAAGTTGTTCCAAGGGTACCAGTTCACCTGTGTTGAACTGACATGCCATTCCGCAGTTTAATATGGGCAGCGGCTCTGCACCTATATCTTCGGCAAGTTGAAAATATTCAAAGAAACCCAATCCGAAACTTTGAAAATAATCGGGAGTTAAACGATGCCTGAACTCCGTATTCCACCGATTTACTAAAACGGTTCTATCCTCAACGGCTCCTACGGTTTTTTTCCACTGATAACGTTTGGCAAGCGTTCTACCTTCAACAATGCAGCCGCCGGGGAATCGCAGAAAGCCGGGTTTCAAATCATAAAGTAATTGTACTAAGTCTTTACGCAAACCGTTTTTTCGTCCCTTCCATGTATCTTCAGGGAAGAGAGAGATCATATCCAAATCAATTACTCCTGTTCCTTCAAATGTAATTTTTAATTTGGCTTTTGCTTCCATTTCGGCTGCAGTAAGCTGTGCTGTATATTCAGCCCAATCCGATCCATTTGGAATTATGTTAGTATTTCCAAATACTTTTCCAGCATTGTTCACGAATGAAAAATTTATTTTTCGTATATTTTCTGTTTGTTTAGCCACAAGCAGGGATAAACGGTAACGGGCATTCTTTTTAATACCCATTCCGCGGAATCCCTCGTTCAACAACACATATCCGGTATCATGATTAATTGTAACGCGGCAAATATTTCGATTGGAGACACTACCTTGTATTTTAATAATTTCAGCAGCTCCCGAATTTTTATTCAGAGAATGCCTGTTAGTGTTAGGTTGAAGCCAGCCCATCATAGGCTCTTCAAATTCAAATCCACGGTTTTTTATCATCTCAGCATACAATCCACCGTCTGCTGCAAAATTGATATCTTCGAAAAATATTCCATACATAGTCGGTTGAATTTTAGCTATTGATTTGCTTACATCCACCGTTAACTTATTGAGTTGTCCGAAAGTAAGGTCTGCAAAGACTAGAAGTATAAAAGAAATAATGACCTTTTTCATTTTACATTTCCGTAGAAATATTCCCAATTTTTTCTTTCAACAATTTATATGACATTCTTAGAAGGGTGGTTGAAGATCAATATACGTTGGTTTATCGCGATCACATATAATACGACCATTTTCGTATTCTAACTCAACTACTTGAATAGAACTACGGCGCTTTTCATACAAGTTATCCTTAGGAATGGAATCAACTTGTCCCGGATGCGTAAAATAGAATAAATATGCCCTGCCGTTATTAACAACAACATCCGGATGACGCCCTACTACCCCATCATCCTCTCCCTTACCAGGCTCTTTCAGAAGATTTCCGGGAATCCTTTTCCATGAAGTTAAATCTTCAGATTCATATAAAGCCAGTCCATCCCATACGTCTGTTAACATCCAGTATTTATCTTTCCATTGAAAAACTTTTGGCCCTTCACCTTTTTGATCCCCGACTGCTTTACCTTTATCTTCCCAGTGGTACAGATCTTCACTATCCACATAGTAAATGGATTTGGCGTCTACTTCGTTGTTATACCACATACGCCAATTTCCGTCTGGCAACATGAATATACAGGCATCTATAACCTTATCTGATGCCAGTTTCAATGTAGATTCATATTTCCAATTAATTAAGTCTTTGCTGGTTAAGTGAATAATGTGCCGCGGATGACTCCAATTTGTAAATATGCCTGGAACATATGAAAGGTACATATGATAAGTACCTTGATGCTCAATTATTTCCGGAGCCCAGTGGGTTTCTGTAAATGGAGGTGGAATATTACATGTATCCCGATACAGCCAACTGGCTCCGCCATCTGGTGATTCGGCAATCCCGATGCGCGTTCCATGTACCCAGGTTACACCGTCAAGACCTTTTACATTTGCCCGGCGATTAGTGTAAAACATAAACCATTTTTTTTCTAGCTGATTCCAAATAACTACAGGATCGGCTGCGCCGTCATAAATCGGATCACGAAATAACGGCTTGGGAGCTATTTTACCTTTTTTATCAATTTCCTGTGTACCACCCAAAAACAATACTGAAAAAATGATTATGATAAAAAAACTTGTCATTGAAAATTTTGATGTAACTCTTTTCTGAAGAAATTTCATATTTGTTACCAATTGTTCATGGTACTACAATTACAAGCCGTACGCTTTATTAGGAGTGCTACCTGTTATTTCAAACTCACCTTTTAGTTTAATATCTATTGATGAACTGCCGACCATAACTTCGAAGGTCCCTGGAACAACTTCCCATTCCATATTTTGATTTAATAATTGTAAATCTTCAGGCGTCAATTCAAATTGAACTTTTTGAGTTTCCCCCGGTACTAAGGTTATTCTTTTAAACCCGCGCAACTGGCTTACTGGCACAATTACCGGCGTGATTTTTTCATGGATATAAAGCTGCACTACTTCATCCCCTTTTCGTTTACCAATATTTTTAATATTCAAAGAAACTAGAACATTACCACCGGTATTCTGCTTCAATGGGGAAATCTGCAGGTCACTAAATTCAAATTGGGTATAACTTAATCCGTGTCCGAAAGGATATAATGGACCTGTTACTTGAGCAAAATCTTCAGGATCATTAGGAAAGTAGGACTGACTTGCCGGCATATAAGGAAAATTCAACGGCACCTGTCCAACAGATTTCGGAAAAGTGATCGGCAATTTACCACCGGGATTATATTCTCCAAACAAAGTTTTTGCAACTGCATCGCCGGTTTTCGCTCCCGGGTACCATGCTTCTAAAATTGCAGCCGCATTTTTATCGATCCAATTAATTGTTAAAGGTCGACCGTTCATTAATACTACAACAGTCGGAACGCCGGTTTCAACTACTGCTTTAACAAGATCTAATTGGCGTCCCGGTAAATTTAAACTTACCCGCGAACGACTTTCGCCAACAGTTCTGTCATCCTCTCCAACTACAATAACAGCTGCATCGGATTGTTTTGCAGTGGCAACTGCTTGTTGAATCTGTTCTTTCTCATCATTGCTTATAGGTGTATCCATAATATCACTTTCAGGAAAATTTTTGTCAACAACATCCACGCCTTTAACGTAAGTTACTTTTATTTCCTTTGATACTTCGTTCTTAATTCCATTAAGGACAGAAGTTACTTTTATATGAGTCGGACCATATCTATTTAAACTTTCTTCCATTACGGCATTTGGTCCTGCAACTAAAATTGATTTGATTTTATTTTTCTCGAGCGGTAAAACGTTATTTGAATTCTTCAACAATACCAAAGATTCTTTCGCAGCTCTTAATGATAATTCTTCGGATGACGGTTTGTTTACATTTTGATTTGATTTGGAAGTATCCACATAAGGATTATCAAAAAGTCCCAACCAATATTTAACTTTTAAAACGTCACGGACACGCTGATCAATAGTACTCATAGGTATTTCACAATTGTTAATAGCTTCTCTTAACGGAGTAAGAAAAAAAGACGGATTTTGAAAATCGGTTCGAACATTGACTCCTGCCTCAAGCGCTTGAATAATAGCTCCTTTAAAATCTTTTTGAACATGATGTTTATCATGAATAAACCTAAGTGCACCGCTGTCTGTTACGATATACCCTTTAAAACCAAATTTCTGACGCAACAACTTGGTTAAGAAATAATAACTGCCGGTAACCGGGATTCCGTTATAATCATTATATGAACTCATCACTCCAAGAGCATCGGCTTTAATTGCTGCTTCGAATGGTGGTAAATGCATAGTATATACTTCGCGTGGCGTTACTTGAGGATCTGTTCTGTTGTGACCGTCGCGACCCCCTTTAGGCACACTGTAAACTGCAAAATGTTTTAATGTAGAAACAACATGCTCTCCCTGTAATCCCTTTACCATTGCTTCGCCGAGTTTGCTGACTAAATACGGATCTTCGCCGTATGTAGAAAGAACTCTTCCCCATCGCGGATCTCTTGAAACATCCAGTTCGGGGGAATAAACATTTGTATAACCCAGGGAGCGGGCTTCCTCGCCTTCGACTTTTCCTATCTGATATATAAGTTCAGGATCCCAAGTACTGCCTTGTCCAATCTCATCAGGAAAACTTGTTGCTTTAACCGCCTTTAATCCTCTTATTCCTTCGGTAGTAAAATCAACAGGGATCCCAAGCCGCGTCTGTTCAATAAAAAAACGTTGAATGTTATTTAATGCCTGAGCATGTTTTGATGGAGGCCAGTATAAATCTGATGGAACATCTTTGCGACCATCTAACTGTTCATCAATATTTGCTATTCCGTCTTTCCATACGGAATCGCGCCATGCTATCGTCGGTTGCTCGTCTTTTAGTACTGCGCCATATCCGTATAAGGTAACTAACTGTGCGGTTTTTTCATTTATGTTCATTCTGGAAAGCAAGTCTTCGATACGTTCGTCTACTGGCAGTTTAGGATTTTCATACGGATCCAATTTCCCGTTTTTATTGAGATCGACCCAGCCGTCATGATAAATCGTTTTTTTTATTTCAAACGGGTATGATTGTGCAAGACATTGAATTGTACAAAGGGGAAAAAATAATATGCTTAAAATCAAATTAATAAAATTATCACGGTGCTCTGCAGAATGATTTTTCATTTTCAAACCTTTGATTTTTCTTATCGGAAATTTTTTATAATCTATTTATGATTTAATGTAAATTTATTTAGTAGACTTGAGCCCTATTAATTTAACCGGTCCTATCAAACCGGATTCAAGCGGCTGCCAATTTTTCTCAGTACATACACCATTTTCATCTAAATTTTTTCTTTCGCGGGCAGCGAAATTTATATTATAGAATTTTTTATAGTTAATTCCTCTTTTATCCATCCCATTTTAGCGAACCGTCAGGCCAATAAGCCAACGGCCATGATTGTACCGGTAGTGCTTGCCCTCGAGAATCTTTTAGCGAAAAACCGGCGGTTGGCATGAGTCTTCCTTCCGGCAACGGCACACCCCAACTTACTCCTGCAGACAGTGACGGCGGATTTCCGCCAAGCCATGACAACGCAATCGGACTGATGTTCTGAGCGAAAACCGGGATCTGTGTAATACCGAAAACAATTACAGTCCAGACTATTGCTATCTGTCTCTTACTCTTTATGTACTGAAAAGGTGAACACATTTTTGCTTCTCCCAATAGATTTCTGCCGTACCGATTTAGAATCTTCTACAGTAAGAACTATTTCTTAGGAGGAGATGCTTCTATTTCAATATAGTCACTTTCCGGCTTTGCGTAAATCCATCAACATCTAATCTGATCATATATGTTCCACTAGTTAGCGTGGAGGCATCCAGCACAATTCTATGGTCACCGCTATTTTGATAGCGGTTAACAAGCGTTTCTATTTTACGTCCGGTCATATCAAATACAGCGAGAACAACATGCCCGTTTCTGTTCAGTGAATAGGTAATCGTTGTTTGTGGGTTGAATGGATTTGGGTATGCCGGGTGCAATGTGGCAGCCGTCGGTATTGCAATGTTCGCGGTTGTGTTCTCCGACGACATTCCTGTGGTTTCACCTGCCATTCTATAGATTTCGCTGCCCGCCAAAAGGAAGGCTCCAAGTCCATAATCTTCAAAGTTTGGTGCTTTGTCATAGGTGACAGGCTGTCCATCAGAAGGCTGCTTTCCGGTACTTTGAACGTAGCCGAGGAAACCATTACTGTGCAGGGCAGAATCTACCATACCTTTCCAGCCCCGTATTGCAGCACTTCTATATACCGAATCCGTAAGGACTCCCTTGTTTACTCCCCACGCGAGGCCAAACGTAAACAACGCTGTACCGGAAGTTTCCGGTCCTCCATATTCCGTTGCATCATGCAGGCTCACATTCCAGAATCCATCGTTTCGCTGAACAGCAACAATCGCTTCAGCCATTTCTTTGAATGTTGCAACATACTCGTTTCTGTGTGGGGCGTCAGCCGGCATGACATCCAGGACACGGGCAAGAGCCGCAAGCACCCAGCCCTCGCCCCTTGACCAATACGTGTCTTCACCGTTTGGTGACGTATGCGGCGGTTGAAAAGTTGAATCGCGCCACCAGAGATGGTCCACCTTATTATAGAGTCCGCTATCACCTTCAGCAGTTTTGGTATACATATACATCTGATACATTTTGCTAAAGTAGGTTGTGTCCTGATACACAGCGCCCAGTTTTGCGAATACGGGCATGGCCATCTGAAAGGCATCCACCCACCACCAGTCATTTATCGCGCTACTGTGAATCATATTGTCGATATCAGTTTTTATTTTGGCAATACGCTGCGGTTGCGGATTGGTCTGGTATAGCTCGATATACGTTTGCCCACAAGCCTGATTATCTGCAATACGTGTCGTAGTCCCACCATACGCCGGCTCCCAACTATGTCCTTCAGCCCACTGGACAGCATAGTTATAGTAAGTCGTTTCTGGGTCGATCCTGTACATGGCCATCAACCCTTCATAATACACTGCACGAGTCCAGATATTGCTGGGCCGACTTTTGTCGGTCACGATGTTCACGGTAGGATCGGGCCACTTCTTCATGAAATAGTTGTTTGCCAAAGTCATCTTCTCTAGAACATTTGCTTTCTTCAATGTCTCCTGTGCATTCAGTGAAGCGACATTTACTAAGACGAGAAGAACGCTGAGTGCAGAACACTGCCTCACAATCTTCACTTGTGTCATCCAAACTCCGGTTTCTTTGCTTTTTACATGGAAATGAATCTCTTCCTTCGACGTGTTATCGCTGTGCTTCGTTGTACTGCTCGTTCAGCAATTTCCCCAACACTTTTCCTTCTATCTTCAAGACTGTTCCATGCCTCATTCCCATGGGAACTTCGAGATTATCCGAAATGTCAGTCCAATTCTTGAAATCATTCGATACAAGCAATCCATATTCTCCCGAACGGTATTTATCAAAATACAAATACCATCTATTTCCCATAGAAATTACTGTCGGACCTTCTGCCCAGTAATTGCCGGTTATTGGCTTTGATACTTCGGTATAGGGACCTTCAACATTTTTGCTTCGAGCAATTTTTATGTTCTTTTGTTGGGTGAACGGTGTGTTGGTCTCGTCCTTGAATACCATTATATATTCTTTCCCCACCTTCTCTATGGTAGCATCAATCACATTGAACCCTGGATCAAAGAGTATCTTCGCACCAGAGAAATTTCTGAAATCTTTTGTTGTTACGTAGTACAGTCTATGATTAAACCCTTTGCCCGCTGTTCCTCTGTTGTCTTGATCATCGGTTTCCGGGAATCTCCCAGGAATTGTGGTTGCCCAAAAAATCAGATATTGTTGTGTACTGTCATCATAAAATATCTCGGGAGCCCAGCAGTTTTTCGCATCGGGTTCATGTTCCATGACCGGCAAGTACTCTTGCTCCGACCACTGTATCAGATCTTTTGAGCTGGCATACCCAACGCCCTTTTCATTCCAGCTTACCGTCCATACCATATGAAACATACTGTCCGGTCCATCAATAATACATGGATCGCGAAATAGTTTATCTTTACCGACCTGAGGTCGTAGAAAGGACTCATCATTATTCAAGGCAGTCCATCGAAGACCATCGTCGCTGTATGCCAAATGAAGTCCATCTTTGCCGCCGTCTTTAAAGTAGCAAAAAATGTAAGCGTCTCCTTCAGTAGCATTACAGCCTAAGAAAAGGAGACTTATGAAAAGGTAAACTGCTGTTAGCGATATTTTCACAAACCGCTGCTCTTTTCAGCTATTGTATATCACGGTTTTATCTCAATCTCTTCTTGATAGCTTCTATCAACACAACTTTCTCACAGCCAGATCGCCTCTGCCTTGGGCTACGACCGGAAGACGGTCCGTACGCATATTCGGACTGCCGTGTCGCTCGGCCTGTCGCTGGACAAGCCGCTGCCGGTAAAGGAGGATCTGCTTGCCCAGCTCTCAATGACATGTCTTTAATAATCTTTTCTAATAATATCCCAGTTATCTGTTCTAAAAGTAGATGCCGGTAAACCGTCCTTATTGAACAAATTTGGTTCATCCGCATTTTCAAAGGCAAACCTAACTGCTGCAGGATTCTTCACTTCATCTGATGAAATAAGGATTGTGTTACCGTCAATAACAGCATCTGCCGGATGAAAGACTTCATCGTTTCCTGCAATTGTGAAACATGTAAGCTTGTCTCCTTTACAATAAAGACCGCTTCCTGCATACGCAAAACCAATTCTGATTTTGTTCCCCTCAATTTTCATCGATTCATACATTGGTCCACTATAGGCTATACTTCCTTTTCCGTATGTCTTGGCGAGCGCCCAGAGTGATAACCTTTTCCCAACATCTTTCTTATTTGTTGGATGGATATTGCCCGGATTACCAATATCGAGTGTCACTGCCATACCTGTGTTTGGAATATCCAGTGCTTTTCTCTGAGCATCCCGCAAAGCCGCACCGACAACCTCTTTGGAATAATGGTATGGAGCGAGCTGGACAAAATAGAATGGAAAATCTCCTTCTCCCCATTCATTGCGCCAGTCTTTGACCATGGTCTCAAATGCATTTCTATACATCTGGTATTCGAAAACATTGTTTTCTCCCTGATACCAGATGACACCTTTTATCCCATAAGGGATCAACGGTCTTAACATTCCGTAAAAATTCGCACCGGGATCTCTGTAATTCCTTGGAAGTTCACCGGGAGTTGTAGTATCTATTTTTTGTTTGAATTTTTCTAGGAAGTACCTTCCTTCGGGAGTTGTTCGTAGCACTTCGGGATTTGTCCATGCCTGTACAGTCGACCCTCCCCAGCTGAAATGAAGCAATCCAATTGGAACATGAAGTTCTTTGTACAATTCTCTGCCAAAGTAATATGCAACCGCACTGAACGTGCTTGCTGCTTTCGGTGTGCACTCATCCCAATGCCCGTAGACATCTTTGTTCGGAGTTCTCGCATTGTCTCTTGCAGCGTAGAATAGCCTGATATCCTGGTAGTCTGCTTTTTGTACTTCTTGATCAGCATTTTCACTTTGATTCAAAGCCCACTGCATATTTGATTGCCCTGAACAAAGCCAGACTTCACCAATCAAGACATTTGTCAGAGTATCTTCATTAATAACTATTGAATACGGTCCACCAGCAGATGGGGTGGTCATCTTCACAAACCATTTCCCCTCATGATCTGCTGAAGTTTGATAGCGTGTATTGCTCCAACCCGGTGTAATCGAAATATGAGTTCCAGGATCTGCCCATCCCCACATTGGTGCTTCACATTTTTGCTGAAGAACCATATTGTTCGAAAAAAATGAAGGTAAATGAATCTGAGAAAACGCAGGGATTTCAGAAGTGAATAACAGAAAAGCTATGAGAACATGAGGTCGCACACACTTGATTTTCATCTAGTTCCCTTGCAACTGTTAGGCTTCTCTAAAAGCGAAGTGAAGGTAACCTTCTGCTTTGAGTTTTCAGAGAAGTCCTAATGTAATAGCATAAATTGCTTAACCATTGAAGTACCACTAACCGTTAGGCGGTAAAAATATACACCACTCGAGAGACTGCTTCCGTCAAACTGGACTCTGTATGTTCCTCTCTTTTCTGTCTCGTTGACAAGTGTATTTACTTTCTGACCCAACATATTGTAGATCGTTAATTGAACATTTGCAGAAAACGGGATTTCATAAACAATGTTTGTTACTGGATTGAAAGGATTTGGATAATTCTGATGCAAAACAATATTGTCAGGTGCAGTATTTTTGAGTGACTCGACAAAGGTAGTGTAATCGGTTTCTAGGGCACCAATATCCGGAGCCTTGCCTGCGAAAGGAAATCCAATATCTACTCCTGCATCAATTAATTTGCTGCCGGTAGCAGGTTTCATAAAATCAATATCAGGCAAACTGCCATCAGACTTTCGCAGCGCCATCAATTGGGATTCATCAAGACTCACAAAGTCATTATCGGTAAGATTGAAGCCTGAATCAAAAGAGTTATGTGAAAGTGTATTCTTCGAAGTATCTATATATGCAGTGTCAGAACTTCTTGCTTCATAACTTAGGTTGTTCTCTAAGACATGATTGTAACCGAATTCCCATATACTGCTGTCTGCCTGCGGGCTTTCACGGTTAACCATATTGAAGTTAATATCGTTCTTGTACGCCGTGTTGTTATACCAGTAGTTTCCATTCAAATGATGGTTGGAGTAGAACCCGTTTGCTTTATTTCCAACTGCTATGCAGAACTCAATTGTATTTCTCGGGACAGGATTTGGTATCTTACTAGCAGGATCATATGCATATCCACCTGCTTTGAATCCATTCCCGTCACCCAATTCTTGAAAAGAAATCGAATAGCCGTTATAGAATGACCAGCAGCTATCAAAAACAACTGCCGCACCTGACCGAATGATATCATAACCATCATCACTATTGAACCAGGAACGGCACCCTCGAAAAACATTCCCCGCACCGCTGGAATTCGGATGGCAGCCGAAACCGTCCGTATTGCTGCCAAGTTTGTTTTCAGAAACATTGTCCCAATTTCTATATGAATCACAATTCAAGAACAGATTGTAGCCTCCATTATAGTGTCGTATGCCTGTCCCCACGTTGTCATGCATACTTATCTGCTCAAAGATGTTGTTATTCCCCTTGCTATAGATGCAGTAGGATTCCGTATGCGTGGTAATGGTCACCTGCACACCGGTCATCTCCAATCCTTTGATGTGAATATAGCTGCCTACCACATATATCCCTGCCACTCTCTCGTTTGCCGGTTTTACTGCGGAGAAATCGAGAATAGGTCTTTCTCCAGGATACGCCCAATACTTGATCGTATGACCTTCTGTTCCACTCTTGTCCAAGTAGGTCACGCAGGCAAACAGACTAGACACCACATTTGAAATTTGATCCTGCCGAACTTTGTAGATGCCGCCCCTTACATACACAGTGTCGCCGGGACTCGCTAACTCCTGTGCTTTTTGCATAGATTCAAGTGGCTGTTCAACTGTTCCGAGATTTGCATCGCTTCCGTTTGGGGCAACATAGATCTGTGAGATAACAGGAGTACTTGAAACTATGAGAAGAGCGAGAGCACAAATGCTTGATCTTATCATTGTGGATTTCCGGATGCTATATGTGCTATTGATTTGACGTATCGTAAATGTCTGTGTTTTCGTTCTCTTATCTATTCAAGAGGGAGTAGCCAAACCAGAATGCCGTCATCCTGATGCAATCAGCCGGTTTCTTTCTCTTGGATCGGGATTGAGAGCAATCGCTCTCAACCCCTTTTCCAAGAACACTGGGAGGACAAATGTCCTTATTTGAGCAGTATCATCTTCTTGGATTGAACAAAGTTCTTTCCGCTAACACCGGTAGCGTTCATACTATAGATATAAACTCCACTACTCAGCTTAGAAGCATCAAAATTATATGATTGATTTCCAGCGGCATAGTCCGTTCTTAGTTCAAGCACTTTTTGACCTAAGATGTTGAATACACTCAAAGTAACTTTCGATTGTTCAGGCAATCCGAATTCAATTGTTGTACTCGGATTGAATGGATTCGGATAGCTGTTGCCCAGAGAGAATTGTTTTACAATACCTGAACCCTTGGAATCTACACCGGTTGTAAAATTTGTCACCCAAAACGACGCACTGTCACCAGGAACATAGACATACGTTGCGTGTGCAACTGAATCCTGCAATGCCGCAATATATGTAGCTCTGTTGGCCAAATAGATTGTTTTCTTCGCGGGGAACCAGTTCAAGTCGCCGAGCGGCAACCCGTCTGTTCCGGCTTTCATGAGCGTATCATTCGTATAGGTCAGATTAAACTGTGGCGGCCAGTGAAGAACCGGATCTAAAGATGCATTAAACGTAATAACTCTTTGAATATTCCAAAGGGGTGCAGTGGTCGGTTGTGGTGTAGACCACCAACCTTTATTCCATGCAATCATACTATCGACGTTATTGGGAGGACTAATAAACCTTGGATTTAATTGGTTGTAGTTCTTGCCAATCTTGAAGTTGTTATCTGCGCGAATCGTGGAATCGACTTCTAGGTTAAAAACCGAGCATTGCGTTACGGAATCGGTAGAATTAAAGTAGGCCAAAATCTTTGGATCCAAGTAGAAGAGGTTTCTTCCATGGTAGAGTGAAAGAGAATCAAGACGCGATTTGACATTGGCGAAAGTTTCCCATGTCCAAAATTGTGATTCATAGCCGTTGGTGACAGGCTTTCTTCCTCTCCAACTCCAATTATAGAAGATATTGTTAGCCTGAAGCGCATTATACCAATGAATCTCATGGGCGTTTGTCTGCATGTTGACGTACGTATAATGTAATTCTTTCAAGTTGGATTTGAAGAAATCCCCTCCATTGCCAAGTTCTCTGGTCATATTCACAGAAGTATTGTTTTCCAGCAGAATATCTGGGCAGGCTCCGTCAATCCGTATGGGCATGCCCCCACTGGTGTTGAACCTGTATCGAATGCCGTTGATGAAGAGGCAATTGGTGATAGAGACCTTCTTGGCAGCCGCGGTAACCTTGATGGCATTGTCATGTTCGCAGAGCACACAATTGTCAACAATAATCGTATCACCGGCTGCATTATTAATAAATTCATTCATAGCGTAGTTATTAGAATTAGCTGCACTAAGCATGATATTCTTAATCGTTATGGATCCACCCGCCCTGAGATTAAAGAGATCTAACATAGTAGTACCAGTCGCTGTGCCTTGCAAAAATACAGGCGGTGTGGCCTGATTGTAGATCCAGGTGGAAGAAGGTCCCTGTATGACCAAAGGAAAATCAACGAACAAGGTTCCATTAAAGGCGTAGAACGCGCCGACGGCAGCCGTATAGATATACTTCGCCGGATCATGCTTCCCGTTGGACAGAGTGTCACCAGCTATTTGAATATTGACATACGAAAGTTGATCAAGCGCCGTTTGAGCCAAGGTTACTCCAAGCCCACATACGGACACCAACAATATAGAAAGTAACTTTCTCATAAAGATACTCCTTGAGGTTTATTGAATTAGTTAATTATGAAATGGGTTTGTTGAAGATGAACGATATTTATTTCTGCGCACCATCACCTCCTTCATGCTCACGTTTAGATAAGATGCATTGCATATCATTAAAATGAATAACGAACTCCCAGATCTGCTGTTCGACCATAATATAGCACATCAGCCAGTTTTTGCTGAACACTGCTATATTGACGATCCGGTGTGTCGGTAATATTGTTGATGTTCAAATATACTTGAAGTCCTTCCAACCACGGAAGTTTTTGGAAAGCCGTGAAGTCCCACCTGGAATAGGGGGCCGTATATTTGTCGAGCTCCTGTTGTACGGGATCTGAACTTTGTAAGACATTGTCCGTGTATTGGTAGGACAACCTGGCAGAAAAATCGCCGATATCATAACCTAGCGTTACGTTCAAGATTTTATTTGGCTGATCGAGCAATCTGCCGGATCTGGTGGTGTCTACATAAACAAATGAGAACAGATTTATTTTCACCGACTTCTGATAGGGATAGTGCGCTTCCGTTGCAATTTGCGTATAGTTGACATTGAGAACGATGCCACTCAGGAAAGATGGGAGATACCAGAAGCGGGTTTGCCAGTCTATTTCAAATCCCCTCACATAAGATGCTTGTTTCAAATTGATCCACGTGGTAACGCGTGTATAAGAAGTGGTCGATAATGGCACTCTGTTATTTTCAAATGAAGCATCCTTGGTTGAGAAATCTTTCTGCTGCGCAATAAAGTTGTCTATTTTCTTATAGAAACCTCCTGCCGAGAATAACCCGATGTAATTTTCATACACTGAAGTATAGATATCATAATTTTGAGCTACGGCGGGGATGAGATAGGGATTACCTATCTGCAGAAATGCGGGGGTACTTGCAGAACTGAAATATATATAAGGCGAAACCGCACGGTAATCAGGATAAATTATACTTTTGGTACTCGCCAACCGTATGTCCAACCAATCCGTGGGCTTCACACGCACTTGAATTTGCGGGAACCAGTTTTCTGCCTTTGTGGAATCCCAGTGAATGGGATTAATGATAAACGCTTGGGCACCCAAGGTAGTCAGCGCAGCAGATTCATTGGTAATGTCCGCGTCATAAACGAATTGATATCTTTCGTATCGTATTCCCGGCGTCAATGTGAGGAAGTCACCCACATTCAATTCCGCCATAACATAAAAGGCGGTGAAATTGCGTGTATAGTTATAATCATATTGGGTTGATGCTTGCGCATTAAGAAAATAGTAAGATTTGTAAGTGGTATCACCATTGACAACATATGGAAATGTCGTGGTCTTTGCCAAATACTCCAAATATCGCATTTTCGAAATCGAAATTAAATTGTAGAAAGCATTATTGCGGACGCCTTCCTTCCCTGCAAGAAAATTGCCAACATTATAATTCGGATCACCAAAGAGAGATGCATATATAATATTGTCGCTGCCTATACCAAGATCCGGCCACAAAGAACCTTTCAAAAGAGGAACGAACGTTACTCCAGCAATGTCACTATTGAGACTCAGTCCTGATTGTGACTCATCATTCTTTCTTGTATTGCGCACGTATTTACCGCCAAACTTAAGTTTGCCGGAAAGAGAATTGGTAACGCTAAAAGGCACATCAAAATTGACCACCGCCGATTGAGCCCCTTCATCAACATTCCGCTCTAGAGTGTATAGTTGCTGCATTATTGCCGTCGTCGAAGCGGTACTCGATATGTAATACGTATTTAATAATTCAGTTGGGATCGCCGTGAGTAAAGCATTGGTACCCAGTATGGAGTCTCCCCACATACTTCCTCCACCTGTCTTGGGTCCTATTTTCATTGTCAAATCATTCGGAAGGCGAAGCTTTGTAATTGAATTGGAAACTGAGAAATTCATTTTGATGATAGAAAAATCAAATTCGCCTTGAAGTGAACTGGTGATCACCGTATTGGTGGACGTATAGTCCTCTGCGTAACCACTCCAGCCAAAATCTGTAACAGCCAAAGCATTTTGCTCAGTCGTTTTATGTTCATTAATGCTGCTTATGAGATTGTTCAGCATGAGTGATCCAAATGGCAATTGGTAATCAAAAACCAGGCTGCCGCCAGTTCGTTTTCTATCTGTTGTATTGTGGAGAATATTATCATCTCTCAGATACATCTTGAGCAATCCATTCTGTATCTCGGTCGTTGAATTTGTATAGTAATTGGCAGATAGTTCATCGGAATTTCTGTTGAACCGATCCGCAAAACCAGAGAGCTGGACGCCCAATTTCTCATCGAAAAAACGGTCACTGAACAATGCAGAAAATTTGTAATTTCCGTACGTATTTGCCATCGATCCATAGCCGCCCTGCGCCGAAAAATTGTTGTGAAGTCCTTCCTTGGCTTTGCCTATTTTAAGGTCAACCGTTCCGCCAACCGCATCTGCGTCCATATCAGCGGTTAATGCTTTTCTCACTTCAATCCCGGAAAGAATATTCGGATCTATCATGTTCAGATCCGCACTACGATTGTCACGATCCGTAGATTCCATCCGTACACCACTGACCATCATGATATTGTATTGCGGCGACATTCCACGGATAGTTACCTTTTGCCCTTCACCACCGCTTCTTATAAGTGATATGCCAGGTAAACGTGCAATAGATTCTGCCGCATTCGCATCTGGAATCTCACGAATGCGGTCGGCCGATACAATATTTGCAATTGTATTTGAAGACAATTGCTGGTTAATCGCCTGCATTTGCCCTTGAGCTTGGGCGGTGACAATCACCGTCTCACCGGTTATAGTGGTCGGCTCCATGTAAGCATCTTGTTGAAGTTTTTCGCCTTCCTTAATATCAATCTTAATTGTAATCGACTTGTAACCCACATACGAGACCACCAATGTTTGAGAACCCACAGGGACATAATGGATCACATAGTCCCCATTCATGTCTGCAGAAGCACCTAAACTGGTCCCCAATACAACAATGTTGGCACCCGGCAATTCATCCTTTGTATCTCTATCGTATACTCTCCCTTTGACGTCGCCTGAATTTGCAGCCATCATTGACTGCGTAATACAAAGTAAAGCTAGGCAGCAACGAAAAACGGTTTTTCCGAAAGGTCGGTGACTAAAACAAAGCATATATCTCTCCTTTCTTAAATGTTTATTTTGACCTCAAACTAATGCGCATCTCGAAAAACTCTTACTAGCGCATGTGTGCCGGGTCGCTCGAAGAATCCGTTGGACTCCACGGAGTCTGACGACCAGAATCAACAATTCGACGAAAATAGTCCACCCTAGCGAGTCGATGTAGCATGACGAATCCCTTCCTTCGAGATCTCCTGTTATAAAAAGTTATTTGTCTACATCACGTTGAATAACGAATCTTTCTTTAAAAATTTCTTTTTCATATCCTTGAATCTCATCAACGTAATCTTCGCTAACAGGCACATCTTGCGTGAGCATCGCGCCCGAACAAGAACAACGAAATAAATCAGGGCTCTATGCTCACTCAAGAAAAAATTACAAATACTTTAAAGTAATAGTGCAAAAGAGTTAATACCTGGTTGTCAGGACTCTCCTTTCGACTATTTCAAATTCAATTATTATATCATCAAATTTCTCATCTGGCTCACCTGTCTCAATCATTTTAATAAGCATGTCTGTCGCGCCTTTTCCAATCTCAACCGGTTTTTGTACCACTGTATAAAAAGGCACTCCAAGTTTGTAGACAATATCATTATCACCAAACTCTCCGATAGCAACATCTTTGGGAATCAACTTGTTCATCTTCAGAATGGCTTTCCCCGCACCATAAGTGATCCATCCACCGATACTCACAACGGCATCAAACTCAAGTTTCTGACTAAAGAGTGACAGGATTTTGTTATAACTATCATCTATACTTCGGAAGGACTGTATGACCAATTCAGGGCGATATGGTATACCATTTTCTTTTAAGGCAGTCTTGTAACCATTAAACCTGTCTCTCAACAATGGAATTCCAGTATGAGGACCAAGGAACAAAATGCGCTTCCGCCCTTCTTTAATCAGTTTTGATGTCAATTGGTGAGACGCTTCAACGTCATCTATTTTGACCGACTTAAATCCAAAACCTTTCAAACTTCGATCCCAACAAACAAATCTAATTCCTTCCTTAGCCATTCTTGTAATTAGAGGGTAGTTGTTCTTACTTCCTCCGGCAGCATTCAATAATATTCCGTCGGCGTGTATATCATACAAGAATTCTAATTTTTGCCTCTCTTTTGTTTCAAGTTCGTCGTGAACAAGAAAGACGCATTCGTATCCTTTCTTTTCCGCCTCCTCATACATTCCTCTCACAGCTTCAGAGAAAAAAGAGATGCGGAGATCCGGAACCAACACACCAAGCATTTTGCTCTTGTTGTTGATAAGAGATTTAGCCAGAAGGTTGGGTCTGTAGCCAAGTTCATCACTCAATCTTCTGACTAAGCGTTTCGTTTCAGGAGAAATGTCACTACTATCCCGCAACGCTTTCGAGACAGTCGCAACTGTAACAGACAATAATTGGGCAATATCTTTCAAAGTCACGCGTTTATACAGCTTGCCAATATTTGCATGTTTTACAGCTGATTTTTTTTGCCCACTAACTGATTTACGCGTCATATTCAACCTACAAAAAATACCTCCAAAGTCCAAATTTCTACATTAGTAATTAAAACAAACTCTCTTAATACCTGCGAGTGAGGCACTCCAACATAAATTCGATCTTATACAGCTCCGCCCTGTGAGTCATACCCTTGAGAGGAAACTTAATCGATTGCGCAAACCTTTTCGTAATATATTATTCCGCGTCATCAAAGTCAAGCGGCGAATTGACTCATAATAAAAGATACCGAAAGAAGTTTGGAAAAGAGTCGTTGCCTCATAATATATGTCACCGTAGAGAAAGGACATATAATGATGAGCATACTATCCAAACGTGAATATCTCAGCAGTATTAGAATCAGGTATCAGACATCACCCAAAGGGGTCAAGACGATGATTCTCAATGAATTTTGTCGAGTCTGTGAGTATGATAGAAAATATGCCATTCGATTCCTCCAAGGTAAATCCCAAGGCCTGAGTAATCATATCAAGGCTAAACGTGGTCGACCCACCACATATCATCATCCGGAGATTCTTGCATTCCTCAAACGGCTCTGGATCGCCAGTAACCTTGCCTGCGGAAAACGTTTGAAGGTGATGATGTCTCTCTGGCTTCCCTTTGATGATACAGGAATCTCTCAGACCAATCAGAAGCTCTTACTGAGGATTTCTGCAGCTACCATAGATAGCTTGTTGACTCCGCTGCGTTCTCGCTACACCAAGAAAGGTCTTGCTACCACCAAGCCTGGATCATTACTCAAGAAACATATTCCCATTAAGACCAGTCAATGGAATGAACGCATTCCCGGCTTTCTCGAAGCCGATACCGTTGCCCATTGTGGTACGTCGATGGCTGGTATGTTCGTCTTTACCTTAAATACCGTCGATATTGCTACCGGTTGGACCGAACAGCGTGCTCTCTGGGGAAAAGGTGAACAAGGCGTGCTTGATGCTCTGAAGTCCATTGAAGCTGCTTTGCCGTTCCCTCTCAAAGGGTTTGATTGTGATAATGGCTCTGAGTTTATGAACTGGACTATCCTCAAACACTTCCAAGACCGCAAGCGTCCAGTGCATTACACCAGATCTCGTGAATACTAGAAAAATGATAACGCACATATTGAAGGAAAGAACTGGACCCATATCCGACAATATCTTAGCTATGATCGCTTTGAAAACCAACGCTTGGTTGCTTTGATGAACAATCTCTATACTTCCGAATGGAGATTACTCTTCAACTTCTTCCTGCCCTCGGTCAAGTTGCTTGCCAAAGAACGTCTCAAATCGAAAACCATCAAACACTTTGATCTTCCTAAAACTCCGTTCCAACGTCTCTTAGAGTCCAACAAGGTCGCTCAGAACACCAAAGATCAGTTACTATGTCTCCTTACCACTCTCAATCCTTTTACTCTACAAAAGATTATGTCAAAGAAAATTCGTATCATCTTGCAACTTGCTACACCTTGGAATTTACATCGTAAACAATCTGCTTAATTATCAATCCCATGGTGACATTTATTTTTGAGGCAACAGGGTAGAACAATTTATCAGCTATTATAACAACCAACGCTATCACGAAGCTTTAAACAATGTCACACCTGCTGATGTATATTATGGAAGACATCGTGAGATCATTACAAGGAGAGAGTTACTTAAACAACAAACTTTAAAAGCAGGAAGCATTACAATTTATCACAACTAACAGCTCATAACATCTCTTAGAATATTACACCATTTGTGTACTTGACTTTGACGACATACAATTTTATCGTTCCAATAGTATTGATTGTCACAACGTGTAATAATACGCCTAACATTGGTATTAAGGTGAACCTCTACGCGGACAATGAATCGCCACCTGAGTATTATTGCACGTGTTCGGACACCTTATATAAGAGACGTTACATTGAAATCTAACCGAAAATATTATTGTTTAAACAAGAGGAGTAAACCATGTTTTCAAAAATCAGACAACTGGTAATGAAACAGTTCACTGTATGCCCCCGAACTGGCAAAATAACGGGACCTAAAATAGGAGCAAGAAAAGCTTTATGGCTTTGGATCGTTCTTGGTCTGGTCTCTGTTATTTGGGTTCTCATCCGTGTTGTACCCAAGCCCAGCCGTGCGACATATCCCTGCCAAAAGGTTGCTCAACCGCTAGCCGCCGGCTTTATCGTCTGGTTGTTGGGACTGGTCGGTTCTTCCTTGATTATACAACGAGCCCGTAGCCTGTTTCAAAGACACCGGTATGTGGTGGGGGTGATCTGTTTTGCAACGACGGTTCTGCTTAGCTTTCTTACCTTGAGTGATACATCTGGTGTTGCTGCGTCAGCTGGAACCTTTGTCCCCATCGATTCTGCTAACAGTCCTATGGGTATTGCTAAAGGGATTAATCCCGGACGCGTCGTGTGGGTATATGA
This sequence comes from Bacteroidota bacterium, assembly GCA_049523215.1. GTDB lineage: Bacteria > Bacteroidota > Ignavibacteria > UBA10030 > UBA10030 > Fen-1298. The sequence continues at coordinate 93,384 of JBEKNC010000005.1, read as the reverse complement.
CAGTCTGCTCTGTGATCAAGGCAGCACAAGTGGCTGGTGGTGGGAAGATAAACGCACCGATCCGGAAGAAGCACAGCGTATGATGAATCAGGCGCTACTCAACCTCACTGGTATTGATGATCCGGTTAAGTCCTGGGATTCCCTCTTCAAGTATTTCAACAAAACGCGTTACAACCAAAACGATGTGGGCTACGAGGCTGGTGACAAGATCGCCATCAAGGTCAATAACATCTTCTCCCGTTACTACGAATGGACGACCAGTCAGGATGGCCGACCCTGTCCGCAAATGGTACATGCCCTGCTATGGCACCTGATAAACAAGGCAGGCGTACCGGAAGAGGACATCACCATTTATGATTGCGTCTTCTATCATGGCAATCCAGTCTACCAATACTGCCATGCGAACTTTCCCGGCGTACGCTGGGCCGAAGGCGATGCCACGGATCGTACAGGTTATGAATCCGGGCCTGGTAATAATCCGGGTACCAGGGAAAAGGTTGTGCCCGATACCAACTGTGTGGTTTATTATGGCGATCCGGACATCGTTCCAGGCAGCGGCACGGTTTGCCTGCCCACGGTTGTCTCAGATGCCAAGTATCTCATAAATGTATGCCTGCCTCGCAACCATGAACTGGCAGGCGTCACACTCTGCGCCAAGAACTTCTTTGGCTCGGTCTGGAATCCCAATCCACCCCCAGGAAACGATTATTATTACCACGGTTGGTGTCCGTTCTTTATGCATAAGGCAGTCGCCGCTCTCAATTTCTCCGCTGACATTCCCATGCGCCCTATGGGATCCTACAATGCCTTGGTTGATCTCATGGGCCATAAAGACCTGGGCGGCAAGACTCTTCTGTTTATAGGTGAATGTATTCGCCCTAAGTACTGGTCGGCTCCACCCTTCAATGGCCGGCCCGCCTCTAGTTTGTTCATGAGTCAGGATATAGTCGCCATTGAATCGGTCATGTTGGACTTCTTATTGTCTGCAGGGGTTGTGCCCGCAGGTACACCTGACAATTATCTCCACGAAGCAGCCCGGGCCGACAATCCGCCTTCGGGCACGGTCTACGATCCGGAAAACGATGGCATCCCCTTGCAAAGTCTGGGAGTACACGAGCACTGGAACAATCCTACAAACAAACAGTACAGCCGCAATCTGGGGACTGGGAATGGTATTGAGCTAATTCAAATAATAAATAATACCCCAACTGTTGTTGAGCATAGCAGTAGTGATATCTCAGAAACTTTTACACTTTTTGAGAATTATCCCAATCCCTTTAATCCGAGTACAAAAATCCGTTACGCAATTCCTCAAAATAGTTTTATTACATTGAAAGTTTTTGACCTACGTGGCAGAGAAATCGTAACTCTGGTAAATGAAAAAAAGGCTTCTGGCAATTATGAAGTTACTTTTAATGCGAGCAATCTCTCAAGTGGAATTTATTTTTATCAACTGAAAACAGAAAATTATATTCAAACAAAAAAGATGATATTATTGCATTAAAAAATGCATAATAAATCAATTCAAGTACCAATCATAAAAAAGTTACATTTGAATTGGACCTGCGATGGGGGTAAGTACCTGTCTCCGAAGAGCTCAAAAAGTATCTCATATCGAAAGGAATGACACAGACGCACGGAGCTCCATACCACCCGATGACTCAGGGGAAGATCGAGCAGTATCATCGTTCGATGAAAAACGAGATCAATCTACAGAAATATTATATGCCATGGGAATTGGAACTAGAGATAGAACAATTTATCAGCTATTATAACAACCAACGCTATCACGAAGCTTTAAACAATGTCACACCTGCTGATGTATATTATAGAAGACATCATGAGATCATTACAAGGAGAGAGTTACTTAAACAACAAACTTTAAAAGCAAGGAAGCATTATAATTTATCACAACTAACAGCTCAAAACATCTCTTAGAATATTACACCACGTGTGTACTTGACTTTGACGACATACACGGTGAGCGTGTATGTACATCCCGATGGATTTTGGTAATTGGGCATTGTTCCAGCTCCAATAAATCCTTCCCCGTTTATAACCACCACTGAGAAGATTAGTGCTATCATAAGTGAGATTAGTGATCATGGTGGACAATTTTTCTATTGTCGCGGTAACAATGCCGTTATCAAGCACAACAGTCGATCCATTGTCCGTAACTGTCACATCAGGCCCGCTGTCCGTTCTGTTTCCCCGCACGCCAGTTTTGCTTCGAGCCGAAGCTGGAAGCAAGCAGTAGAAACATAGTATCGCAACCAAGCACGCGATTTTACCAGGTTCATTTGCCATGACAAACCAGACGGCTACTTTTCCCCGCATCTTTGCCGCCTTTACCTACTTAGCTCAATCTCGTGCTTCTGGGCAATGTACTCGGCGTAAGGACTGATCGTGACCTCTTTTAACTGTGGAGCGACCTCTCCTTTACCGGAAGGGCGAATCACGAGAACGAGAGAGTTCTCTTTGCCATGATTCAACCAGGCATCGGGCATATAGAAATCCTTTTGAGGACCGACGGCGTAATACCTTCCCAATACTCTCCCGTTGAGCCAGATCTGCATATCTCCTGTCGATTCGACATGAAGCCTCCATGGCACTATCCAGCTTTTGATCGAGGGCATGGAGAACGTCGTTCTGTACCATGTTATTCCGGTGTCTGGCAGCGTGCCGTTCTTCGGGCTGGCAACCTCCCAAGCAGAGTCGTCGTATTGCGGCTTTTCCCATCCTGCGAGCGCCCCGTCGAGCTGAGCATGATAGACAAAATCTGTCAATATCAGCGATTCTTCCTTCCCATACTCGAACGCAATCGGCGCGACAATTCCGCCTTTTCCTCCGGGGTTCTCGAGATATATCGCTACGATATTGCTTCCGACTATGGCGAGGCTGTCGAAGGAGACTGTGAAAGGCTCGTCCCACCCGTGATGCCTGAAATTATGGGCGAGTTTACCGTTCACGTATATCAAGGCGCTGCGGCTTATCCCTTCGAATCTTAGACGCGGACGATCTGATGCTTCCTGCGTGTTCAGGGTAATCGCCGTTCTGTACCATGATCCGACCTGCTGCCCATTCGGCGTTTCGTCGGACTTCTTTCCGATCGTCACGCTCTTCCATCCGGAATCGTCGAAGTTGACACCAGCCTGTTGCGGAGTGTCGGAAGGGGCGCTTTCCGTTACGAAGTATCTCCAGGGGTTCATCCAGCTGATTTGCCCTTCTGAAAGCACATTTGCATACCTCAATCCTTTTGCCTCTTCCATGTAACCCGAATTCGGTCTTCCCTGATTCTCGTAGAGTATTCGTATTGTGTGGGAGCTATCGGACAGATTGACGTCCGCCCAGTCGTCGAAGAGACTGCCGGTGGAGCCTTTTATCGGTTTGCCGTCGATATATACCGAGTGCCAGTCATTATCGTAATAACCGAACTTCAAAATATGGTTTCCATGGAGATTGAAGGTGCCACGATAGATCGAATAACCATCGTCGTGGTTGCCCAGACTATCAAGAGATGCGTATGTACCCTTATGTGGCGACGGCGTTTTCTTGAAGTGAGTTCTCGATTCGGCGTCATCGTCATGTTTCCAGCGGAGGGGCTTCAATGTGATCTCCGGCGTCTGGAATTCCGGAGTGTCGATCCAGAATTCAATCGGCTCTGATCCGGAATGCTTCGAAGAAGCGACCGGCTTGCCGTCGACAAGAATTGTTTTTACGCGTCCGTCCGTCACCAGTGAGAATCCGTCCGCACCCGGCCGGGTCTGTACTTCGAGAGAATCGGTATGCCTCTTTTCTGCGGATACGAAGTACGAATCGGACAACAGGACTGCCGGTCCTTTTCGGGTTTCAAACGTGATCCCGTGCGCTGCCCGATGAGGCGAGGTCAAAAGAAAATAGCAGCCATGCGATCTGTAAAGTCGGTCATGATCCCCGATCTGCTTCGAAAACATCCAGGATCCGAAATTGAGAACAGCCTGTGTGCCTGGAGTGCCGTATGCAACGAGAAGCGGGCTGCCGTTATGTCTTGTGATCGCCGAAATCTGGACGGTGCTATAATGGAGCATTCCTCCTCGGCGAATTGGAAGGTCAACCGGAAGTGCCACTGCCCCAAGCGAATCGATGGAGACAGAAATTCTGAACGGACTCTGGCCAGGCATTGTGATCTCAACTTCAGGTGTCTTCGACTGTCCTGTTTTATTGACCACGAACAGGAATCCGACTTTTCCGTCCGAACGGAGAACGCTCTCGATGTCTTTGTCTGCGCAAACGGCGCCACCTTCCACTTCATGACACCTGCTCAAATACGGCTGGGAATATTTCAAGAAGTCGCCGATGAGTTTGACAGCGTCGTACTTCGACCAGAGCCCTCCCGGCTCCGAGATCGGCGCCGTATAGTCGTAGCTTGTTATTGTTCCGCGTCCAGCCCAGTAGTCGAAATTCGTACCACCGTACAGCATGTAATAGCTTAGCCCTTTAATCCCATGAGCAATCATGAACTTTGTGAGTCCGTCTATCTGTGCTGCGCTATACTTGGTCACATGACGCACGGTGCTGTCGCCAATGGGTGTGAACCATCCCCCCTGAAACTCCGTGACAAACGGCGGGGAGAACGGCTCCTCCTTCTTCATAAGCTCGAGGCGTGGCAGCGTCGCCCGGAAATTCCAGCCGGGATAGAAGTTTCCCGCGTCCATAATCTGCGAAAAAACGGAATCGGTATTGTCGCGGACCTGCTGAGACCAGCAGGTGATGATCGGAACATCTATGCGGTTTCGGACGACATCCGAATACAGTGATTTGAGATAGACAACCTTTTGCGAATCAGGCAATCCGAAATAATTGTACTCGTTATCAATCTGAAGCAGTATGATCGGTCCGCCTTGCGTGATCAGATGAGGGCGCACAACCGGGAGCAATTCGTCGTACCAGTATCTCGACCAGGAGATATCCTGGGCCGACGCAGTCCGGAATCCGATATTTTTTCCTCCGAGCCATCTTGGAAAACCTCCGAAATCCCATTCAGCACATATGTAGGGCCCAACTCTGAGTATCACGTAGAGTCCCATGTGCTGGCAGTTGTCCAGAAACTGGGTCAGCTGGTTGAAGTCCGTCTTCCCTTCAATCTGTTCGTGGAAATTCCATGGCACATAGGAGTCGATTGCATTGAACCCGGCCGCCTTTATCTTCTTCAGTCTGTCCATCCATTCCGAAGGATCACAGCGAAAATAATGGAAACTTCCGCTGAAAATGAATGTATCCCTACCATTAATAATGAACGCATCTTGATCATAGCGAATAATTTCAGGATGGCTGAATTTCGGTTTTAATGCCTGTTGCGAGTTTGCAGACATCGGTCCCGTGAGAAGAAGGATGATAATTAAAATTGATCGCATCATATTGATTTTGCTCTTGACCGTGGAAGAATATTGAATAAAGACAATATAACCTACCGACTGGTGTTCATTGCCGCTCACCTCTTGATGCAAATCTTGTGAGATTCCATTTTTAAGAAAGGGATTTCAATCGTCTTGCGTTGTTTCTCCATTGTCGCCGTTGTCTTCTTCCCGTCGACTGTGATCATTCCCTTCGGAACTAAGTTATGGATAACAAGTTTCCCTTCATGGGCAAGTGCCGGAATATGAACCGTCATTAGGTTTGCTTTTTGTAAAATGGAGATATCCTTAATACTATCATTGTCAAAGGGATCGACATAGTTGAAACTGTTTGTGAAATCATTCTTGCCCGGAAAAACGTTGATGATCAATTCCGGTGCAGGCTTGCCATTCCATACTATAGAATTGCCATTAAGCCAGTTTTTCCCAGTGACGAATATGGCATTCTGTCTCACGAACACGGGAATATGCGACTCCGACAACGTAATGCTGTACCATTTCCCGCCAGTGTAAGAATTCGTCGGAGCATACCAGTCATACCAGATTCCCGATGGCAGATAGACACGTTTCGATTTCTGTCCCGGTTCCACGATGGGTGATACAAGGAAGGATTGACCAAAACAGTATTCATCCCAAATGCCGTAAGTGCCCGGGTCGTTCGGATAGGCATACGCGAGCGGTTTCATCAGCACTCCGTTTTCCGCGGAGGTATTCAATTGGGAAAAAACGTACGGAGCAAGTCCCATTCGTTCTTCACAGGCACGTCTGAAGTTATCCTGCAACTCTTTGCCGTACTGCCACGGTGCCCGGTCCTTACCGCGACCGCCGGTACCATCAAGTTTTATCTGGAACATTCCCGACCAGGTCCCGAACTGCAGCCAGCGTGTGTAAAGCTCTTCAGGCTCGTACCCTGCATCTCCCCGGTAACCGCCCACGTCGCTTCCCCAGTTAGGAAATCCCATGAATCCGCACCTCATTGCGTTGGCGACATTGCATGCGAGTCCGTCCCAGCTTTCTCGGCTGTCGCCACCCCACAGTGCGCCCAGGTATTTCTGACTTCCGTGCATGCCCGAGCGCGAAAAATTGAAATTGTCCTTCCCCCACTTTGCCGTCAGGACGGAGTCGATGACTTTTGCATACAGAGAGATATATTTATTCCGCCTTTCCGATGGAGGAGTACGATCGTGCCACCCATTTTCGACAGGAAAGATTTCTTCACCCCGATCCATCTTATGGCCCTGCACTCCGTACTCGTAGATGTTTTTCGTGAGTGCATTCGTGAACTCGGCCACGCTTGTCGGGTCGGTAAGATCGATATAGCCGTGATGGCCGCCGGGCATCGCCTTCACGATGCTTGTATCTCCGAAGGTGCATGGTGCGACCCATGACATGAAACGCAGGTTATAATCGGCGTTCAATTCGTGTATCCACGTTCCCGGATCGCTGAACAACTTCCCGAAATTCATTTTCGACCAACCGTCAATCCCGTCGCTGTACGGCCGATCGACCATGATGGAGGTTATCGGAATTTTCAGAGCTGTCATTTGCCTGGCGTCGTTGAGTATGTCTTCTTTGCCGTTCCAATCCTGATCTCGCCAGATCAAGACTCCGGTTGCCCACGTCGGCACGTACTTCGGCGCGCCGATCACTCTGTAGTAGGATTTCATGATTTCGTCGCCATTCGCCCCGGTGAAAATGTACCAGTTCAGGTCGCCGGTACGATGATAAATCTGGGTCACCCCGTTCACTGCGAACTGATACTCTCCCTTGGCAAATGTATCGAAGAATGAAGCGTACCCGAGGCTGTTGAAGAAGAATGCCGACCAGCCGGATGCATAGTTTTCATGATACCGTGCCCCTTCTCCCTCCACATCGAAACTCTGAACGGAGCCGGTGATGTCCGGAGATTTGTGATTGTCCGGCACCAGATTCTCCCGAATTCCAAAATAGTGTCCCATCGATTTCGAATAGATCGATATATTGTGTGCCCATCGTGGATGCGCGTAAACGTGCCAGCCGCCATCGATATTCTCAATAGTTACATCCACAGTATGATCGTTCGAAACATTGACCTTCTCTGCTTCCCAGACGTTCTTATAGAGGAGGGCCAACTCAGTTTTCTCAGCACTTTGCTGCACCACTTTCATCGAAGAGGGCGTGATGAAATCGAATTGAATGCTATCCACCTCCAAGATCGGTTTCTTGTCGCGCTTCACAATAATCTGCATCTTGTTCGCGATGACGGAGATCGTGTGATGCACATTTTGCTGCTGAGCATGAATCTTGAAGGGCATCAACACGAGCGAGACAATCAGTATTCGAAAAAGTTTCACATTGCTCTTCCTTATTGATGGATATGTGCCGACACAGTTGCGGGAGTCAGGGTTACTGGTCCGAGCAGGCCCGAGTCGTACAGCGGCCAGCTTGCCGCATTGAACGGCTTGTAATCGATGTTGACGAAATTAATGTCATGGAATATTTTCCATTTCACCTGCCTGCGGTCGAGGTCCCGGATGCGGTTTGCTGAAACATTCGTCACATCGACCACAAGTGTATTCCCAACAGACCTCAAGCTGATTGGAATGTTGAACGGTGGAGTGAGTAAAGTACCGAGATATTTCCCGTTAAGGGTGACGCGTGCACTCTGGCAGACCTTTCCGAGATTGAGCAAATAGCTGCCGGGGTGATGGTCAGGGGCATCAAATGAAATTGTGTAACGGGCAGTCCCGGCAAAGCGTTGAGCGTCAGTGTCGCTGCGAGCCGTCCATGAAGCAAGATGTTCCGTCTCGAATGGAGCAGGGATGTCCGGTCCCCCGCTCACGAAGCTCACACGCCAATTGCCTTGTATCTCACTGGAAGTCCCGTTTATCATCCGATACGACCAGTGCGGACCTTTGATTCGCCGGTTCGCGAAGAGATGCAGGATAACGGAACCGCCGTTCGGCAACTGCAGATAAACCTGCGTCCGATTGTTTTCGTTGCGCACATCTGCCAGGCCGGTCTTGCCGGTCATGGGATCCATGAGGACAACAGACTTCGCCGGATGGCTGAGTGTTATCCAGCCATCGAGGTCTGTGCCATTCCGATTGGCAATAAAATAATACCAGCCTCCGTGGACACTACGCCGGATAAAAGAGAGACCCGAATGATCCGTCATCGTCTCGCGTTTCAAGCCGGCCAACCTCAGTGCTGCTTCTCTGTCACCGACAAGGATTTGACCACGACCGAGCCTGGCCAGCATGACGTTTTCTCCGACCAAGTCGAGATGGATCTGCGCGATCAGTCGCTTGAACTCCTCCCGACGCTCCGCCAGGTGCCCCCATCCCGGTACATCTTCTGGCAGGTGTGTTTCGAAAACAATGGTGGCACCATCGTGCGCGAGATCCAGAAGTCGATGAAGTGTTTTGACCGGCATCAGATGGCACGACGGCGAAAGGATCACCCGGTACCTCCCGCCGGGTACGCGAATTTCCTTGCCAGCCGCTTTGGCGGCACTCGTCTGGTTGTCAGAGACATAGTCGAACGAATAACCTCGATTCCACAATTCAGAAGCGGTACGCCCAATTGGTTGATTCTCGAACCACGTCTTATCACCCACCTTCATATTCCGAACCATTCCACTAGTGTCATTCCAGAAATCACTGATCGGCCAATAGAGAAGGATGTCATTGTCAGGATGGCCCGCTTGGAGAACGCTCTGACATCTGGAAACATAACCATTCAACGTTGGTACATCGTGCCAGATTGAATTGCGCGGATTCATCTCGGTAGAGGCATAGAACAGCCAGCCCGGCCATTGTGCATCTTTCGGTGAATAGCACGTGCCATGATAGAATATGTGGTTGACACCCGAAATGAACATGTCATCTGTCTGATACTTGATCTCAGCTAATGTTTCGGTGAAATGTTCAGACAACCAGGTGCATGTTTCCGCAGCTGTCAGCGGACGACCAGCAACATGAGCGGCAGAGGATGCAAACTTGGAAACGAGTGGATTCCGGTCGAGATGGAACATCTCGGTTTCGGGGATATCCGCTTCGGCATAAAGGTCAAGCAGGTTGGCCGGTGCACCGTGCGCCTGGTAGCTAGCTTTGAAACCGCGGCGGCGCGCCCAGTCGATCCAGATGGGATTGGATTTCTCCACCATCATATCGGAAACAGTCTGGCGATAATCGGATTTGACTCGAGCGATTTCATCCGCAGGAGTTTCTCCAAAGAGAGCCGGTAGATTGTTTTGCAATTTATAGCCACGTAATTTTTCAAATTGGGAAAAGAAATCGGGCGACCAGTTACATTGGTACTCATACGAGTCCTGGAAAACAGCGCGCGCCTTGGGCCCGCTATAATGATCGAAAGCGTTGCTAAACCAACGAAGGTAACGTTCCATCGCGGGAGCGTAGAACGGGTTCAACATAGGGCCCTGGCCACCAGGTCCCGCGCGCTTTACCTTCTGACCGGAGAAACGTTGAGAGATTGCGTACACCTGCCACTTACCGGAAGGAGCAGTCCAATCAACCTGACTGTTAGATTGGATATTGCCAAGCAAGTCCACCTTGCGTCCGTCAGGCCCAAAGGCCATCAGTGCTTGCGTTGCTGTGGGTGATAGCGTATCTTTTATCCGTTCTCCGCTTAATAAATTGTAGGTTTTCTGAACCACAAATGCATTGGCGTACTCGTCCGTTATCGCAGGACCGCCGAAACACCACCCGGATTCGAGCGCCATGTCCACACCCATACCGAGCCGGCGACCTTCGGCCACGGTAAAGCCCATCATCTGCATCCATTTCGGGCTGAGAAAATCAATGTTATGTGATTCCCAACCTTGCACACCGTAGATTGGTATTATTTGTACTCCGCCGAGTCCGGCTTTCTGAAACATTCTCAATTGGCGGGCAATGTCGGACGAGTCGACAGCGCTTCCGAGCCACCACCACCAGGTCCATGGCTTCGCCTGCCGCGTTAGCGTGGGCCATGAAAAGGGGTCGGCTGGAGAGTGTTCCTGAGCCACTGCTACCGGCGCCAGTTCAAACAGACTGACAGCAACGATGAACAGAGCAGTCAGGGTTCCTCGCAGCGAAAGAAACTGTGCCCATGGGTAGTTGAAGTTGTCCGGCATCTGACGTGGAATCAATTGTGAGAACTGCACCGTCCATGAACTTCGATGCGTCCGTGCAGAGGACTCTTTTTCCAAAATATTGTTAGCAATCATTTCGAAGCCAGTTTATATACCTCGCTACCCGCCAGGAGAAAGCAGCCAACGCCATAGTCCCGGAAATCAGGTAGATGATCGAATCCGACGGGCTGTCCGTCGCGGGGCTCTTTCCCGGTTCCCTGTACGTATCCAAGCATTCCATCTGGATGAAGTGCTTCATTTGCAAGACCGTTCCATGCTTTTATGATAGCAGGCATGTATGTTTTTCGGTCAAGCCAACCCTTCTCAACACCCCATGCCATTCCATAAAGAAACAAGGACGTACCGCTGGCTTCTTTTCCGCCGAAATGTTCCGGGTCTTTCAGGCTTACATTCCAGAAACCGTCGTTGCGCTGAAGCGGTAACAGGGCTTTCATCATGGCAAGGTACGTATTCTTATAGTCCCTGTAACCTACAGTTGTTCTAGGAATTACTTTTAGCACACGCACCAGGGCAGCTACTACCCAGCCGTTTCCACGTGACCAATAACAGTTCTGACCGTTGGGCTCCTTGTAAGGTGGGAGAAATGTACTATCCCTCCACCAGAGACCTTCCTGAGAATTAAACAACATCTTTTTAGTATGCGTGTGCATCTCATACATTCGCTTGAAATAACGGTCGTCGTGACATACTACTCCAAGTTTTGCATAAACAGGCATCGCCATCTGCATAGCGTCTATCCATGACCAATCATTTATCTTGTCGGTAGCAATTATGCTGTCGATGCACTCTTTGATGTATCTAACTCTTTCAGGCTCTTTATCAATTTGGTATAAAGCTAGGTAGGTTTGACCGCAGCATTGATTATCGGCATCACGGGTTTTAGTATTGTACGCCGGTTGCCATTTATGAAAGCTGCTCCATTCCAAAACATACTGAAGGTATTTCTGCTGCGGATCAATTCCGTACAATTCCATGAGTCCTTCGTAGTAGACGCCGCGAGTCCAGATGTTGCTCGGTCTTGTTATATTTGTCACGATCGGCTGCGAAGGATCGGGATATTCTTTCATGAAATAATCATTGGCAAGAACTGTCTTTTTCAAAATCGAAGCTTTATCGGGCAATGCTTGGGATAAAGTATTTTGACAAGTAACAGCTATGAAAACAGTTACAACAATAAAACATTTTGACTTTATCATGATTTGACCTTTGCAAATTTAATTTTTAATAAACTGTATTGGCCTCAATTAATCAAGCACGGCTGATGTGCAAGTTCAGTGTGCTATTGGTGCTTGAATAATCGGACTGTCATTTCCGGCCAATGTGTCCTTCTGAGCAAGCTTGCCGCCATAACCTGAAAGAACAGACGTTAACACAAGAAGTAATAGACCCGCCGTTAGTATTATTTTGGTCTTACGACTGGTACCCTTCCACTCACCTAAGAGAATACCGATAATCGAACCGAACAATATTTGACAAGCCATCAACAGCGCCCATCCTACATAAGCAGTCGGGCCCATAGCAGGTTCGCCTGTCTTGAAGCAAACGAACTGTGAGCACCAGATAGCCCCTGCAATGCCCGCAAATATCAGATTAGCTATTAGCGGAGTTCCAACTTTAACATAGTCTTTGATAGTTTTATTCTTAATGTTGAGATACAAGCACCACAGAAAATTCACAGTCAATCCACCGAGAAGCACAACCACTAGCACCGGCATACCAGCCCAAGTCATCGACGTAGTAGGCATTGTAGTCAAAGCAAGCTCCTGAATTTTTGATCCACCGACAAGACCAAGCCCCATGGCCGAACTCATCAGACCAGAAAACAGCGCCGCTATTAAACCCTTCTTAAAGTTGAATTCGGCCACGCCTTTCTTCTTCTCCTCATCCGATAGCTCTTTCTCCTTCGACATTCCAGCTATACCAATCAGAACGATGCCAGTTAGAGAAATCAGTACGCCGACAAACGAAATAATGCCCGCAGTTGATTCGAACAAGCTTCCGAATTCACCTCTGATCAGCTTGGGAATTAAAGTGCCGGCTGCAGAACAGATGCCGCATCCGAATGCCAAGCCAAGACCAACGCCAAGGTAGCGTATCATCAAACCCCACGTAAGTCCTCCGATTCCCCAGGCAGCGCCGCAGATATAACAATAAATTATTTCATTCGCGGGAGCCGCTTTGAGAACTGAAAACACGTTTGGTGATACTGCAAGGGTAATTGCCCATGGCACGATCAATAAACCAAACAGGGCATATACGAGCCAGTAACTTTCCCATGCCCAGTTCTTAACTTTTTTAAAAGGAAGATAAAAGACAGCGCCGGCAAGTCCGCCCATTGCGAAGATGAGCACGCCCAGCGTCGGATTGGTTGCTGCGTTTGCTAAATCATTCATATGATGTCCTTTCTTTCACTAAATTATTTGCGTTTTGAAAGTACATTGGCTTCGTACTTTTTCACTTCGGCCAACCAGTTCATTCCCACAGGAGCATTCTGCTGGCTGCAGTAATAATCCCACACGGCAGAGAATGGCATGGTCTTGAGTTCTTCCATCAACACAAGGCGGGAAGTGAAATCTCCTTCGGCTTCGAGTTTTGCGAGTTTTCCACTTGGTTCGAGTAGGGCAAAGCATAGGGCTCTTAACATGTTGCGCATACCTATCACCCATGCAGCCACTCGGTTAATACTCGCGTCAAAATAATCAAGGCCGATGTGTGTGCGCTCAAGATAATTTCCACGCACTAATTCCTGCGCGATGGCAATCAGTTCGTCGTTCAGCACAATCACATGATCGCTGTCCCAGCGGACACCGCGGCTCACATGTAAAAGAATTTCATCGACAAATGTAAGCACGGATGATATTTTATCTGCTATACTTTCAGTCGGATGATAATGGCCAGCATCAAGGGTCACAAGTTTCCCCTTCTTCGCGGCATAAGCCAGATAGAATTCGTGAGAACCCACAGTGTAGCTTTCCACTCCAACGCCGAATAATTTACCCTCGATGGCATCGAGATTGTATCTTGGATTGATTTTTTCAGCAAACACCTGGTCGAGTGCTTCATTCAGGCGTTCACGCGGACCTTTGCGGTCAGCCGGTGTATCTTTCATACCATCAGGGATCCAAATATTGGTAACCGTTGGCGTGCCTAAGGCTTGTCCCATTGCCGCACCAACTTTTCGGCAAGCGATGCAATGGTTGATCCAGAATTGACGAATAGATTTATCTTTGTGCGACAAAGTAAATCCATCTGCGGCTTTAGGATGCGCAAAACAAGTCGGGTTGAAATCCATGCCGATACCAAGCGACTTGGCCCATTCGATCCAACTTTTATAATGCTCCGGCCTGAGCTTATCGCGGTCAACTTTTTTACCAGCGGGAAATTCCACGTAGAAAGAATGCAGGTTGAGTCTATGTTTTCCAGGAATGAGAGAAAACGCTTTTTCAATATCGGCTTTTAATTCAACAGGGTTGCGCGCCTTACCGGGATAATTGCCGGTTACTGCTAAGCCGCCGCCAAGATCCGATCCCATGTTTTCGAAACCACCGACGTCATCACCCTGCCAGCAGTGCATGGAAATAGGAATGGTTTTCAATTTGGTAATCGCCTTGTCTGTATCAACACCAATCTCCGCGTATCTTTCTTTTGCAACCTGATATTGCTGTTCGATTGTTTTCATAGGATGTCCTTATATGAATAATGATTGATATTTTCGGAACACCTCGTTCCATTGTTCAGTCTTCGCCGGTAGAAATGTTTTCATCGGAAATGAATGTGCAATAATTTCGCGCCCTGATTTTATCGATTCGATTTTCTTTTTCGCAATCGCCTGCACCAACACATTTCCGATTGCCGTTGCTTCCACCGGCCCTGCAATAACCGGAATTCCGCACGCATCGGCTGTGAATTGATTTAACAATTCGTTCTTCGAACCGCCGCCGACTACATGAAGCTGCTCAATGGAAGTGCCGGTTACCGCGGTTATATTTTCAAGTACGGCTTTATATTTTAACGCAAGACTTTCCAGAATACAACGCGCAAACTCGCCTTGTGTTTGCGGTACGGGCTGGTGGATTTTACGGCAAAACGCTCGTATAGCATCCGGCATATCCGGTGGATTAAGAAATGATGCATCATCGGGATTAAGGATGGAGACAAATTCTTTTGATTTCAGCGCCAACTTTATCAGTTCATCATATTCACACGCACTACCCTTTTGTTGAAAACTTTTGCGCGTTTGCTGAAGCAACCAAAGCCCCATGACGTTCTTCAAAAATCGGATTGTTCCAAATACACCCCCTTCGTTTGTAAAGTTATTTTTTAATGATTGTTCGTTGATAATCGGTTCCTGCGTTTCAATTCCAATAAGAGACCATGTGCCAGAACTGAGGTATGCCCAATTATTTTTCTGCGCAGGCACTGCGGCAATCGCGCTTGCCGTGTCATGGCAACCAACCGCAACAACATCAACATTTCTCAATCCGGTTTCCTCACAAATTTCCGGCAGTAATTTCCCAATCACAGTTCCCGGCATAACAATCGGCGCAGTTACTTTTATCGGCAATCCAAGCGATGAAAATATTTTCTTGTCGTATGCTTTTGTTCCGGCATTCAAAAGTTGTGAAGTGGTAGCATTCGTATATTCATTTTTTGCCACACCGGTTAGCAAAAAGTTGAACAAATCCGGCATAAACATTAAACTGCCGCCGCAGTTTAACGCGGAATCTTTGGAAAGCTTGGCGCTGTAAAGCTGAAAGGCAGAGTTGAATTGCATAAACTGAATGCCGGTAATGCCATACAGTTCTTTGCGCGAGATTTTTTTAAACGCTTTTTCCATGATTCCGTTTGTACGCACATCGCGATAGCAGTATGGGAATCCGAGCAGCGCGTTGTTATTTCCGACAAATCCGAAATCGACTCCCCAAGTATCGATTCCAATGGATTCAATATCGGAATGTCCTTTTTGAACAGCGAGTTTCAATCCGGTTTTAATCTCTTCAAACAATGCGAGAACATCCCAGTGCAAATGTCCAAGAATTTTTGTTTGTCGATTCTGGAATCTATGAATTTCTTCGATGTGTAATGTACCACCATCAAAAATACCTATTATAGCACGACCACTTTCAGCACCGAAATCAAACGCAAGATATTTTGATAATGCCATAGTATTTTCTACTCCTTTATGTGAGTTTCTTATTTAAAACATTCACAATCACTTTGTTCTAGTCTAATTTGGTAAAGCTTCATGTACGCTTCTCGTGTTCATCCAGTGATTTCATTGACACAAGATGTTTTGCCAAAGGCTGATGCACCTATGGTACAGCGAATCGGTTATAATCCCTGGTTTATTTTTCTCCGATAATTTTCAATCTCCCAGGTATTAATGAACTGTATCTGTTCATCGGACATGCAATGCGGGCCACCGAAGTTTTCGCTGAGGTAACTCAACTTCATCATGTCTTCAAATACCTCCATGACCGTTTCTGCTGTTTTCAAGGAATCATCAAGTGTTATCATACCTTTGTCGTTCACGATAATAATCTTTGGGAGATGACCGAATTCCTTTTCGAACAATAGTATTCGCTTGATTAAATCGTTTTCGTTTTCAACAAATAAATAATTCGATTCACAATACACGATAATATCAGGTGTAAAAGGGCGTGTGATCTTTTCAAACTTTTTATTGTCTGAAGCAAAATGCTGAATGAGCTTACTGTTTGCACTTATCACGGCTTTTCCGGTTTCAGATGCGATCGTATTGCATGTTTGTTCAAGTGTGTTTGCAATGTGCGACGGATCAGGATACATTTGATGTAATTCATTCTTTATTTTCTGTTCGATGGACCGGTACGTGTTTTTAATGTCATCAATTGCTTTACCCGCAACAAACACGCCATGATTCTGAAGGAAAATGACTTCCGGTGCATGATCGTATCTTGCGGTAAATTGCTGAATACGATCGTTAACCTTTTTAAATAGAACATACCCGGGATCAGTATATTCCATATACAAAACAGAATCACCGAATAAACGATGAACGGTATCTTCTGCAAACCTTGAACACATCACGGCATTCACAAGAGTCGGATGTGTATGTACCACAAATGGAAAGTTGATACAATCATGCAGCGATGTTTCAACAGATGGCCGTTTATCAGAAGAAGAAATGACACACGAAAGCATATCTTTCTTCACTTCTTCTTCACGTGTATTTGCATCACGGCTGTACGTATTGGTATATATTTTTCTTAGACACTGCCGCGACAATCGTACAAGTCCATCTTCTGTTAATTCTGCCAAAGAAATGCCACTGGCTTTAATCCACAGATGCGAATCATTTTTATACGATGTGTTTCCTCCTCCGGCAAGGACATAATCGTTTTTCTTACTATAAAAATGTGATATATCAAGCAGCGCTTTTATTTCCGGGTCCATAAATATACTTTACTTTTTTTGGAAAACATTAGTCTTATCTGCTTGCATTCATGCATTAAAAGAATTAATGATATGGTGAAGGCTAAAAATCACCTGATAAGGTGTAGTGCTTAGTATTACAATAGAGTGAACAATAAAAGCTGAAATTAGTTTTATTGGTTACCATTTTGCGTTCAAGATGCAATATAGGTTTGTTATTTTTAATTTGCAGGTATTTTGCAATCTTTCCTTGCGCATTGATAGCTCTGAAACGTTGTCTCCCTCCTCTGATCTCGATTCCATAATATTTGCTGAGAATTTTAAACAAAGATTTGTTTTCAAAGTTTCGTTGGCAGAATCCACTCAAATTAATATTGGGTAAGAATGTAGTTTCATAAAAAACAGGAACATCGTTTATTAATCGTATCCTCTCCATTTTTATACATCCGGATTCTATTTCATGTTTTGAAAGCTCGAAAATAAATGGATCGTCCCATTTCGCGATGTAAGGTCTCGTAATTATTTTCGTTTGTAATTCTTTGCCTATCGCCGATGATGTCCCTTGTATAGAGAGTATCCCTGCTTCCTTTGAGGGAATCGCAACTATGCTTCCTTTACCGTGGTGTTTATTGATATATCCTTCTCGGACCAGCTCGTTTAATGCTTGTCTTACTGTTGGTCTGGTGACATTATGAGTTACACACAATTCATTTTCACTAGGGAGAATATCCCCTTCTTTATATAAACCTGTAATGATATGTTCGCGTAAAATACTATGTAGTTTTTTGTAAAGAGGTATTTTCATGGAAAGATAATGTTATAAGTATTTTAAAAATCTACTGATTACAAGACAAATATAATGAAAAAGTCTTCAAAAATGTTGATAGTATAAAATAACGCAAATTAACTTGTAATTACAAGTTGAAAATTATATATTTGTATAAATATCATATAATCAATAATTCTTAACGCATAAATTATATGGCAACACCAATAATATTGCCCAAGGTTGGTCAATCTGTTGAGACCTGTATTCTTACTGCATGGTATAAGAAAAAAGGTGACGCAGTGAAGAAGGATGAATTGCTTTTTTCGTTCGAAACGGATAAAGCAGCAATTGATGAAAACGCGAAAGTAGATGGAATTTTACTTGAAATCTTTTTTGAAGCAGGCAGTGAAGTGCCTGTGCTGGCTACTATCGGCGTTATAGGGCAACCGGGCGAATCGGCGAAAAAGTTCAGAACAGCCGACACAACCGGACAAACAAAGGATGAAAATACAACAATTATTCAGGAACAATCGGCGCCTGATACCGGGACTACAAGTATTCCACTCACACAAAGACAATCTGCCGATAAAATAAAAATTTCACCACGGGCAAAAAAAATAGCAGAAAGTAAGCGGATACTATATGATTCAATACAAGGTTCCGGGCCTGGAGGCAGAATTATTGCACATGATATAGAAAGTGCAAGTTCCGGCTTAACATATGCTGCTTATGAACATGCCAAAAACGAAAAAATGCCTACTGGAGAAAGCACAGGAATAGAAAATAGGATTACTTCACATGATTTAGATGTGAAAGGACAAGCGGGCGAAGAATTTATTGTCAAAAAAATATCGAATATAAGAAAACGGATTGCAGATGCTATGCAAAAGTCAGTACAAAATTCCGCCCAGCTTACACATCATCTTAGTGCGGATGTCAGGTCTGTACAAGCAATCAGGACACAATTTAAAGCAAAAGCGGATGTCGAAATGAACATCACAATTAACGATATGATCTGCTTTGCAATAATAAAAGCTCTCAAACAACATCCTAATATCAATGGCCACTTTAACGGAACTGAAATAAAAGAATTTAAAACTGTGCATTTAGGTGTTGCCGTCGATACTCCGAGAGGTTTGATGGTGCCCGCCATTAAGAATGCCGACAAAATGACTCTTGAACAGCTATCGACCGTCATCAAAAAAAGAGCGGAAGAGTGCAGACAAGGAGATATTTCCCCCGATTTGTTATCATCGGAAGCTGCGACGTTCACTGTATCAAATCTTGGAATTTACGGAATAGAAATATTCACACCTGTTTTAAATATTCCACAGATTGGAATAATTGGGGTTAATACAATCATTCAACGTCCGGTTGATGTTGGAGGAGGCATCATAGGTCTTGTTCCGTTCATTGGTATCTCACTTACTTATGATCACAGAGCTATTGATGGAGCACCTGCATCACGGTTTTTGCAAACAGTCAAAAAAGAAATAGAAACTTTTTCATTATGAACATGCACGATTTAGGAATCATTGGAGCCGGTCCTACCAACAATGTCGCTGCTGAAAAGGCAAGAAAAATTAGAATTTAAAAACAATTCGATAGAAGTTGTCATGGGAGGATGCGCAAATAGAAGATGTTGTTCAAGGTGTTATTTGTATCCAGACGGATATGCAGGAAGCAGTATTTCCTCATCCTACTGTTTCAGAAATTTTTAAGGAAACATCAAATATATTTTAACAAAGAAGAATAATGTATGCCGAAAAATCAGTTCATAGATCCACAGGAAGTTAGAAAACCGGATTTTATAGGTTTTGGAAAAATACCGGTCAACCAGTACATTAAAACTATTTCAGAGGAAAAGAAAAATTTCAGCACTTCAGATTTTGTACGAATATACAGAGATATGTGTATTATAAGAGAATTTGAAACAATGCTGCATTTGATTAAAACAAGAGGAGAGTATCATGGTATTAAATATGATCACCCTGGACCCGCTCACTTGTCGGCAGGCCAGGAAGCAGCCGCAGTTGGTATGGCATATAATCTGACTATTGATGATATGATATTTGGTTCACACCGAAGTCATGGCGAAATTCTGGCTAAAGGATTATCCGCTATAAATCAGTTAAATGATTTTGAACTGCAAACAATCATGCAATCATTTTTTAATGGCAGTATTCTAAAAGTGGTTGAAAAAGCTCCTGTTCATCAAATAAAGGACGTGGCTATTTATTTTTTGCTGTATGGAACATTAGCAGAAATTTTTGCAAGAGAAAATGGTTTTAACAAGGGTTTAGGCGGAAGTATGCATGCATTTTTCACACCATTTGGCGTATTTCCGAATAATGCAATTGTCGGAGGTTCCGGAGATATTGCCGTGGGAGCTGCGTTATTCAAAAAAGTAAATCTGAAGAATGGTATTGTCGTCGCTAATATTGGCGATGCATCAATGGGTTGTGGTCCCGTTTGGGAAGGCATATCATTCTCAGCAATGGATCAATTCAAAAAACTGTGGGAAGGAAAATATAACGGCGGTTTGCCAATTATTTTCAACTTCATGAATAACCAATATGGAATGGGCGGGCAAACATGCGGAGAAACAATGGGCTATGGTATTTTGGCTCGCGTAGGCGCAGGTGTGAACCCCGAAATGATGCATGCCGAAAGAGTTGATGGGTATAATCCATTAGCTGTCATAGATGCTTTCAAGCGCAAAAAGAAAATACTTGAAGACAAAAATGGCCCAGTGTTGCTCGATACTCTTACATATCGTTTTAGCGGCCACTCTCCTTCAGATGCCTCATCTTATAGATCTAAAGAAGAACTTCAAGCGTGGGAAAAAGTTGACTCTATTATTACTTTCAGAAAACAACTCGTCGAAAACAAAATTGCCACAGAAAATGAGTTGGATGCCGTTGTAAAAACAATCGAGCAGCAAATAAAACTTGTATATCAATGGTCTATCGATGACTCCATTTCACCTCGTATTGATCTGGTTGCAAATCCAAGAGCGATTGAAGATATGATGTTCTCGAACATATCGCTCGATAAAATGGAGTCCAAAGAGCCGGAAGTATTGATGAAGCTTGAGGACAATCCAAGAGTGAAACAAATAGCTACAAAAGAAAGATTTGCCTTTGATGCGCAGGGAAAATCTATTTCAAAATTAAAACAGTTTCATTTGCGTGATGGTATTTTTGAAGCCATCATCGACAGATTCTATAAAGACCCCACCCTTGTAGCATATGGTGAAGAAAACCGCGACTGGGGCGGAGCCTTTGCCGTCTACCGCGGACTTACCGAATCTTTACCATACAACAGATTATTCAACAGTCCAATTTCCGAAGGCGCAATTGTCGGGACAGCCATAGGATATGGAATGGCTGGCGGTAGAGTGATTGCAGAAATTATGTATTGCGATTTCCTTGGAAGATCAGGTGATGAAGTTTTTAATCAATTACCAAAATGGCAGGCGATGAGCGGTAATCTTATTAAGATGCCTGTTGTTATAAGGGTGTCAATCGGATCAAAGTATGGCGCTCAGCATTCGCAGGATTGGACTGCATTGACGGCTCACATTCCCGGTTTAAAAGTTGTCTTTCCTGTTACTCCGTACGACGCTAAAGGTCTTATGAATTCTGCTTTACAGGGTACCGATCCTGTTATATTCTTCGAAAGCCAGCGTATTTATGATGTGGGTGAACTGTTTCATAAAGGCGGTGTCCCAAAAGAGTATTATGAAATACCAATTGGTGAGCCCGATGTGAAACGTGAAGGAAAAGATGTTACTATATTAAGCGTTGGCGCAACATTATATGTCGCATTAAAGGCTGCCGATATTTTAAAAGAAAAGTACAATCTTGAAGCCGAAATTATGGATGCAAGATCTTTAGTGCCTTTTAATTATGAGAAGGTCATTGCTTCAGTTAAAAAGACCGGCAGAATACTTTTAACAAGCGACGCATCTGAACGTGGTTCAGTGCTCAAAGATTTTGCGCAGAATATTACTGAACTCGCTTTTGATTATTTAGATGCTTCTCCGATCGTTGTCGGCTCCAGAAACTGGATTGTCCCCGCGTATGAGATGGAACAATTCTTTTTCCCTCAACCTTCTTGGATATTGGATGCCCTTCATGAAAAAATACTTCCTTTGCCGGGACATCACGTCCAGAATAATTTTACATCTTCCGAGAAGATATTGAGAAGTAAGAAAGGAGTTTAGTATCAGCAAAATCGATTTTAAGTCTATCGCGAAGAACTTTGGATTAAACAATGTGGATTCGAATGTCATCCACAATGTGAACTCTCATATTCACACTCCATATTCTTTTAGCGCCTTTCAATCAATTACAGAGGCCGCTCTTCAAGCGAACGCGGAGAATGTCCGACTATTAGGCATCAATGATTTCTATTCTGTCGAAGGGTATGTTGAGTTCTTTGAAGTAACATCGAAGTACAATGTATTTCCTTTATTCAACATTGAATTTACAGGTTTGGATAAAGAGTTTCAGGATCATGCGGTGAGAGTAAATGATCCGAATAATCCTGGCCGCATTTATTTGTGCGGTAAAGGATTGAATTATCCTGTAGTGAATAAAGCTTTTATCAACAGTTTGAACACGCTACAAGAAAGCAACAACCAACAGGCAAAAAATATAATCGAAAAAGCGAATGCCTTTTTTCAAAATAATCAGATTGATATTACTTTAGATTATAACTCAATTCTTGTTCATTACACTAAAAATATTGTCAGGGAACGGCATATTGCCAGAGCTATAAAAGATGCAGTTATTGCACTGTCGCCTACGAAAGAACAGAAGATTGCCTTACTCACAAAAATATTTCAGGGAACTCAAGTAAAATCAGATATTGAAAATAGCGCCGCCCTCGAAAATGAGATTCGTAATAATTTCTTAAAAGATGGTAAACCTGCTTTCGTACAAGAAATTGATAGAGCATTCTATTCATTAAAAGAATTGGTGAACTTAGTAAAACTGGCTGGTGGAATTCCGTGCTATCCATCCTTGTTAGGTGATACTCTTAATGCTTGTACTGAGTTTGAAAATAACTGGGAAAAGATGCATGCCACTCTTTCATCGCTCAACATTAAATGTGTTGAATTGATACCAAGTCGGAATACTATAGACATGCTTACCGATTTCGTTAAATTCTTTCATCAAAGAAATTATATCATCCTTTTTGGTACGGAGCATAACACACCCGATAAATCTTCTTTACTTATTTCCTGCAAAAATAAGACCGAACTTCCAATTGAGATAAAGAAAATTGCTTATGACGGAGCCTGCGTTATTGCCGCTCATCAGTTCTTAATGAAAAATATAAACATAGGGTATATTGATGATAATGGAAATAATAATTGCGAACAGATTGATGAATTCGCAAAATTTGGTCATTCAGTCATTCATTCTTATTTAAAAAGATAGAATATGGAAAAGTTTATATATAAAGTCCTCCCTGCTCTCAGAATGATGCTTTCACAGACAGGATTGCACATAGTTTCTTTTTACGAAATGCAGGATACATCAATAATTAAGCAGCATCTCAAAAGAGATTCAGCGCCTCTTCTTTTAAATAATTGTTTCATTGTAGAACAGAAACTTACGCTTGATGAAAAGCTGTCGTTGATTCAGAAAAAGATTTCCGATGACGCGTCTTTTCATTGTATTTGTTTCGAGGGCTTCGGCTGTGTCCTCGCTGGCAAAAACGCCCGTATTGTTTTCAATCTGCGGGATGCATTGAAAGCACTACTGAATAATAATATTGAAGCATCAGACAATGCATATCGAGGTATATCTCAAGAAAACGATAACGCTTTCGATTCTCTATTATTTAATAAAATTGCGATAGTTACGGGAGGCGCTCAAGGATTTGGAGAAGGTATTGTAAGAGATTTATTCGCAAAGCAGGCGAATGTAGTTATTGTCGATACCAATAAAGACAAAGGCGCGGCTTTGGCCGATGATCTGAACAAGACCCATGGTACTGCCAACAAGGCATTATATGTTCATTGCGATATTTCCGATGAACTCTCTGTGAAGAATATGATAATAGAAGTTGTAAAGAATTTTGGCGGGATAGATGTTTTTATTAGTAACGCTGGAATTCTTAGAGCCGGCGATTTAGACGAATTAGATATATCTACTTTCGAACTGATGACTAAGATTAATTATTCAGGATATTTTATTTGTACAAAATATGCTTCAAAAATCATGAAGCAACAATATCAATATGCTCCTGAATATTTTACGGATATCATCCAAATAAACTCAAAATCCGGGCTGAGAGGCAGTAATAAAAATTATGCTTACGCAGGAGCTAAGTTCGGAGGTATCGGGCTTACCCAATCATTTGCGCTTGAATTGATGCCTTACAATATAAAAGTAAACTCAATTTGCCCTGGCAATTTTCTTGATGGCCCATTGTGGGCTGATCCAAAGAACGGATTGTTTGTGCAATATCTCAATGCAGGAAAAGTGCCCGGTGCAAAAACAATAGATGACGTCAAAAAATATTATGAGAACCAAGTACCAGCAAAGAGAGGATGCAGAGTTGACGATGTTATGAAGGCGATATACTATGTCATAGATCAGAAATACGAAACCGGACAGGCGATACCTGTAACAGGTGGCCAGATCATGCTCAAATAGAATTATTATGAAGACACATGCTGTAAGAATATATGGAAAAAATGATCTGAGGCTCGAATCATTTGAACTTCCCAAAATTCAAGATGATGAAATACTTGCTCAAGTCATCTGTGATAGTATTTGTATGTCGTCATATAAAGCCGCAAAACAGGGCGCCGACCATAAACGAATACCTGATAATATTGCCATTCACCCGACAATGATCGGACATGAATTCAGCGGCAAAATAATTGAAGTTGGGAAAAAATGGCAGGCTTCATTTAAAGCGGGAGAGAAGTTTTCTATTCAACCTGCCATTAACTATGAAAAAGGTCCTGTAGGCATTTTAAGCGCTCCGGGTTATTCATACCGATACATCGGAGGCGATGCAACTTACATCATTATTCCAAATGAGGTGATGCAACAAAATTGTTTATTGCCTTATACAGGAGCTGGATTTTATCCTGCTGCATTAGCAGAACCTTTATCATGTGTCATTGGAGCGATGCATGCCAATTATCATACAAATCCAGGTTCATATATTCATAATATGGAAATTGTTGACAAGGGTTGTATGGCTATTCTCGCAGGTGTCGGACCAATGGGGCTTGCTGCAATAAACTATGTGATACATCGAGAAGATCGTAAACCAAGAATTTTAGTTGTAACAGATATTGATCAATCGCGTTTGGACAGAGCTGAACTTCTGTATTCTAAAGAACTGGCGAAACAAAAAGGAATTGAACTTCATTATGTCAATACCAAAAATACTGCCGATCCCAAGGCATTACTCATGAATCTCACAAACGGGAATGGATATAATGATGTTTTTGTATTTGCCCCTGTCGCACCTGTTGTCGAACTAGGAGATGCGATACTCGCTTTCGACGGTTGCTTAAACTTTTTTGCCGGCCCGGCAGATACTAATTTTTCAGCTAAATTTAATTTTTATAACGTGCATTACAGCTTTACTCATATCGTGGGAACAAGCGGAGGTAATAATAACGATATGCAGGAAGCTATAGATTTGATGTCCACAGGCCTTGATCCTGCCGGATTAATAACACATATCGGCGGACTTGATGCGGTGATTCCAACCACGTTACATTTACCGGAAATTCCCGGAGGGAAGGAATTGATTTACACGAATCTTTCGCTTCCATTAACGGCAATAAGCGATTTTAAAAATAAAACTGACGTGCCTTTATTCAGAGATTTGGCAAATATTGCAGACAAAAACAAAGGATTGTGGAGCGTGGAAGCAGAAGAATATTTAATACAACATTGTAAGTCCATTACTGCATAAGATTATTGAATGACCCTGATGGCAAAAAATATCAGGGTCACGTATAATTAGCACATCATTCGGGTACAGGTCACAATCATTTTTCTACATTGACAACTAAAAGCGGTGCTGGTGATCATTATGCACCAGCTCGTTCCGCGTTTGAAGCTTGCCAAGATCGACACCAGGCCGCGGCGTAGCGGGCACAAATCAGCAAAGACCATGCCCAGAACCGATGAGAAGGTCACTATGAAAACGCACAACGCAAGTCGTCGGACAGACGAGATGCCGACGGTCGACCGCGGCTACTGCTCGATGTGAAAGACCTCGTGCAGTTCCGTGGAGACCGGGCTGTTGTCCGGATTTGACGGCATAACTTCCTTCATGTGGGCCCACCACTTCTGGCAGATAGCAGTCTTGGCGACGTCATCCCATTGTGCCTGATCCTTGAACTCAACGTAGCCGAAGAGCTGGCGCGTTTCGGGAAGGAGGAAGATGGTGTATGTCACGACGCCATGGTTCTTGAGTGTGGCTTCCAGCTCGGGCCAGATGGGACGATGGCGTTTTTCATACTCGGCCTCCTGACCCACGTTCACGCTCATTACGAAAGCCTTGCGGATGACATTCGATGAAGTATTTTTTCTAGAACAACCGATAAAACCTAATAAAAGGTACAAAACAATACTACCAATTAGTAGGAGTTGCATTGCTTTAATACTTGTTGTCATTTAAAATTTCCTTTTATTATTTGATTTGTGATTGAATATGTAATTTGCACTGTTGTCCAAAATAAAGTGAATTAAATTCAAAAGTGCATCAACTTGGACAAGTTTATTATAATAGACATTATTATTGTAATACCAAAAAATATATTCCGTTTATATGAATTTTAACTACTAACATTTATAGATTGTCAATTGTGATTTTATCAAAGGTTAAAAACTTGATCGAACTATCAGAAAGCTTTACCTTGGTTTATAATTAACGTGTTGGTTTTTTATGAAAGGTAACTGCTAACACTTCTGCTAACACTTGAGGGATTTTTTTAGGTAAAAGGGCTTAGTTTTGTTCCGAAATCAGCAAAATTTCGGATACAACAATCTTTTCAAGCCTGGAACACGAGTTCGAATCTCGTTGAGGGCACAAGAAGATTTAAGATTGCAGATTGATAAAAAGCCGACTCGGAATAGAACATATACATGAGTTCTGCCTTCATCCATTATCAACAAAATAATCATATCACCGTTATCGAAATATATAATACAAACAAACAAATGTTATGAGTACAATGACTGAGAGAATACGATAATTCCCGAGAGCATATCCATGTGCTTCACCTTGTAACGGCTCCCGCCAATTTTTCCATACCAACAATTTTGCTTCTTCTTTGAGCGGTTCAGGAAGGCTGTGAGAAGCGAACACCATGATGGCACTGCAGACAACTAACAGATAAAACGCAGTCATCATAAAATTTCCATTATACACTCCATTCCAATCAAGGAGAAACATGACAAGTCCGAGAAAAGCACCGGAGACCAATGTCATATATGCAGCCCTGCCTGACGCCTTTTTCCAGAATACACCGAAAAGAAAAACTGTGGTGATAGGCGGGGCGATGTACGAGATCAACTTGTTCAATCCTTCGATAATAGTATTGTAATGACCAAAGATCGGTGAAAGAACGATAGCCAGCAGCGTGGCAACGACCGTTGTTATTTTTCCTATCACAACGAGCTGGTGATCATTGGTCTTCGGACGCCACCTTTTAAATATGTCATAGGAAAACAATGTCGCTGTAGAATTGAGCGCAGCGGAGCAAGTCTGCATCGCCGCCGCAAGCATCGCAGCGGTGATAAGGCCTTTCAGGCCGATGGGTAACATATGCGTGATCATGAACGTATAGGTATCAGCCGCCGCTTTCGGGGCTTCACCATGAAAGTAATTATTCTGGATAAGGGCTACACAAATAACTCCGGGCAGTACAAAGAAGAATACCGGAAGAATTTTAAGGAATGCACAAAACAATGGTCCTAAACGCGCTTGTTTTTCATCTTTAGCAGCAAGAACTCGCTGCACAATCGTTTGATCACATGCCCAATACCAAATCCCGAGCACCGGGTATCCCAAGAGAATGGAGTACCACGGTAATCCGGAAGGATCGCCGTCAAGACGCATCATACTTAAAAAATTGCTTGTATTCCAAGTTATACCAGAACCGGCAGTTCCAGCCATGGGGTGCGGTTGTGTCGCTAGTGTGTGGGTTAACGCACTCCATCCTCCAATTTTAATATACCCAACCACAGTGATACAGATTGCACCGACTAAGAGCAGTACGGTTTGCACACTTTCCGTCATAACAACCGCCAGCAATCCGCCAATCATCGTATAAATACCGGTGAGAACACCCAGCACTATAATGAAGAACATCAAAGCATCGATACCAAAAATTTCTGCACCGGGCGGAATATTCATGATGCCGCGCAATACCCAAGCCGCAGTATATAAAGCGACTCCGATATGAATAACAACCGCTGATATAATAGAGATAATCGCCAACCAATCGCGGCAGTTACGGTTGTATCTTCGTTCTAAATAATCCGGTAATGTAGGTACACGTGAGCGTAAATAGAGCGGTGCAAAGAATAGCGAGAGAAGAATGAGTGTGAATCCCGCCATCCATTCGAAGTTGCCGTAAATCAATCCATATTTATATGCCGACTCCGCCAAACTTACTAAATGGACTGTTGAAATATTTGCTGCAAACATAGCCAACCCGATAACGGGCCACGTCAGCGTATTCCCTGCCAAAAAGTAATGGCTTCCTTCTCCCCCTTTCCGTCTCTTGAAACCCGCCCACACTCCTAATCCGACAATTCCAACCAAATACAAAATGATGATCATATAATCGATTGACGAGACATTCATGGTAAACACCCTTTTTGAATGAATTGCTAATTCTTAATCAAGTTTTCTTCGAATCTTTATTTGCATTGCGCCAGCAATGGGTTTTTCAGAAACAAGTATGAGATATCCGCCACCGCCGGCTCCGGAAAGTTTCCAGCCGTACGCTCTTTCTTTATACTTGTCAATTGTCTTTAAGATAAAATCATCGATCATACTCGGGAACATCGCTACCTGTGCTTCAAACGAAGCTCTAAAATATTTTCCAAAACTTTTCAGATCATGGTTCAGCATTGAATTCCAGCACCGTTCCGTTACGTCAGCCAGATCTTTTGCTAACCGCTCATTGATTCTTGTATGATCCAACACATCATATCCGGAGCTTCTTGGTTCAAGAGTGACAAGGTAGAGGTGCTGTTCAATCCAAGATAATGTATCTTCATCATCAACTGTCGTGATGTGTTTTGGCCAGTACTCGCCGTCATACTCAAGTTTATTGAGAGAGGGCAAGATTATTCCCAGGGCATCCTGGGAGCCAGCAATCACTTTACTTCCGGGAGGATTTTCAAAACAAAAAAGGAGTCGTGCAAGATGTTCTTTGTCTCCCGAAGGTACATCTGTGTGCCAGAGTTTAATTGCCTGTCTTCGCGTGCTCGAAGCCATCCCGCTGCGTTCATTAAATTCAAAGGTTGGTTCAATGGAAATAGTCAGAACCGACCCTGGAGAATATTTTCCGACATAGGGCTGATCAAGCCATCCTCCTGCAAGGTCTATTCGATAGGGCATCGTACATTCTTCTCTCAACGATGTGGAGGAACGGACTGGTAAATGGTTATGTGGAATCCTTTTGAGTACTAAATACTCAATTCCAAGTTCCTTGCTTAATTCTTCTTTCGCAAGAGTATTTCCGTCTTCATTGACTATAAATATATCCGGTTGTAGTTGTTTGATCTCTTCAACAAAATCGAGGAGTCCGGTACCGGAATTGATCTGACATTGGTTCACACATGATAATGCCTGAAGCATATATTTCCGTTCATCCTGGTTGTTCACCGGATAACGGCCTTTGAGGGCAGAAACAGTACTATCGCTGCCAAGTCCGACATAAACATCTCCATATTGAGCTGCCTCTTGCAGAAACGCAACATGTCCGCTGTGGAGCAAATCAAAGCATCCAGTCACAAAAACTTTTTTTATACCCATCGTTCTTTCCTCATTTGTCGTAAGACACCTATTCTCTCCTGTTGCACGATCTTCCTCAAGAATTTCTCATGCACATTGGCTTGAGTTTTTCTCAGGGATTAGAAAATTTGAGAATATTTTCAATATAAAGCACCGATTATTTCATGAAATTCAGGACAATGTTACCTCAACAATGACCCGAGTTACACCGGCAGGTGGTTTTGGAATGATAGTACTCTCGACCGCTTGTCCATCTACAGTCAGATGCACTTTATTTCCTTTTCCTTCTCGTTTCACTGTAATATCGTAGCGTATTCCTTGGAAGATCCGATTGACAGAAAATCCCTTCCACCGAGAAGGAATCACTGGCGCGACCATCAATCCATCATACGTAGG
This sequence comes from Bacteroidota bacterium, assembly GCA_049523215.1. GTDB lineage: Bacteria > Bacteroidota > Ignavibacteria > UBA10030 > UBA10030 > Fen-1298. The sequence goes on along the minus strand of JBEKNC010000005.1, from coordinate 63,257 downwards.
ACGAATGCCCAGGATAAATTGTGTGATGGCAACATAATTCCATGCTGCCGTCCCGGTGAGCCATGAGTTTTTTGCCTCGCCATGGGTAGGCGCATCTTTTCCTGCAATCATTTGCGCATAGACATACGGTTCGCAGCGATGTTTGTCACTCATCTTTTCGCGGGCGGAAGGATTGATGCGAAGATAATAATCAAATGCCCGGTTTCCATTTCCCACTCTCGTCTCAGCAATGATTACCCATGGATTATTGTGACAAAAAATTCCGGCGTTCTCTTTATATCCGGGAGGATACGAAGAAATTTCACCGAGGTTCAAATAATATTTCGAATATGCCGGCTGCTGGAGCATAATTCCATGCGATGTTGCCAGTATTTTGTTGACGGAATCTAGAGATTTTTGTGCAAGTCCATTATTCAATCCGATACCTGCCAGAACACAAAAGCCCTGCGGCTCGATAAATATTTTCCCTTCTTCACATTCTTTTGATCCGACTTTCTTACCGAAATCATCGTATGCACGCAAAAACCATTCACCGTCCCATCCATGTGTATGGACTGTTGCATCCATCTGTTCTGCCGCTTGACGATAGACGTTCGCATCAGATTTCAATCCGCACCGTTCAGCAATATCGGCCAGCTCACGCGCTGCCAAAACAAACATGCCGGCAATGAAAATTGATTCCGCTACCTTCCCATCTTTGTTCGTGGTTGTCTGAAAGGATTGCCCCGGCGTATCGGAAAAACAATTAAGATTCAAACAATCATTCCAGTCGGCACGTCCAATGAGCGGCAACCCGTGTGGACCAAGCCGGTTGAGTATATATTTTAGACTCCGCTCCAAGTGCTCATAGAGCGGTTTCTCACTTCCCGGTTTATTATCGTACGGCACCGGTACATTCAGAATAGACCAATCACCCGTTTCCTTCAAATATGCTGCAACACCGAGGATCAACCATAATGGATCATCATTGAAATCGCCGCCGATATCATTATTCCCGCGTTTTGTCAATGGCTGGTATTGATGATACGCACCGCCGGTTTCAAGCTGCGTAGAGGCCAGATCGAGCACACGCTCTCGTGCCCGCTCCGGAACCATGTGAACAAAGCCAAGCAAGTCCTGGTTGGAATCGCGGAATCCCAATCCGCGCCCAATTCCCGATTCATAAAACGATGCAGACCTCGACATATTGAACGTTGCCATACATTGATACGCATTCCAAATATTCACCATTCGGTTTGTATGTTTATCCGGAGTCTTGACCTGATATAATCCCAACACTTGATCCCAGTACTTTTTGAGTGCGTCAAAGGCAGTTTTGACGTTAACAGGATTCAGATATTTAGAAATAATGGGCTGAACAGTTTGCTTATTAATGATTTGCGAGTTGGGCGGATCAAACTTTTTATCTTTTGGATTTTCATGGTACCCCAGCACGAAAGTCACAATACGAGTCTCACCGGCCTTCAAGTTGAGTTTCACATGATGCGATCCCATGGGCGCCCATCCGTGTGCTGCAGAATTAAACGAACGTCCCCGTTCAACCGCCAACGGTTTATTCCAGCTTCTATAAGCTCCCAAGAACGTATCGCGCTGCGTATCAAACCCCGCAAGTTTTTCAGAACAAGCAAAATAAGCGAAATGATCTCGCCGTTCTCGGTATTCCGTTTTGTGATAGATGACACCATCTTCAACCTCCACCTGACCTGTGCTGAAGTTACGTTGAAAGTTTGTCGCGTCATCCTGAGCATCCCAGAGACAAAACTCGATGCTTGAGAAAATCGACAATTTTCTCGGTTTCTTACTCAGGTTGGTAACACTGAGCCGCCAGATTTCAAGTGTTTCGCCCAGCGGCACAAAGTAGAGTGTCTCCGCTTCGATTTGATTGAGGGTTGAGCCAATAATGCTATAGCCCATACCATGCCGGCACGAATAATCTTTCACTTCATCCTGCGTTGGCTGCCAGGTAGGCGACCAGAATTTACCGGTCGCATTATCGCGAAGATAAATATATCGTCCTCCAAAATCGAAGGGAACATTGTTATAACGGTAGCGGGTCAACCTGCGCAAACGGGCATCGCGATAAAAGGAATACCCTCCGGCTGTATTGGAGATAATTCCAAAGTATGCTTCACATCCTAAATAGTTGATCCATGGAAGCGGTGTATCCGGCCTCGTAATTACATATTCCCTATTCTTATCATCAAAATATCCGTAGCTCATATTGTTCCCTTTGACATATTTTTATTTTTCCATCCTTACATTTCAACAAGAACTTCATTGTTCTCCATCATTCGATCAACAGGAATAAGATTGTCGTCAATGATATTTCCATTCAGAATTATTTTCTTCACACCTTTCTGAATCCCATTCTTATTGTTTATAATGATGTTAAAATTTTTATTTCGGAATCTTCGCGTGATCTTCACTTCTTTCCATTTCGATGGAAGACATGGATCGATCCTTAATCCTGAATAATCCGGTTGTATGCCAAGTATGTACTGCGCAGCCGCATAATACGCCCATGAAGCTGTACCACTCAGCCAAGGCAACCGAGAAGCACCATAGCGCGGACTGTACTTGCTATGTGTAAACTGACAATACACATATGGTTCAGTCTCGCGCACTTCGGCTTTTTTATTGTACGCGGAAGGCATGAACTTGCGGAAATAATCGTAAGCACGATTCCCCCTGCCTATGATTGCTTCTGCCATAACCACCCAACCTTGAGTATGCTGAAAGATGGAAGCATTTTCTTTCATGCCTTTATTGAACAATCTTGCTTTAATCACCTTGGGATCGGTTTTCTCGACAGGCGGATCGCAGATCATAAGTCCATATTCTGTTGATAAACGTTTCCGAACAACATCCAATAATTTTTCCGATTGTTCCCTGGAGGTATGTCCGCTGATCACTGCCCAAGGCTGCGGTTCTAAGAATATTGACGCCTCCTTATTTTCCTTCGAACCGAATTTCAAACCATCAGCCCTGTAAGCGCGCAAATACCATTCGCCATCCCATGCATGCTGTTCAAGATTTTTATCAAGAGTATGCAGATGACTCTCTGCCCATGTAGCTTCTTCAGTTTTGTTCAGCATCATCGCAATTTCGATGTACGTTTTGAGCGCATAGCGAAGTTGAAATGCAACGAATGTCGTCTCGCCATCTTGTCCCAGAACTAAACAATCATTCCAATCAGCCGATAAACCACAGGGAAATCCATGCTTGCCTGAATGATCAAGATTGAATTGTATAGCGCGACGAAGATGCCCAAGCACTGTATCTTCTCCCGTATCGGCGTACGGAAGGACTTTATTATAGAATGAAATATCTCCGGTCTCTTTTATATATGCCGGGATGGTATTAAAGAGCCACATACAATCATCTGAGCGATATTCTTTTTCGTCAGGAGCTTTTTCCTTTCCGGGTGTATGCGCAAACGGCTTGACTACAGGCATCGCGCCGCCGTTAGAGACCTGTCCGGTGATCATCAATTCAAGTCGTTCTTTAACATCGTTGGGAATCGAATGAAGAATGCCGAGCAAATCCTGAACCGTATCACGGTAACCAAGCCCATCCCGCTCACCTGAATACACTAAACTTGCCGCACGCGACCATGCAAACGTCATGAGGTTATTGTACGGATTCCATGTGTTGAACATACTGTTAAAATCGGGATCAGGAGTCTCCGCTGTCATACCGGAAATTCTTGAATGCCAGTATTCTTTCAGCTTTGCGAATTCCTCGCGTACTTTGTTCGGATTTCCCAACTCCCGGATAGCCTGTTTTCCTTCAACACCGGCAGCACCGATGCCCATAAGGACAACCAACTCTTTTGATTCTCCCGGCTTCAAATCGATGTCGACTTGCAACGTTCCGCAGGCGTTGTCACCAACCGCTTTTGAATTCCTGCATTTTCCTTTTTCAACAACAAGAGGATTCGCATATGTGCGGTACGGACCGATAAATATTTCTCTATCAGTATCGAATCCTTTCACTTTCGCTCCCGAAATTGCGAGAAAAGTATGACGCCCTTGTCCGTTGTCCTCGAATTTATCGGGCATCGAGGGCATAAAGACATTGGTTCCATGATCGATGATATTTCCAACGACATCCATTTTCATGATATACTGTGAATACTGAAGATTGATCATGTCCTGAGAAAGATTCCAGTTATTTGCATATTCGACAAATGTAAAAACACTCAATCGTCTTTTTTTCTTCCCTGTGTTCTTTACTTTCATCAACCAGCATTCGTACATCTTGTCAAGAGGAACAAAGTATAAGGTTTCCGTTTTGATGGAAGAATACTCGGAAGAAATTTTTGTATACGCAGACCCATGACGGCATTCGGATTTGTATTCCTTCAAAGATTTTCCAACGGGCTGCCACGAAGCCGACCAATAATCCTTGCTGTCTTTATCACGCAAGTAAAGATAACGGCCCGGCTGATCCATCGGAATGACATTGAAGCGGAGACGTGTGAAGCGGCCCTGTGCAGCGGATTTCACAAAGCTGTATCCGCCAGCATTGTTGGTAATAATTGCACCGTACTCCGTCGAACCCAAATAATTACTCCATGACTTTGGAGTATCCGGTCGTTTCATTACGTATTCTTTATTCTTATCGTCAAAAAATCCATACTGCATATTCAAGTTCTCCGTCAATTATTTTTGAACGAAAGCATTACACAGTTTTTGGTTCCGCATCATTCGCTTTCCGTCTTGCATCCAACTCCTCTTTCACTTTTTTCATCGTCGGTTCATCTAATTTATAAAAGAACGCCAAAATGATGAACGCAACCGAACCAATCGCAACGGGAATAATGCTCATCATATTCCTCAAACCGTTCTGGACATCAATGTTTTGAATAACATTGGCAACAAAACCAGTCTGATCCAAAATAAACGCAGCAATCATACTCCCTACAGCCCAGCCAATTTTGTTAGACATAATAGAAGCCGAGAAGACAAGGCCTGTTGCTCTTCTCCCGGTTTTCCATTCGGAATAGTCGGCTGTATCGGCATACAGAACCCACAGCAGCGCGGAAATCGGTCCACCTGTTAATGATCCGAAGAATTGAAAAATAAAAATCAACAATAAGTTTTCCGGCTTGAAGAAATAGAATGCCCCCGTGCAAACCAACGCCACAACGAAAAGAATGAGGACACCGCCCTTCCTTCCGAATATTTTTGCGAACCAAGGAACCAGAAGAACACCTACAAGCGATAATCCCTGACCAAGAGTGTTAAAAACGGATGTCAACACTTCAAAACCAAATTTATGAGTCACATCCAATAGTGCAATCTGTTCTTTTCCAAAAATGCCATAAAGAGGATTAAGAATAAATTGGATGAAGAAATTAGAGATGTGTGCTAGCAACGGGCTGGCCTGTTCACCGATATAATATTTGAAATAGTGTGTTGTCACACTTAATCGAATACAGACGAAGAGGATAAAAAGAATCGTCACAATGAACAATAACATCCATGGAACGTTCTTGGACAAATCCTTTAAGTCGTTTTTGACGGATGTTTTTTCTTTTGCGATGGGTTGGATGCGTTCGCGCGTTGAGAGGAACGTAATCAAGAAGAAAATAATTGCTGCAATCCCATAAAAGCCCATGGTCATTTGCCATCCTTTTGCTGCATTGCCGCCTCCGAAATGCGCCGCCAACGGAAGAACCGTTGCAGAGACGATAAATCCGCCGAGATATGCGCCAACGAATTTAAACGATGAGGCGCTCGTTCTTTCGACCGGATCTCCGCTGATAACACCCAGCAACGCTGTATATGGAATATTGACGGTTGAATACAGGAACATAAAGAGAATAAAGGTAGCATAGGCATATACAAGTTTGCCTGCTTCGCTAAACTCAGGCGTCGAAAATGCTAAGACAGCAGACACAGCCAACGGGACAGCTCCCCATAAGATGTACGGCCTGAATTTTCCCCACCGGCTCTTTGTCCGATCCGCGGTCATTCCTATGACTACATCAAAAAAAGCATCTAAAATTCTTGAAATAAAGAACATTAACCCGGCGGCTTTCCCGGTCAAACCAAAAATATCTGTGTAAAAGAAAAGAAGCTGAGACATAACCGTTGCCCAGAAAAGACATGATGCTAAATCGCCAAATCCGTACCCGATCTTTTCCTTCATTGAAAGCTTCTGAATAACATTCTCCATAAGAGTCTCCTAACGTTGATACCGCGATGAGTTTGTTGTTCTTTATTTTAAATTCTTATTCATAAATGTTATTGCAATTCTATAGATTTCTGCAATTTTATGTCTTGAGAAGAAGACCCAACAAAAATATTAAACCTTCCTTTTTCTGCGAACCAGTCCTTTGTTTCGGGATTCCAAAAAGAAAAGTCTTGCTTCTGTAACGCCATCTCGACTGTCGTATTTTCTCCAGGTTTTAAATCTACTTTCCTGAATCCCTTTAATTCTTTCACCGGGCGAGGGACAGTACATTCAGGATCTTGAACATATAATTGAGCGATCTCCGATCCTTTTTTCTTTCCAATATTTTTTATTGTAAAGCTTACTTGAATAAAATCCTGTTCATGGAATTGACCTTTCAAAACCTGAAGATTGCTGTATTCAAACTCAGTGTAAGAAAGTCCGTGACCAAATGGATACAGCGGTTCGATATTGTTCTTTTCGTACCAGCGATAACCTGAAAAAATTCCTTCTGTGTAGTGAACATCATACACTTGATGCCCTTTTTCGCCTTTATCATTCCACTTCTTATACAATGTTTCTCCTTCCGGAAGGTAACCGAAACCCGGAGAGTCTTTAAAATCTTTTTCAATGGTAATAGGAAGTTTTCCGGATGGATTTGTTTTTCCCGAGAGGATCTCTGCTAATGCTGTATTCCCATTTTGCCCGACATACCATGCATAGATAATCGCTTTCGCTTTATCATTCCAATCTGTCATTCTGATTCCGCTGCCGGAGGTGACAATGACGATGGTATTTGGATTATTATTCACACATTCTTGCACTTTATTCTCTTGATCTTCCGGAAGTTCAAACGGACGGTCCCATCCTTCACTATCTTGCGTGCCGACGTTACACAGCACGACATCTGCTGATTTAATTTGCTCAAGACTCGGATTGTCCACAGAGACGATTCTATCACCGAATTCTTTTCTTAATTCGTCAATCATCAATCGCTGATGATATCCTATCACTTCTGCAGACCCTCCACCCCTCGCAATTTTTTTTACATAGTCACCTGTCACCAATATGGTTTTTGAATTGTTCTTCAAGGGAAGAATATCACCTTCATTCTTCAGAACTACTATTCCTTCGCGGGCTGATTGGAGAGCAATCAATTCATGATTTTCATACATCGCATCATCCAGTGGCAATTTTTTCTGATCATGAAGTTTCATGGAAAAATATGTCCGTAAGATGCTTTTTACCATTCGATCGATATCTTCGATCTTCACTTTCCCATCTTGAAGAAGCTGGTGAGCATCTTTGAGAGCAACGGCAGACGGCATCTCTAAATCCTGACCGGATTTTGCCAACTTTTCACCGTCAGTTACAGACCACCAGTCTGTCATAACGAGCCATTTGAAACCCAGCTGCTTTCGTAAGACAGTATTAATCGCATATTCGCTTTGTCCGCACCATTCGCCATTTAACAAATTATACGAGGTCATGACCGCTTTGGCACCGGCATCTATTCCCGCTTTAAATGGAGGCAAATAGATTTCATGCAATGTTCTTTCGTCGATAATTGAGTTACTCATTCTTCTGTAATACTCTGTATTGTTCGCCATAAAATGTTTTAATGTGGCTACTGTTCCAGTGCTCTGTACACCTTGTACATACTTTTCAATCAATCGTGCTCGAAGAAACGGATCTTCACCGAAGTATTCGAAATTCCGGCCGCATTGTGAATGCCGATAACTATTCAAACCCGGCCCGAGTAAAATACCGACGCCGCCCTGGCGACATTCTTCACCGACAGCTTCTGCATATCGATAGGCAAGTTCAGGATTCCATGTCGCCGCTAACAGCAGTGGACAAGGAAATGCGGTGGATTTCTCCAATTGATATTTTGATAGATCAAAGTCTCTAAATTTTTCTCTGATATGCACCCCCTGCGTCGCATCGGTCATGTAGACCTCAGAAAGATTCAACCTGGAAATCGATCTGATAAAAAACGATCGATCACCACCGATGTATGCAATTTTTTCATCCAACGTCATCAAAGCCAAAACCGAGTCAGCTATTTCATCAGCCTGCTCATACGAGAGTGGTTGAAATTGCTCCTTCTCCTTTTTTATGGATTGGGCTTTCGTGTGATTATAAAGAAGAAAGACAACAATCAACAGTGATACTAAAACGATCAATTCTTTATTCATACATTCACCTGAGAAAACATTATTTTGATTTTTTACTATCTAGAATGTCATCAATCATCTTTAATTCTTCAGATGAAAATTTCGTATTCTTCAACGCTCCCACAGCATCCTCAATTTGAGAGACATGGCTGGCTCCGACTAACACAGAGGTCATTTCAGAATGGCGCAGCACCCAGGCAAGTGCCATTTGTGCCATCGACTGATTTCGCTGTTTAGCAATTTCATTCAGTCGACGTACTTTCGATAGTTGTTCCTCGGTCACTTCTTCAACTTTTAAAAATCCATGTCGTTTTGCAGCACGCGAATCTAACGGAATGCCCTTGAAGTATCTTTCGGTCAGCAATCCTTGTGCTAAAGGAGAGAATGCAATACATCCGATTCCTTCTTTTTTTAAAACTCTCAACAAATCTTTTTCAATCCATCGGTTGAACATGCTGTATTTCGGCTGATGGATGAGACAAGGGGTACCAAGATCTCGAAGTATTTTGGCCGCTTTCGCAGTTAACCCCGGTGAATAATTAGAAACTCCAACATAGAGGGCTTTGCCGCTGCGGACAATCTGATCAAGCGCATACATCGTTTCTTCCAATGGTGTCTCAAGATCCGGACGGTGATGGTAAAAAATATCGACGTACTCCAATCCCATGCGGCTCAGGCTTTGATCCAAACTCGCAATTAAATATTTCCTCGATCCCCAATCTCCATACGGACCAGGCCACATGAAGTATCCGGCTTTTGTTGAGATAATTAATTCATCCCGATGCGATGAAAAATCTTTTTTTAATATTTTCCCAAAATTTTCTTCGGCTGATCCGGGAGAAGGGCCATAATTATTTGCCAGATCAAAATGAGTTATCCCCAGATCGAACGCCCGTTGCACCATAGTACGTGCATTACTCATACTGTCAACACTTCCGAAGTTGTGCCACAATCCCAATGAAATGGCCGATAATTTCAGTCCGCTTCGTCCACATCGGTTATACTTCATTTCATCGTATCTATCTATCTCTGGAGAATAGAACCCCATGTTTCATCTCTTTCATAGAAAAGAGTGCGTGCTGGAAAAATAATGTATTCATCCAAAATTTATTCAGGAACAGATGGCCGCAATACTGACTTCTGAGACTGAATCTGTATGATGTCACTGCCCAAGCCTTTTAAAACTGCTTTCAGGACGATAACACCTGGTTCTTTTGAAGATTGTATAATGACTTGTGCTAATCCATTGAACACTGTACGCTTCCAAGGATCTGCAGGGCTAGAGACCCGAACGATACCAGGATCAGTGTTTAGGTTGTCATATTGGAATCTTTTTATCAATGGTTTCCCAACGACTGCATAAATGTTTTTTCCTTCATGAAGAAAAGAATGATCAAGTTTATATTCACGAACCGGATCATCGCGCTTTATTTGTGATATAACAAGTTTTCCATTGATATAAATCGCTTGCTCTTCGCCTAAACTTTTTGGCCAGAGTGAGACACTTGTATTTTCTGTAAGAGGAGGCAAGGTAAACTCACCTCGAATGATCGCAACATCGAGACTGTCTCTTAATGCAACAATATATTCACCTTTCCCATTGACCGCCCATTGCCAGGCTGAAACATTATATTCCGATTTCACTTCCGGATAATTTTCTTTCTGGGCTGTTGATTGTGCTTTTAGTTGGTCAATATTGGCATGACTCATACGTTCAAAATACCTGTCCGGCTCGTGCGATGATGGATCTCCATTACCGACACCAATAAGTTTACCCGGTCCTTGTATGGAAAAAGTAATTTCATTTCCGGACGTAGGGACAATTCTTCCTTTCGAATCAAGAACCTGTACTGTCACAACCGCAACATCTTCACCATTTGCTTGTATGGTCGATCGATCAGGAATCACTTTCACAGAGGCTGGTTCTCCCGTTGTCTCGATTTTCTCGGTGAGAATTTGTCGACCATTTTTATACCCTTGTGCAAGTAAGGCTCCAGGTTCATATTGAATCATCCATTCGAGATGAGAATTCTTAGGAACAGTTTTTTTTCCTAGGCTTTTTTTGTTGAGAAATAATTCCACTTCATCACAATTGCTGAAGACCCAAACGTTGATCGGCTGTCCTTCCTTCTCTTTCCAATTCCAATGAGGAAAAATATGCAGCACCGGCTCGTCGCTCCACCACGATTTGAGATAATAAAACATGTCTTTGGGAAAACCACAGAGGTCAACAATACCGGATTGAGATGTCACCTGCGGCCAGCCGAACGGACTGGCTTCACCGCGATAGTCAAACCCTGTCCAGAAGAAAATTCCGGATAGAAAGGGACGTGCTGCATAGAACTTCAATCCTTCTTCCACGCCATGTCCCGGAGGCTTTCTATCTATCGGAGCGAGGTGTGCATGCAATGAATCATCAACATAGATACCACGTGTGCTTCTTGAAGTTGTTTCTTCCGTTCCCATGCTCGGTTGTTGAGGAAAATCTACATGCTGCTTATCGATATTTCCATTGAATATATAGTTAAAACCCATAACATCCTGGACGGTCGATATTCCATTACCCCATCCGCCGCTATTGGCATAAGTAATACGGCGAGTCGGGTCAAGCTTCTGCGCAAAGGTTTGCATAGTCGTTGCTAATCGTGCACCTGTAATATTGCCTTCCGCTACCCATTCCTCGTTGGCGATCGACCAAACAAAAACACTCGGATGATTCCTATCGCGTACGATCATTCGTTTCAGCAGATCAAGATGTTCGGCATTCGTTCCCATTAAACGGTTTTCATCAATCACGAGCATGCCCAACTGATCACACACATCAAGAAGTTCGGGCGTAGCCGGGTTATGCGAACAGCGGTAAGCATTCATTCCCATCTCTTTCAATCGCTTAACGCGAAATTCCTGAAGCGCATCTGGAATGGCTGTACCAACTCCTGCATGATCTTGATGATTATTACTTCCTTTGAGATAGACATGTTTACCATTGAGAAAAAATCCTTCCTTGGAATCAAATCGGAGAGTGCGAATTCCAAATGGAGTCTCATACCGATCGACAAGAGAATCTGCTGAAGTGATGGTTGTTATAAGCTTGTACAAATATGGCGTTTCAATTGACCATAAACTGGGATTGGTGACGTTCATCAGATTTACATATTCATTTGATTCGCCCGAATGAAGAACACATTGTTTCAACTCTGCATGCGCAACAGTTTTACCATCTGCATCAATAACGGTATGTTTTATTTCGAACGTTGCATTCTTCGCTCCTTCATTGATCAGCGTAACACGAGCGGTAATGTCAGCAGAATTTTCTTTCACGTCAGATGAAACGAATGTACCGAACGGTGCAATATGAAGCGGTGCTGTTTTATTCAACCACACATGTCGATAGATGCCCGCACCCTCATAATACCATCCCTCTTCCATAGTCGCATCGACACGGACAGCAACAACATTTTCACCTCCGTAATTCAAATAATCGGTGATGTCGTATTGAAAACTGTAATAACCACAATGTTCTTCACCAAGATAAAATCCATTGACCCAAACAACCGAGTTGCGATGGACGCCATCGAACTGTATGCTGATGCGCTTACCTATATCCGACTCGGGAATGGTGAACGTTTTTCGATACCAGCCAATGCTTGTTACCGGATAGTTACGCCCGATAGCTTTGTATCCATGACTATAACTTGCCAGTGAATCGAACGGCAGCTCAACTGCCCAATCGTGCGGGAGATTCAACGTACGCCAAGGGTGATCATTAAATTCTTTCGATGCTGGGCCATCACCGTACCCGGCTTTCGCAAAATAAGAGAAATATCCTGTAGCATGGTTGAAATCCTTTTTTGCATCGGTGGCATGTCCGAGAGCAAATCTCCAACCAAAATCCATGAGCAACCGTTCACGTATGGCTGTCTTCACCGGTGATGAAAATTTGTTCTCTGCCGCTAACAGCGAACCTGATCCAATTAGGATTACTATAGTGATAAGTGCAGCATACTTTATCCAAGTTTTCTGTTTCATCTTTTCACTTTGTTCAAATTACTACTTTTCAATTTCACGCCGAAGAGCTTTTCTAAAGAATTCACCGCTCTCAGTAGGTTTAAATGTATCCCAAGATTCTATTAATGTTGGTTTCCAGAGTGGATCATAAATCCAGCACACCCAGCTGATTCCTTTACGTTCAAGATATTGGATTATTTCCTTCCCGTACTCGCCATTTTCTTCCAAACCTTGTTTTCCCTTACTGAATCCGAATTCTGTTACAACCATGGGATAACGGCCAGACGCGAATCCAAAATCTTCCTCCCACTTTGGGACATATGGTTTATCACGCTTATGCGGATATGGATGCGCGACATATCCGATTCCTTCAGCTTCTATCGGCTCGTTACGGAGCGGAGTCAAGTCATATGCCCAATCCAAACCTGCCACGAGCGGAATCCGTTCATCATCATACGCGCGGATGAGAGCAATGATATCCTCATTTATTTTTTTCCACTCACTCCAGGACATCCTTCCCAATTTGCCATGAAATACTGTCGGTTCATTGAAGAGCTCGTAAAACGCAACGGTAGTATTTCCCTGAAAATGCAAGGCAATCGCTCTCCAAAATTCGTAGGTTTCTTTGCGCGTGGTAACGTACTCCGGGCCTTGAAACAACTCCATTCTGAGGTTTCCTATGGAATGCCAATCGATGATGACATACATCCCAAGTTCTGTACACCATTCGACCGCCTGATCGAGGAGCTCTAAATATTTTATTGGTGTACGCATCCGCCATGGCACAGGATGGACCGGTAGACGGACAAGGGTGGCGCCGTACTCTTTAATTTTCACAAAAAGATTTTTATTCCAACGACCTTCTTGTTCAATCTTATCAGGATCAGCAATAGATACACCACGAAACAAGATTGTATCCCCTCGTTCATTGACAAACTTATTCCCGTGCACCTTCACAAGCGGAAGTTTCTTTGCGTTGGGACTGTTGATAGGTTGGCTTCTATCGACATTGTGTAACCAGTCGAAATACTTCGTTCCTTTTATATCTTGTCGAGCAAGCAGTGTGTTTGTTGAGCACAACAACGCCCCTGAAAGAACAAGAAGAAATAGTATTTTATTCATCACCGCTCCACAAAATTTATCAAGTTCCTTTTCTCAGTACTTATTGTTTTACTAATTTCACAAGCAAGACATCGTGTGATGAAATTTCGGCATTCAACAATTTTTTTGTCGTGCCAAGTTGTTTCTGAGACCAAAGATCTCGAATACTATATGTAGTTTCTTTTACGTTTAATGTTTTCTTCGAAATATCATCTTCGATAACTTGTATGGACCAATCAAATTCAATACTCCTCAAGCGTTCAGTTCGATTGAGAAAACAGATTGCCCAATCGCCATGTACGAGTGGTTTTGCCCATACTTCAACTCCTTGCGCGTTACTATTAAATCTGAATCCTTGTACACCGAGAGAATCTTGATCGATAGCAATCACTTCTTTATCGGTAAGAATCTCTCTTATTTCTTTCTTCATACTCCTCAAATCATTTCCTGCCATGAGTGGAGCTGCCATCATACACCACAACGAAAAATGTGCCCGGTCTTCACTCAATGACATCCCTCGCCCAACTTCCATCATATCGGGATCATTCCAGTGATCTGGTCCTGTATAGGAGCGAATATCTTTTCGCATCTCAACAATTTTCATAATACCCCAGGACGACCATGTGCCATGGTTCACTTCACAGTCAAAGCAATCTGTTATATCACCTGTAGTTCGCCAGAGGTGCCCGACATCCTTTCCCCATTTCCATGGATCATTATTTCCCCATTCGCATAAGCTAAAAACAATCGGCCGTTCAGCAGCATTCAACGCATTACGCATTGTTGTATAAGCACCTACAGCATTGAGGCTATCTGTATTGCACCAATCATATTTAAGATAATCGACTCCCCACTGTGCATACGTCAATGCATCCTGATATTCGTGACCGCGGCTCCCTGGATAACCATTACATGTTTTTTCTCCTGCACAAGAATAGATACCAAATTTTAATCCTTTGGAATGAACATAATCGGAAAGCGCTTTCATCCCCGAGGGAAACCGCTGAGGGTTAGGATGAATAAATCCCAGACTGTCGCGCTTGCCATGCCAGCCATCGTCAATCACAACATACGTATATCCCGCTCCTTTCATCCCGCTCACAACTATTGCATCAGCTATTTCGCGAATAAGCGCTTCATCGACGTTGCATCCAAATGTATTCCAACTATTCCATCCCATGGGAGGTGTGAGCGCCAATCCATTAAATTTTTGTGCATTCAAAGTGCAGATCATGAATATCATAAGAATTGCGACGATGCATATCGGTTTCATAAGACTCTCCAACGGTTAGGATTAAAATACATTAGAAAGGATGGATAGTAGAAGAATCGCGGAACCATAGTTATTCATCCCAATCATCCGTTCGAAAAGATGATGCAGGTAATCCTTCTTTATTGAACAACGTGCCCTCATCAACATTACTCCAGGCATAACGCACTGCCGCAGGTTTAGAAATTTGAGGGTGCGAGAGAACAAGCTTGCTTCCAGCTACTTTCAGAACAGCTTTTTTAAACACTCTATCTTTTCCAGCGATCATGAAATGATGTTCCCCATTTATTTTCTTGACCACCAATCCCTTCTCTGCATATTCAAACGTGAGAACGATTTTACCGTTCATAATTTTCTGGGATTTATAAAGCGGTCCGGAATAAGCAATCTTCTTCCCATATGTTTTGACCAACGCCCAATACGCCAGGCGCTTTCCGACACTCTCCTTGTCGGCAGGATGAATATTTTTTGGATTACCGATATCAAGCGTAACAGCCATTCCTGTTTTCCTGACAGACAATGTCTGGAATTGTGCTTCGCGAAGAATCTGGGATGCTGATTTC
Organism: Bacteroidota bacterium; assembly: GCA_049523215.1. Taxonomy (GTDB): domain Bacteria; phylum Bacteroidota; class Ignavibacteria; order UBA10030; family UBA10030; genus Fen-1298. The sequence continues at coordinate 47,958 of JBEKNC010000005.1, read as the reverse complement.
TGTCCATAGTCATATGGTGCTAACTGGACAAAATAGAACGGAAGATCACGATTTTGAAACACCTGCCGCCAATCGGAAATCATTGCAGGAAAGAGTTTTTTATACAGGGAGGGGTTTGGTACGTTGTTTTCACCTTGGTACCATATTACTCCTTTTATAGTAAAAGGTACAAGCGGATTGATCATTGCATTGAAGAGCGACGTTGGAGTATTGGGAGAAAAATCTATTGGGAATTTTGGCCGCTGTGCGAATTCATTGCCCTCTGCACCAAACACAAAGAAGGTGTTTGTGCGATATTCAGCTACGGGAAGGTATTTCCAGTTCCCTTCGAGTGATATTCCGGTATTGATGTCATCCTGATAAAGAATCATTTTAAATCCATTGCCCCAAAGTCCACCGCCGCCCCGAAGATCAATCACACGGACCGCTATCTGGAGAAAAGAATCCTGAACAACTGACCCAGCGACTTTGTACAACCGGTTCGTACTCCAATAACCATCAGCAAGATATTGTCCAACCTTTTGGCCGTTCACATATGTTTCATCCATATCATCGATAGCTCCAAGCTGGAGCTGAAGATCTTTTCCAATCCATGCGGATGGAATGATCACTTGTTTCCGAAACCATACGGCACCATCGAACTCGCCAACGGATGTCCGTTCCCATAGGGTTGGTAAATTCATTTCCTGCCATGCACTATCATTATACTTTTGGGCAGAACAATTCTCATCACCAAATTTCAATCCATCCCACTTATGCAGCGGATCCGGATTGCGAAGATTGATCACTGGATGCTGAGTCAGCCATTGAGTCAGCGACCGAATACCATCCTGACTTTCTTCAAGTTTCTTCAACGGTTCAGAGAATTCTTTAAAAGATTCTAATTCATTTCTACTCATCCAGGCTTCAATAGAAGTTCCTCCATAGCTTGAGTTGATGAGACCGATAGGTACTTTGAGTGATGAGTACAACATCTTGCCAAAATAATATGCGGTAGCACTAAAACCTCTGGCATCAATCGGATTGCATTCCACCCAACTCCCAACACAAATCGTATTCGGCGTTGCTTCATAAGCACGCATCACAGAGAACAATCGAATGGAGGGATACAATGCCTGTTCAATATCACTTGCACTATTCATTATCGTATCGGAAGGCGGCCATCCTTCAAGCGACATCTCCATATTCGATTGACCGGAACACAACCAAACTTCACCCGCTAAAACATTTCTTAGTACTATAAGGGAATTTCCATGCCGAACGGATATCTGAAACGGTCCGCCGGCTTTAGGCGTCATCACCTTCGTTGTCCATATACTGTCCGAAAGAACCACTGTCGAAGTTTTCTCTCCCCACGATGTTTGAATCGAGACGTTTGTTCCGGGAGTTCCATTTCCCCAAACAGGTACATCACATTGCTGCTGGAGAACCATATTGTCTTGAAACAACGGAGACATGAAAAATGTTGATGTCTGTGAGAATAGATGCATCACGAAGACTATATGAATAACTACAGAAGAAATAGATCGAACGATCGGACGCACGTGTTTTAAACCGCTTCTAGGTTTGTTCACAGTTTTTTCCTTGAGAAACGAGACACTCTCATAACGATGCGGACTTTCTCCCCTTCCTCTGCCTGAGCCGACGCACATCAACTCCTAAAAAAAATAACCACGGTAATGGGAAATTGAAGAGCCATCAACAGTTCTTTGACTTAAAAAACCGTTTGTACGTTGAGTATATTATTGTATATTAAAAATCCGACAAAAAAAATCACACCATGCATACTTTGAGGCCGATCATCCTGAAAAATTATCATAATACCGAGCAATTTCTAATGGTATGTACAAATAATTCTTTAACCGGCACTCATCCACAATTCAATTGATTATTAATTAAAATTCTTTATATATATATTATAACGTTTCAATTACATTTTAATCATTTTAATTATTCCATGCAACTTAAGCGAGAGAAAAATACTGGAAATTTTCCGACAGGAAACCCTTCGTTATGATGATCAGTACTCTTGATCTCATAATTATTCTCAGTTACTTTTTTGTCACAATTACTCTCGGGATCCTCGTATCCAAACGAGCCATCAAGAACCTCAATTCATACTTTCTTGGAAGTAATTCACTTCCCTGGGGGTTCTGGAAACCGATCCTGAAAAAAGTCAGAATATTATATCCTGACTTTCAACCGAATAGGAATTTTACACACGACCTCTTCAATGTTTTAGTCGGGGTTCTCTGGCAAACCTCCCTCGTCACTATCCCTATCGCATTAGTGACACAGCAACATCTGATTTTTACTATCGCCTTGAGCATTATGCTATCCATGTCAGTCGCGCTCAAGTTCACATGGTGGAATAAATTGGATAAAGCCAGTGAAGAGACTCTTCCGACTGATTTTGATCAGCGCATCAAAGTGAAAGCACTCTCATGAAATTAAAGCAATATGTATTTCTAATCTTTATCACATGTGTATTACTTAATTTTCTTCATTGGAACACTGCATTTCCCCAGCAATCTCCAACACAAGACAATCCCGTATTAGCGCCTGAAGCCGCCGTCTCGCCCGTCATTGATGGAATAGGAAATGATTCATGCTGGCAGAACGTACCTTGGCAAAGTATTGCTCAAGTGTGGATTCCGTATGGAGCAAAAGTGGACTCAAATGATTTTTCAGGTCGCTATAAAGTTGTGTGGTCATCCACAACTAATCTGTTGTACTTTCTTGTGGAAATCACAGACAATGTGTTTGTCGATGGCTTTATTCCCGGCGTAACTGCTGATATTTACAATTTTGATATTGTTGAGGTCTTTATCGATGAAGACAAGTCCGGTGGATTGCATGTGTTCGACGGTAAAGATAGTATTGGAATTCAATGGGGAACGAATGCCGAGAATGCTTTTGCCTATCATATTTATGCTGATTTTCCAAAAGAAGGACAAGTTACAACGAAATGCTATGTTTACGATTTGGCGGGAACAAGTTGGTCTGATGCTAAAAGCATGAACTACACTTCTCACTTGCCAACATTCGCATTGCGCAAAACCGGTAACAAAGCAGTTTGGGAGTTTTCTTTGATTGTGTATAATGATACGTACAAAGATACAATGTCCAATAAGGATTCAGCTAGAGCGCGATTGCACGCTGGCAAAGCGATGGGTCTTTCTCTTGCTTATTGCGACAATGATCATCCCGAGAAGAACCCGAAATTACGAGACTATATGTTCGGTTCCGTCTGGGAACCAAGTCCAGGAAATTTCCATTGGATGAATGCAAATTATTTCGGTACGCTTAAGCTGGTTTCGCATCTTCTATCCGACACGTCAACGGAGCAACATAAGCATTAGAGACACAGTCGGATCAATCGAACAATACGACAACAACAATTGAAAGGATATTCCATGAATCAAAAACAATGGCGTGCAATCATTATCTTTTTATGCTTCGTCTCCAGTGTTTCGTATAGTCAGGTTTTTCAAAAACAGGCCGATGGCGTCCTTTTCGAATTCACTAAACAAAAACCGACCGACCCGCAGTGGTTGAAGATACAGGTGTGTACTGAAAATATTTTTCGTGTACTGGCGGCACCTGAAAAATCTTTCTCAAATCGACCAAGCGTGATGGTCGAAAAAACAACTTGGGATCAGGTTCCCTTCACCGTTAAGGAACAAGGTGCCTGGGTTGAGATTGCTACTGCTAAGACCAAAGTGCGCGTTCATTCCAAAACCGGAGCGATTGCCTTTTACGATCAAAATAATAAAATCTTGCTTCAGGAAAAGTCTGGAGTTGGTAAGTTGATCACAGCCGCAGAAGTTGGAGGCGAACGAACATATCATATCCAAAGTATTTTTGAATCTCCAAACGATGAAGCATTTTACGGACTCGGCGGCCATCAAAACGCTGTCATGAATTATAAAGGCCAGGACGTCGACCTCTGGCAACATAATATGGTAGAAGTTGTTCCTTTCCTCGTATCAAATAGAAATTATGGAATCCTGTGGGATAACAATTCCCATACAAAATTTGGAGACATCCGCGAGTTTGAATCTCTATCTACACTTAAACTTCGCAATAACGATAGTTCCGAAGGTGGGTTGACGGCTGAATATTTCAAAGACACTTCTTTTACTACCCTTTTTACATCTCGCATTGAACCAAGAATTGAACATGAATTCACAGATGTAAACGATGAATTCCCCCCGGGTTTTCAACGAAAGGTAACTGCTATTCGCTGGAGCGGAACCATTGAAAGCAAAGAGTCAGGCATTCACAAATTCAGACTCTATTGCAGTGGTTATACAAAATTATGGTTGGATGGAAGGCTTGTGGTTAATTCATGGCGGCAGAATTGGAATCCATGGATACATCTTCCTTGCCTTGAAATGAAAGCCGGGAAAAAATATCAAATGAAGATCGAGTGGATTCATTCCGGCGGTTACATTGGTTTGAAATGTCTCACTCCAGAAAAGGGAGATACAAAAGGCCGAATCTCATTGTATTCGGAAGTGGCCGATCAGATCGATTATTATTTTATCCATGGGGACAACCTTGATCAGGTTATTCGCGGTTACCGGACGATCACCGGCAAAGCGCCTATGATGCCAAAATGGGCTATGGGATTCTGGCAATCACGGGAGCACTACAACTCGCAGGATGACATTCTCTCAACAGTCAGAGAATTCCGCAAACGTCAGATCCCTCTCGATAACATCGTGCAAGATTGGTTCTACTGGAAAGAAGACCAATGGGGCAGCCACGAATTTGATTCTGAACGCTATGCTGATCCGAAAGGTATGATCCAAACTCTTCACAACGATTTTCATACACAAATTATGATTTCAGTTTGGCCGAAGTTTTACGTTGGCCTGAAGAATTACGATCTGTTTAATGAAAAAGGATGGTTATACAAGCGCAATGTCGAGAAAGGCCAAAAAGATTGGGTAGGGTCTGGTTATGTGTCGACGTTCTATGACGCGTATAATGTTGACGCACGAAAATTATTCTGGCAGCTTATGAACGAAAAACTATTCAGTATCGGCATCGATGGATGGTGGTTAGATTGCACCGAGCCGGATATCTGTTCTGATCTTTCGAGAACTGAGACGATCCTACGTCAGCATCCGACAGCGTTGGGTTCAGCATACCGCTATCTCAATGCATATTCTCTGATGAATGCGAAAGGTGTCTATGAAGGACAACGTAGTGTCAACAATGGTCAGCGCGTCTTTATCCTCACTCGATCTGCTTTTGCCGGACAGCAGCGTTATGCCGCAACCACGTGGAGTGGTGATATAGCCTCTCGGTGGTATGATCTTAAAGCACAGATTTCGTCCGGGATGAATTTTACACTTTCCGGAATTCCCTACTGGTCAATGGATATTGGAGGTTTTGCAGTTGAATCAAGGTATGAACATCCGAATGACGCCGATTTGGATGAATGGCGCGAACTCAATACACGGTGGTTCCAGTTCGGAGCGTTCTGTCCAATTTTTCGGGTTCATGGCCAATTCCCATTACGAGAAATGTATAATACCGCACCAGACGATCACCCGGCATATCAATCCATGCTGGCATATGATAAGCTTCGCTATCGGTTGATGCCGTACATTTATTCGCTGGCAGGTATGGTCACTCAAAAAGATTATACTATTATGCGCAGTCTGGTAATGGATTTCGGTCAAGATAAAAATGTCATCAATATCATTGATCAATTTATGTTTGGCCCTGCATTCCTCGTTAATCCAGTGACTGAATATAAGGCGCGAACCCGTCCGGTGTACTTACCGTCAGGAATCGGATGGTATACGTTTAAAACCGGACAATATTTTAAAGGAGGTCAGACAATTCAGGCGGATGCTCCTTATATCAATATTCCTATTTATATAAAAGAGGGATCGATTATCCCATGCGGTCCGGAAATCCAATACACAACAGAAAAACCTGCGGGTCCAATTCGATTGTTCGTCTATACAGGCAGCGATGGATCATTCACACTCTATGAAGACGAGAACATTAATTACAACTATGAAAAAGGGAAATTCTCAACCATCCAATTGAGCTATAATGAGAAGAAAAAGGAACTTACTATCGAACAACGGCAAGGCGAATTTTTCGGGATGCTGGCGCAGCGCACATTCGAAATCGTCTGGATCAGCAAACTAAAGGCATCTGGACTCGATTTCAGAGCTAAACCGGATGTAACTGTGACATATGATGGTTCATCGCAATCGATTCAGATGAAATAATATGCATTAATGCGCTCATTAAATCGGCACTCTGCTATATGAAAACACTTCTTGTCTTGCTGATGGTTTGGTTTTCAACAATTGGCTTTGCTCAGCAGTCAGCATATAAGAATCCTGCAATGCCGATTGAGGAAAGAGTGAACGATCTTCTACAACATATGACTTTGGAGGAACAAACAGCTCAACTCTATTCTGTAGTTTCTAAAGACACTTTTGCATTTGATGAGAAAGGGAATTTTATCGGAGCCCAAGACACTGCCATTCTCAATCACGGCGTTGGCAGCTTTGCCACATGGACACTAAGACATGATCGTTCGCTTCGGCATCGCGCGCAGTGCATCAACGGCATTCAACGATTTATGGTTGAAAAAACCCGACTCGGAATTCCGGTATTCATATTTGGCGAATCGCTTCATGGATTTATGGCTGACGGTGCGACTTCATTTCCGCAGGCCATCGCTCTTGGATGCACATGGGATACAACATTGATCGAGCAGGTTTTCACTGCCTCAGCTCTTGAAGCAAGCTTACGCGGAACCCGGCAGGTTCTTTCGCCGGTCGTTGATTTAGCCCGCGATCCACGATGGGGACGCACAGAAGAATGTTATGGCGAAGATCCCTATCTGGTATCGCGGCTTGGAATGGCTGCAGTCTTTGGTTTCCAGGGTCGTGATTCACTCATCAACAATCATCATGTTGCCGCAACGTTGAAGCATTTTGCCGGGCATGGACAACCTGAAGGCGGGCGTAATATTGCTCCTGTGAATTATTCCGAACGGGAATTCCGTGAGAATCATCTCTATCCATTCGAAATGGCGGTGACGAAGGCACACGCAAGATCGATCATGGCTTCATACAACGAATGGGATGGTGTACCAAATCACGTCAATCATAAATTGCTTACTGATATCTTACGCAACGAATGGGGATTTAATGGATTTGTAATGAGCGATGGCGGTGGAATGGATGTTACGTACCGCGAACACTTTGCCGCTGCCGATTCTATTGAATCCGGCATTCTTTCCGTACAAGCCGGCATCGATTACGAACTCGGTAGAGGAAGCTGTTTTGGAACTCTTGCTCAACAAGTAAGGCGTGGAAAGCTTCATGAATCTGTTATACGCCGGGTTACGGCGAATGTATTGCGAGTAAAATTTGAATGTGGTTTGTTTGATCAGCCATACGCAGACATCGATTTATTGGAACGTGTAACACAATCCAAAGAACATAGGGCACTCGCCCTGAAAGCAGCACACGAGGCGATGGTTCTGTTAAAAAACGAAAAGAAGACACTTCCATTTGATTCAACAAGAATTAAAACTCTTGCCGTCATCGGACCCAATGCTGCCGATATTCATCTTGGCGGTTATTCAGCATTTCCCATGCAAGGTGTAAGCGTCTTGGAAGGAATTCGTGCATTCGCGAGAAATAAATTCCAGGTTCTCTATGCCGAAGGCTGCAAATTGACTCTGAACAAGGAATGCCACTGGCAAGTGAATGAAAATCCTATTCTCAACAATCCAGAAAATGATAAAAAACTGATTGCAGAGGCAGTGAAAATAGCGAAGCGAAGTGATGCAGTTGTTTTGGTCTTAGGCGAGAATGAATTGATTTGCCGAGAAGCCTGGAGCGAAAACCATCTAGGAGATCGGGATAATTTAGATCTGGTTGGTCAACAAGATGAACTCGCAGATGCGATTCTTCATATCGGTAAGCCGACGGTGGTACTGCTCATTAATGGACGGCCGATAACAATGAATGAATTGAGTAAGAAAGCGCAGGCGATCATCGAATGCTGGTACCTTGGTCAGGAGACCGGCAACGCAGTTGCGGATGTGATTTTTGGAAAAGTGAATCCTTCAGGCAAACTTACTGTCACATTCCCGCGCTCTATCGGACAATTGCCATGTTATTATGACCGGAAACCTTCCCGCTTCCGGGATTATGTCCTGAGTGATTCTTCTCCTCTTTATCCATTCGGATTCGGATTGAGCTACACCACATTTGAGTATAATAATCTTCGCATCTCTTCAAAATCCATTCCGGTGGATGGAACAGCAGATATTACAGTTGAGATTCGCAATTCTGGCACTGTAAAGGGAGATGAAATTATCCAGCTCTACATTCATAAGCTTATCAGTCTCCCGACTCGACCCATAAAAGAACTCAAAGATTTTGTTCGCATTACACTCAATCCGGGTGAGACAAAGACAGTACATTTTTCACTTACCCCCGATAAACTCGCGGCAATCGGTATGGATATGAAACGAACCGTTCCAACAGGTGCATATGAAATTCTCGTCGGTAAAAGTTCTGTAGATGTAAAATGCGATACTTTTATTGTCAAATAATTGAATTCTGTGGCTTTGTGAGAGTCTTTCTATGAAAGAGGCAAATCTCATGAAATACGTAATTGCAGTAATCCTCTTTTTTCTTACTCTCTCGACACAAGCACAGATAAAAACCACTTCTATCGTTATTGATGCTTCAAATCTTCGAACAAAAATCAACAAGAACATTTACGGCCAATTCTCAGAACATTTGGGAAACTGCATCTATGGCGGCATCTGGGTTGGAGAGAAATCAAATATTCCCAACACTAATGGCATTCGGAATGATGTCGTTGAAGCATTGAGGAAAATCAAGATACCGGTGTTGCGATGGCCCGGAGGTTGTTTTGCAGACGAATATCATTGGAAAGATGGCATTGGCCCTCGTGAAATCCGACCCGCAATGATAAATACCAACTGGGGCGGTGTAACAGAAGATAACAGCTTCGGTACACAGGAATTCCTAGAACTATGCCGACAGATTGGATGTGAACCGTATTTCAGTGGAAATGTCGGTAGCGGAACGGTTCAGGAGTTGTCACAATGGGTCGAATATGTAAATTCGGACAACGTAAGTCCCATGACAGACCTCAGGAAAAAGAACGGACGCGATCATTCGTGGGGAGTAAAGTATTGGGGAATCGGAAATGAAAGCTGGGGCTGCGGCGGCAACATGCGTCCGGAATTCTATGCTGACCAGGCAAGACGGTACGGAACATACATGCGCGATTATGGTAAGAATAAAGTTTTCAAAATTGTATGCGGCCCTTCTGATGACGACTATGGCTGGACGGAAACGATGATGAAAAATGCTGCTGGATATATAAATGGCCTGTCGCTTCATCATTACTCATTTAATGATGGAAAGACGGCAACAGATTTTAATGAAACGGGATGGTTTGACATTTTAAAGAAGTCGCTGAGGATAGAAGAATTAATATCCAGACATAGTGCAATTATGGATAAATACGATACACAGAAACGGATTGCGCTCATTGTGGATGAGTGGGGCACATGGTATGGTGTTGAACCCGGTACCAATCCGGGATTTCTCTATCAGCAAAATACTTTACGCGACGCAATTACTGCTGCCAGCAACTTGAACATTTTCAACAATCATTGCGATCGTGTACAAATGGCAAATATTGCACAAATTGTCAATGTCTTACAAGCCATAATCCTAACGAAGGACGAGAAGATGGTTTTGACTCCTACATACTATGTATTTGATATGTTCAAAGTCCATCAGAATGCACTGTGGGTGAAAACAATCATCGAATCTCCAGATTATGTATTCGGCGAACAAGGACTTCCTGCGGTCAATTCTTCTGCTTCAATTGATAATCAAGGTAAACTTCATATCACACTCTGCAACATTAACCCAAAATCACAACAAAGAATTTCTTGCAGCTTTAAAAAGTTCTTGGCGAACGCTGTTGCGGGACAAATACTCACGGCGGCAGTAATGAACGAGCACAATTCATTTAGTTCTCCTAATAGTATCTTTCCAAAGAAGTTCGCTGGTGCCACACTCAGCAACAATAGTTTAGAAGTTACTCTTCCCCCTATGTCAGTCGTTGTTCTTGAAATCGAAGGATCGTGTGAATTGTCATCATCCCTGGAACTCAAGAATCCAAAGCCAGGCATGACCTATCATTACTACGAAGGCAGATGGAGTTTTGTCCCGTTATTTGATTCTCTTGTCGCCAAGCGAACAGACGTAATCGGACAGATTGTGATTCCGGAAAAGAATTCCGGTGAAAACTTTGCAGTTCAATACCTTGGTTACATTAAAATTCCAAAAGACGGTTTGTATACATTTTTCACGAATTCCGACGACGGTACTCTCCTCTCAATTGACGGAAGTTTAATTGTCGGTAATGACGGGCACCATGCACCGCAGGAAGAATCCGGAACGATCGTTTTAAAAGCAGGGTTCCATCCAATTACCGTTGGATTTTTCCAAGCAGGTGGCGGTAAAGTTCTTGATGTGAGTATTGAGGGACCGGGAATTCAAAAACAAATTATCACGAAGGAAATGCTCTTCCATGAATAAAATGATGATGCTTTGCAAACATAGACGAACAATCCTGTGTTGCCCAATACTCTTTTCGCTCATATTCCTTTCATCGCTTTTTCCACAAAACGCAAAGCCGAAAAATACTCCGGCTAACATACTTTGGTACAAACAACCAGCCACTGAATGGGTTGAAGCACTTCCTGTCGGAAACGGACGATTGGGAGGAATGGTATTCGGCAAAACCGATTATGAGCGCGTTCAGCTCAATGAAGAGTCAATGTGGTCTGGAAGTCGTACCGTTACAGATAAGCCCGATGCTTATAAATTCCTGCCTCAAGTTCGGCGTTTACTCTTTGACGGAAAATATGCAGAAGCACAAAAGATTACAGAACGTGACATGATGATAGAGCCCACATGGAATATGTACCAATCATTGGGCGATTTATTTTTCAAAATTAATCATACCGGCAAGATCTCAGATTACAGGCGTGAATTAAATCTTGATGAAGCAATCGCACGTGTCACTTATAAGGTTGGAGAAGTAACTTATAATAGAGAGTACTTTTCAAGTCCAGTTGATCAGGGCATAGTCATTCGTTTTATCTGCAGCAAACCGAACGCACTGAGTCTTTCTGCTCGACTTGCACGAGCAAAAGATGCACTTATAATTGCTTCAAGCAATGCTATTGTTATGAAAGGACAAGTAACAGCGGGAGGCGTAGACGTCATAGGACTTAATCCTGGCGTGCAGTATGAGACTCAATTAAAAGCGATAAATAATGGCGGAACGATATCAGTCAGTGGCGACAGCCTTATTATAGAGAACGCTGACGCGATTACCTTCTATCTCGTCGCAGCAACCAATTATTGGGGCAAAGATCCACATTCATTCTGTGAACAAACCTTACTATCTCTAACCACAAAGAAATTTGAATCGCTCAAAAAAGACCATATTGCTGAACACCAGCGCCTTTTTCATCGAGTAAAACTCAACTTAGGATCAAACGAAAATGCAAATTTACCGACGGATGTAAGACTGAACGCATTTAAAAACGGATGTGATGATCCTCAATTACTGAGTCTGTATTTTCAATATGGACGGTATCTTCTTATTTGCAGTTCACGTCCGGGCGATCTTCCTGCAAACCTTCAAGGAATCTGGGCTGATGGACTCACAACGCCATGGAATGACGATTATCATATCAACATTAACATCCAAATGAATTATTGGCCTGCGGAGGTAACTAATCTTGCGGAATGCCATCTTCCATTCATTGCGCTTGTGGACAGTCTGCGCCGAAGCGGCAGAGCTACCGCAAAAAACATGTATAACAGCCGTGGTTTCACTTCCCATTTTACCACTGATGTGTGGTACTGGACTACTTCCGTAGGCAAAGCTGAGTGGGGGATGTGGCCGATGGGTGCTGCATGGTGCTGTCAGCATCTGTGGGAACATTATGCATTTGGCATGGATCAAAAATTCCTCGAGTATGCATACCCGATCTTAAAAGAAGCTTCATTGTTTTTTGTGGACTATCTGACAGAAGATCCAAAAACAGGATTCTTGGTTTCAGGTCCATCGAGCTCTCCAGAAAATAAATTTATCACAAAAGATGGTGATACTTCTAATATTACTATGGGTCCAACGATGGACATGGAAATTATCTGGGATCTGTTCACCAATACGATTGAAGCTTCCAGAATTCTTGGCACCGACAGTGAATTTAGAAATCAGTTGGCAAATCTTCGCTCGCAGTTGAGTCCTTTACGCATTGGAAGCGATGGTCGGCTGATGGAATGGTCGGAGAAATTCAAAGAAGCGGAACCGGGACATCGCCATATCTCTCACCTTTTCGGATTGCACCCCGGCAGACAAATCACTATGCGTCAAACTCCTGAATTGGCCCAGGCTGCAAGGAAAACGATCGATTATCGCCTCGCTCATGGCGGCGGGCATACCGGCTGGAGCCGCGCATGGATTATCAATTTCTTCGCACGACTAGAAGACAGTGAAAAAGCTTATGAAAATCTCGTCGCACTACTCTCAAAATCCACTTTAACTAATCTTTTTGATAATCATCCGCCTTTTCAAATCGACGGTAACTTTGGCGGTACAGCCGGCATTGCAGAAATGCTGCTGCAAAGTCATGCAGGTGAAATCAGCCTCCTCCCCGCCCTGCCGAAGGCGTGGCCATCAGGAAGCATCAAAGGGTTACGTGCACGAGGTGGATTCGAGGTGGATATTGAATGGAAACAAGGAAAACTTAAATCTGCCACAATTAAAAGCATAACCGGGACAGCATGTAAAGTGAGATACGGAAACAAAATTACCTTACTGCAAATCAAACAGGGAAAAGAAAAGAAACTAAATAAAAAGCTCCAATCTTTTTAGGAAGGGATTCTTACAATGAACACATCTTTGTATGGAAACAGGAAGATTATTTTCAGTATTTGTTTTATTGCTCTCTCACTTTTTGTTTCAATTTCTTCTGCTGGTTCATCAAACGGAAGCAGAAAGACTGAAAATTTCGGTAAGAACTGGAAATTTTATTTAGGCGACGTGCCCGAAGGGCAAGCGCCCGGTTTGGATGATTCCCAATGGCGAATTCTTGATTTGCCGCACGACTGGAGTATTGAAGGAAAATTCAGCAGAGATCATCCTGCTTCTCCCGGCGGCGGCGCTTTGCCCGGAGGTATCGGGTGGTACAGAAAAACGTTTGACTTGCCGAACTCAGAAAAAGGACGAATGGTTTTTATTGATTTCGACGGCGTGTATCGAAACAGCGAAGTTTGGATTAATGGACAGTATCTTGGAAAGCGTTCCTACGGTTACAGTTCATTTCGTTATGAATTAACACCGTTTCTAAAATTCGGAACAGAAAAAAATATTCTTGCCGTTAAGGTGGACAATTCACAGCAGCCCAACTCCCGTTGGTACTCGGGCTCGGGAATTTATCGAAATGTTTGGTTGGTGACAACCGAAAAAGTTTTTGTCGATCATTGGGGCACTTATGTTACTACACCGGAAGTTTCCGAGTATTCAGCAAAGATAGTGATTCAAACAAAAGTTTGTAATACATTTACAAAAAATCAGCCAATGACACTGACCACTTCGATCGTGGACAAGAACGATAAAAAGATTTCCAATGCTGAAACAAAAACGATTATTGAGAAAAATTCTGCGGGCGAAATTAAACAAATCCTCATGGTGAAAAGTCCGATTTTGTGGTCAATTGAAAATCCATATCTATACAAAGTTATCACCAGGGTTACATGCAACAATAACGTGAGCGATACCTATGTAACCCCATTAGGTATCCGACGGTTCGATTTCGATACGGCAAAAGGTTCCTTCCTGAACGGCAAACATGTGAAAATCAATGGTGTCTGCAACCATCACGACCTCGGCTGTCTTGGTGCGGCAGTCAATCGCCGTGCCATAGAACGTCAATTAGAGATAATGAAATCGATGGGTGTCAATGGAATTCGTACATCCCACAATCCGCCTGCTCCTGAACTTCTTGAGTTATGCGATCAGATGGGATTTATTGTTATGGACGAAGCATTTGATATGTGGAAAAAGGGAAAAACACAATTTGATTATTCATTAAACTGGGATGAGTGGCATCAGCGGGATATTGAAGATATGGTTCTACGCGATCGAAATCATCCCAGCATCTTCATTTGGAGTATTGGAAACGAAGTCGTAGAACAATGGGATAAGAAAGACAGTAGCGGTACTGTAATAGCGAAGGAATTGGCTTATATGGTCAGAACTCTGGATCCAACGCGCCCTATTACGGCAAACTGTAACGACGTTGATCCTTTGAATCCTGTCATCCGTTCCGGTGCTCTTGATTTAATCGGGTACAGCTACAACTGGAATGTCTATCAAGATTTTCCGAAAACGTACTCGGGGAAAAAGTTTATCGGTTCTGAGACAACATCATCATTAGCAACACGCGGCAGCTACGATATGCCGTCGGACAGTATCAGACGATGGCCCGTTCGCTGGGATATTCCCTTAACAACCGGCAACGCAGATTTAACTTGTTCATCCTATGATAATTGCAGCGCATCATGGGGATCCACTCATGAAGAGACATGGAAGTTGATAAAGAAATTTGATTTTCTCTCGGGCATGTATATTTGGACAGGGTTTGACTATCTTGGAGAGCCTACTCCATATCCTTGGCCTGCACGCAGTTCCTATTTTGGCATCGTGGATTTAGCCGGTTTCCCGAAAGATGCTTATTATATGTACCAAAGCGAATGGACCAAGAAACCTGTTTTGCATCTCTTTCCACATTGGAATTGGAAGCAGGACGATACAGTCGACGTGTGGTCTTACACTAATTGCGAAGAAGTTGAATTGTATTTGAATGGTGTATCAATGGGCGCTCAGAAAAAGACCAATGACAAGCTTCATCTTGTGTGGCGCTTGCCTTACACAGCGGGCGCAATAAAAGCCATCGGACGTACGGAAGGAAAAGAAATTCTTACCAAAGAAATCAAAACTGCCGGTGCTCCCGCAAGGATTGCTCTTGAGGCTGATAGAAGCACAATTGCAGCAGATGGTAAAGATCTTTCATTTGTCACAGTCAAAGTCTTGGATGCACAAGGTACGTTAGTACCGCACGCTGATAATTTAATTCACTTCAATATTTCCGGCGCGGGTAAGATTGTTGGAGTTGATAATGGTCTCCAAACCGACCATGATTCATTCAAAGCAAATGAGAAGAAAGCATTCAATGGAATGTGTTTGGTGGTCATTCAATCAAATGATAAGGCTGGAAGGATCACTTTGCGCGTTACATCGGACAACTTAATCGAAACTTCAATAAGCGTTGAAACGAAATGATAGACCGCATGCGTAGTATAAGTTTTATGAAAAAAAATACTCTGATATTGTTCTTCCTGTTTTGTGCAAGTTGCTGTCCGGAACGATCAAGTGCTCAATCTCCGTATTTGTGGAAGAGTGTGATCGTAGGCGGTGGTGGATTTGTTCCGGGTATCCTCTATCATCCAAAGCAGAGGGAATTGCTCTATGCGCGCACGGATATTGGTGGGGCTTATCGATGGGATCATACTCTGGCTAAGTGGATTCCGTTGACCGATATGATGGATAGAACAAATTCAGATTATATGGGTATACTATCAATAGCTCTTGATCCGAATGATACGAATCGAATATATATGGAATGTGGAAAATATACTCAATCCTGGGCTGAACTCGGTGCCGTTCTTTCATCGACCGACAAAGGCAACTCTTGGACGATCCATCCTCTTTCCATCAAAATCGGCAGTAATGAAGATGGACGCGGTGCCGGTGAGCGGCTGCAAGTCGATCCGAATCTGAATTCGATTCTCTTGATGGGAACAACAAAAAATGGATTGTGGAAATCTACAAATTATGGAACTGCATGGGAACAAATTTCCTCATTTTCACCGAGGAATATTAATTTTGTACTTTTTGATCCTTTAAACAGTTCCCTTGGTAAACCAACATCACGTCTCTTTGCTGCGGCAGTCGATACCAATGGACAGAGTCTTTATCGCAGCGATGATGGGGGCTATTCTTGGTTTCTTCTTCCAGGTCAACCGAAAGGAGTAATGGCAATTAGAGCCGAGATTGCCGACACTCTTCTTATTATTACGTTTGCAAATTCTCAAGGGCCTAACGGAGCAACCGCGGGGTCTGTCTGGAAATATAATATATCTAACGGCACATGGACAAACATCTCTCCATCATCAGGTCCTTTTGGTTTCAGCGGTATTTCAGTCTATCATACCAATCCAAATTACATGGTTGTCAGCACACTCGACAGATGGAAACTCGAAGACGAAATTTATTTATCTACAGATGGCGGCAATTCTTGGTCTCCTCGTCTTTCTACTGCAACATTAGACCATGGCTATGCTCCATACACATCAAGAAATATCAAGCCCCACTGGATAGCCACTGTAGCAATGGATCCCTTTGATTCAAGCAAAGTGATGTTTGGAACGGGATATGGAATTTGGGCAACTGATAATTTCTGTTCGGCTGCTCCGACGTGGTACTTTAAGGACCAAAACTTGGAAGAAACCGTACCGATGCAAATAATCAATCCCCCATACACATGTTTGATTTCTGCGATGGGTGATTATGATGGCTTTAAACATGACTCACTTGATGTCTCACCACCAGACAGACATTTCCCTTACAGATGGACAACTATGTCCATTGCATTTGCAGAAAAAGCACCATCTAAACTTATCAAAGCCTTTAATAGAATCCCTTATGGCGCCTATTCTACCGATGAAGGTAAAGCGTGGATTGACTTCAACAGCTCTCCAAGCGGCGCAACCGCAGGTGGCACATGGTCAATCACAATCTCGGCAGATGGAAACACCATAGTGTGGGGACCACTAGGTTCATTGATGTCAGTTTCTTCGGATAATGGAAATACATGGACAACAAGTAAAGGCGAAGTTCCATCGGTGCCGCCAGTAGCTGATAGAGTAAATCCAAATAAATTCTATGCTTACAACGGTGCAGATGGACAACTCTGGGTATCTACGGATAAAGGTCGGACTTTTACAAAAGGTCTTCATGGATTGCCCATCTGGACAAAGTGGTCGCCGCAAGATGCAAATGTTACTGCTGTACCAGGATTTGAAGGTGACCTCTGGATTTGCTGCGCATCCGGTGGACTTTACCGCTCAACAAATTCAGGAACTAGTGCAGAGAGAATAACTTTTGTGACAGAAGCGTATAGAATTGGATTTGGCAAGTCTTTGAACGCGGGTGGCTATCTTGCTATATATCTATATGGAATTGTTGACAATTCGTTAGGTTTCTTCCGTTCGGATGATGCTGGTGCATCATGGACAAGGATTAACGATGACAATCATCAATTCGGTTGGGTACATCAGATCACAGGAGATTCAAGAGTGTACGGCAGATGTTATATCTCAGCTGAAGGGCGAGGAATAATATTTGGGCAACCCGAAAATAAGTGATGCAATTTTATATCAAAAAGAATTTTTCGATGTTCGTCGTAACAATTAAAATGATACGTAATGCATTTTGCTCTGCTTATTTTTTTTGAGTACCTTTTGAACATTGAATCGAGTCGGAAAAGACAATCCGTTTTTTTCATTCCATCAACATGCAAGAGAATGCTATGATTTCAGAATATCGAGCGAGCATAGCAAGTCTTTGCAAAAGCCGAGTTCATTCCGAGTAATCCGGGTTTAGAGAGATGAAAAATAAAAAAAGGACCACGGAAAAAATACAAATAAATTTATCACCGGCAAAAAAGAAAATTTTTTGGGGAGTAATGGTATCCCTGCCATTCTTGTTTTTCTTCTTTTTGGAAATTGGTCTCCACGTCTTTAATTATGGCGGGAATCTTGATTTATTTGTACAGGGACCCGATGGCTATGGCGATTTTCTCCAATGTAACCCTGATATTGCCTTCCGCTATTTCTATTCGGGATCTATAATTCCCATTCCCCCTCAACATTTATTCCGAAAGCAAAAACCTTCGAATGGATACCGGATATTTGTTTTGGGTGAATCTTCCGTCATAGGATTTCCTTATGGAAACAACGCATCTTTCCCAAATATATTGGAGCGTGCCCTTTCAAAGACTTTTCCTGAAAAACGGGTTGAAGTAATCAGCGTCGCTATGTCTGCCATAAATAGCTACACCCTCTTAGATCAGATCGATGAAGTGTTACAGCAATCACCGGATGCTTTACTCATCTATACCGGTCATAATGAATATTACGGAGCCCTGGGAGTAGGCTCGGTGCAATCCTTGGGAAACATGCGATGGCTCATTCGTACATATCTCAAACTTCAATCAATGAAAACATTTTTGCTTTTGCGTAATTTTATTGGTTGGACAAAAGTTCAATGGGGCAAGACGTTGCATGGGGATGATGAACGTGAAGCGCAAGAAACGCTAATGGAAAGTGTTGTAGCAGAACAGACAATTCCTTATGGAAGTCCACTCTATGAAGCAGGAAAAAAACAATTCGAAGAAAACATGGACATTCTTCTTCATAAAACTGCAAAGCGCGGCGTCCCTGTTCTTCTTAGTGAATTAGTGAGCAATCTTAGCGGTCAAGAACCGTTTATCTCGATAGAAGATAAGGAAGGACAATCGGCAAAATCTTTTTTTACCCTGGCACGTACAGCAGAAGAAAGAGGTGAGCATGAAAAAGCCAGACAATTGTATACCAAGGCAAAAGATTTTGATGCATTACGCTTCCGTGCTCCCGAGGATTTTAATGTGATTGTAAAAGGATTGGCAAAAAAATATTCTTTACCTCTTGTTCCGATGATCTCATACTTCGAGAAGGAGTCTCCCGACAGCATTCTCGGAAATACTCTATTCCTGGAGCATCTACATCCCAACAGTAATGGATATTACCTGATGGCAAAAGCATTTTATGAAACAATGGAAGTCAACAATTTGGTAAGTAATCATTGGCCGCCGTCTTGTATAGAACAAGAGCAGAACCAAGGATTTACAGATCTTGATAGTGTATATGGTGCAATAAACATCCAAGATTTGAAAAGCGGCTGGCCATTTCAACCAAAAACTCTCCCGAATCTTTTTGCGCAGAATTATAAACCTTCAACTCTCGTTGAAGAAATTGCATTTCATGCTTCAACCACGCCTGAATATAGTGTGGAACAAGGCCATTTAGACCTTGGCGAGTACTACGAACGACACGGCCGATTAGACAAGGCATTCTCGGAGTATAACGCCGCCCTTCTCTCAGTGCCTCATGAAATAGAGCTTTATATGAAAGCTGCAACAGTTCTTTATGCAAAAAAAGAATATGATAAAGCCTTTCAGTTGATGCAAAGATCTTTACTCTATAGAGAGACTCCTGACGTGAATAAATGGCTTGGGGCAATGGCCCTCATGAGCCAAAAATATAAAGAGGCTATTCCATACTTAAAAAAAGCAGATTTCTTGGATGCCCAGGTAATCTATTATTTATGCCGTGCTTTCTATCTAGACAACCAATGGGATAATGCGGAAGAATTTTATTTGCGATTAAAAAATTATGCTCCACGGTCAGAATATTTTGCGAATGTAACAAGATTGCGCTCATCTTTACAACAAAATCGCAAGTAAATGATCCTCGTCTGCCCCGCAAAGCGGGACGGGGTATTTGTTATGCCAGTGAAAGCTGGCATTCAGTTTCTGGATTGAACCCAACAAAGAATAAAAATTCTATGTATAAACCCTCAATGTCAATTTATGTATACCTTCAGCATTGAAGGATAGAAGCATGAAATGAAGTGTTCTAAATATTCGCAAAGGAATAAGAAAGCTATCAATCTACTAAGCACAGATTAAATAAGTGGTCCCGTTTTATGAACTCATAGAGTTCTGACATATTCTACAGATAACAAGAGGAAGACATTGGGAACATTAAATCATGACACACGAGACAATGAAAACATATTTACAAAAGTTCCGGAATATCGCTCGGTTTTGTGGCCAAAAACTTAACTGGGCGTATACCGCCGTTCTGCTTTCCCTTGTGTATTTTATTGTTATCGGGTTCATGTCCCTCATCGTCAGACTTCTTCGAAAAGATCTTTTACTGAAAAAGGATTATTCTGAGCAGCCAACATATTGGCAAAAACGAATTTCGAGTGAACAGACAATCGATCGTCAGAAGTTTCAATTCTAATCCTGAAAGCTATGAATATTCTCGGCATATCTTGTTTTTATCATGATTCTGCAGCAGCACTTATCAAAGATGGCCGGCTTGTTGCCGCTGCCCAAGAAGAACGGTTCACACGAAAGAAACATGATCAAGATTTTCCAACCAATGCAATTCGTTTTTGTTTGCGAGAAGGAGCTCTCCAGGCAAAGGATCTCGATTATATTGGTTTCTACGATAAACCGTTTATCAAATTTGAACGATTGCTTACAACATACATAGCCACATTTCCGAAAAGTCTTCCTTCTTTTCTGAAATCGATGCCGATCTGGATTAAGGATAAATTATGGATCCCACAGAAAATAAGAGAAGAACTTGGAGAAAATGCAAAACTGTTATTTATCGAACACCATCTTTCACATGCTGCAAGTGCTTTTTTTGTATCCCCCTTTACAGAATCAGCGATTCTTACGGCTGATGGTGTTGGTGAATGGGAAACGACAACATTTGGGATGGGAAGAGGTAAAACCCTCACGCTGACTCATAATATCCAATTTCCTCATTCAATCGGACTTTTATATTCAGCTTTTACGTATTATCTTGGATTCCGAGTCAATAGCGCTGAATATAAAGTTATGGGACTCGCGCCTTATGGAAAGCCGGTGTACGCAGAAAGTATCTTGCATAAACTATTGTCATTGAAAGAAGATGGAAGTTTTCGATTGAACATGAAATATTTTGGATATGATTATGGATTAACAATGACCAATAGGGCATTCCACAGACTCTTCGGCTCCCCACCTCGCACACCGGAATCGGCATTGACTCAATTTCATAAAGATATGGCGGCTTCTATTCAGTATGTGACCGATGAAATTATGGTGCGAATGACGAAGAATCTTCATAAGAACACTGGATGTGAAAATGTCTGCCTTGCTGGCGGTGTCGCTCTCAATTGTGTTTCAAATAGTAAAATTCTCTCCGCATCAGGATTCAAAAATATATTTATTCAACCCGCTGCGGGAGATGCAGGCGGATCTGTGGGAGCTGCATTTTATATTCACAATATGTTGCTGCAGAATGAACGAACTTTTACATGGACTCATAATTTTCTAGGTCCAGAGTATTCGGATGAAAGTATCGTTAAAGTCTTACAACAACTGCACATCCCCTATGAACAATTTAGTATGGATGTTCTCTTGAAAAAGACAGCCCATTTGATAGCTGACCAGCACGTCATAGGATGGTTTCAGGGCCGAATGGAATTTGGACCTCGTTCGTTGGGCGCACGAAGTATTTTAGCCGATGCTCGGAATCCGGAAAATTACTTACGCGTCAATTTGAAAATCAAATTTCGAGAAAGCTTTCGCCCGTTTGCTCCTGCAGTAGTCTATGAGCGCATGAAGGATTATTTCGTGTTCGATCGTCCAAGCCCGCACATGCTCTTTGTGGCGCAGGTGAGGACAGACAGGAGAACGATTCCCGCTGTCACTCACCTTGATGGTTCTGCCCGGCTTCAGACTGTTACGCGAGACGACCATCCTTTGTTTTACGATTTAATCACTGAATTTGATAAATTGACAGGTTGTCCCGTTCTCATTAATACTTCGTTCAATGTTCGGGGCGAGCCCATTGTCTGTTCGCCAATCGATGCAATCAAATGTTTTTTGAGAACAGATATGGATTATCTTGTCTTAGGCAGCTTTCTATTGGACAAGCGAAAAATAAAAGGAGTAGGATATGCTATGCAAGTTGTTGATACATTTGAGCTCGATTAACGTTATGTGTTCTGAAAGGAAATTCGATGTCTAAGCTTCTCAAGAAAATCAAGACGGTTGTTCCCATCCTGGGGGAATTTTGGATGTTCATGCGTATACAGAAAAAGTGGTGGCTCGGCCCCCTCATTTTCATCCTTGTTATGATGGGAATACTTATAATTCTTACCGGAGGTTCTGCCCTGGCGCCATTCATTTATGCGCTCTTCTAGCTCTTAGCGAGGCATCTTTTCATCAAACTGAGAGTTCGATTTCTTTGTAATAAAAAAACGCCTGCAGCTTTATGCAAACTGCAGGCGTTCTGAATTTTACAACAAAAGCCAGAAGATCTAATTACTTCATCAGAAGCATCTTCTTCGTGATCGATACACTGCCGGCTTGCAAGCGTGTGAAGTACACACCGCTTGGGAGGTTGCCGGCATTGAACGTGGCTTGATAATTACCAACCGAATGCACACCCTCAAACAAGGTCGCTACTGGTTGTCCAAGAAGGTTATAGACTTTCAAAGTCATATAGCCATTTTGCGGAACCGCGTAGTTAATTTGTGTTGTCGGGTTAAATGGATTCGGATAGTTCTGCACAAGTTTAAATTCGCTTGGTTGAGCATTTCCTCGTCTGTCATCCACACCGGTTATAATAGGTCCGGAGACATTTGCCCACGAGGTATCGAGGCGTATTTCATCAAACATGGCTTCGCCTACGAGGTCGACTGAGTTGCTGTACTCCATATGGATACAATTAAATCCGTCATAAATTTTAACAGGAAGCGAATCTAACCCCGTAATGCTTGAGTATGTGTGTACGGCAAATTTATACGTTCCCTTTGAAATTGCCGCCGCTGTGTCTGGTGCTGATCCACCTGGATTCGGACTGACCCACAAGAACACGCGCGCTGTGGTATCAGTCGGACCCTTCATATCCATTCGCATCACATACCACTGAGGTCCGTCCTGTGTCGATATCGGTGTTCTTGGCACAGTCATATTATTGATCGTGACGGTATCATTGCCCCAGCCGTGCGGTGCACCCCAAAATTCTTTTGTGCTGTCCCAAAAACTAATCACAGCCCAGCAATCCTTCGTGTTATATTTCAAATCAAATGCAAAGCTTAGCCAGTAGGTTTTTCCCGCCGTATTCGGCCACTTTTGAGCTAAATATCGATAATAGCTGCTACCCCACCAACCTCTCAACACTTTTCCTACCGCCTGGTGGCCTGTTTTGTGGATTGGGTAATTGAGCAAATCATTATACTGTGTGCCAGTATCCGCAACAACCACAGTAGAGTCGTCCATGGAAGGTTTAGAATACCAACGACTGCCCCAACCATTACCGGCTGTCCCTAAACTATCCACTAAGTGGCCAAGCGGATATTCAAACGATTCGCGAACACCGGTTTGAGATAGACACAAAGAACTAGCTAACGCAAGGAGCAAAAGACTTGCAAAAAATATAGCTTTACGCATAACATGTTCCTCCTAGTTTAATTAGGAAATTGAAGAATTAGTGATAACCGATAAAACTCGAAATCCTCATACTCATTTTTTCTCTTCATGAAAAAAGAGTTCAAAGATTTCGTCGTAAAGTAATTCTTTTATAGCCAGACCTTCACCTCCTTACATCCAATTTATTACAACATTCTAAGTTCCGTTATCTTATTAAGAGCATTTTCTTTGTTTCAGTAAACTGTCCAGACGCTAATCGATAGAAATACACTCCACTAGGTAACTGTGAAGCGTCAAACACCACGGTGTGAACACCAGCAGCGACAGTCTGATTTTGTATCAGGACTGCGACTTCCCGCCCGACAATATCAAATACTTTGAGCGAAACCATTCCATCCTTTGGCAGGGAGTACGAGATTACTGTCGATGGGTTAAATGGATTGGGATAATTTTGATTTAATTTAAATTCATGTACAAGCTGTGTATTTCTTTCTTCGACTCCTGTTAATGTTCGCGATCCATTATCAATCAAAACAAATTGCACAGTGCGTGCTGGTGAATCAACGGTAATGGTATCACCAATTGCATATCTATACGCTGGAAGCGCTGCTAAATTGCTTAATGGTCCCCATGCTGTGCTGGGGTTGGGTCCTCTGCCGTTTATTACCACTGATTGCGGCCATGTGGTGTTATCTATACCTGACAACGAATATACATAGTATCGAGCGCCAACACCAATACTTTTGGGATCAATTTTTATTGTGGAGGCAGTTGTACCTTTGTTAACGATAACAACTCCTGTGTGTCCTGATGTAAATCGACTTGCATATGGCAATATATCGGAATTCC
Organism: Bacteroidota bacterium; assembly: GCA_049523215.1. GTDB lineage: Bacteria > Bacteroidota > Ignavibacteria > UBA10030 > UBA10030 > Fen-1298. Next base: position 23,600 of record JBEKNC010000005.1, on the reverse strand, counting down.
CTGCCACCGTTGCATTGATCATATGATCACCTGTTACACGTTGGAGATAATAGGTATAATAAAAATCAGGGCGGGGATTCCAAAGAGGATAAACAGGAGTGCTGTTATAATAGAACATACCATCAGCATCCCAATTTGCAATAAGCCAACGGCACGACATACCAAAATTATTTTTCAACATTTCTGAAAACAGAACCACTGCCTGCATTCCATTCGCAATAGATGTTTTCGCTGCATCTGGTCCGCCGCAATTCCATTCTGTTACGGCAACAGGTTTCGGATGCGCTCCCTTAGCTGCAATATCACCGCGGATGAAGTTAATATTAGCAACAATATCTCGCTGTGCGCCGTTTATTTGATTCCGTGTATCAATACTCGAATTACCAAAATAGTTATGCATTACATAAAAATCGGCGGAATCACCGACTTCAGAAAAGAATTGTTGATTCCAGCTCTTATCCGGTTCACTGCGGGTAGAAGCGTCAAAATGATCGATGATACCGCCGATATAAATTGTTGTCCCAATCTCAGCCGCCGCTGCTTTCATCGAATCGACAAATACTTTAAAATGTTTTCCATAGGTACTACCATTGATGATTTGTGGCTGTCCATCTTTATTGGTCGCTGTATCAATCATCCAGCCGGCTTCCCACTGACCTGGATTCTCATTGCCAATTTCCCAGAATTCGGTTCGACCCGCATCGTACCGTACCCAATCCGCCGCAAGATGCGCCGCTTGTGCCACCGGATTCGCACCTAATCCGTAGCGGGCATATCCATAATTTACTGTGATCAAACCCTGCGCGCCAATCTGATCGCGCAAATCATAATAGCTGGCTGGGGTCAGGCTGTACCATGTGCCAACTTGCGGCCCAAACTTGACTTTCGGTTTTGTATTGGCTGCTGCACCGTATGTATTGCAATCAAATACTGAATCGGGTACATCTGATGGAAGGCTATTCCAAAAATAAATATTAGACCAGCTGCCACCCGGAAATCTGATGAGCGTGGGGGATAGTGTTTTTAAATAATTTACAAGGGTAGGATTGTTGACGTTTTGATTGACCCATACGGCTGCCGCGTTACCAAAGACATAATTGGATACTTTACCGAGTGTATCAGCACCATTCACTGTTACCGTTACAGTAAATGGAGTTGTTGTCTTCGATGTATCTGAAAATATTGGAGCAGATGTATACTTCGGGTAATAATCTTCAAGAAAACAATTGGGACTTACCTGTCCGAAAAGCGGCATCACAGCAATACAACATACTATACCGACTTTCAAGATGTTACAAACTTTCATCGCTACTCCATAATCCTTTTTTTTGTTTAAATCATTTTTTTAACAATACAATCATTATCTATCCCATCTTCAATCAATAAGTATTCTCATACATGAGGATGGATGATATCTTTTTTAGTAGTATGGGCTACCAGCGGTACCCATTTTTATTTTCATTACATTCCACTTGTCCGCGTCGTCAGACGCAGACATCGTGTCGTTCGCGATTATATACATATTATTTCCTGTACCCCAGCATGCTTGTTTCCCAAACCAATATGCGGTTTGTGCTGGAGTAGTTTTTGTTACGACATGCGAAAGAAGGTTTTTATAGAAATAATCGATCGAATTATTTACAGGATCGAATACGAGAATTGGATCAGCAGCTTCTGTAACGATAAATAATATTCCATTAGACGAAATCGTTAATCCCTTTATTTTTCTTGAAGCAAACGCTGTCGTCGCAAGATCAAGCACCAATGTTTGTGCGCCCAGATTGCCGGCAGCGTCAATGGAGTGCTTATAGATTTTTATAGGAGTCGCTCCATTTGACGGACGAGAAGCGACATATACATTAGACACACCATTCCCATTAAACACACGAACTGCTAAAATTTCATCTGCCAGATAATTACCTGCAGCTTTGACTGTTGGTAGAGTAGGAGGATTTGGTGGAACAACGCATAAATCTGTCGTATTACCACCCACATAAAAATTCCCATACGAGTCAAAATCACCAAAATTCACACCTCCTCCTGAACCACCGGGTCCAGTTCCTGCATTCGGAACTCTGTACGCTCTTGTAATTTGGTTCGTTGCTAAATCAAGAACTTGAACATCACGCATTCCCGTTTGGGTTTTTGTACCTGCCCCTAAGAGGTAGAGTATACCATTATGAATTTTTATATCAGCTGTTACACGTTGGATAGCTGGGCTTATAAATGAAGGAGTAAATGTTGTCGTCGCACCTCCAGGGGCAACCTTTGAAATCTTATATGGAGATAATGATGATGAAACAACATAAACGTTTTCAACACTATCAACAGCAATAGCTCCAAGTGATGTGTTATCAATAAAGATTCCATACTTTTCCCATGCACTTTCAACAGGGTATGGGCCAAATTTTACAGCAAGATATGCCTTCGAAGAAAGGACTTTTATTTCACTATCCGTCGAAACCAGATTCGGGCGTCGTACAACGAGCGAAGTACTGGACCCGCTGATGATATCTGCTGCGACGGTATTAAAGTAGACCGTCATGTTTGAGATCGAATCGCTGAAGTTCTGGCCTTGAATGGTGATGGTATTTACTCCAGCGACGGCTCCTTGAGCTGGAATAACTCCGGTTATGGTGGGATTAGTAACCGATGGGGCCGGCTTATCCCATTGCGGCTCAGCAACATCATATTTACAACCTGTCATAACGGCTATAAGTGCCGACACACAGAAGGTTGCAATCAGTAAGAAGCGATAAATTTTCATATTCACATTCCTTTATAATTTCAAAAAGAAAACCGAGCAGTCATTCGTTGAACATTGTTGAAAATTCCAAATGGCGTATATGAGTAATCAAAAACAAAGCCAAGTTGAGTGACCCCAACTCCAAATGATAGACCGTTACTTTCATCACTATTGGTGATATACCCGCCACGGACTGCAAGCAAATTCATCACTTTATATTCCAATCCTATTTTTAGCTGTTCAGGATGGTCCCGGTAATGACTTGCATCGATACACATATACAACGACTGATTCATCGGGACTTCCCCGATCAGATCCATAAGATTCATTGATATCCCGAGTGTGAATACCAGTGGCAGTTGAAATTGTTCATAGACATATTGAATTTCTTTTGAAAAATTTCTCACAGACATCCCAAACGTAAGGCTCTTAATACCGGTTTTGAATTGAGTTCCAAAATCAAAGACCAAGGGTGTCAATTTATTAGTCGTAGTAACCGCCGAATCTGCATAACCAATAATACTCGTGTGGGCAGTATCAGTCGGAGCATAAATCGGAACCTTTTGGAACTGGTTAGGAATGACGCTTGCTCCCAGATCTTGCTTCGCCCAGCGTATTTGCCCTCCAACACTAAATTGATCTGTCAACTGTTTGGCATACCCGACACCGACGGCTAATGCATACAACTTAAATATGCCGACATCTTCGTAGCCTTTATCTAGATCTGTACGGACGACTGTACCGATAAAGTTTCCATAATCCACATATTGTAAACTAAAACCCAGCACCCCATAATTGCCTTTTGCTGGATTGATAGCCATACTAACCGTGTAGTGTTTAATCTCGTCTATCCATTGGTTATTGCTGGCTGTTACATCGATAAAATTATCCATCCCAGACATTCCTGCGGGATTGAAAAATAACGCGCTGGAACCCATCTGAAGACTGGTCATCGCCTCTGCCATTGCAGCACCACGCGCGTCCGAGGTTACACTCAAAAATTTAAAACTGGTTTGTGCTAATTTCTGATTTTCTTGGGCATTCCCGCTGGTGTACAACAGAATTCCCATCAAAATACCGACGATTATTACAGTTGTTTTCTTTTTCATTGATCGACTCCTTACCTGATCACCACAAACTTGCGGAAAGTAGATTGGCCTACGCTGAAGATTTTCTCTCCTGCGTTGAACATCAATGCGTCTTTAGGATACATCAGCTTTAAATTTTCATCAAAAATATCATATTTCGCAATTTTATTTTCCGTCGCGTACGTATCTTCAGTCACCTCTACATGAAGAATATAAATTCCACTAACGACAATTTGGTTTGAAGAGGTCTTGGAATCCCAATATTCATCACCCGAACCATTTGTGTGTAGCTTTTCCCATATCAATACGCCATCTTCAGTGAAAATTTTCAGTCTACACTTCGGCGGAATACCATAAAATATAATCCTATCGTAGGGTCCTACTTCGCCGAACTGCCATTTTCGGGATCGTATATCGTAAGGGTTCGGGACTACACGCACCTCGCCTAATAAATTACCACTCGGTCTCAATAGATGGGCAGGCACTGTTGTCAATGTCAAGAATAGACTGCTATATAATGGAGCACCCGGTTTTACATCATTCTGTGTACCGTCGTCCTTAGATTGAACGTAATAATAATAATTAAATCCGCGGTGGGCCGAAGTATCATCCCATTGTGGACTACCTGAACCGGGGAAAACATAGTTCTTATCACATTCAAATACTTTCTCGTAGACTGCCCGATAATCCTTAACGAGTGATTCAGACCGGTAGACAACATACCCGTTAAAGTGAGGTGAGCTTTTAGCATTATCGGCCCACGAGAGGCGAACCCGGTCGCCACCGGACACTACCATGAACAGACTAGGTGCTGGGGGTGCTTGTGGAATATTATATCCAGATCTATAATTCGCGCGCGCGTTCTTATAAGTTTGTATGATAGAATCTTTCCCAGTCCAAACCCATGTTTTTTGGTAATCAGTGACACTGGTTGTAACAGAACCATCGGGTTTTATTAGTTGTGGTGTGCCTGTACCTGTATAATACGGATACCAATTAGCGCCAATCTCTCGGCATTTTTCCCAGCTAATTCCGCTGGCACCCTCTGCAAACACAATGTGGATACTGTCTCCAGGCGCTAAAGTGTACGGACCGTATCCTTGCCCCATTTGCCCACCTTGAGGATGAAGTGGATCAGTATTCATCCAATCTGCGTAATATCGTCCATCTCCCACGGCTTGCCACAAAGACTGAGCAAGGTGTCCTTCCGTCATCTGTGCCCAGCGAAGCCCCATAAAATTTTCATCATATTGGCTATAAGGTGTCAAAGCTGGAACTCCATCAGGATTTGCATAGTTAACTGTTGCCGGTTGGTTGTAATCATCAACATTAAATAAATTTCCTGGACCCTTAGAAGCATGAAGTGTCACACAACCAACGAATTTAGCCGCACCCATAAGTCCATCCAAATTCTTTCCTCCTCCAGTCTGTTTCGGGCAGCCCCAATCCCAATCATATCCCTTCGCCATGACCGCATTACGCTGACCCCAACTGCTTTTGACGGGTGCATAAAATGCATAAAAGCCTCTAAGACTATCAGGACGTTCCCTGTATGGTGGACCAAAATCATCGGTTATTGCATCACCCCACTCGGCATCAAAACTTCCCCAAGTTGAACCTGACCCACCATAAGTGGTGATACCAGCCATTGCATGTCGGTAATTAAAAAATACCCAGAAATTAGTAATGGTGCGTCGTGTGGTATCACCGGCGGTATTATAGACGCCAGTGTTTTTAAAAACGTAGTCATGAATAAAGTAATTGTCATGGTTTTGCTGTGTGAAAGCAAGAACTTTTTTCGTTACTGAAACACCCATAGATGTGTTATAATTAATTACGACCATCCTGTCACAAGGTAAGTTGGGGTCTACTTCATCCAAAACGTCGTATGCCGAGTTAGATGAACCATCCGTATTGTCCACGTATACCTTAGGAGGGTTTTCGCGCCCTATCAACTTGATGGTGTTTGAGAAGATCTGGGCAGTTAGGTTGGCCTGGTCGTATCGGGGCCCCGCACCGATGACTTTATAAGACTTTACCTTTTTCTCTACCGGATCGTAGAAATTTGTTGCGCCCATCCAAACTCCTTTAGCACGTGACATCCACTGGCCGTCACCGTACTGCGCAGGCCATGCTAAAAAATTTGTTGTTGTGAAAGGATAAGTCTCACATTCGGTGCCGAAATCCATGAAGAAAGACTGCAATTGACTTACGCGAAGCCACTTTAACTCCTGGGCAAACGTGTGATGGAAGCCGCCAGCAATGAGCACAAGACCAATCGCCTGCAACGCAAGTCGAATTTTTATATTCTTATTATTCATTGTAAATTTCCATTCTTTTTCTTGGTTGTTGATTGTTAGTCTATATCAATAGAAACGCTAAGACCGTATGTGATATTTCGAGGATTTAAAAACCAATACGTAGAAGGATTGGGCATATTAATGTATGCCTTGTCCTTAATTACCTGATCGACTTTCTTTTGATCGACCTGCGTCCATCGGTCTCTGATATTAGGAATAGTTGGATCATTTGTGTATTGCCAATATGTTTTTCCATCATAATACCATACGCGGGAACTTGAAGGAACCGAATTAAAATTAGAGCTATTTTGCATCGGCTGCCATTCCGCACCCGGGTCACGATAATCGCCGAATTTATCGTCACCAGGAATATTGTTATATGCATCACTTTTCGGCAAATGTAAGGACAACCGATAGTCTTGATCACCGGTATTGTTTAAACGCATAGTATTAAAGAGATTGGAAATGTCAGCGAACAATTGAACGGTAACATGTTTGATCGTAATAGATTTGCTCACACGAAGCGTTGCATCAAAATAATCCACATACTGTACGTTGTTCTGGATTTTGTTGTTGGTATTGTTTGCATAATTTTGAGTTCCGGCATTATTCGGATTATAAGTAGTCCATCCGCCTTGATTCCACCTCAACAACAGGTTAAGCATAATGTCGCCTAAAATATCATGCCCTAGCCAAGGTCCAAAATCTGGAGGTGTAGAAAAATTGAGATTGGCTCTAGCGAACGGTGTCGGAACGGAACGAGTCTGATAAGTATTGACTGTGTTCTCATCATAATCCTGCTGTCTTTTAGGATCCTCGAACACATAGTTTTCGCCGAAGTTGCCACTCGAAGTTGCCTGATAAGTGTAATTTATAAACCCATTGAACCAACGTCCCGTAGATTTGCGTAGAGTGAGTTCAAACCCACGAATGTCCGAGTAACTAGTGCTGGTTGTTACAGTATAGGCAGTTCCATAACTTGGGGTATAGGTCGTTGTGTTCTGCTGATCACTGATGTCGCGATAAAATGCAGAAACTTGAACTAGCAATTGACCATCAAACAACTGGTGATCGTACCCCAATTCGTATGAGATAGTTTTAGCAAGAATCAGATTAGGATCGCCAAAACGAATCAATGTATTATCAGATGACCGATCGAAACGATATGCGGCTTCGTATTGCGGCATTTGTTTGAAATATCCATAGTTGAAGTATAATTTGGAGTTCTCGGTAATGGGATGCGCAATGCCTAAACGTGGACTGATCTGCCATTGACCTTGAGGTTTTGTCATAGCAAGTGCGATTGTATCGCTATATTTGCCTGAATAGAAATATGGATTGTAGGGATCGAGTGTCCACCAATCCGTTCTGGAATTGCTGTAGTCTAAACGTAATCCCGCGTTTAAAATAAATCCTTTTGTCTCCAGCTTATCCTGAAAATAGACTGCAGCTCTAATTGGAAAATCGCGCATAATTATATGGTTATCGTACTGAAGGCCTCCGCTCTGCATTTTAATGTATCCGTAGTTCAAGTCTAGGTCATTGTAAACGAATTCTATTCCAGATTTTACCAGATTGTTGAAGTTTATCTGGCTAGAGAAATCGACTTTTGCTGTAATAGAACTTACATTTGAATTGTCCCTTGCCAATGCTTGCTGATTACCTTCATTTATCCCTCCTACGATCCCATCTACCCCATAGAAAACACCGTATGGTGCGGAGGTCGCAAAATAACCTGGAATAACCTCGAATTTTTGTGAGGTATCTCGCAAAGCTGGTGAACGCGTATCATAATGACGTTTGAAATAGTCCAGCGAAACTTCATAATACGTTTCCTTACTCATGATATGAGTGAACTTTGCCGATAACGAACTTTGTTTGATATCGGTAAGACTAAAAGTCCAGTCTCCAAACATGTTAATTAAACTATATCCCCCGGTATTCATACCAATACCTGCAAGATCACTTGGGTATTGATAGGTAGCACGATCAGAGGTACGGTTGCCCGTCAAAGTGCTGATATTACCTGTCAAACCTGAAACACGAAGTTTCATCGAGCTACTAATATCGGAATTCATCACCAGCCTTGCATCATAATCCTTGTAATCCGGCCTTGTCGTCGGAAATAACAGGACATCTTTTTGCCCACGGTAGGAGGCGAAAAAGCGGAGATTCCCAAGCGGCTCAGAAATAAAAGGAACCGGTCCGCCGAAGCCGCCATCAATCTCATAATCTGGTTGATTGTTGATTTGTTGTTTTCTCGTTTCATATTCAAAAACACGCTGCGCTCCAATCGGCGTCAGATCGTTGTTGGGATCATTGTCCGAACACAACTTTTTTGAGACTGCGTTCCATCCTTCAAATTCAAGATATTTTGATTGAGTGTACACATCCCAAGCACCACTAGTTGTACCTGTCCAACATACAGCAGGGTCAAGATAGGATCGTAACCAATAGGAGGTTGGATCATTGACATCCGGCATGTTGGCGCCTCGAAAATATTTCGGTGCTGGTGGTGTGATTCTCACATTGAAGCTTCCCGAATAACCTTTCACTTTCCCTTCATTAGTGACGACGTTGACGATACCGGATTGAACCTGACCGTATTCTGCGTTGAAGCCGCCACGTTCTATAGAAACTTCCCGTATGGTGCTCAACGCCACTTTGGTTATTGCTTGATTATTTCGTGGATCCCTCATTGTGACACCATCCACCATGAATAGTGCTTGATCTAGACCAACTCCACGAATATGATTGTTGTCAATTCCCGCCTGCATTCCCATGATATCCGTCACGTTGGCAACAGGTATTGTTTTAATATCATCTCCGGAAACAGCAACTACGCTTGTGGCAACATCTGGCTTAATAGTATTTCTCTCAGCTATGATGACTATCTCGCCCAACTCGATCGCTTCTTGTTCAAGAGCAACATCCACTCGCGCAGTCTGATCGATAAATACTCGGATATTATCAACGACAATTTTTTTATACCCGACGAATGAAATTTGAACTTTGTACATTCCCGGGGGAACCTGGAGAATGGTATATTCACCATTGATATCTGTTGCCGCGCCAAGAGATGTCCCAAGCACCACGATATTTACCGCAGGTTGGCTTTCTCCTGTTTTCTTGTCGGTTATCGTGCCAGCAATCTTTCCTGTCGTGCCCGACCAAAGTAGGGATACCGATACAATTGCCAACAAGAGAATTTGCACAATTCCCTTCTTCAGTTGTTTCATATCCTATTTCTCCTTACAGTTTAGTAAACTACTATCGCCTGAAGGCGAGGGTTTCATTCAAACAAAAGCAAAAAAAAGCGATAGAGCAAGTTTCACTTCCTAATGATTCCTCAAGTTGCATAAAAAAAACCGAGCAACCACAAAAAAGAAGTATTAGATTTCAAAGTTTTTAATCAGGAATATTTTTGTATTACATATTATCAAGTCAAAATCAGGATGGAATTTCTGCAAACGTTTGCGATAATGAATACTAAATATATTCTTTCCTTTAATCAAGAACTTCTTACTAAGCTAATGTGGGATCAAATCAACAGACACAAGGTTGTTCACATGAAAAGGGATTTTAACCTCCACTTTGTTTGAAATTATTCTATCATTTTTTTTCATGTTTTTACCGGCAACTTTTGCCTTTTGACATATATCTAAAATCCATGAAGTTCATATCTGCAAATTAAAAAACTTCTTCTTGAATTCTTGACTTTAGAAAATATTCAAACTAAATTGAATCGTTTGAAATTTGATTGAACTGTTTCAATGCAATATAGTTAGTTTTCATAAAAAGTCAAGTTTTTTTTAAAGGAAAACACAACTATTGATTATGGAGAATACTATTGAAAAAAGTAATTATCGGTGATGTTGCAAAAAAAGCCAAAGTCTCAATAGGAACTGTGTCTGCTGTGATTAATCAAAAGGATACTGTCAAACCAGAGACAAGAGAAGCTGTTCTGAGTGCAATGAAAGAAATGAATTATCGACCTCATGGAAGTGCTCGGAATCTGAAGAACACAAATACCTACCCAGACAGTATAGGTTTACTTATTCGTGAATTGGATAATCCGTTTTACACAGCGATTGCTATGGGAGCAATGAATTACGCAAGAAGCAAAGGGTACCTGGTCATGATCTCCAGCTCGGAGGGTAGCCACACATACGAAGAAAAAATCACGGACGGATTTTCTGGAAAGGATATCAAAGGAGCTATTATTGCACCAGTCTTGGAGGGAACAGCAGAAATCGAACATCTCTTCAGATTGAGAATGATCAACTTTCCTTTTGTGCTTCTGGAAAATGTCAAAGGCATCCAAGCAAATGTGGTCAGTATCGACAACATTAAAGCGATGAAAGAATGCATGAAGTATTTAATGGACAATGGCCATTCAAAAATTGTTCATTTTGCCGGACCAACTCATGCTTCTCACACGCATGAAAGAATTGATGGTTTCCGCCGTGCCTACAGTGAGAGTCATTTTGCGTTTAACAGCGACATGATTATTCCAACCGGCGCCCATCTTGATGACGGTTATAAAAAGTGTCTAGAATATTTCCAGTGCAGAAATCGTGAAAATTTCCCTACGGCAATCGTTTGCTACAATGATCTCGTCGCTCTTGGTGTTTTGGCGGCTTTAAGTGAGATGAAAATCAAAGTACCAGATGATATTTCTGTTGTCGGCAATGACGATATTTCCTTCTCAAGACATGTTCCGGTCCAACTCACAACTGTTCATGCTCCTATGTTTGAATTAGGAAGAAAAGCGACTGAAATATTGATCAGAAATATTGAATCCCCAAAACCGCTGCCTATAGAAAATATCGTTCTAGACGCAGAGTTTGTAGTTAGACAGTCTACAAAGATTCTTACGACTCCCCCTCACCAGCTCATACAAAGAGATCCGTCAAGTATGAAGTTAGTGAAAGTTGAGTCTGTATAAATTCTGAAATAGCGCCCCAAAATTACTATCATGATTCTTAGCGTACGATGCGAGAAACACATAATGAACTCGAGCTTTCGAGTATTCTTTTAAAACTTTTTCTGAAAAGACATGTACACTCTCGGTGTGGATATTGGTAGTTCATCGGTAAAAGCGGCTCTTCTCAATCTCGAGACAGGAAAGGTTGAAGCCAGTGCTTTCTCTCCCAAGAATGAAATGCCCATCACCGCTCTTCGTGCCGGTTGGGCCGAGCAAGATCCAAACATGTGGTGGAAGAATCTCCAGCTCGCTACATCGGAGGTTCTCTCAACTTCCGGCATCAAGAAAGACAGCATCATCGCCATTGGCATTTCCTACCAAATGCATGGGCTCGTCATCATCGATAAAAACAAGCAGGTTCTCCGCCCCTCTATTATATGGTGCGATAGTAGAGCCGTAGAGATTGGACGAAAAGCTTTTATGGCCATTGGTGCTGAGAAATGCCTCAGTTCACTTCTGAACTCTCCCGGAAATTTCACCGCCTCTAAATTGCACTGGGTAAAAGAAAATGAGCCTGAGCTGTACGAGAGAATTGACAAGTTTATGCTGCCGGGTGATTACATTGCAATGCGGTTAACTGGTGAAGCTGTAACGACTCTTTCCGGTTTATCCGAGGGAATTCTCTGGGATTTCAAATCGGACTCAATCGCATCTTTCTTGCTGAAAGAATATGGTATCGAAACTGATTTGATTCCTCCACTCACACCAACGTTTGGAGAACAAGGCCGCCTCTGCCGGATAGCATCACAAGAACTCGGTTTACGAGAAGGAATTCCTGTTACCTACCGTGCCGGCGACCAACCAAATAATGCACTCTCATTGAACGTGATGGAACCCGGTGAAATTGCCGCAACTGCGGGAACATCAGGTGTCGTGTACGGCGTAAGTGAGACACCCAAATATGATCCGGTATCACGTGTAAATTCATTTGCTCATGTGAACTACTCTGCCAACGTACACCGCATTGGAGTGTTGCTTTGTATTAACGGAACCGGTATCGCAAATAGCTGGATTCGTCGTATCACCGGTCAACAATCAATGAAGTACGCTCAACTAGATGAAATGGCATCACATGTTCCTATGGGATCCGATGGTCTCTTTTTTCTACCGTTTGGAAATGGTTCGGAACGGATGTTGGAGAATCGTAATATCGGCGCTCATTTTCTCAATTTGCAATTCAACACGCATTCACAAGCTCATCTTATTCGCGGGATACAGGAAGGAATTGCGTTTGCATTCAACTACGGAATTGAGATCATGCACGGAATGGATGTAAAATCATCGGTGATTCGTGCCGGTCTTGCCAATCTCTTTCTCGGTCCGATCTTCTCTGAGACTCTGGCACAGACAGCCGTCGTCACCATCGAACTGTACAATACCGATGGCGCTCAGGGTGCTGCACGAGGTGCAGCATTAGGTGCAAAGTATTTCACATCTCGGAAGGAAGCATTCAATGGACTTGAACGTCTGAAAATTATCGAACCGCAACAATCACAGAAATCCAAATATCAAGAACTGTATCAACACTGGTCTTCTGCTTTACATCGCATTCTTCAATCTAAAGGATAAATCAATGAGCACGAACGTAACACTCGGCAGTAAAGAATATTTTCCGCAAATCGGAAAAATTTCTTTTGAGGGGCCTGAATCAAAAAATCCCCTGGCATTCAAACATTATCAAGAAACAAAAGTAGTGGCTGGCAAAACTATGAAAGAGTACCTCCGCTTTGCAGTTGCCTACTGGCACTCGTTCTGTGGAACAGGTACTGATCCATTTGGAAGCAGTACTAGAAATATGCCTTGGGAAAACCCAACCGATCCACTCCAACGCGGAAAAGCAAAGATGGATGCAGCGTTCGAATTTATTACGAAGCTGGGCGTACCATTCTACTGCTTTCATGATTTTGATCTGGTCGAAGAAGGAACAACTATTCAAGAATCTGAACAACGATTATCAAAGATGGTTGACTATGCAAAAGAAAAACAAAAAGCCTCCGGTGTCCGGCTTCTCTGGGGAACAGCCAATCTCTTTTCCCATCCGCGTTACATGAACGGAGCTGCGACCAATCCCGATTTTGCTGTCGTTGCCCATGCTGGAACTCAAGTGAAGAATGCATTGGACACAACTATTGCTCTCGGTGGATCAAATTATGTTTTTTGGGGAGGTCGAGAGGGTTATATGTCGCTCCTTAATACGAATATGAAACGCGAGCGCGAGCACATGGCACGATTCCTCACAATGGCACGTGATTATGCACGGAAACAGGGTTTCAAAGGAACGTTCTTTATCGAACCGAAACCAATGGAACCGATGAAACACCAATATGATTTCGACACGGCAACAGTGGTCGGATTTCTGCGCGAATTCAATTTGCAGAATGATTTCAAGTTGAATATAGAGGTCAATCATGCCACACTGGCAAACCATTCATTTCAACACGAGCTTCAAGTTGCCGCCGATGCCGGTCTGCTTGGAAGCATTGACGCAAACAGAGGCGACAGTCAAAACGGGTGGGACACCGACCAATTTCCCATGGATTTGTTTGAACTGACTCAGGCAATGTTGGTAATTCTGGAAGCCGGCGGATTCACTTCCGGCGGAATCAATTTCGATGCAAAGATCCGACGTAACTCAACCGATCCCGAGGATCTTTTCATCGCTCATATCGCCGGAATGGATGTTATCGCACGTGCGCTCATTATCGCCAATAATATATTGGAGAAATCTCCCTACAAAAAACTGCGCACACAGAGGTATGCATCTTTCGATAACGGTTCCGGCGCTGCATTTGAACATGGGAAACTAACTCTTGAAGACCTGAAAAAAGTTGCTGTTGAAACCGGTGAACTAAAACAAATCAGCGGCAAACAGGAATTGTTTGAAACATTTATCAACGATTACATGTAATCTGGAATATATGGTACAGAAACACAGTGTTGAAAACAATCTTCGGAATCATCGTCTAACATTACACTGAGAAAGGATCTCGCATGGAAATTCTTGGGTTTATCGATTGGGCTGTTGTAGGCCTCTATTTTCTTCTCATCGGTGGCATTTCAGTATGGTCAATCAGGCGAAAGAAAGATTCTCCCACTGACTACTTCCTGGCCAATCGCAACCTTGGTTGGTTTGTCATTGGAGCTTCTATTCTTGCATCGAATGTCGGTTCAGAACACATTGTAGGATTAGCCGGTACCGGAGCAAAATCTGGATTAGCGATGGGACATTATGAACTCCATTCTTGGATTGTTCTCATGCTGGGATGGGTTTTTGTCCCTTTCTATATGCGAAGTCAGGTATTTACCATGCCGGAATTCTTGGAACGTAGGTATAATGAAAAAACTCGCTGGCTGCTCTCTATCATACAAATGCTGAGTTATGTGATCGCAAAGGTTTCTGTGACAATCTTCGCAGGCGCCGTTGTATTCGAATCGTTTTTGGGAGTAGATTTTTGGACGGGTGCCATAGTTCTCATTGTCATTACCGGAATTTATACGATCTTTGGCGGACTTCATGCAGTTATGTACACAGAAGCTCTGCAAGCAATTATTCTTTTAGGTGGTTCCATCATTCTGACCATATCTGGTATTATTCAAGTTGGCGGATGGGACAATCTTATACACTCAGTAACATCCGATCATCTAAATATGTTCCGCCCATTATCGGATCCGGATTTTCCATGGTTAGGAATTCTCTTTGCTTCTCCCATTGTTGGCGTCTGGTATTGGTGTACAGACCAGCATATTGTGCAGCGATGCCTTGCAGGACGCGATGAACAACAAGCACGGAGAGGGACAATTTTTGCAGCATACTTAAAACTGCTTCCTTTCTTTATATTTTTGATTCCTGGATTGATAGCATATGCATTAGTAAACAGCGGCAAAATTCAGCTTGCTGATTCCAATCAGGCATTTCCTACATTGGTAAAGACTTTACTACCCGTAGGATTACGCGGTATTCTCGCCGGCGGTATTCTCGCAGCACTTATGAGCTCTCTCGCTTCAGTATATAACGCTTGCTCAACATTGTTCACACTGGATATTTATAAAAAAATTAAACCACAGACCACTGATAAAGAATTGGTCAAAGTAGGACGTATAACCACTGCTGCTGTCGTTGTTTTAGGAATGGTATGGATTCCTATGATGAAAGGAATTTCCCCCATTCTGTACCAATATCTGCAGAGTGTTCAATCATATCTTGCTCCGCCTATCGCATCCGTTTTTCTGCTTGGCGTGTTTTTCAAACGGATCAACGGTACAGGCGCTTTGACCACGATGGTTGTCGGATTCATCATCGCCCTTCTTCGTATCTTCCTTGAACTCATCAAGAGTCACCTGAGTGGGTTCCTTTATGCTTTTGCATCTCTTAACTTTCTTTATTTCTGTATTTTCCTTTTCGTTTTTTCTGTGTGTCTCTTAATCGTCGTAAGTCTTCTCACCGCCAAACCGTCTGAGATACAATTGAACGGACTAACATACGCAACAACAGTTGCAGCAGATAAGACAAAATCGCGCGCCAGCTGGAATACGACGGATCTTGTTCTCTCATTGATTATTCTCGTCTTCATTGTGGCTGTGTTTATTTATTTCTCGCCCTTTGGCATAGTTAGGTAATTGCAGAGTAGTATTCTTCATGTCATACCTGACCGAAGTTCATCCAACTTCGGTCAGATTTATTTTTTGTACATTAAATCAATAAATATTATGAAAAATAAAATTGCTTTATTTACATGTGGCTTCTTATTCTTTGTTAGCGTCCAAATATCTTTCAGCACTAACACTGTGAAGCGTATTCCCAACGGTATCCAGATAGAATTCGGTGATCAGCATGTGAAAGCACGGTTTTACGCTGGCAATATCGTTCGAATTACCAAATGGCTGCCTGAGATAAAACCTGATTCATCAAGTTTGGTGGTTATTCAAAAAGAATTGCCCTTCATCTCCCTTGCCATAGGCGAAAATGATACAGTTGTCACAGTGGGATCGGAGAAATTGAAACTCTTAATTTCTAAAACAGATGGTACAATCAAATTCTTCTCCGGTGATGGCAAAACACTCCTCATGGAAAGTGAAAAGGCTTCCCTGACTCCTGTAGATACAAAAAAAGAAAAAGCCTACAGCATTAAACAGCAATATCAACTGACTTCGGATGAAGGCATCTATGGTTTAGGTCAGCATCAATATGGTTATATGAATTATCGCAGGCGAACTGTCAAACTTGTACAAACCAACACCGATGCGGTTACTCCGTTTCTCATATCGACGATGAATTATGGAATTTTGTGGGACAATTATTCTAAAACAATTTTCACTGATAACGAACAAGAAACTTCACTTTGGTCTGATGTCGCCAGTAGCCTGGATTACTATTTCATTTATGGAAAAAATATGGATAGCGTCATTGCCGGTTACAGAAATCTTACCGGTCAAGCGCCGATGTATGGTAAGTGGGCGTATGGATATTGGCAAAGCAAAGAGCATTATGATAACCGGGATGAATTGTTAAGCGTTGTCCATGAATATCGCAAACGGCAAATTCCTGTCGACAATATTATTCAGGATTGGGATTATTGGGATGGCGCGCAGAATTGGGGACAATTATTTTTCGATGAAAAGAAATACCCAAATCCGAAAGAGATGATTGATATAATTCATAAACAAAATTTTCACATTATGATTTCTGTCTGGCCAGGATTAGGTCCGAACACTCCGATCTACAAAGACATGCAGCAAAGGGGTTTTCTCTATCGTCCTGTCGGTTGGGCTGGTTTCAGATATTACGATGCATACAATCCTGCAGCAAATGATTTATATTGGCAGTACGCAGAAAAAGGATTATTCTCGAAAGGGATTGACGCATGGTGGTTTGATTCAACCGAACCAGACGTCATCAATGCTTTGACCAAAGAATCTACCGAGTACGAACTAAAAAGAATGGACAACAATTATTTGGGTTCTTTTGCTCGATATCTTAATCCGTATTCGCTTCGTATCACTGAAGACATGTACAAAAATCAACGGAAAGTCACCGATCAAAAACGTGTTTATATCCTCACGCGGTCTACATTCGCCGGTCAGCAACGGGCTGCCGCAACAACATGGTCGGGTGATATTGGGGCTAACTGGAGTGTTTATAAGAACCAAATATCGGCGGGATTGAATCATTGCATGTCCGGTATTCCGTATTGGACATTTGATATCGGTGCGTTTGTCATAGGCAGCTATGAAGGCGTGTTCTCCAATGGCGGTAAAGACCCGGCTTATCAGGAATTGTATACACGAATGTTTCAATTTGGTACATTCTGCCCAATATTTCGATCTCACGGTTCTGAGACACCTCGTGAGATATGGCAATTCGGAGATTTTACTCCGACGCTGATAAAATTCGACAATCTTCGATACCGCTTGCTCCCCTATATTTATTCGCTGGCGCATCAAGTAACTGATAATGGATATACCATCATGCGCGGTTTGCCAATGGATTTTGAAAAAGACAAGAGGACATATTCTATCGGTGATCAATTTATGTTTGGTCCGGCACTGATGGTGTGCCCCGTCACCGAATACATGCTTCATCGTCCGCCTGAACAGAGTATTCCGATTACGGCTGAACATTTCCGAACAAATGACGGCAAGAAAGGTCTGAATGCCAAATATTATAAAGACACACAATACAAGAATTTGACACTCGAAAAAGTTGATTCGACTATCAACATTTTCTGGTATACAGGACGTCCTGATTATGTGACTGATTCAACGTTATCCATCCGATGGGAAGGGAAACTCGTACCAACACAAACAGGAAAGCATCAATTTCATATAAAATGCTTCGGACCAAAACGAATCTTCCTGAACGGGAAACAACTCCCCTTCATCTATCAAAGTGTTGAAGTGTATACTGACTTTGTAGAGTTGGAAGCCGGAAAAGAATATAGTTTCGCATTGGAGACTGAAAATTATTCCAGCGGCGCTCTGAGAGTTTTGCTCTATTGGAAAACGCCAACAATTTTAGCAAATGAAAAATTAGCAGAAACCAAAGAGCAAACAAGAAAAGTATATTTACCTGCTCATCACCAGTGGTATGATTTCTGGACGGGTGATACTTTTATGGGTGGTCAAACCATTACTTCTGCAGCACCGATTGATAAAATACCCCTGCTTGTAAAAGCCGGTTCGATCATTCCGATGGGGCCGTTCCTTCAGTATGCCTCTGAAAAACCGGCCGATCCAATTGAGTTACGTATTTACCCCGGTGCAGATGGCGGCTTTACTCTCTACGAAGACGAAAACGATAATTATAATTATGAAAAAGGTGTCTTCTCCACTATTTCTTTTTCCTGGAATAATACAACTCGGCAGTTGACCATCAGCAAGCGGCAAGGTTCATTTCCGGGAATGTTGGAAAAGCGCAATTTTCAAATTATCCTTGTGGGAAAAGATAAAGGCAACGGGATAGAAATTTCAAAGAGACTAGATAAAGTAATCCAATATCAAGGCATAAAAAAGGTTATACAGTTTTAAAAATCTATTTTAAGACTCATCACTTTGAGGAAAGCACTTATGACTAAGAGATTCGTTGCAATATGTATTTGTATATTCATAACCATCATTCTCGGGTACGGACAAAACACGGAAATAACCGGCAAGTGTGTTATTCCCGATGGTCCGGAATGGACACGGCATGCTGTGTTTTACCAGATCTATCCACAGACATTTTACGATTCTAACGGAGATGGCATCGGAGATCTGAATGGTATCATTGAAAAATTGGACTACGTTAAAAGCCTTGGCGTTGATGCAATATGGCTCAATCCATTTTTTGATTCGCCCTTCAATGATGCAGGATATGACATTCGAAATTATTATAAGGTAGCCCCTCGATATGGAACCAACGAAGATGCTAAACGTCTGTTCGAAGAAGCACATAAACGCGGCTTAAAAGTAATCTTCGATTATGTTATTACTTACACAGCCATCGATCATCCATGGTTCATCGAATCCAGCAAACAGACACCCAATAAATATTCCAACTGGTATATTTGGACAGATAATGTTTGGAAAATGGAAGAAGGTGAATTTGCCAATCGGTTTATTCAAGGCTATGGGCAGCGCAACGGTAATTTCATGCGGAATTTCTACTGGTCGCAGCCGGCGCTGAATTTTGGTTTCGGAGTGCCTGATACGAATAAGAAATGGCAGCTGCCAACTAACCATCCTGACGTTCTTGCTATGCGGACAGAGTTGAAAAAGATCTTCTGCTACTGGATGGATATGGGAGCCGACGGCATACGCGCAGACATGGCCGGTGCATTGGTTAAAGGTAACGATGTGAATGGCGATACGAAGAAATTCTGGACAGAAATTCGTCAGATCGTTAAAGAAAAATACCCACAAGCGTTTATGGTATCCGAATGGTCTTATCCGAAAGACGCGCTCGATAATCGCTTCCACGCCGATTTCTTCCATTGGTTTGATGGCTACAACGATCTTATGCAAAAGGAAAGCTGGCGCATTCTGAACGGATACTCTGAAGGGCATAGTTTTTTTGATAAGGAAGGCAAAGGGAATATTGCTTATTTCCTATCGAAATACATGGAGCAATACAACGAAACAAAAACCAAA
Source organism: Bacteroidota bacterium (assembly GCA_049523215.1). Lineage (GTDB taxonomy): Bacteria > Bacteroidota > Ignavibacteria > UBA10030 > UBA10030 > Fen-1298. The sequence continues at coordinate 3,854 of JBEKNC010000005.1, read as the reverse complement.
GGATATATTCTACTGCCGCTGGGGAACCATGATAACGCACGATTGAATGTAAATCGGACTACCGATGAGCTTGAACTGATTATGGTTTTTGGAATAACCATGCCTGGTGTGCCGTTCATTTATTATGGAAACGAGATCGGCATGCGTGAACTGGCTGACATGCCTCAAATCGAAGGCGCGTATAAACCTCGCGCAGGCGCACGCACACCCATGCAATGGACATTGGGAAAGAACCGCGGTTTTTCCTCGGCTGATTTCTCTAAACTCTATCTGCCTGTAGATACAAGTAATGATGCACCTAATGTTGAGAGCGAGCAAAAAGACGCGACTTCGCTGCTGAATCGTGTAAAGAAGCTGATACAATTAAAACACGATGAACCGGCATTGGCCGCTTATGCTGAATTCATTCCGCTCTATGCAAAAGAGAATACATATCCCTTTGTTTATTCCAGAGCAAACGAGAAAGATGTGATATTGGTGATTCTCAATCCGGCAGGAAAAAATGTTTCAGCAGAATTCCAATTGAATGTTCCATACAAGAAGCACCAACTGCTAGCTGGAAAAGAAATAAGAATTACTAAAAAAGGTAAGATGCTGAGTTTAAATGTGCCAGGGATGACTTATGCAGTGTATAAAATGAATTAACAGGCGGAGTCGATACGCTTACCAAACGTATCGACTCTTAGAATAGTTTTTAATTATGCGGTTTTCTAAGAACATCTCAGAAATGTTCTTAGCGATACACAGCTTCTTTTACTAACCACTTCTTCCAATTAAGCGACCATTCATCCAGATTATCTTTTGTTACTCGAACCAGCGGTCCGACGTTCATTTGTTGAGCAGGTTCCTGGTTTTTAACGATCTTATTGAGGAGAATTACAACTGATTGATATCCCCATAAGAAACAATTTTGGGCAATGAGTACTTGAACATGACCGCTCCTCAAATACTCTAATTCTTCTGGTAGAGCATCTGCGGCAACAATCTTCACCTGCCCCGGTTTCCATTTTATTGCATTTTTTGCCCAGAGTGGCCAACCGCCGACAAACGCCCATCCCCCAATTTGAGGATTTGCTTTCTGCACACGAGATACTACTTCAGCAGCTTTTTCTGGAATTTCCTCATGGTAACATACTCCGCTTTTCACAAGCTTCATGGAAGGATATTTTTTGAGCTCATCAAGAATAGCCTGAACTCTCTGTTTGAGATTCGGTGCATTTTTATTACCAGCAAGAATTGCGATGATTCCCTTTTCGTTCATTTCTCGTGCAAGTTCCTGCATGATCATTCGGCCAAATTCAATATTGTCAGATCCATAGTAAGCGAACCGTTTGCTCTGAGGTGCGTCGGAATCAAAACAAATAACTGGAATTCCTCGGTCAACCGCCTTATCGATTGAAGAAGCGAGAATATGTTCACCGCTGCAAGCTATAGCAATTCCTCCAGCACCTGATCGTGACAGTTGTTCGATTGCTTGAGCTTGTTCTTGCGAAGACTCTTCTGGAGGAGTTTGCCAATCAATTTTCACTTCTATTCCATACTTTTCACCTATCTCTCTAGCTGCTACACGGGCACCTGCATATGCAGCGATGAATACTGGATTGGATCTGCTTTTAGCCACAAGTCCCAGAGTGACGGTCTTCCCTTCTTTTTGCGTTGTACCAACAATGGTAACGATTGTCGCCAGACTGAGGAAGATAAAACAGGTATAAAGGAGAGTTCTGTAATTCATCGTTTTTTCCCTTCTTTAAAAATAGACATTCCGTGAAATAATATACAATTTTATCTCTTTAAAAAGAGACCGAAACTCGCTTGATATTCATCTTCTGGCGCCAGTAACATTAATCCCTCACCGGTATTGAATGAGTTGACATTTGACGTCATTGGTTCAATTGCTATAGTTTTTCTATCGGAAGGAGTATAGATGACAAGATAATTGAACTTATTTTTGCCAATCTCTTGCCATAGAGAAAGATTGATATCGCGATTTTCAGAAATAAGCTCTGTCACAGCTTTTCCATTGTCGCCGTTTACTCTAAAACATGAATCAAAAATCCTGTCCCCAATTTCAAGCGGAACAGCGTAATCAATAAACGGGATTTTATGTCCGGTCGGTATTTTCCTTGCATCAAGCTCGATCATGTGCGATACGTTTAATTTAAGTTTTAATTCATCTACTGGAGATCCCAAATCAAAATAATGATGCCATCCATCGCTCAGTGGCATGACTGATTCCGAACGATTAATAATTTTTGTCGTGCAGACAAATCCTTTTCGCAGGGTTAAACTATACGATACTTCAAGAGTGTAGGAAAATGGATATCCCTTGACGTGACCATCATACTGATATTGCAAACGACAGGTCGCTTGATCTTTACTCGCATCCTTTGCAACAACCATGAAGGCTTTATTGTACACAAAGCCATGACAAGCATTATGTTCTTCTAAAAAATTTAATTCCATTTCATACTTGACATTATCAACAACATACCGACCATCTTGAATCCGTCCTGCAAAAGGGGACAGTTTGGCATTCGTAAATATGTCGTCAGGATTCTGCGAATGAACATTATCTATTTTACGCAGCACCGATATATTTTCTTTTCCATTATTCAACCACAACTCTCTTAAACGACCGCCCGATTGCGGTATAACAGAATAATACTCATTGGTCCTCTTGTTACGAACCGTTATGATCGGTATACCTGATACTGTTTCTTCTTCAATGATAAACGGTTGTTCTTTCACCATGATTGCATCCACCTGAAGAGTTCGAGATTAAGCTGAAAATGATTGATTCATGAGACACCATTCATTCTACTGCATTGTTTTATAATGAACGCACGACAACTCTTTGAGAATCTGCGCGCTCTTTTCGGGCAACACATCTCTTTGCGGTTCGGCCAACATTTCATATCCCACCATAAACTTCTTGATATTTGCAGATCTCAACAGCGGCGGATAAAAATGCATATGAAGATGCCATTCGTTGTGCTCTTTACCATCCGTTGGTGCCTGATGCAATCCGGCAGAATAAGGAAATGTCGTTTTAAAGAGATTATCGTACTTGACAGTTACAACACGTAAAGCTTGAGCGAAATCCCTTTTCTCCTGTTTCCTCAACTCGAGAATAGTGGCAATCTTTCTTTTGGACAGGATCATCGTTTCAAACGGCCAGACAGCCCAGTACGGAGTGACAACAGCAAAGGATGCGTTCTCGAAAACAATCCTTTCTTTCATCCGCAGTTCCAACTTAAGATAATCCGCTAAAAGGCTGCGTTTCTTTTTTGAATAATATGCTCTGAATTGCTTCAACTCTTTCAGAGGCTCCATCGGAATGCTTTCCTGCGCCCAGATTTGTCCATGAGGATGAGGATTGCTGTTCCCCATAATTGACCCTTTGTTTTCGAATATCTGCACATAGTTGATGTACGGAAGTTCACCTAATGATTTGAATTCGTCTTGCCAAATGGTTATAACATCCTCTATTTCGCTTTCCTTCATTTCCGCGAGTGTCACATCATGTCTGGGTGAAAAATTGACAACTCTGCAAATTCCCTTTTCGGATTTCGCAATCAACAAGCCATTTTTTTCTGGATTTCCTTTGGGGATATCCGGAACCAGCGCCGAGAAATCATTGGTAAAAGCATATGTGCCGGTATACTGAGGATTCAAATCGTCATTGGCACGTTTATTCCCAGGACATAAATAGCATCCCGGCTCATACGCACAGCTTGGAGCACTTGCTAAAGCAGAGATCTCTCCCTGCCAGGGACGTTGAGTTCTCTGTGGAGAAACCAATACCCATTCTCCGGTCAAGATGTTTTTCCTTCGATGAGGTGAATGAATAAGTT
>JBEKNC010000004.1:0-254042 GCA_049523215.1 Bacteroidota bacterium | reverse complement strand
ATGGCATTGAAGCCACGAAGACGATAAAGAACCATTTGCCTTCTACGAGGGTATTTATTCTGTCGATGGATATCAGTGAGATTTGCCAAAAGAATGCGCGTGAATGTGCCGATGGCTTTATAGCCAAATCGTCGATAAAGCATGCGCTCTTGTCTATTCTTTCTTATGAACAGCAATTACATATGAAAGCCATGATTGCGAAAGCAATCGCTGCGTAAGCAACGTTCAATGAAAAAATATATTACTCATATCGGAATATTTTGTTCTCGTTTCTGTCTGATAAATATGTCAGTTCATATCGTACGTTCTATTATTCTTTTGTCGATGTTCACCGCAGTGCAAGCATTGGGACAAAGCGTCGCAAATTATACTCCTGCGAGAACGACCGGGGTTGCATACAATTCGATTCAATCAACAGGCAATGCAGTCGAGGCGTGGCGAACTACCAATATCGGTGACGGCAGTTACTATGATGACAATCGCAGTTACCCTGTGCTGATTGGTTTCGACTTCTGGTATGACGGCAAACGTTACGATCAATTTAGTGTTTCAACGAATGGATTTATAGATTTTGATGCTTCAACCTGGAACGGCGGTTCAGGTGCTCTGCAGCAATATGATCCTTATGGACCATACTCCACCGACTTTGTCAATCCAACGCGGTCTGGTCCTCCTAATGGCACTGGTGCGGGGACTGTAACGGCTCTTGCACCGTTCTATTATGATTTGACAACCTGGCAAACAACTGTACCACTCGGCAATAGCATAAAATATCAGCTTGATGGTACCGCGCCATCTCGCGTGCTTACTATTGAATGGATCGATATGTCAACATGGTTGCATCAGGAAGACACGCTGAACATCCAAGTGAAGCTGTACGAAAGCACAGGAGTCATTGAATATTACTATGGATATATGGCTGGCACGATCGTGATAGAAGCTAATTTCGGGTATGTTACAGGAATCAATGCGCCTTCTATCTCACCAAATCCCCCGACGGTAGCCCAGCTCCTTTGCTTGCAGACGGCGAATACAAATACGTTCTCGAACACTCAGCAGTACCAACTCTTGGCGATGCCGCAAAGCAACTCGCAATACACATTTACACCGAGGACTCCCGCCAATCCTTCCATTCTAACATTTACTGCGATCGCACAAACCTCTATGACATTGAATTGGCATGATAATGCGAATAACGAAGTCGGCTACGTTATTTATAATTCATTAGATGGCATAAATTACACATACATCACTCAACTTGCAGCAAATAGTATTTCCTATCCAGCATCGGGTCTTTCACCAGGAACGACATATTATTGGAGAGTGTATGCTGTTACTGAAGGTGGGCTTAGCGCGAGCTTGAACGGTTCGCAAGCGACAACTGCTGCTGCAAATTTTACTTCTAGAGCAACAGGCAATTGGAATACCAACACAACTTGGGCTGGTTTTGTAGTACCAACGGCTAATGCAAATGTAACAATTGCTAACGGAAATACTGTAACGATCGACGTAGATATCACCGTCAATAATCTTACTGTGGGACAAGGAGCAAGCGGTGTGCTTCTTATTGGTAACAATGCCACGGCTCGCACATTGAATGTATGGGGCAATATTACGGTGAATGCGGGTGCACAATTTGCTGTGAACGCAGCTTCCGTCACGTCGGGTCATATTCTCAATCTCACCGGGAATATTCTTAACAACGGTACCTTCGATTTAGGGCCCAGTGCAACAACGCGGTGCCAGACAGTCTTTAACCGGTCCGGCTCTCAAACTATTAGTGGAACAGGTGCAACGACACGTTTCTATTTGATGACGCTCAATATGGGAATATCAAATAGTAATGTGCTGGATATAACCTCATCGAATTTTTCCACGCAGTCGACAGGTTTCTTGACTATAACCAATGGCACATTTAAATATGAAGCGCCAAGTGCGATCACGCCATTTACGGCATCATCTACTATTCCATTGACAGGCGGTCTATGGCTGAACAATGCCTCGGCGATAGTCTCAACGACGGGCGGTAATTTGAGTGTGACAGGGTATCTCAGAGTAACCAATGGAACATTGAATATAGGAGGACTGCTGCCTGATCAACAATTAGTGTCAAACGGTGGAACATTTATTATCGAAGGCGGTGCAGTGAATGTTGCAGGAAGTTTTGTTTCGGCTCCTTATGCAATAATGAATTTCACAATCTCTGCAGGAACCTTTACTGTTGCGACAGTTGGTTCAACACTTGCCGGTCAGGCGCCTTTTATGCTGTCCGTTGCCGGATCAATATTTCATGAGACCGGAGGCGCCATCGTTATCAGGAGTGCGGGGAATGGAAATTTTGGCTATATCAATACGAATGCCGCAGGCTATTCATTTGTCGGCGGCGTGCTGCAATTTGGCGATAATTCAACGCCAGCCGGACAAACGATGCAAGTCAATACAAACAACCCGGTATTTAACTTTACGGTAAACAGTGCCAATGCCACAGCGCAGCTCGTTACCAACAATTTGATCGTGAATAATGATGTATCGATTACAGCCGGTACGTTGAATGCCAACAATCTGAATATCACGGTGAGCGGGAACTGGACAGATCAGGGAACGTTCACTCCCGGAACCGGCACTGTAACATTCAATGGATCCCCAAGCTCACTCATTACGAAAGCAGCGGGCGAAACGTTCTCTAATCTTACGATCAATAAATCGAGTGCAACGGTCACAGCAAATAACAACGTTACTGTGAGCAGCGCTTTTACTTTATCGCAAGGAACATTCGCAGTTGGATCGACAGTCCTGACATTGAACGGAACGGCGACTAGTTCTGGTACTTTAACGAGCAATGCAACTGGTACAGTAAACTATAATCAAGGCTCGGCAGGTCAAACGGTGTTGACAGCAAGCTACGGCAATTTGACGCTCAGTGCATTCAGCAAAACATTCCCGGCGAGTACGGTGGGTGTTGCGTCAGTCTTAACGGCACCAAATCCTGCAACAGCCCATGTCATGACAGGTAATACAATAGATTTTAATGGTAGCGTAGCTCAAACTGTTACGGCGACAACAGCGAATTTCAAATACAATAATTTGACACTGAGTAACGGCGTTTCTAAATCTGCCGGTGGAGATATTACCGTTGCATCGACGCTCACAGTCGGGAATTCGATTGCATTGGATGGAGGAACATACAACATCACGATAAACGGGAATATATCAAACATAGGTTCAATTACAGGATCAGGTGCCGGAGCAGTTGTCCTTGCCGGCGGTGCATCAGCACATGCACTTTCCGGAGGAGGACCATACCGAAGCATCACGATGAACGATGTCAATGGCGCAACACTTTCTGGAAATTCAACGATCAATGGAACGCTCACGTTCACATTGGGAGTGATTACTATTCCCTCGACAAGCGACATACTGTCAATAAGTTCGACCGGGAGCATCACACAGGTGAGCGGCTATGTCATCGGTAATTTGCAAATGTATATACCGACAGGTGCATCCAGCAAGATGTTCCCTATCGGAATAGCATCAAAGTATTTACCTGTACGCTTGCAATTTGCGAACGTAGGAACAGCAGGACAAGTAATGCTGGGACGAAAAAGCAATCAACAGCATCCGAAAATATCCGATGCATCTGCAACCATTGATTCTACTCAGGATGTAAAAGCATATTGGATCATTACAAACAATGGAGTTGTTCTTACGGGAACATACAATGCTACGTTCAGATTCGATGCTGCCAGCGAATGCATCGGCGGTGTTTCACCTCTTGCTGCAGATTTTGATGGATCACGGTGGAATGGATCGACTTGGTCTTATGTTGCACCAGGGCTGCGAACTGCAGACAGTACAAGACTTGACGCTCTCAATGCATTTGGAGATTTTATTCTTGGAAAATCACGCGCCGCATTGATCGCAGCAGTGAAGAGCGGATTATGGCACGACCCAACAGTATGGAGCAGCCATATTCCAGGACAAAATGATACAGCCAAGATCATCAGCCCATTTATTGTGACACTTGATGCAAATGCTACAGTCGCAAAATTAGATTTGAATGCAGGCAGTACTTTCAATAATGGCACTTTTATATTGACAATCACGGGAGGTTTCATCCTCAATGGTACTTGGACTGGTGCAGGGACGATCAGCTTGACAACTTCGAGCGACTCACTCTATGGATCCGGTTCGATGACAGGGACGAGTATTTTAGAAATTGCTGGAACCAATAAAGCTATCGCATCGACAGCGAACTTACAGTTAAAACAGGTTTCTATTCTGTCGGGTGAAACACTGAACAATAAAGGAATCGTTACAATTGATTCACTTACAGGTGCAGCAGCAAACTCATCATTTGTCAACTTCCCGGGTTCAACATTAACGATCAATGGTCCGTTGCTTGCGACAGGGACGTTTGACGCCGGGACGTGTCCGAACACTGTTATCTTCAATGGGAGCATACTACAAACAGTCAAACAGGCAACGTACTGCAATATTATTATAAGCGGTACTGGGGCAAAGGTCATCAATGATGGAGTGGCAATAACGGCGCATGGTGATGTTACCCAGCAATCAGGCACGCCCTTTACCGTGGGCACGACCGTGGGTACGGTAACGATGCAGATTGATGGCGGTCTGAATTCGGGAGACAATTTTGTGAATAATGGTGATATAACCATTAACAATTGAAATGCATAGTTTTTTGCAACATATCGTGCATAGAAGCAATAAGGTCGTGATAAACAAAATAATGTCTCGACTCAGTGGGGAAGTATTCTCCATTCTTCTTGCATTCATAGTTGCCACTAGTCTATCATTTGCACAGACCACCTATACGGACTGGACATTACACGGCAACGTAACAAATAACGGTACTATCAATGTTCGTCGTAATATCATAAACGCAACTACCGGACTAGTGACGGTATCTGGAACAGGAGTAGTTAAACTTCAAGGAAATACTGCAGGCAGCCATGCTATTCGTTGTACAAATATTGCAGATACATATCCCGTCAGTATCATTCGATTAGATCTTATAGGAATTCGTGTCACCACGCTTAATACACCTACACTCGTGCCTACCCGGTTACGCATTGGCGATGGAACGACGCCATATATTGCCGCCATTCCCGGTTTTACTATCGGAGCACAGACATTGACCATCGGCGATGTATCAACCTATATGGCGACGAGCACAGCGCCACTTACATTCAACGGTGGAACAGTCATCTTCAACGGTGCGGCGCCTCAGTTAATTCTCAATAATGCCGCCGGAGTAACATACGGGATATTATCACTTACAGGAGCAGGTGCAAAATCAGTTACGACGGGTGGAACAGTTACAGCGGCAACACTCACACAAACCGGCGGCCAGCTTTCAGTTACAGAAAATGTCGATGTGACCGGTACAGGAAGCTTTACTGATATCGGTGCAATTAGCGCTACTAAGAAATTAAGATTCACCGCTACTGCTACAAGCGGCTCTGTAACCTCGATGAACAATTCGAGCACAGGGACATTCGAGAATGCTTCGAATGGTACTGTTACGATTACGACACTCGCGGGAAATACAGGAACGATCAATCAGTCTGGGGCAACTGGTACACTTGCATTTACCAACGCAGCAGCGAACAATGGAACTGGAACTATCACCAACACATCGACCGGCACTATTACATTTGCAAATAACCTGACAGGAACCGGCACTGTGAGTCAGACCGCAAACGGAATTATAAATGTTGGCGGTTCCTTTACGCAAAATACATATACACTGGCGACATTCGGCACGGTTGTATATAACGGCACAGCGGCCCAAAGTGTTGTCGGCGGCATAACCTATAACAACTTAACAATTGCCACGACGGGCGGAAACGCCACAGCTTCTGCGGCGATTACGCTGACTGGAAATTTGGTTATCAATTTAGGAAGCACGCTGGATATGGCGGGCTTTACCACTTCATCGTTCCCTGGAGGTTCGAACAACAACGCTGGAACAATTAAATGGTCCGGCAACAACGTGTACGTGTCAGGCGCAGGGACTACAGAATTCTATAGCGCCGCCGTAGGTAATGTTGCAACAGGAGCGAACTACGGCTTCCTGTTATTCTCGGGCACCGGCATGAAGACATTTGCGGCGAGCCCGGTAACAGCAACGGGCACTATGACTGTCAATGCTGGCGCACAGGTAACCGTGAACAATGGTGTAACCGTACAAGTGAATGGTAGCACTAATATTAGTGGAAATGTAACAAATAACGGCGTTGTAAATGTAGGACCATAACATTGACAATAAAAAAATGAAACAGAATAAAAAAAACATACAATCACATATCATACAAAGGAGCAACATCATGAAATCTTCACTTGGTAAAACATCCGCTGGCAGAAGCATCTATGTTCTGCTTATCAGCGCGTTGGTGACTTTGACCGCTTTCGGACAAAGTAATCTTGTTATCACAGGAGCACCAACATTAGGCGGCACCGGTACATACAACATTAAAGGCAATATCACCAATACAGTTGCAATAGCCATTAATCCAACTGTGACAATGAATGGTGCTGCAGCACAAACAATTGGAACAACTGGGGCTATCACACTCACGACCCTCAATGTTAATACAACGGGTGCGACTCCAACGACGACGATGAATGTTGCTGTTGATGTCAATACTGGTCTATCTGTAGCTGCCGGAAGCACATTTGTTGTTGGTGCTAATCAATTAAATATATCTCAAAATTCAACTCTCAATGGTACTGGTACATTATCAACAGTGGCGGGAAGCACTGTGGTCTATGATCAACTCGGCACTACTCAGGCAGTTTTAGGAGGTTTCACTTATAATGGTGCATTGACACTCTCAAACACATCTACAAAAACATTGGGAGGAGATGTAACTGTAGCAGGAGCGTTTAGTCATACTGGAGGAACTTTAACCCTCAATAATAACTTAACAATCTCTTCTGCGACTCCATCATTTGCAACAATCGCAGATGTTGCTACGGGCAAGACATTAAATCTAAGCGGAACTGGTGGTAAGTCCATAACGACGGTGACAACCACCACCGGAACAGGTGCAATTTCTAACACCGGCGCGAGCGGACTTTTGACTATTGGAACACTGAGCGGAAATAACGGCAGTATTAGCGGTGGTGCTGGGGGCGTGACATTTACTAATGCGGCAACCAATGCAGGCACTATCACTGGTGGAGCAGCAGCTATTACATTTAGCAGCACACTTGCACATAGTGCTGGAACTATCACGGCTGGCAGTGGTGGTGTAGTATTTAACGGCATTGTTACAACGACAGGCGGTTCGATCGCTTCATCTGCAGTTGGGAATCTGCTTAGTTTCAATGCAAATCTTACCAACACAAGCGGAACTATTGATTTGACTTTGACAGGTGCTGCAAAGTTTACAGGTTCAGTGGCTAATACAGCAGGCCTCAATTTTGCCAACGGCTCTACTGTCACCTATGATGGAGCATCTGGTCAAACTATTGCTAATGTGAATTATGGTAATCTGACCTTGAAGACAGGCACCAAGACTTGGACATTAACTGCTGGTCGTACAATCAACGGTACACTTGATATCCAAGCTGGAGCTGCAACAACGGTTAACGGCAGCTTTGATTTAACTGTTCTCGGTAACATCACCTTAGCAAATAATCTCACGAAGAGTGCCAATGCAGTCTTGCTTACGAATATAGGTAGCTCGGTGAGCGGAGCCAACGAAATCGTCGGTTCAGTCACTCGTACACACATATTTACTGCTCTTTCTCCATATACATTCAACAACGTTGCTACAATCGTGACTCCAACCGCAGTTGGAGGCCTGACTTCTTTTACAATAACCTCACTGCCTGCAACACCTCCGACGGGCTACTTGTTAGGCAATTCTGTGAATCGTAAATATACACCGAGTTATGTTGCTGGTTCCGCATTCACTGCAGATGTCCAACTTGGATATGTAGCATCCGAATACACTGGATCATCGCAAACGAAGTTGAAATTCTTCCAAGGTGTAGGTGGTATTGTTAAAGCCAACAAGATTGGTGGAACGTATACTCCAGGAACAAGCGGATCGTTCAGCTTTGTTAAGCTGGCAGCACTTGTAAGTACCAATTTAATGTCTGCAACTGAACTGGGTATCGATGACCGCTTCAACTCATTTATTTCCATTGCTAACAACAATTGGAATAATTCTCTTACGTGGAGTTTAACAGATCCTTCTCTTCCGAGCATAAATGATGATGTTAATATTATCGGCACGCATACCGTTACGATTCCGGATACTTATACAGCATCAGCACTTAGTGTAACAATTGACGGCACGACCGCCAATACATTAACAGTCGGCGGTGGCGCAAGCGGTATTCTTAATGTCGGCGCAGGCGGATTGACGAACAACGCTACATTGGGCGTTCTAACAGTAAATACAAACGCTATAGTTACCATTACAAGCAGTAACTTGGCAACAGGTGGTACGATTACGAATAATGGTGTGATCAACGTTCAATAAAAAATATTTGATCATACGATTCGATCAGTGTGGTCATGACAGAAAATGAAGGGTAGATATATGAAACAAACAATAATCAACATAACACAAACGAAAGGAAACAAATATGGAAGCACAAATAAGCGAAGGACCTTAGAGGTCGGAAGTGCGAGCCCTTCATCCTTGGGGTCACAAAAACAAGGAGCTTCGTCATTCTCTGAGTAAGAATGATGAAGAAACAAAGGAAACAAGTATGAACATAACTAAAAATATTTATCAAACGCATATTATACAAAGGAGCAACATCATGAAATCTTCACTTAGTAAAACATTCGTGGGCAGAAGCCTTTATGCTCTACTCACACTCGCTCTCATCGCCACCATGGCTATGGGACAAGGTAAATTAGTCATCACCGGCGGAACATTTGTAGGTACCGGCATATACGACGTTAAAGGCGACATTACTAATACTGCACCAGCAGCTATAACTGGGACCGTAAATTTGAGTGGAACAGTTCCACAAGCTATTGGAACCACGGGTGCGATTACCTTTGGAACACTTAAAGCGACTGCTGTCTCAACAAAGACTTTTGGGGTCAATTCGACGGTTACAGCAGCCATAGATGTTACATCGGGAACCACGACACAATTCAATATCGGGGCCAAACAACTTACGTTGCAAGGCACGATTGCCAATACTGGTGGTGCTGCAACTCCATATGTCTTTAGTACTTCTGGAGCAGAAGTAGTCTATAATGGAAATACAGCAGTTGCTCAAAGTATTTATGGTCCAATAACATATGATAAACTTACTCTTGCCGGAGGTGCTGGTGCAACATCATTCACTCTTCAAGGCGATGTGACTGCTGCTAGTACATTTAGCCACACGGGAGCCACACCATTAACTATAGGTCATAACCTCATCGTTTCAGGTGCCGCAGCTTCTGTAACATTTAATACGATTGCAGATGTGACCGGTTCCAGTACTCTTACGTTGTCTGGAGCAGGTACAAAGACCATTGCGGCTATCACAACGGTTACAAACGGAAACACGATTACTAACACAGGTGCAAGCTTATTAACCATTACAGCACTTAATGGCAACGCCGGAATAATCAGCGGCGGTCCAAATGGTATTACGTTTACTAATGCAGCAACCAATGGCACTGGCGCCATCACTGGTGGAGCAGGAGCTGTTACATTTAGCAGCACATTGGGTAATAGCGGGACGATCACAGCCGGATCCGGTGGAATTGCATTTAATGGTGCAGTAACACGCACTCTTGGCTCGATTACTTCAGCCGCTGGCTTGCTTAATTTCAATGATGATGTCACTGGTGCAGGAGGAACTCTTTCTTTAACAGGAACAGGCTCTGCTGAATTTGCCAAAGCGGTCTCTGCGACTGGTCTGTCCTTTGCAACCGGAACGACTGTTACGTATGACGGTATAACAGCTCTTCAAGCAATTGCTGACGTGGACTATGGAAATCTTACTTTGAAGAGCAGCACAAAGGCATGGACATTAGCTGCTGCACGTACCATCAACAATAGCCTCGATGTGCAGGGAAGCAGTGCAACGGCTGTAAGTGGAGCATATGATCTGAACGTGACCGGTAATATCTCGTTAGCAAGCAACCTAACCAAGAATGGTGCCAACGCAGTGGTGTTTGCTAATGCAGGCAGTGCAGTGAGTGGAACAAACGAAATCGTTGGTTCAGTCACTCGTACACACACATTTACTGCCACACCGTATACATTTAACAACGCTGCTACAATCGTGACTCCAACCGTAGTTGGAGGCCTGACTTCTTTTACAATAAACTCACTGCCTGCAACACATCCGACGGGCTACTTGTTAGGCAATTCTGTGGATCGTAAATATACACCAAGTTATGTTGCTGGTTCCGCATTCACTGCTGATGTCCAACTTGGATATGCAGCATCCGAATACACTGGAACATCGTATTCGAAGTTGAAATTCTTCCAGGGTGTAGGTGGTATTGTTAAAGCCAACAAGATTGGTGGAACGTATTCTTCAGGAACAAGCGGATCGTTCAGCTATGTTAAACTGCCAGCACTTGCAAGCGCCAATTTAATGTCTGCAACTGAACTGGGTATCGATGATCGCTTCAATATGTTTATATCAAAAGCGATTGCAGATTGGAATGTTGGTACCACGTGGGATATGGGTTCAGTTCCTACATCGTCTGATGAGGTCGAAATTGCACCTACCTTTGCAGTTACTGTTCCAAACGGAGTAGCAGCGGCTGCATTATCAGTGACAATAGATGTTGGAGCAACTGGTGGTTTGACAGTTGGCGGTGGTACTAGTGGTACACTTGCCGTTGGCGCTGGTGGATTGACAAACAACAATATCCTGGGAGCAGGACTTACAGTTGTGGCGAATGGTGCAGTTACGATCACCGGTGGTGACTTGACGAACGCTGGTAAAATCACAAACAATGGAACGATTACGGTTAGTCAATAAGCTAACATAGAATTTAGTATGAGAAGTATATGAACCATAGCAAGACATATAAACGATACGCTGGAGAAGGTAACCTTCGGCATATGAAAGAAGAAGAACGTATGGAAGCTTTGATGCTCAGGTCAAATTCCATGACTCTATAATATGCGTAAGGGCAGGCGGGCAAGCGCTCCTTTCCCGCCTCCCCGATTTTTCGAAAGTGAGACGATGATGAATATCGTGGTATTGTTTAACTGGAAGAAGATGGCGTTGCGCAGAGAATTGAAAACGAATTTCATCTTGGAGTTCCCTGCATACCGAAGTGCCTTCAGCACGCAGGCAGGCCGATGGGAAAGCCAAGACGAGATGCGATTCGCAAACAACGGTTATCGGTTATCAGTGAACAATGCACAGTTGGTAATGAACAGGATATAATGGATGTTATGAAGGAAAAAGTAGAATAGAAAAAGTAATTTAATAATCAACATAACAATAAACGAAAGGAAATAAATATGGAAGCACAAATAAGCGAAGGACCGTAGAGGTCGGAAGTACGAGCCCTTCATCCTCGGGGTCACGAAAACAAGGATGGCGGTTGTCCTTTGAGCAAGGACAGCCAAAATAATGGACTATAATTATTTAAAAATATATAAAGGAGCAACATCATGGAACATCCGGAAGTGTTAACCGGCGGCAGAAATGCCAGACAAGATGTCAGAAACAGATTTATACACAAACAAATTTCAAAAAGGAGTAATGTCATGAAGTACAATAGATTTATCAAAATCGCGGCGACAATCTTTGTTGCCCTTACAATCGTTGTCTCCGGGGCTTTTGCCCAGGGCAACGCGGTTCTTAGTGGAACAACAGTTGCTAATACAGGCACAATAAAAATTACAGGCGCGCTCAGCGGCACAATAACGACGCTTGGAGGAACGGTTGAGTTCAACTCGGTAGCAGCAGGTGGGCAAGCTATTCCGACGGGTTACACATTTACGAATCTAAAGGCGACCGGCGGTACGGGAGATAAAACCCTTGGAGCAGCAACTACAGTATCAGGAGTTCTTACTGTTGACAATGGAGCAAAAAGTTTGTTATTGGGCAATGGAACGTTGAATTTAACTGGTGCCACTCCAATTACGCTAACGGCGGGATCAATTGATTTTGCATCAGGAACCGTGAATTATAACGGCAATTTAGATCAAGCGGTCTATGGAACAACATATAAGAATTTAGGAACATCCAGCACGGACGCACACACCAAACTTGCTGGTGCTGATGTTACTGTAACTACGGCGCTCACTACTGCAGCCGTTACGACGCTCGATTTTGGCGTACATGGATTCACAGGAACAGGCGCGGCGTTTACCAATGCCGGAACATTAAAATCTTCCGGTACAGTTGCGGTTACTGCGGCAGTAGCTATTGGCGGAACATTTGAATATGCTGCAGCCGGTGCTCAGACAGTCGCTCCAGCATCCTATACGAACTTGACGTTTTCCAACGTTGGTATAAAAACATTTACCAGTGGTCAAACATATTCTATTGCGGGTATCTATACTCCCGGCGCTGCTGCAAATGTTTATTCGGGTAGCACGATTAATTATAACAGCGGGGCTGCACTTCAAACAATTGCCGATGTCAGTTATGCCAATCTGACATTCTCAAATAATACAAAAGCATGGACTTTGGGTGCCGATCGTACAATCACTGGAAATCTTACTTTGAATGCTGGCACTGCAACGACTGTAGGCGGTGCACACGATCTTTACGTGACTGGTGATATCTCTTTGGCGAGCAACCTAACCAAGAGTACCAACGCAGTGGTGTTTGCGAATGCAGGCAGTACAGTAACCGGTGCATTGAGCGATATCATTGGTACAGTAACGCGTACACACGCGTTTGTAGCCGCCACAGCGTATCAATTTAACAATCAGGACACAAAAGTTGCTTTGTCAGCTCCACCAGGGGCACAAGATTTTTCGATGACTGTAACACCAGGTGGAATTCCCGCTGGAAATTCGGCAGGCCATTCCGTGCAACGTAAATTCGTGCCAGCATTCACGAGCCTTGGTACGGGAACAGCTGATGTACAATTAGCATATCTATCAGGTGAACTTGGTGGCGCGACTGAAGGTAAATTAAAAGAATTCAATAATGGCATTTCTTCAACACACAAAATGGTTGGAGGTACATATGTGCGTCAAGCAGTAGGTGGTTCATTTGGATATGTTAAGTTGCCGGCTGTAACCACGGTATTTGTTAGTACTCAAGAACTTGCATTGGATGATCGCTTCAGTCAGTTTACAACAACATTAGCTAGTAGCGATTGGAACATTCCTGGTACATGGCTTGAAGGATCTGTCCCGACTGCAACGGATGATGCTGTCATCCATACAACCGGTGTAACACTTAATGTGGCCGGTCATGTCAACAACTTAGTCATCGAGGCCGGGAAAGATTTGACACTGGGCTTGGCGACGAGCGCTTTAACAGTTGATGGTGGTTTGACGAACAATGGCGGATTGACTCTTGTTGGATCAAGCAATTTGACGGTAACTGGAACGTTTACAAACGCAGGAACCGCAACATTAACGAATGCTGGAACAATTACAGTTCAATAAACAGCATTGAGCACGAGGTAACATCGTGAAAAATGACAGGAACATATTCAGATTGCAGTGCGAACCGAGGAGTTGTGCCTCTCGCGAAGATCATCATACTCGATTAATTGAGTATGATGATCGGATGCGGCAAGAGGAGAAGAAGTATTCACGGCTCTTGATGGAACTGAACAAATCTCGTTGGTCTACTCAGTCTGACCTGTATAAAGGCAGCAAACAAAGCGATTTCGAAAAGTATGCTGTTGATCAAACCATGGATGAAGGTCAATCATCTGAGCTGGAAGTAACAAGATTGACAGGTGATGAAATTCTTTATGGTGGTGGTCTCACGATGGAACAGGTACTTCTCAATAAAAAGAAACCGTCGGCGTTGCATGTCGATGGGCGTTTAGACAGAACCAGCACGCAACATTCGACGGCGTTCCATTATAATCTGTCACCGCAAGAGAGAAATAATGCTCGCTCTGCAAGGATAGAAATGAATCAGGCGGCGTCTCGTGATGCACTTGAATCGAGTGGAAGAGAATCTCTTCCATGGGAATCTGTAATGGTAGAATCTGTTGGACTTGTTTTGCAGCGTTGGAGAGGAGTTTGCTCCTTCTCTTTATCCTCACTCTGCAGCCGGAATAAAGATGATATTGATGTAACATATCATCTGTCTTCCGAAAAACAATGTCGGACTGGAGAATGATCATGCTCAGATCATACTCAAATATATTGAAGGAATTTGATCGTAGAGAGAAGGCGAGTTTTTACTCCTTCTCGCCTTCTCTCCGGTCATTGTTGAAAAAGAAAATGGAAACGAGGAGTAAAAAAAGGTACATTGGATTCGTTGGATAGTAGAATGGTATTGTAAGAGAAGAAGTCATGAAAGAATGTAACATCACATATTGGTTCACGAAACGGGACCCATCCTATCCCAGTTTCTTGGAGGAGAAAGCAATGAATATGCTCAATTCTCTGCAAGAGACGAGGATAAGCTGGTATCATGTTTGGCCGAATCGGATTGCTCGTTGGTGTTCGTTCGCTCGAATGGAATATAAAATCAAAGGTGACCCTATGGTCGCAAGATTGAAAGACATATTGCCGCTGTGCCCGACCCGTCAAAGGGTTTGGGCACGTGCAGGCTTCTTGGTGTGTATCTTATTAGCGTCGCTAATAGGAAACGCAGAAGCACAAGATTTTCATAATGCCGGCACCTATAAAAATTCTGGGAAATTCCGTGTGAGAGGTCAAGCCACAGGGCTGCCGGATACGGTCGGCGGCACCTTTGAATACTTTGGTGCAGATACACAACAAGTGATAGCGAAGAACTTTGATCATCTTCTTTTAACCGGAAATGGCAGCACAAAGCAGACATTAGCCAATGTGAACATTCTCAATTCTGTCGCAGTGGCTGATGGTGTGAGATTCAAAGTTGTTTCATCGAAAACAATGACGTTGGAAAAAATTGCAGGACGTATTACGCAAGAAGACGGACTCATCAGCGGGCGGGTCACCAAATCTGTCGATTTCAACACTCCTTCTGATTCTTCAGATTTTGGAGGAATAGGACTTTCTGTTCGTTCACATGGTTCAACACTCGGGACGACCGGTATTGTTCGGTTGTCAGATTCCAGTAAAACAAGTTCCAACGGAAAAAAATCTATCAAACGATGGTATCAGATAAATCCAGCGGATACGAACGGTCTCAATGGTACGATGTACTTCCGTTATGCAAAGGATGAATTGGCGGGACAAGATTCTCTGTCACTCGATATTTGGCGTTCACCTGATGCTGGTGCCACGTGGAGACGGCAGCACACTGTACGTAATAGTGGTCACACATTAGTGAGAACCGGAAATTACCTTCAAGGTATGTGGACGGCTGCGGATGTAAATAATCTACTCGGTCGGGCGAATTATGAATTTGATCCGGATTCAATGTCGAGAGTGACAGCTAAAAATGATACAGGTAAAACACATCAAATTCGTACAGTCATGGCAAGGGTAACAGACGTTTATGGAAATCCAATTGAAAATGCAACGGTAAATTTTGTAATCGCCACCCAGCCGGTAGGAGCATCAGGAACATCGCTTATGCCGTCTGCAACTACGGACTCGCTTGGGAATGTGTCTACGCAATTAACCATAGGCAGTAAACGCGGCACTTATATTGTTATAGCGCAAGTAGTGTCAGTGCCAACTGCAAT
This sequence comes from Bacteroidota bacterium, assembly GCA_049523215.1. Taxonomy (GTDB): domain Bacteria; phylum Bacteroidota; class Ignavibacteria; order UBA10030; family UBA10030; genus Fen-1298. Next base: position 238,261 of record JBEKNC010000004.1, on the reverse strand, counting down.
CGATACATTTTATGTGGAAGCAAGTGGCATAACACTGTTATCAGTGGTAACGAACAATCAAAGTGATTCGATCAAGACCACATCGAACTTCAACGTCCTTACGCTCGATGATGGTGGATTTGCTGCACCGGGAACCAAAGTTTCCCTCAAGATTGTAGGTGCCCCGACAAATGCGGTTGGTCAGCAGGTTATAGATACGATAGTTACAACAGATGTGAATGGACAAGCTTCAACTCGAATCAGACGTGGCAGCAAAGTGGGTGCCTATATAGTGCAAGTCTCTTCGACAGAAGCTGACAGTACAAAATCCTTTACATTCACGGCAACTCATGGTTTTGCGGCATTGGCGTGGAAAGATACTCTCATTCGACAAGATACGATTGGTAGGATGATGCCGCAGTTTACCTATGCAGTAACTGACGGTGACACGAATGCTGTTCCAAACAGAACTGTGCGCTTTGCGCTGATGCGCCCAGATAGCTCAATTGCAGACTCGACATTTGTCACGACAGATTCACTTGGACAGGCGAAGGCGAACTTTAGCTATGGTAATTTTGCAGGCACGTATATCGTGAGCGCGCAAGATATAAACTTGGCCGGCTCGGAACGCTTCTATATTTGCACAGCAGTACGTGGCTTAGCAAGGATGCTTGCACAGTATTCCGGTGATGCACAAATTGGTCAAATCGGTGATCGACTGCGACCGTTTGTCGTACAGGTAACTGATGCAGGCGGCAACTTAGTACCGAATACAGTGGTGAATTTTAGTATTGTTTCACGAACTGATATGCTCACAAAGCTTGATTCACTCACAGCTTATTTAGACACTACAGATGCATTCGGTCGTGCTTCCACTTCTTTGACATTAGGTAATAGACCAGGTCGATATACAGTGAGAGCTTCTATTGCCGGTGCGAAGGATACAAGCTTTATCGCTTATGCAATCATGCTTTATGCAGATGTCAATAATGATAATTATCGGAATATCGCTGATCTAACAGCCATTATTGATCATGTTATAGGTCGTAAAATTTTAACAGGATACAATTTCAATAAGGCTGACATGTATCCCCGAAGCTCAAATGGAACGACGGGTGATGCTCTTATCGATATCAGAGATGTTCAAGTATGTCTTGATAGCCTGCTTACAGCAGGATGGGATCCGACTCGTGATTGGTTGACTACGCCTATGTCTCCGTTGTTTAAAGGAGAAGGCGTAGCATCGCTGGCAGGTGTGAGCGCACCGATCTCGATATCTTTGACCGACTCGTGCTATGTCCAGACGACGTATATAGGTTCGCGCTTCTTGCTCAAGAACACGATACCGGTTAAAGGATTGCAGGTGATCATCTATTTGAAAAATCCTGTCGCCCTTGATACAACCGATCTCATATTCCCTCGTGCAAAGATGATGACAGCGAATGTAAAAAGTGTTGGAAAAGAAGTGAGTATCATTCTCTGGAACTACACGAATACTCCTATTGGACCAGTTCAAGAGGGTGATACGGCAATCTTCCGTCTGCCTGTTCAATTGACAAATAGTAATGTTGATTCGATGAAAGTGATTGTGAGTACTGGTGTAAACAACGACGTGTCAATGATTGGATCGAAACAAACCGATATTAGAAATATGATACCTCGGAATTGGATGTTGTATCAGAACTATCCCAATCCGTTTAATCCGTCCACGACGATTGAGTTTGACGTGCCGGAAATAGCGGGTAAGATACCGCGTGTTGCCGTTCAGATATTCAATATCCTTGGTCAAAAAGTGACGACCATTGAGCGTGGTATTCACGATGCCGGTCGGTACTCAATCAGATGGGACGGAATGAGTGAAAACGGCGCTCGAGTTGCAAGCGGTGTATACTTCTACCGGTTGCTTGCCGGAGATTACACAAGCACGAAGAAAATGGTTCTGATGAAGTAATCTCGATTCGCATTTGATCGGGATCTGAGGTAAAATAGAAAAACCCCGAAATGTTTATAAAAGACATTTCGGGATTCAGGTCAGAGGTGACCTGATAATTAGATCTGAAACATTCGGTCAATCAAGGAAGTACCATATGAAAACAAAACTCATCCGTCTTGTTGTCCTCGCATCGTTGGCCGGACTTCTTATGTCTTGCGGCACGACAAGCCAGTTCACTCCGGGAAAAGGGAATAAATATCAGTATACTTACAAATTGATGTATCCCGTAGAGAATTCTAATCTTCTTTTTCAAGACGACAGCATCATTATACAGTTTAAGTTTGACGAAGCGGCGATCCGATTCCAATTACAAAATATTTCAAATTCGTATCTCGCAATTGACTGGAAGAAGGCTTCGATGAATATCCAGGGCAGGTACTTTGCTATACGCCATGTCATTAATCTCTATGGCGATTCTTCAAGCAGTACCTCCATTTTATTGCCGCCTCTGGGCTACCTCCACGATGTCGTAATTCCACGTGATAATATCTATAGCGATGGAGATCGATGGGTAGAGGTGGATTTGTTTCCAACGACTGATCGTAAATCTGTGAAACTGCAGGAATCGATTAAGAAAAGCGTGGGGAGACAGTTTGGTCTCTTGTTGCCGATGACGTTTGAATCAACAGCGAAAAATTACGAGTTCGATTTTCAGGTGGATTCTGTAAAGCAAATTCCTTGGAAAAATTATAAACCGTTTCAGCGTATTCCGGAACCACCGAGTCCTAAACATCAAGTATCAGAATTGGACAATGTGACAACAGCTATTATCACAGTTGGTATTCTGGGATTTTCCGCATATGTTTTATCAATGAAAAAGAGCCCACCAATTGAGTAAGTGGGGTCCATGATGAAGACTCTTGGACGATTTACAGTACATGCAGCGGTACTCTCGTTGATGGTATCAGGATGTTATCTTACGCGTGAACCTGTGCGATATCGAGATGAATATTTTCGACCGGTCACGGTACTACCGTAGCGGAACCATTCAACGCTCTCATCTACCGATTTAGATCGATTGAAAAATCAAATCGAATCGGCAACGAAAGCAGTGATCATTCTTCGAGATTCTCTTGCATCGCTCCAACAATATTCGGGATCGTTGCTTGTTTCAACACGTGCACTTGTCGATAAAGTGGGTGAACTTGAGACGAAAGAATTTTTAACAACGACAAAGCAGAAAGATGTCGAGCAAAGTGTCATAGATCTTCGAGCTGAGAACAAACAGCTTTCTCAGCAACTGGCAGAGTTACGGACACATCTCCTTGCTGAAAATATAAACCCAGAATCATCAGTCTTCTCGCCTGTACGTATGGTTTCCTCTCTTCGAAATGAATATGCAGAAGGAGTATCACTCTTCCACCAACGGCAATATGAAGATGCGCTCGCGACATTCAGCGGCTTGAAAGACAAGGGGATTGAGGAAGACCTTGCTGATAATTGTGAATATTGGGTCGGCGAATGCAGGTATGCAAAACGCGAATATCGTGAAGCAATAAGCGCGTTTCAGAAAGTGCTCGCTTTCGAAACTTCAAATAAAAACTAGACGCTTATTTTATGATGGGGAAATCATACGAATTGATCGGTGATCTTATAAAAGCTCGCTGGGCGTATGAAGAACTGAACACACATTATCCGGACAATGACCATGCCCGCGTTGTCAAGTCTCGATTGAATGCGTTAAAGCAGAACCTTCCAACACCGAAAAATATCAAGCATAAAAAACAACCGCATAATATTCGATTCCAAATATATAAAGGATGGGGAAGAAAAAGGATGTCTTCCCCAGCCTTTGTCTTTGCATTTCATCTCTCTTCTTTCTACTTTCAAACAGCAAGTTGAAACTTAACTGAAAGCTGGTACTCAATGGTTATTCAATTCCTCGGAGCAGTTCGAACTGTCACTGGTTCCATGCATCTCATTTCTGTGAATGGAACAAGAATATTGCTCGACTGCGGCATGTTTCAAGGAAAACGGTCGGAAGCATATGAACGTAATCGAAATTTCCCCTTCAATGCCGCCGATATTGATGCGGTTATGCTTTCGCATGCGCATATTGATCATGCTGGGAATCTTCCGAATTTGGTGAAGAATGGATTCCGCGGCCCTATTTATGCCACCGGAGCAACACGCGACCTATGCAATATTATGTTGTACGACAGCGCTTACATTCAAGAACGTGATATCGAGTTTGTAAATAAGAGACATCAGAAAAAAAACGAACCGCTTGTTCAGCCGCTGTATAGTGTTATGGATGTCACGACTGCAATGGCGCAGTTCATCAGCATCAATTACGAACAACCAATACAGATAGTCAAAAGCGTTAAGGCAACATATCTCGATGCCGGACACATTCTTGGTTCTGCAGTAACGGTGCTTGAAGTGGAAGAGAACGGCAAGCGGAAAAAGATTGGCTTCACTGGTGATTTGGGAAGAAAGAATGCGCCCATCATTAAAGATCCACAACCAATTGGCAGCGTCGATGTGCTGATTTCCGAAGGTACATACGGGGGAAAACTGCACGATCCGATAATCGGAATGAAGGATTCACTCTGTCAAGTTATTCAACAAACATCTGACCGCGGCGGTAAGGTGATCATACCTGCGTTCAGTGTCGGCAGAACGCAGGAGATTGTCTATCTTTTGTCTGAACTTTTTGATGAAGGCAAATTGCCGGTTATTCCGATCTACGTTGATAGTCCGCTCGCAGTGAATGCAAGCGACATCTTTCGGCTGCATACCGAGTGTTTCGATGAGGAGATGCTTACTCACTTGCATGCGAACAAAGATCCGTTCGGCTTCAACCGGCTTATGTATGTACGGTCGGTAGATGAATCGAAGAAATTGAATTCACTGCAATCGTCATGTGTGATTATTTCGGCATCCGGAATGTGCGAAGGTGGAAGAATTGTCCATCATCTTGCCAATAACATAGAGAATCCAAAGAATACGATCCTTATTGTCGGGTTTATGGCAGAACAGACGCTCGGACGGCGGATAGTAGAAAAACAACCGGAAATAAGTATCTTTGGTGAAGTGCATAAATTGAATGCAGAAGTGGTAGTGCTCAACTCTTTCTCGGCGCACGCGGATCAAGATGAGCTGGTGGAATACATTCAAGCTGCGGATCAAAAACAGCTGAAGAAAATATTCCTCGTACATGGTGAAATTACTCAAATAGAAAAATTATCTTCTAAACTGAAAGAAGTTGGTGTGAAGAAGGATATCTACATTCCGGTAACAGGAGAAAAAGCCGAGGTGTGAACGTGAAAGTGTTTTTAGATGACGCCGGTGATTCGACGCTGTGGTTTTTTTGTATTACGATATCAATAAAGCTTTTGCATAATCCTGTCTACGGTTCACACGCCGACTCGGTTCCAGTGGCACTACGCCTCTCCTACGGGAGATTCCATTAAATGTCTCGTGAACAACTATGGATCTGACGAGTGGTGTCTGCGGTTAAAAATTCACAAACACTCCTTTGTTTATTTTTCATTGGATGCGAATGGTTGTTTTTCTGTAAGACGATGAATGCTCAGGAAATTATTCATCCTTCTCCTTTGCCATTTGCGGACAGTCTTCAACTATCATCACTCAGTTTTACTCGTGTGTTGAACACCTATGTGTGGAGTGGAGATTTCCAAAAAGAAATGCATGGTCAGATTTGGAATGCCGAAGTTCACCAGCACATTCGATCTCGTCTTGTCAAATCTAGCCAAATTGCAATTCAGGACGAGTATCAAGGATTCATTTCTTTAAATGCTCGGCTTTCGGAAGAGTGGAATCTTCAGCTGAAAAATATATCCAATGTTCTTGCGGATAATCGTGTTATTGATCTTGGTCGGATGGCACAACATCAAGTACTTGCCGGTTTCGAGTACCTTCCCACAAAAAGTGTGAAAGGTGAAGTATCCGGAGGATATGAATTGAATTCTCAGGAGGAAGAAAGTGATCATGGGTTTGCCTATGCGCTGGGTCTCGATGCTCACCGAGTAAAACTTGACGAGTTTGATGCTTCACTTCAATCTTCATGGAATCAGTCTTTTCTTGGCCGTCGTACTCCCCGAACAGGAGATGCCAAGCTCATTCTCTTGCGCGACTTTGGTGGTGGTGTTAGCGATTCACTTGCAATAAATTATAGCACACAAAGAAGTGAGTATTATACGGGACTTTCTTCGTCTTTTCAAAAATCATTAGGTGTGCAACATAATATATTCTCTCGTGATGCAGATGTGTTTGAAATTATGAACCAAACAAAGTATGGCCTAGATCGGAACTTTTTCCTGAATACTTCATTCGGATTATTGAACCGGTTCATTGAACGGGGTTATAGATTCAAGGATGATCTGAATCCTACATCGCTGACTGATTCGCATATCCAAGAGATGGAATTCTTCGGTACGGTTTCACTGTTATGGTCACCGTTCGATTGGCTTGGTGCGGATATCAGACTTTTATATACTGAGAGAGACGAGCGATATTCAGTGCCGGATGCTCCAGTACCCAACATTGAACAGCTACGCGCTCAAGCGAATAAATTAGAGAATACAGCGCAGCGCACGATGCTTACGACGGCTCTCAATGCCAACGTGACCCAGAATGACAGCATCCGCTTGGTGTCGTCGGCCAGTATTCTTCGATATGATACTCCGGACCCTTCGAACACTGATGATCGAGACGAATTGCTTATAACGTCCGGCTTAGATATCCTCCATCGTTTTTCATCCCATATGCTGTTGACGTTGACTGCAGATCTCACACTTTTCCATTTGGTATATCTCCGTCAGGAACAAAGCGCCAACAACAACTGGAACCGTGTCATCCGATTATCACCGAGTGTAGAATATGTGCCTTCTTCATGGTTCCGAACAGTTGCGCGAGCCGAGGTACTGGCAAACTACACAGTAAGCGACTATGAACAACAAAGTGCATCGATACGAAGCTTCTCTTTCAGGCAGGCAATGTGGTCAGATTCTACTGTTCTGCGACTAAGCGAAAGAATTGAGTGTAACTTTTCGGGAAGCTTGCGTATCTTTGAACGAGGAACACTCAAGTGGGATGAGTTTAAGGAAAAGCCGGAAGAATATTTTATAGAAAAAACTTTATGGCCGGAATTTATTTGGTCATCTGTAATGGGATTGAAAGTGGGATTCGGATTTCGATACTTTGGTCAAGATCGTTACAAATACCAAAATAATCAGCGAATCTTTACTCAAGGAATTGAAGCCTTGGGACCCACTGTTTTCGTTGAGTGGTTGGGATCGAGTACAGAGAAAATCACTTTGAGTGGATGGAGAGAAGTACAAAAAAACAATGGTGCGACGAATGCAACGATTTCAAATCTCTCTATACAAGTAGGATTCATTCTGTAGTTGAGGAGATGGAATGAAATCATATACGAAACCAAAGAAAAGAAAAAAAACATATCACAAGACTGTTTTCGAAATGGTCTGTCAGAGCAATCCAAAAGAAATTGGATGTATTGAACAATTTTTACAGCAGATCAACAAAAAACTTGATATGGACGATGGAACGATGTACCGTTTGTTGGTATCCTGTACCGAAGCAGTGAATAACGCAATGATCCATGGGAATAAGTCCGATCCCACTAAAAGCGTTACTATCCGATGTATTGTAGAAAAACAATCTCTTACTATCCGTGTGAAAGATGAAGGCAAGGGGTTTGATCTGGAAAGATTACAGGATCCCCGCGAGGAAAAGAACCTGATGAAAGAGAGCGGACGTGGTGTATTCTTAATGCGTTCATTGATGGATTCGATTGCCGTTAAACGTCTTAAGTCTGGGTCGGTCGTAGAAATGAAGGTAAAGCTCCACTAGTGCTTATTATGCAGAAATGAAGAAAAACCCGCCTCTCACGAGACGGGTTTTTCTTTATATAAGAATTGCCCGGATAAAATACGTTACTGAACAGACGGGCTGAAGAGCAAATCTAATGAATTGAATGCTCCAAATGGAAGCACCGGGTCGATCTTTCCGTTCCCGACTTTAGAAAGAGGAGCGGACAGCTTCGGCAGAGCACTGACATTGACCAATGGAACATTCATTCCAAAAGAAGCATTGATCACTTTGATATATTCGTTCGCTACGATACCGTAGCCACGATCCGATGGGTGTACGCCATCCAGGCTGAAAATGTCGCCTGTAATATAATCGGCAGTGTATTTCTCGCCGGCAATAACGAGGCCGTTAGCTTTTACGTTATTTAAGAAGCCGTTGAAATCTACCACTGCGGCGCCTTTGGCTGCTGCAACAGAGGCGATAATACTGTTGAAATTATTTACCGCAGTTGCCGCCGATGCAATTTCATCAGCATCGAGAATCAGAGCATCCGGCCATGGATTCTGTGGATGGAAACCAAACGGCATCATTGTATCAATACCGGCTGCATGTAAAACAGGATATAATGCTGAGATTGTTGTTCCCTGTAAAGCTGCAGCATCACGCCAGAATTGACCGGTACTTGCACCTAATAAGGCAGCATATGCTTGTCCTTTTAATGTTATTAAAGGTGCATTTGCTTCAGTCAATTTTGTAGAATCATGAAGAGCCATTCCGGTATTGCCATGTCTTTGATAGCGCAAGTAATATGGCGTCGGAATGTGCGGTGCAAGAAGAGGATTTACAGTTGTGAAGAATGGGACAGAAGTAACATTAGGAATATTCCCCACAACGATTTTTGCGTTTGGCAGAGCTTTACGCAGCGTATCGAGTGCTTGTCCATAAAGCGCGCTAAATATTCCTGTATTAGTCGGTGCATTTGGAGAAGTGCCGCCGCTGACAGCGAATCCTAATACGTCATTTGCGCCAAGCCAGAAGGTCACTAAATCCGGTGTTTGGCCCATTGCCTTAAGAGTTGCAACTTGTCTGAAAACACTTTTTCCAAGTGCTGCGTTGGATGTCCAGCGGAGTATCGCATCACGTCCGAGAGGAGGTGATTGATATGTTCCTGTTGTATCCATAAATCCCGCAAGTGGTATACCGGGAATTCCTAAATTATCATAAGGCCTTAAAACGGTTCCGGCGTTTTCAGGTGCACCAGCGGTTAATGCTTCTCCAATAGGGCCAATAAGTGGAGTGGTGCCTGACCAGCCGTAAATAACATATCGTGAAGCTTTTCCTGTTAATGGATCTGGTATGCCCGGATCCGGCCAATAAGGTTGTTCAAATGTCCCTATGGTAGCCCCAGCTTTAGTCAATTGCTGAGCAATAAGATTCGGATAACTATAAAGCTGTGCCGATTTATATAATCCGGCGGATTGATAACCTGCTGTCAAACTATTGCCGACGGATACATATTTTGTAACAGTCGAATTGCCGAGACCGATAACAGGCCCTGTAGGTGCCGAATCCGTGCAGCCAATCAGGAGCGTCGCAATCAACGCAGCGAGAGTGATGAAGAGAACTATATATTGTTTCATTGTCTATCTCCAATTCATTTGTTTGATGGATGCATAATGATTATCATCTTAGAAAGTATAACCAATGTCGATACCGATAAGAGTTGCCGTCATATTATAAGTACCGTCGAAGGCAATAACAGTATTCTCAGCTTTGCGTTGGTCAAATTTCAGGAAGAAGTAAGCTGCATCCACTCTCCATTGCTCGTTAATCTTATATCCGACGCCGATGTTATACCCATTACGGTTGGCATCTGGAAGCATGGGATCTACATATGCTGTTAATACAGGCGAATGGTCATAGAGATATCCGGCTCGTAATTGGATATCATCCATGGTGTATTCTGCGCCAAATCGTAAAATATATGTGTCCTGATAATTTTTCGTCATAACTTCATTTTTTGTCGGGTCTGCCTTAAATCCGATTGCTAATTCTTTATAGGATGACCAACCGACATATTGGTAGTCAGCTTCGACTTCAAGATTCTCCATGGCTTTGTATGCAACTCCAACAAATCCTGTTGCCGGTAATGTAATTGTGGCAGTGGCATCGCCATTAGGGAGACCCAATAATGTATAGTTTGGATCAAATTTTGCAGTACCGCTTGCATCAAGCTTAACAGAACTGCGGTAAGAGATCCCTAAAGACAACTCCGGCATGAGCTTATAAATAATTCCGACGTTGAACCCGAGGCCGGTTGCGCTTAAATCGAGATTGACTATTGGATGAGTTGTATCAAATGGAATTGGAACTCCGATCTTCATCGTAACTTTACCGGTCACATAATTAAGTCCGGCGCCTACGGAGAGCTGATCGTTGACTTTATAGGCGACTGTCGGTGTGATGAAGAAACTTGTGAGGTCGATCTTTTGTGTGATGTACTGGCCGGCCCAGTTTGCAGGCCATTCTGTTCCTAATCCATATGGATTAGTCACTCCCAGGCCGATATGAATATTATCGTTTAGTTCGAAAGTCCCGTAAATATTAATCGGAGTGAATGTTTGATCCACCATCTTTGTCTCATCGTTGAGTGAAAGATTTGACGGGCCGTAAAAAGTCACCTTGGGCATAATAAATGTCGTTCCAAGGTATATCGATGAACCTTGAAAACCCAATCCGGCCGGGTTGAAATACATTGCCGATGGATCAGAAGCGCGTGCAGCAAATGCACCCCCTTGTGCCATTGCGCGTGCGCCAACCTCATTCAATTGAAATCCTCCACCTAAAGCGATACAAACTACCAACGCAGAAAGGACAATAGTCCCCAATAGATGTTGAGAATAAAGTCTCAAAGCGACCTCCTCAAGTGATGTGAATGGTTTGTGGTTTGATGTAAAATTAGGTAAAACTGTTTACAATGTCTTAGAACGAAAGCAGTATAATAAATGAATCTATAAGAAGCAATCTTCAGAAGAAAAATGTTACTCTATCAGGTTTTTGGCTCTGATTAAAAATGTTAGAAATGGTACAATAGAAGGATCTTGAAATATTCTCAAAGTTCTCAGCGGGATTGAGGTGAATGTTCAAGAACGAAAGGAATTAAACCATGACCTTATTCATATTCGTTTTAATATCTTCAGCTGACTTATTGAGAGCTGCCTGTTCGTCGGGAGTAAGCTTGATTTGGATAATTTGCTCCATTCCTTTTCTACCGAGCTTAATAGGTACACCGAGAACTGTATCATATATACCATATTCGCCATGGAGAAATACGGCACAAGGCAGAATGCGTTTCTTATCCTTGACAATTGCTTCGACCATCTGAACGGCTGAAGCGGAGGGAGCATAGTAGGCGCTGCCAGTTTTTAGGAGATTCACAATCTCTATACCGCCATCGCGCGTATGTTGAACCAATCGCTCAATAGTGTCTTTATCCATCAATTCAGGAAGAGGAATTCCAGAAACTGAAGAATAACGAGGCAAGAGCACCATGGAATCCCCATGACTGCCAAGAACAAATGTACTAATGTCTTCAACGGAGACATTGAGTTCCATGGAAATAAACTTGCGAAAACGAGATGAATCCAGAATACCCGCCATGCCTATCACTCTGTTCCGTTCAAAACCGCTTGTCTTAAGGGCAACGTATGTCATAACATCAAGCGGATTTGAGACTACAATAATGATAGCGTTGGGGGAAACCTTCACTGCTTGTTCTGTGCAAGATTTAATAATTTGAGCATTTGTTGTTTGCAGATCATCACGGCTCATTCCGGGTTTTCGTGCAATCCCAGCCGTAATAAAAATAATATCAGAATTCTCGGTTGGTTCGTAGGAGTTGGTTCCTATGACTTTTGTATCAGAACCTTGGATAGGAGCGGAGGCGCTCATATCCAAACCTTTACCTTGCGGCATACCTTCGATCACATCAACAAGGACAACTTCATTGGCGAGTTCCTGGTCAACAATGCGTTCAGCTATTGTTGATCCAACATTGCCCGCGCCAATAACGGTAATTTTCATAAAAACCTCCGATGTTGAATAAATATACTATCAGCTGGTACAATTATAATTTCATAGAGAGTGTTTCCCGCCGCTTTGTGGAGATAAAAAAAAATATTTTAACCGAAAAAAAAGCCTCCAGTAGGAGGCTTCTTCAATAAATTATATATTCTGCGTTATGCAGGTTGCACGATGCTTATGCGCTGTTTAGTTTTACCGAAGCGCTCGAATTTTACAACACCGGTAGCAAGCGCAAAAAGCGTGTCATCGCTGCCAATACCAACATTGATACCAGGGTGAAATTTTGTTCCTCGCTGCCGTACAAGAATATTTCCTGCGAGTACGAGTTGACCACCGAAGCGTTTCACTCCGAGGCGCTGAGCATTACTATCGCGGCCGTTCCTAGAACTTCCACCGCCTTTTTTATGAGCCATACAACCTCTCCTGTTTAAGCAAGATTTGTTATTTCAATTTCCGTATACTGCTGGCGATGCCCATTACGAACTCTATAGCCTTTTCGTTTTTTCTTCTTGAGCACGATCACCGTCTCATCTTTGACATGTCGCAACACTTTTGCCTCGACAAAGGCTCCTTCAACGTATGGACTGCCTACACTGGCTTTCTTTTCATCGCCAGTCAAGAGGACTTTATCAAACTTTATTGTTGAACCGACTTCTGATGATATTTTCGGTACAAATACTTTATCTGAAGGGGAGACCTTCACTTGTGTTCCTGCAATTTCTACGACTGCGTACATTTTTTTCCTCGATGACTAAGACCAGTTATAAACTAATATTCTAAAATACGGAAAAAGTGTTAGAGAGTCAACGAGTTTTTCCAGTAAATAATGCACTTCAAGGAAGAATTCTTCTGGAGTTTTTAGAAAAACTTGAAATTATAAAGCCCGATTCCAAACTTTTAGAACCGGGCTTTTCTTTCAACTACTTATTTGCTCTTAAGCTCGATCACTTATTTCGTCATTTGACCATCAATCCCGCCTGAGAAACGTCGGGATTTCTGATGAAATGATTATTATCATTTCATCATCAACATCTTCATCGTCCTTGTGAACGGCTGATTTCCATCTTGCGGCTGTGCTGTAAACCGTACAAAATATACACCACTGGAAAATCTTGAACCGTCGAACGTGGCATTGTAATATCCGGCTTCTTTCATACCATCTGCAAGTATTGCTACTTCACGCCCTATCATATCATATACCTTCAAGGACACTATGTATCGCGTCCCTACGCCAGGCAATTGATAACTTAACACAGTACTTGGATTGAACGGGTTCGGATAATTCTGCGATAGTCCGAATGTGGCTGGTATTGCTGCCGCTGTGGGTTCTGCTTCTTTTTGCAACTTCACCGTATCCGGTTTCCCAAGTTTATAGACATGGCTCAGTGAGAATTCCAGATTCTTGCCCAGCGACTTGAAGTCTATCCCGCCTAAAACCACCTGCACAGTTTTTCCTTTAAATTTCTTCATTGGAACACGGATACTTCGTATCGCGAACCCCTTCTTACTATCGTGTGCACAGAAGGAAAGACAAGCAAGCTTCTCTTTTACTTTATTTCCATTCAAATCACAAAAGAGGGGCTGGAGGTTAGTTTTAAGATTCTGGCTCCTGATAGAAATATTGAACGAGAGCGTGTCATCCTCTTTGCCGACAGTCGTTGGTTGGCAGGCAAGATACTGCAAGCAATTTTTTGCTATGATCTCCGGCAGTGAATCACTGACAGCAGTAAACGGAATGACCCTACTCCCAAGTTTGGGCTGAGAAATTCCGATCGAAATCCACATCTTTTTCGACGTATCGGTTATTGTAATTAAACGAGAATACTCCTGCTTGACTGGTATCCCTTTTATGTTGTTTGAATTGTCTCTGAGTCTTCCACTGATTGATTCATTTTTTGTTAGTGATGGAGCTACTGCAGCAGATTTGTGCAGCCCTCCATTTTGATAATCGGATACATTGATTGACTGCAATGTCGGTCCTGGCTGAGAGAACAGGTAATAATCAAAAAACGACCGCGGACCCCAGAACGATGATCCGATATACATCATTTGCGGATTATTCCCATTTCCAATGTCTGTTAATTGCCAATTATTATCGCTGATTTTTAATGCTTGAAATATTGTATTACCTACATTCCACAACAATTTTGATTGAGTGCCATCATGACCAAGCGAAAGAGAATATGCAGGTGTTTCCCATACATAATAATTTGGATTCCAGGTTCCAGTTGCATTTCGTTCCTGATATACAACTATCTGATGATACCCGTCATCCCAGTTTTGTTCTTCCGTCCACGCATATATTGTTTTACCGCTTCTACGAATAACTTGCGGACTATAAATATTTGAATTTCCATAATAATAATCTCCTTCGATATTCAATATAAGTGGCGATTGAGCACCTGCCGGAATTGGTTCTGACGTACCCATAGAACACCAACCAGTGGATCCATAGCTAAAACTGTTTATTGTATGCAAAGAATAACCCCAGGGATCAACCTCTTGTTTCTCATAAACAATGGCAATAGTATCAACACCGGTATGCACAAGTTCCGGTTGGCTGACAGTAAAACGCCCGTTGTCGGCATACATATGGTTAGTAGCAATATCAAAGGCAAGCGTTGGATAAAAAAAGCCATCAAACCATCCTGAGGCGTTGCGAAGATACGCATATTGTCTTCTTAATGTCGAAACATTTTGACGATACATAATCAGAACAAATTCCTGAAAATCATAAGGATATGTACCGCCATCAAGCCGATAAATACTAACTGCCGGTTTCGGTGCAACCGAACATGAGCTGGCACTAACCTTAAATGGAATATATTCCCCCGAAACATTCTTAATAGCTGTATTCCATCCTTGAAGATTATTTGCATACGGATTAGCATCATCGTATAAATTTCTCATTGCAAAATAAACGTCATAAGTTCCGTTTGCATTTTGTTTTTGCCATGTAACATAAATACCATCTCCCCAAATATGTTCATCATCACAATCGCCGCGTGCGGCTATGCAAGGCTCAGTGTTGCCACCAAGACCATCGCTGAGGCGAATTTCTGGTGTCCAAGTATTAGTGGCATAGTTGTGTGTTGTTGTCCATATTTCATCTGCTGAACAATAAACCAATACATCTTCTGCGCCTTCGTTGATCGATGCGATCCTCTGCTGCCCATCTCCGTTGGTAACTCCTGCGACATTGCTCGCAAGGTGCGCTTTGTAGAGGGCATATAATGTTGTGTGGTCCGTTGGTGTAATAGTTCTCGGATTTTGCATGCTTCCATCGTTCCAACCGATAAAGACATAATTGCTTGGCGGTACGGCTTCGAGTGTGGCGGAATTGGACTCGACCATTGTCCAACTGTAACTTGATCCGACATTTGTGCCGTTGAGTTTGTATGTTCCTCCGCTTCCTCCTTCTATGTATGAAGCGGCGCTCATGCTCATATTGAATTGCTTTGCGAAGTTGGCTTGATATGTATAAGCTTGATTAATTGTCACGGCAAGAGGATTACTCACATTTGAACCATTTGGTGTACTCCAATTTTGATAAACACGAAAATAATTGGCTTCACTGGGAGCTTGATAATCTTGATTAAATGCTTCAAGAGTATGTGTACTATTGATTGCCCATGGGAAACTTGTACCTGATGCGACATTTGCTCCCTCAACCTTTACCAATCCGCCATTGAATGAATTCATTACTATAACAGACGCAGTTCCTGTTCCATAATTCGCCTGCCAAGTGCAGTTACTGGTCGGAGCAATTGATACTGGAGTATTGTTATTGGTTTGCGATTTTGTTTCTCCGGTTGTAACATTTGTCCATGTTCCGGGTTCCGGAAATGGATACGTGATACCTCCGCTTGGCTGAGTATAAGCGCGGATGGTATGGGATTCCCCGGAATACCATTGAGGAGAAGTTGAAGACCATCCAGAATTGCGATTTGTTCCATCGACATCGATCTGTCCTCCACTAAACGAATTCTGAATGGTAACGGTTACTTTGGGTGTATAGTTGATTGTCATAGAAATAATTACACTCGCACTCGTATTATCTGTTCCTTCATTCAAACCCGCAATACCCAATGTGAGTGATCCGTTTCCGTTAACAGCACCCTGAACATCTGCTGTTAATGTAGAACTCGTGAGGTTTTTTGCCGACATCTGACTATATTGCAAGCCAGTGAAATAAATAGTTTGAGTATTATCAAATTGACTCCAAAATTCGCTATCTGTTCCATAGCTTGCAGGCATTTTAACAATTTTTGCAGTAGATGAACCAGAGTTATAATTCATTATCGTCACTGTAAGTGTGCAACTATTGACTCTTGCACCTTGAGGAATTTGGCTAAACGCAAAAAATAATCTTGTTCGGAAACGAAGATAATAATCTGTTATATCACTTCGGCCAATATCATGTGGACGCCCGCTTGAAGTATTGTATGTTGTCAGCCCCGAATTTGGGTCAGTAGATTTTATATCCTGTTCAATAGTAAGCGTGCCGGCTGGTATTGGAGGAGTTGTTTGCGATTGTGCCAACAAAGTTGAGATTGAAACGACCATCAGCACCATCCCAAGTACTATTTGTCTTGCTGATTTCATTATTGTCTCCTATTCATAGTTATGGAAGAAATCATTGATTATTTGCATATTACGACAGCAAACAAAAAGGCATCATCCGTTTTGAAAACGGAAATTTCGGTTGTCTTATCGTTTGCGTATTTTCGGCGGCTTGGTGTTTACCCACCTTGCCGCCGTTTTATTGACCATTCATATCGATACCCTCCTTTCTATTTTCCATGAAATACATACGTGCGGCTTCCGTCATTGCCGACAATTATCGCTTCTTTATTATTCGCCCACACGGACAGATATTGAACATTAGGATTTTCAATGGCTGTTAATCGCAACCAATCAGTCCCGTTCCAATGAAAAATTCTTCCGAAATCTCCGACGGCAAATATGTTGTTGCGAGAACTTCCTCCAATATGCAATGGATACTCGTTGACAAGAAATTGTCTCCACTGATTAGCCTCCATGACATATACGCCGTAGCCGGATGAATACAGTTTCTGTTCTGTCTGCCATAGATCGTATCCAAACTTCCTCTGAAGATTAGTGGGAGTTACCATATACGAATCAATCATTGACATAGTGTTTCCGTTGTACCGCCAAAGTTGATAGGTCAAGGAATCATGAGGTTGAATGACATCTTCTTTGACAATAACGAAATATACATCGGTCGATGATAATCCATAGATGCTTGAAATAAACGACAGACTATCAAAGGAGATTTTTCCCCATGTTCCGTTGATATAATGATAAAGCGTCCCAAAGTTTCCGCCTGCCCAAACATCTTGAGAGTTCGCGCCCCAGACTGAAGAGAGATAACGACCTCGTGCTATAGAAATTTCTCTCCACTGCACTCCATCAAAATGGATAATAAGACTGCTGTCTAAAAAATTTGGCGGCGGTGCAGGATTCGTGTAAATTTTTTCTCCCACTGCATACACATCGTTTGATCCAAATCCATAGATACTAAATAGATCAATTGGTCCTTGAATTTGTCCTCCTTGAATTGTGCTTAATTTTATATCTGTCCACCCTGCACCGTCAAAATGATACATTAATCCCCTATTTTGATCATTATGTCCAACAACGTATGCATCTGAAGGCGAGCTCGCCCAAATATCTTGCATATTTGTTTGCATACTACCGGGGTAGGAAAGTGTATCAATGGTCCATGTGTATTCGCGCGGGTTTTTTATAATCTCGTCAGGTGGTTTTGTCGGTTCATTTTTGCAGCACATCGAGAAAAATAATAATGTGAATGCAATCGTTATTACAAAATATTTCATCATCTCTTATCCTTTAATGGTTCTTCAATCCAGAAAAACTTTGTAATTAGTCTAAGACTTTTTCTTCGTTTAGTATGATTGATTCTATAGTTCTTTGTAAAACAATTTGGTCGAGGTATCGGCACAAGAATCTTATATAAATTCATACTGAGAATCAATCTTTCTGCTTACATCTCCTTGGTGTTTGCCCACCCTGCCGCCGTTTTATTGAACATTCATATCGATACCCTCCTTTCTATCTTCCATGAAATACAAGAGTCTTATTTCCACCGGTCGTATATCCAATTGCGAATACCTCCTTTTCATTAGCCCAGATGCCTTTGAAATGAACATCCATTGTCTTAAATTGGTCATATGAATACCAATCTGTTCCGTTATAATGAATCAGCGTTCCATATGTCCCGCCGACAAATATATTATTATCACCGGTTGCATAAATAGCTTGTAAAAAACTATTGTCCGGATGCTTAATAGTTTGCCAAGCCGCTCCATTCCATTCGTACAAATCAGGTCCCAAGGAAAATACACGGTTTGTTGGAGATACCCATATCTTATTTATACCCCATTTATCAACAGGACTTGCAGAACCATATACAAAAGTATCAACAACACTCCAATTACCAGTTTCCCTAGTTAAGAAATAAAACGTTTGATCAAAGGAACCATTTTGTTGAGCGTTTGCCAGCGCGTACATTTTGCCGGATTTTAAACCAGATAGTGAGTTAATGGCCGAAAACCATTGTGGGCCTCGCATTATTTTTAATGAATCACGATTCCATACACCACTAGAATAGTTATATATTATCCCTTTAAAACCACCGCACCAGATAGCTCCATTGTTACCCCAGACGGTTTCTATAAGATTACTATCGCTTGGGCTTATTTCGTTCCATGTTGTACCGTCGAAATGGATCACAAGGCTCGTGGATAATAAATTCGGAGGGGGAAACGGATTACTATATAAATGTTCACCAACAGCGTAAATATCATTTGTGTTAAAACCGAATATTCCACTCAAGTCTATAGCCCCTTGAATTGCTCCACCCTGTGCTGTACTTAATTTCACATCAGCCCACCTGATCCCATCAGAGTGATACATTTTTCCAAAACCCCTCTCATTATGTCCAACGACGTATACGTCTGAAGGCGAGCTTGCCCAAATATCAAGCATATTTGTTTGCATACTGCCAGGGTAGGCAAGCGTATCAACAGTCCATACGTACTCGCGCGGGTTTTTTATAATCTCGTCAGGTGGTTTTGTCGATTCGTTTTTGCACTTGAGATTTAAAAGCATTGCACACAAGAAAACAGCAAGGAAAACGATTTGAGAATGTTTCTTCATAGTAATGCCTCAAGAGTCACAACTGTTTGGTGAACGCGAGCAATATAGGTTTTGTTTTCATTCCATCTCATCCTTCTTCTATCCACATAAGAATAGAATAGAATAGAATAGAATAGAATAGAATAGAATAGAATAGAATAGAATAATCTGGCACGCCGCCGGTAAGATGACTCCACATACCTACCGATAGTTCGTAAGATTATAGATATTACTCTGTTGAAAAGCAAGAAAAAATTTTAGGAAATCTTTTTCCGGCAAATAAACGAATATTCATTAAATATCTCACTGAGAGAGGTCGGAAATATAAAAGTCGCAGCGGTTTTCTCGGTTCTCACGAATTCATTCAACCATTGTCTGATGTCAACTTTGTTTCAAGAACCTGTCGTACCTGATCTAAAGGCATGTCCTTTTCTGTCCAGAGTTGAAATGCCGCTGCCCCTTGATGAATAAACATCCCCAAACCGTCAATTGTTTTTGCGCCAGCAGCTTGTGCGTCGCTTTGCAGACGGGTAGTTAATGGACGGTAAATAAGGTCGAAGACAATATGCTTATTTGATAACCAATGTCGAGTTGGAAGTGGAGAATCAAGGACATGAGGGAACATTCCAACCGTGGTTGCATTAACGATGAGTGTGGAGTTCTTGATTGCAGTTTCAAGCGCAGGGTCAGTACAATGGATAACATTGAATTGGACATTGTTGCTGCCAAGGCTTTTAATAATCGCATGAGCTTGTTCGGGAAATAAAACTGAGAAAGTAATCGCCTTAGGTTTGATAGTATGAATAAGTACGTGCGCCACTGAACGGGCCGCACCACCAGAACCCATAATGGTACACATTGTACCCTCGATTTTTTCTCGTTCGAGGTAAAGCGATCTTTCAACACCGATAACGTCTGTGTTATATCCGATTAATTTATTATTTCGATTCACGACAGTGTTCACAGCGCCGACTGCATGTGCTTCTGGGACGACTTCATCTATGAGAGGGACGATTGCTTCTTTATGTGGAACGGTCACGTTGAACCCGCCCCATTTCTGTTCTCTGAAGCGTTCAACGGCTTGCTTCAAAGAAGCCGGTTCGATATCGAGTGCTTCGTACTGGCAATCCAAATGGAGCAACTGGAATGCTGTATTGTGCATCAGAGGAGAAAGAGAATGTCCGATGGGATGGCCAATAACTGCAAAATGCTTCATGGTTGAATGTCCTGACTAAATAAATAGTAACTGCTCAGTATTATTTATATCATATAGAAGAAAAATTCCCTCTCCTTATAGGAGAGGGTTACTTGTCCGCCGGTTTTTTGGCGGAGGGTGAGGCTAAATAAAATAATGACCCCACCTTAGTCCTCCCCTAGGAGGGGAGGAGATTAAAAAGTTGAATATTTCGCTATCAAAAAAAACATACTGAGTATGTTACAATATAAATAGCAGAGATAAACTGCAATGTGGAAAGAATGCTACTGTTTCCTAAAGAGATGCGCAAACAGCCGATCAGTGGTGAGATTCGGGAATAATTGCTCAAATTCTTTTTTCAACTCTGGAACCAGATTGAAAGCAATGAAAAACTCGTTTGATGCCTCTTCTTTTAAATTCATCGATATCAATACTTTTCCGCGGCTAAAATATGCCGGTGCAAATTTCGAATCAAGTTTTGTACATTCTCCTAAAGCTGTTAATGCCTCGGAATACATTCCTTTCTCACCTAAAGTATCACCGAGGTCGAACCAAATCTCGGAGTCCTTCGGATCCAAAGTGATAACTTTCCGGTAACACTCGATACATTCGTCGATTCTTTCAAGATTGTAAAGAGCATCTCCGCAGGCGTACCAATATTCGGCGTACTCTGGATGAATATCTGTCGCTTTCTTGTATGCAGTATATGCTTGCTCAGTGTGGCCCATTGCATCATGACAGCATCCAATACCGAAAAAGGATTCATGATGTCGGCTGTCAATCTCGATAGCAGATGAATAACAGGAAAGTGCCTCGTGGAAATCGTTCAGTTCTTCGTAGGCATTTCCGAGATTATGCAGGGCTGCGACATCTTTTAATTCATAGGTCAATGTTGTTTTAAAGCAGCGAATTGCATCCTGGAGTCGCCCCAGATTTGCATATGCATTTCCCATGTTGAACCAAGCTGCCGAGAAGTCTTCCTTAATTGCAAGAGAATATTCATAGCTCTCGATAGCTTTCGTAAATTGCCCGATTCTGTTATGTACGATGCCTTTGTTATACCAGGCATTATAATTATATGGGTCGCGGTTGAGGTGTTCATCATAGCAACGGATGGACTCAGCAGGTTTATCAAGATAATCGTAACAATAACCGAGTTCGTACCAAGCATCGATATGTTCCGGATCAATCTGAAGAACGTGATGGAATATAGATTCAGCCTCCACAAAACGCTCAAGTTTTTCAAGTGTTATACCTTTGTGTAACAAGGCGTCTTCGTGGGATGAATCGAGTTCGAGAGCTTTATCGAATGATGCCATCGATTCTGTAATTCGATTCAGATTGTCTAGTGTAATACCTCTATTGATGTACGCCTCAGGATCCGTAGGGTTCAGACCCAAAGCCTTATCGAAACAATACAGTGCTTCGTTATACCGAAAGAGGTTGTTGAGAATCATTCCCTTCCGTTGCCATGCCTCTGCATTGAACGGTTCAAAGGAGAGAAGTCGATCGGCATATGTCAATGCCTCTTCAAACTTCTCATGCTCAAAATAGAATTGGATGATTTCTTCCAACGCTTCCGGATTATTGATGTCCTTACCGCCATTTCGCAGTGACTCGCGGAATCGCCGTACATCATCCTCCGAGCGCTTATTCGGCTTCGGACCAATATTGTCATCATTATTACGATCAAAATCTGGCACTGCTTACTCCACTGTTAATACATCCTCTTTCAATAAAAGAAATAAACGAGTGTAAGTCAAGGAATGCAAAAAGCTCTTTTATTCGATATTTCTATTTGATTTTAGCGGTGAGTTGGAGTATATTTACCTCTTGCTGGAACTGAATGATTGCTGAAAATCTCAAAAATCTGCGAAAACGCATCGAACAGACCTGTCAAAAGTGTGGGCGTCGATCAGAGGATGTCCAGCTTGTCGCAGTATCTAAGACATTTCCGGTAGAGGCCATTCAGGAAGCCGTTAGTGCCGGACATATAGATTTCGGTGAGAATTACGTACAGGAATTGCAGGAAAAACGTCAGGTGTTGGCAAAGCATCCGCTTCACTGGCATTTCATCGGTCATCTGCAATCAAACAAGGCCAAATACATTGCTGAGTATATACATCTCATTCACTCGGTCGACGACATAAGTCTTGGCAAGGAAATCAGTAAGAGAGCTGAACGGTTCGGACGTGTTCAGGATGTATTGGTGGAAGTCCACACAACCGACGAAGCGACAAAATATGGTGTTCCACCAAAGAAAACAATCACACTGCTAAAGGAATTGTCGCAGCTTCAATATCTTCGGGTTTGTGGATTGATGACGATGGGACCTTTTTCGGATGACCCTAATGATTCTCGGCAATCCTTTCGACAATTGGCGGAGTTGAAAAGAGAGATTGTATCCGAGGGAGTTGAGAATGTCCAAATGCAGCACTTATCGATGGGTATGACGCACGACTTTGAAGTTGCCATAGAAGAAGGTTCCACAATTGTCCGGATAGGAACGGCGATATTTGGCAGACGCATCAAAAATGTGAATTGAAAGGGACGACCATGAAGGTTACACCGTTGGAAATCAAACGTCAAGAATTCAAGAAAACAATGAGAGGGTATGATACCATTGAGGTAGAGACATTCTTAGAAATGGTGTCCAATGAGCTGGAGGATTTAATTCACGAAAACAGAGAGCAGAAGGATAAAATTATTGAGTTGGAAACACAGCTTTCCGACTACAAGAACATTGAGCGATCACTCCAGCAGACATTCATACAGGCCCAGGAAACGAGTGGTAAATCCATTGAGAACTCAAAACGTGAGGCTGAAATTATAGTGAAAGAAGCAGAAGTCAAGGCGTCGCAAATTGTGGAAAAAGCTCGTCTCGATTTTGCCCATGTGAAGGAAGAGATCTCGCAGCTCAAAGCGCGAAAGGAAAGCGTTCTGAGTAAATTGAAAGTGCTGCTTTCGTCTGAATTAAATTTGATACGTGCTCTTGATATCGATGAAGATGGAAATAAGAAAGATCCATCCAAAGGAACAGGGAAGGAACATTTGGAAATAGATGAAATTTTAAAAAGACTATAGAGGTCAATTCTCTGCGAAGTGATGATGCGAATCCGGTTGACAACTGAATCCTGCTCTTGAACACACGAAAATACCATGACTGAATTACGACAAAAGATTAGCGAAGCAATAAAGTTTATCCAAATCAAGACAGATATGAAACCCGGGATCGGGATTATCCTTGGTACAGGTCTTGGTGGATTGGTGAAAGAGATCAAGAAGGAAATCGTGATCGATTACGGGAAAATTCCGCATTTTCCTGTTTCAACAGTCGAATCGCATCATGGCAAATTGATTTTTGGAACGCTCTCCGGTAAGAAAATCGTAGCGATGCAGGGACGTTTCCATATGTACGAGGGATATGATCTGAAGCAAGTCACATTCCCTGTACGGGTCATGAAGTTTCTCGGTGTGGAAAGCCTTCTCATATCTAATGCTGCTGGCGCACTGAATCCGCTTTTTCAAAAGGGTGACGTGATGATCATGAGCGATCACATCAATTTGCTGGGTGACAATCCGCTGATTGGTCCGAATGATGATGAGCTTGGCCCGCGTTTTCCGGATATGTCGGAAGCATACAGCAAAGAACTTATTGCCCTTGCTGAGCAAGCTGCTCTTGATTTGAAGATTCGAGTACAAAAGGGTGTGTACGTAGCAATGCCAGGGCCGAATCTGGAGACCAGGGCTGAGTACCGTTTCCTCCGGACAATCGGAGCGGATGCAGTCGGTATGTCCACAGTGCCGGAAGATATAGTAGCAGTGCATATGGGAATGAAGGTTCTAGGTTTTTCCATTCTCACAGATGAGTGTTTTCCAGATGCATTGAAGCCGGCGCTCTTGGAAGAAATTCTTAAAGTTGCTATGAAAGCCGAACCAAAAATGACAGCGATTATGAAAGAAGTTGTGAAGAGAATGAAAAATTGATTCGGGATTGGGGATTGGAGAAAAAGGTACCTTCTATAGTCTCTAATCCGAAATCTCAAATTACCAAATCACGAAATCACGAAATCGCAATATTGCATATTCACACAATCGCTCAATCGCAAATAAAAAGATGTATAAACAATTAACCGACAAATTGAATTATCACGAACTTGAATCTGAAATCCTGAAGTTTTGGGAAGCGGACGATATTTTCAAGAAGAGTATCTCGACACGCGACGGAAAGCCGGAGTTCACTTTCTATGAAGGTCCGCCAACAGCAAACGGCCGCCCCGGCATCCACCACGTCATGGCGCGAACACTGAAGGATATCATCTGTCGATACAAGACGATGCAGGGTTTGCAAGTGCAGCGCAAAGCCGGATGGGACACGCACGGTTTGCCCGTCGAGATCGAAGTCGAGAAATCGCTCGGCTTCAAATATAAAGACGACATCGTTGCGTACGGAGTAGCGAAGTTCAACGAAGAGTGTAAGAAGTCGGTTTGGAAGTACAAGGTTGATTGGGAAGAATTGACTCGTATGATGGGCTATTGGGTTGATCTTCAGCACCCGTATGTTACTTTCGACAATAACTATATCGAGTCCATTTGGTGGGCACTGAAACAATACTTTGACAAGGGACTCATCTACAAGGGATACAAGATTCAACCATACTGCCCGCGGTGTGAAACACCATTGTCATCGCATGAGGTTTCACTTGGTTATAAAGATGTCAAAGATCCATCGATCTATATCAAGTTGAAAGTCAAAGGTGAAGAGAATACATACTTCCTTGTATGGACGACGACACCATGGACATTAATCTCAAACGTAGCCATTGCTGTTCATCCGGATGTCGACTATGTGAAGGTGGAGCACAAGGGTGAAAAGTACATTCTTGCAAAAGCGCGTCTTTCCGTATTGGGTGATGAACATGTGGTTCTCGAAGAGTTCAAAGGAACTGCACTTGCCGGCAAAGAATACGAACGGATGTTTTCGTACCATCCGGTAAAAGAAAAAGGATGGTATGTTGTCCTTGCTGAGTTTGTAACCACCGAAGATGGCTCCGGTATTGTCCATATGGCTCCAGCGTATGGCGAAGACGATTACCAGGTCGGACGTAAGTATGGGTTACCAACAATTCATCCTGTGAACAAATCGGGAGCATTCAATTCTGAAGTAACGGATTTTGCCGGAATGTTTGTGAAAGATGCCGATCCTGAAATTATTCAGAACCTTCGCCGTCGCAACATCCTTTATAAGAAAGAGCAGCACCTCCATAGTTATCCGCATTGCTGGCGATGTTCAGCACCGCTGTTGTACTATGCGCGCGAGTCGTGGTACATCCGTACAACAGATTACGCCAAACGGATGATCGAGCTGAATAAACAGATCAACTGGATTCCGCCGGAAGTTGGTACCGGTCGATTCGGCAACTGGCTTGAAGAAAATAAAGATTGGGCGATTTCGAGAGACCGTTTCTGGGGAACACCGCTGCCTATTTGGCTTTGCGAGAAGTGCGGCAAACAAAAATGTGTCGGCAGTGTTGAGGAATTCCGGAAAGGCAAGAATGTGCCAGAACCCCTCGATCTTCATAAACCGTATGTCGATGGTGTCACTTTTGCATGCGATTGCGGCGGTACCATGAACCGTACACCCGAACTTATTGATGTCTGGTTCGATTCCGGTTCGATGCCGTTTGCACAATGGCATTATCCGTTTGAGAACAAAGAAATTTTCGAGAAAGCATATCCCGCTGATTTCATTTCAGAAGGGATTGACCAAACGCGCGGTTGGTTCTATACATTGCATTCCATTGGAACATTTTTGTTCGATAAGCCGGCATACAAAAACGTGCTTGTCAACGAACTTATTCTCGATAAGACCGGTCAGAAAATGTCGAAGTCTAAAGGGAATACTGTTGACCCATTTGCGTTGATGAAGAAGTACGGTGCCGATACCGTGCGTTGGTATTTAATCTCGCAAAGCCCGGTATGGAGGACGACATTATTTGATGAAGAAGGCATCGGTGAAGTGCAGCGAAAATTCTTCAGTACACTGACAAACACATATTCTTTCTTTGCCCTCTATGCCAACGTAGATAAATATGATAATACTGAACCAAAAATTCCGATCAGCGAACGACAAGAGATCGATCAATGGATTCTATCGGAATTGAATACATTGGTAAAAACATATCTCCAGTCGATGGATGGATACGATGTGACGCGTGCTGCACGAGCGGTAAGCGATTTCACGATCGACCAACTTTCTAATTGGTACGTCCGTCGTAATCGCCGTCGTTTTTGGAAGAGCGAGAACGGAAAAGACAAGACCGCGGCGTACCAAACGCTTCATGAATGTTTATTGGCGATCAGCAAACTTATTGCTCCCTTCGCACCGTTCCTAGCTGATGAGTTGTATCGAAACCTCATGGCGGGGAACAAATCGATGTCGGAGTCTGTTCATTTGGAAGAAATGCCAAAAGCAGATGCAAGCCTCATGGTTCCGGAGCTTGAGCATCGGATGGAATATGCGATCAAAATCGTGGGTCTTGTGCGTGCAATGCGAATGAAATCAAATTTGAAGGTGCGCCAACCGTTGCAGAAGATTCTGGTTCCTGTCAAGGACGCCTCTGAATATGAAATGGTGAAAAGTGTTGAGGATATTGTTCTTGAAGAAATAAATGTCAAGGTATTGGACGCTCGTGTAGACAATAATATTGTTAAATATAAGATCAAACCGAATTTCAGAATCCTAGGGCAAAAGTACGGCAAACGTACATCTAAGATTGCAGAGAGAATCAGATCCTTTACTCCGATCGAAACCGCGAGAATGAATGCGGAAGGTTATGTTGAAATTGAAGTGGAAAATGAAAAGATTAAAGTACTTTATGAGGATGTTGAAGTTATCGCAGAAGACATTCAAGGTTGGCTGGTAGAAACGGACGGACAGATCACCGTTGCGCTCGATACGGCTCTCACGGATGAACTCATCGACGAAGGGCTTGCACGCGAGTTTGTGAATCGTGTACAAAATTTACGGAAGGATTCCGGCTTTGAAGTGACCGACAGGATTCGAATTGTACACGCTTCATCGGAACGATTGGCAAAAGCGTTAGGGCGGATGGTCCGGTATGTCCAGCAAGAGACGTTGGCAGTAGAGTTAAGACCTATATCGAATGCAGATGCTTTGAAGCAAGGCGCAAAAAACGAAGATATCAATGGTGAACCGAGCGCAATTGCAGTTGAGAAAAATTAGTATATATTAATGCACTTATAATCGTAGGAGAGTTATGGCGAAGAAGAAAGTTGTAAAGAAGTCCCCAGCAAAAAAGACAACCAAACGTGCAACATCGAAACCTAAAATCGATAAAAAGAAATTGAAAACGAAGACTGCGGCTCCAAAGATCATATCCAAGAAAGGATACGGCAAAAGGGATCTTCAACATTTCAAGACTATCATCCTAGAGAAACGAAAAGAAATTCTTGAAGAACTGGAATCTTTGAAATCAACGATGATGGACGTAACTACCGGACAGTACGAAATTGAGAATTCGACATACTCTTTGCACATGGAACAAGGCACAGATGCAATGGAACGCGAAAAGACATTTCTCTTTGCATCACGCGAAGGGAAATTTCTCAATTATCTCGACGATGCATTGAAACGGATTGAAAAGGGGACGTATGGATTTTGTACAGAATGTGGAAACCTGATGGATAAAGAGCGGCTCGAAGCGGTGCCCCACGCTCATCAATGCATCGATTGCAAAACAAAAATGGGTGGAAATAAAATAGTGTAGTTCTTGGTTGGTAGTGTGTGTCTCAATGTGTGACTCGGCTACTGAATTTGTAATAAACTAAATCACCAATCGAAAATTTTCAATCTCCAATCTGAATGAATCGAGGTTCTTTTTGCGTATTCTTTTTGTTACTCTTGGTATTGTCCTTCTTGATCAAATTACCAAACTGCTCGTAAAAGGATTTTCTCTTCCCTTTTTCGATTTTTATTACCAGGGAATGCAGCTTGGGCAAAGTATTCCAGTGATCGGTGATTTCCTTCGTCTAACATTTGTAGAAAATCCCGGAATGGCATTTGGGATAGAAATCGGCGGGCGATTGTTTCTTACCATCTTCTCTTTGATCGCAAGTATTGGAATTTTTTACTATATCTATCGAGTTCGGAATGAGGCGTTCATTATTCGCCTCACGTTGGCAATGATTCTTGGCGGAGCAATCGGGAATCTCATTGATCGGAGCTTCTATGGTGTCATCTTTGGAGAAGCGCCATTGTTCTATGGGAAAGTAATCGATTTCATCGATATGGATTTCTTCCATATTAATTTTTTTGGAATCCATGTAGACCGCTTTGCAGTGTTTAATGTGGCGGATGCTTCTGTTTCCACGGGCATCGTTTTGATGCTGCTATTCCACAAGAAATTTACAGATGTAGACAAACCTGCCGTTGTGGTCACAGAGGGAACAAAAACTTTTCCTGACCAAAATTCTGCACAGGATAACCTGAGTGAACCAAAAAGTGACGTGCAAAGTTCTTCGGTGAACCCATCATAAGTACCCATGCTATGTCTTCTCATTCATCCTCTGATGGAAGTCTAGAAGAACGAGAACACGCACGCATTGTCGTTCCCGCCGGTGAACACCGTAAACGCATTGATGTCTATCTCACACATCGCATAGAAAACGCAACGCGCAGCAAAGTTCAGCAGGCTATCGAAGCTGGCATGGTATTGGTGAACGGCAAGATCGTCAGGTCCAGTTACCAGCTTAATCCTAACGATGTCATCGATATAACATTTCCACGCCCGCCGCGCCCTGATGCATTGGCAGAAAATATCCCTCTCGACATTGTGTATGAAGATGGAGATTTGTTGGTTGTGAATAAGCCAGCCGGAATGGTGACGCATCCGGCATACACTCATTATACAGGCACACTCGTCAATGCGCTCCTCTTTCATTGCAATCATCTTTCGAAGATTAACACTGAAATGCGGCCCGGCATTGTGCACCGGCTTGATAAAGATACGACAGGTTTGATGGTGATTGCGAAGACCGATGCAGTGCATGCCTTCCTTGCAAAACAGTTTTCAAAGCGTACGATTGACCGCGAATATTGGGCTGTTGTCTGGGGGCGATTCAAGTCACCGAAAGGAATCATCGATGCGAATCTTGGACGAAGCAAGCGTGATCGAAAAAAAGTAGCGGTGACAGAAGAGGGAAAATCTGCAATTACGGAATACGAGGTGATGAAAGAGTACGAATTCCTTTCTCTCGTTCGACTCCATCTGAAGACCGGACGCACGCACCAGATTCGTGTGCATCTGGCGCACATCGGACATCCTGTCTTCGGAGATCCTACCTACAACGGACGCAGTAATACATGGAATGGCTTAGAAGGGAAGAAGGCTCAACAAGCGGGGAAATTACTGAAGTTGATCTCGCGTCAAGCGCTGCACGCAAAGACCATCGGTTTTATTCATCCTGCGACAAAAGAATTTGTAAAATTCGATTCTGAATTGCCGGAGGATATGCAAAGTGTTCTAAAAAATATCTGATTTTATCCGACAAAGATTATAGTCAATTATTATTTGCCCCTTGATTAATCCAATCACGGATTAGTGTAATGTCACTTGCGCTGAGAGCCCCGCCCTGTGGCATTTGTTCTCCACATGTAGTAGTTCCAGAGACTCTCCTATAGAGTGCACTATTGGCTGCATCAAATGGGAGTACACGTTTTAAGGAAGTACAATTTAATTGTGCGTTTACATTAACCAGATTATTATAGCTGTTGCCTGCGGTAATTGTTAATCCTCCGAGGCCTCCTCCATGGCAACCGGCGCATTGGCTATTAAAGATTGGTTGGATCTGGTTTGAGAAAGAAACGAGAGGAAGAGTTCCAAGAATTGAAATTATAATTTCCAGACTATCAGCAATTGGAATTTTACTATCAGCCACGATGGTGTTTGTACTGCCTGTGTCGATACCGGAGATTGTAAGAGTTGATGAAGCCAGCGACACAGTAGCTTTTGCGACATTAGGCTGTCTTTTAATAGAATAAGGTGATTTGCCTCCAGATAAGGTGATTTGTTTGGAAGCTCCTTTTGCAACGGACACGTTCGTACTGCTTGCGGACAATCCCGACAGTAGAGGAAGTTCTGTCCCTATGTCTTTGCAGCTATAGATGACAACAATAATGATCGCAACAATAAGAATGATGGAAAAACTTTTTTTGGAATTCATAGGTACCCCGCTATGCTAAAGGAAGAGATGCATAATAAAATCAAATTCGTTCTGTCGTACATTCCCTGGTGTATTGGCAAGTATTCGATACATGGGGCTTAATCCAACACCTGGTAATGGAAAAAATTCCGCTCCAATGCTATACCTCGATTCGCTTCCCGTTTTATAGTCGATGTCTGGATCATAGAAATCATACATAAATTTTAAGTCGACGCCATCCAGTACCAAATAATTTATTTCAATGTAGGAAATGAATTCATTGGTCCCCAGAGTTGACTTGTCTTTCTTTATATCCAATTCAGCTTGGATAGTCACATCTTTATAACTTGCTCCCGCGAACCCGCCGAACATTGTAAGAGTACCAAACAAACCTTTATTATACCAGGCAGATCCGCCGAGAGAACAATTCAGGTTCTCTAACCGAAAGAGAGCTTCTGCCCTTGTTGTGACGAGCCTAATCCAGCCGTTGGACGGATCGCTGCCATCTTCACCATTATACACACCCGCATTCCACGTCATTGATGCCGGCGATATTCCCAATTCGATACCCGTATCTTCTCTGCGATAAAGGGGGAACACAGTCTTTGATCTGATAAAAGCTGTATGATCATCAATTCTTGTACCGTATGCCGGTGTAAATCTTCCTACTTTCACATATCCATTTGCCGGAAGAACCTGAGCGATACCGAATATTTCAAAATCATGGAAGAGTGTTTTCGTCACAGACAGAAGAAGATTGTTTGCTAGTCGTGCGCTGATATATATATCTCCTTGCATTTGATTAAAGGAAGTATAGTCCCGTTGTTGTTGATAGGTGAACAATGTCCGCATGTCCATACCGATACTGACAAAGTCGTTCAGTCGTGTTGTAAAGTTGTTCATCGTCGAATCGTTAGCCCATGCCCGGACCGGAAGAGTCTCTCGTCCATACATGACAGCTCCATAATAATTGCGCATGCCGCCGCCATTTGGATCGATATGGCAATTTTGGCATTTAAGATTTGTTGATGAGGAGAATCGTGGAAGAGCATATCCAGTCGCTGCAGCCAAAAAGCAGAAGAGTAAGAGAAAAACGGTTCGGAAATATTTCATAATAATTCAGCCTTTCAGAAGAGTGGATATCGAAGCAATTGCCGTAAGATATTAGATGTATTTTACGAAAGCAAATATAACTATTCTTTTCGTTCTTCGGATTGGATGTAAAGTCATAAGAGGAACTTGTGTTCTTTATTGTTTGTTGAAGAATACAGAGAGTAAAAAACATAATAAAGGAGATATTCATTATGAACAAACTTTATTTTAATTTTTCCGTCTTAATAGCCAGTATACTGCTTGTATTTATGATCGGATGCAAAAACAATTCCTCTAGTCCAACCGCTCCATCATCCAGTACTCCATCGACTACTACAATATCGATGGCGGGAAATACCTTTAGTCCATCATCGCTTACTGTGGCGGTACATACTACGATTACATGGAACAATAATTCCAGTACCGCCCATACAGCCACAAGTGATGTAGGAAAATGGGACACCGGGAACATTCCTGCAGGCAGCAGCAAGCAAACGACCTTCGATTCAACAGGGACGTATCATTATCATTGTACATATCATTCATATATGGTGGGCGTTATTACTGTACAATGACAAGCCGGTACAGGGGGCGAGGTTTAAATATATTACGGTATGTGAATCTTTTAATGCCCCATCTTCATTTTGATTGACGGAAGATAATTATCTTCTTCTCTGTCTTGTGCCGCTTCGCCGGTGAGCTCCTGCGCGTTCTTCCTTTTCAGAAGAATGGCGCGGCGGGAGTTCGGGTATGGGAGCCGTTAAAT
Organism: Bacteroidota bacterium; assembly: GCA_049523215.1. Taxonomy (GTDB): domain Bacteria; phylum Bacteroidota; class Ignavibacteria; order UBA10030; family UBA10030; genus Fen-1298. Next base: position 205,948 of record JBEKNC010000004.1, on the reverse strand, counting down.
GTTCATCCGGATATGTGCATTTGATTTTTTTACCTAAAAATTCTTCCAGCTTCACTAATTCATACGCGTCATCTTCATCAGCAAAGTTGATGGAAATACCGTTTGCTCCGGCACGTCCGGTACGTCCTATACGGTGTACATACTCTTCCACATCCTGCGGCATATTGTAATTGATGACATGCGAGATACCTTCGATGTGAAGTCCGCGTGATGCAACATCCGTGGCGACCAAGACACGAACCTTTCCTTCACGGAATCGCTCTAAACGGCGGATGCGCTGTGATTGTTCCACGTCGCCGGAAAGAAGCGCACAACTGACGCCATAGGTCTCGAGCAGCTCTTTAACACGGCGGGCTTCATCCCGTCGGTTGACAAACATCAATACGCGGTCAAGGTGCTTTTGCATAATAACATTATAGACGAGTGCGGCCTTTTGATTATAGGTGGTTATGTACGTGATTTGCTCGACACTCTCCACTGCGACTTCGTTCGGCATGATATTCACTTCGAACGCCTGCCGTGTCCATGTTTCGGCAAGCCGCTTAACGTCGGATGACATGGTCGCCGAAAAGAACATGGTTTGCCGCCTCGCCTTCGGCGGTGTATCCAGCACGATGGAGCGAACAGCATCTATGAAACCCATGTTGAGCATGCGGTCTGCTTCATCGAGGATGAGGATCTCCACTTTGCCAAGGTCTACAAGTTTTTTCTCTTTGAAATCGATCAGGCGGCCGGGTGTGCAGATGAGAATGTCGCACGGTTCGCTTTTCAGTACCTTCTCCTGTTTTGAATAATCCATGCCGCCGAGAATTGCCAGGATGCTGCAAGGGATATATTTCCCGAGTCTACGCGCATCTCTTTCAATCTGCATCACGAGTTCGCGTGTCGGTGCCAGGATCAACGCTCTGGGAGTACCGTGATGCCGCTTCCCTTCGATAGGATGTTTCAGAAAGTGATTGAAGATGGTAATGAGATATGCGGCGGTTTTTCCTGTTCCGGTCTGTGCCTGTGCAGTCACATCCTCGCCAATCAGTGACTTCGCGAGGGTTTCTGCCTGTACGGGTGTGCAATAGTGAAATGTGAGATCGTATATCGCGTGCATGATCTCGTTCGGAAGTTTGAAATCGTGAAACCGTGTTTTGCCGTCGACGACAGGGACTTTAAACACTGAGCTATTCCACGGTTCTGTCGGCACAACCGGCGGAAGAGGAGGTGTGCGCTGAGCGAGTTTTGCCCTTCGTGCAGCGTACTCTGCGCGTGTTTCGCGTTTTCGCATATCGCGCGGATGGTGCATGCCTGCCGGCTTATTGTGCGAGAATGCTTTCTGTCCAATAAATGATGGCTTCGATTCTCTGATGGTTGTTGTGGCCGGCGGCGGGAGAGGCTTTACGAATATGCCTCTTATTCTTGTGATGATTTTTTTTAACAATGAAACGTTACCCTTTATAGAAAGTATAATTTCTCTTTCAATATACAAAAAAAGAGAGTGAGGAACAGGTAATTTACCTTCACTCTTCCAGTTGTGACCTTTGAACTTTTTCAGTATTTCTTTTTTTATTTTTCATCGGTATTTTCTCGCTCTTGCTTTCACCAAATAAAACTGATACATTTTTTTATTCCATTAGATTTTCTAAGCTTCCTTGCAGTGGATATATTCCTTTTCTTCGAAAGAGAGGATCAGGCGTACCATGAAATATATTGGCGCATAGCAGAGGTGCAAGGTTGTTAAAATTAGAATATGAGTTATAAAAAGAAAGGAATGAAGTGGATATCGCATCTCTCAACAAAAAGTTTGGAATAACAGGCAAGCTTGAATTCACATCGGGACAAGGTGGACTTCCGGTAGCAATAATTACAAATGTATTTGCCAAAGCGTCTGTCGCGATCTACGGCGCGCATGTGCTCAGCTATCGACCACAAGGTCAAGAGGAAGTGCTGTGGATGAGCAGTCTCAGCACATTTGAAGAAGGAAATCCTATCCGCGGAGGAATTCCTGTTTGTTTCCCCTGGTTCGGTCCGCATGTATCCGATTCGCAAAAACCGCAGCATGGATTTGCGAGACTGCAAATGTGGAAAGTTGCAGAAACGGTCAACTTGCCAGGAGGCGAAACACAGTTGCGTTTGACCTTGCGTCAGAATCCGAAATCAAAAGCTCTCTGGAAATATTCTTTTCTTGCAGAGATGATCATTACTGTTGGGGCTCCGTTGAATGTAACATTCCGCTGCACAAATACCGGTAACGAACAGTTGAGCTATACCGGTGCACTGCACTCGTATTTTGCCGTCAGTGATATAGCGAATGTAAAAATAAAAGGACTCGGCGGCAGTCGTTATTATGACGGTATGAAAGCGACTGTTCCATCAACTCAAGAAGAAGATAGTTTGGTAATTCAGAAAGAAGAGAACCGCCGCTATATCGATACAACTTCAGATTGCATTATTGAGGATTCAGGGTTATCACGGAAGATTCGCGTAGGAAAAACGGGGAGCCGAGTCACCGTCGTCTGGAATCCGGGGGCAGAGATGGCAAAGAAGATCGCCGACATGCCGGATGATGGATATAAGACCATGGTCTGCGTCGAAGCGGTCAATGCGTATGATGATATCGCTGTTGTCCAGCCAAAAGGAAGCTGTACTCTTTCCACCAGCATAGCAGTTGAAGCATATTAATTATTTGGAACTAATCAGTTTGTTTTTTGGAAATTGGTTAAAATAATTCCCTCTCCTCTCAGGAGAGGGTTAGCCTGTCCGCCGCACAAAGTGTGCTTTGGCAGGCGGGGGTGAGGTCAAAGAACAAGAGACCCCACCATAGTCCTCCCCTTAGAGGGGAGGAGATTAAGGAAAAAAGATAAGCGAAGAAGCCACTGAGTAATTACAATTATTTCATAAAATCATTTTAAAAATGGAGTTATTATGAAGGCAAGCACCCTCGTTCTTTTTTTTCTCATCGGAATGATCGTTGTGACGATGACAGCATGTGTGCCGGGTGGGGGAGAGTTCTATAGACAAAACCCTGCCGGATTGTTTTTTGGAATATGGCACGGCTGGATCGCACCGATATCGTTGATTATCAGTTTTTTCAATCCATCGATCAGAATTTATGAAGTGAATAATACAGGGTTTTGGTATGACTTTGGTTTCTACATGGCAATTATCAGCGGGTTTGGTGGATTATCCCTGACGCGAAAGAAATGGAAATCAGATCATAAAGATTAAAAGGCATTATAATCTTTAAGAGTGTGAGGCGTATTATTGATGCTGACGTGAAAGTATTTCACCATACGCCTTCCACGCTTAAGTAATAAGTTCGGAGCGGAGACAGATTACCGATCAACTCCACGTAGTAGTAGTTGGTCAGATTTTTCACCGTCAATCCAATGGTAATCGGCAGACCCGTATTGATAAGGTTATACGTAACGCCGGCATCCACAACTTTACAGGCAACACGCTGGTCTCCATCAATAATAGGGGCGAGATTGACTAGGGCTTCATCAATCGCTTCTACCCTGCTGACATAGCGGAAATTTACTTCTGTTCTCCACTGCCGGTAGTTTGCACTCAGCGATGCATAGAATAAATGCCGCGAGCGGAATTTGAGAACGGAGTTGTCGCTAAGGTCAACAGGATCGGTATAAGTGTAGCTGAAATCCGTGGCAAGAAATCGGTCGAACCAGTCTGTTTTGATTCCCAATTCTAAGCCCCGAATTCTCGCTCGAGTTATGTTGCTGAAGAGTATCTCAAACCGATTCGGATTGACACCGGCTTCAATGAGGTCATAGTAATCACTTTGAAAAAGTGCCAGATCGAGAAAGACTCGCTCACCTAACCATTGAGAACCGCCAATCTCAAATGAAACACTGCGCTCCGGTTTCAAACTGTCGTTGGGAACGATTTTGATTGCGCTGGCTCCTGTGGAAACAGATGTAAAAAGCTCACTGATGGATGGATAACGAAATCCTTCGCCATAGGAAGCCCGAAGTGTCGTTATTGGACTGACAGAGTACACCAATCCGATTTTTGGATTAAACTGAGACGGTGAAGAAGTAGCAGGAGATGCGAATATCTCTTTCCATACTCTCTGCCAGTCGTACCTGATTCCTGTTGTCAATTTAAGCGACTCAAGAAGAGTAAGTTCATCCTGGATGTAGAAAGCAGCTCCAACGCCGGGATGGGATCCGAAAATATCCGATATGACACGATCGTAATTTGCAGCGAGACCGAATGTAAGAAAATGAGCGGACGAAGTTGTGTACGTCCCCTGTGCTTCCAACTGAGTGAAGTGCGCTGCCGATGTATTATTGACATGCCCGGCACTGTCGTCTTGCCAGAAATTTCCCAAGTAGATTGCTTTCAACGAGTAAAAGAATCGATCGGATAAAATATTTTTATAGGCGAGACTCACATTGCCCCGTGCAGAATTCACTTCACCGTTCAATTGTTCATCTGCAGGCCGGGTTGCTTCTTTAAGACTTTTCCACCAGAAGTAATTGCCATGCTTACGCCATTGGATATTAGTCATGAGCGTTAAGCTCTGAGATTGCGAAAAATTATAATTAAGTTTTGAGTAAACGCCCCAGCGATGGTATACGTCGTTCACACGATAGCTCTCGTCTACCATTCGGGAGGCGCTCACGAGATATCCGAAAGAACCGACACGGTTTGAGTAGCTGAAGAATCCTCCGGTAGTAAAACGCGGTGCGGAAGACCAATCCCATTCGGCGTAGCTCGGTTTATCGTAGATTCCGGAGAAAAAGCGAAACCGGATCTCGGGTGTTTCGCCGATTTCTTTCGTGATGACGTTGATGACGCCGCCAAGCGCGCTCGATCCATACAGCGCGGAACCGGCACCTTTGACTACTTCGATCCGTTCGATTTGAAACATCGGGAATGTTTCCCAATTTATTTCACCGGTATCGCCTGTGATGTACGGAAGTCCGTCGATGAGAACCAGCACACGGCTTCCGACGCCTCTGCTGTAACCGGTTGAACCGCGGATATTCACTTGGTCCGACATCATATTGACACCCGGTACATAGCGAAGCGCATCGTCGAGCGTCACGGAGAGACGATCGGCAATCATTTTGGACGTCACGGTCGAGACACTCACAGGAACATCTCGCAAGCTTTGTTCTCGCCGGCTCGCTGTGACAACGACTTGTTCTGTCTGAACGGGAGCTTGTGCGAGCGAAACATCAAGATGCAGTGTTGTATCGGGTTGAATCGAAATTTGATGGATCGTCTGTGTTGTATACCCGATGAGCGAAAAAGAAATGTCGAACGTTCCGGCTGGAACTCTCACCAATAGATATTTCCCGTGGATATCTGTTGTTGTACCGCGAACGGTGCCGCGCAGAAGAACATTGACACCGGCAAGCGGCTCTTGTGTTTTCGAATCAGAAACGATTCCCATGATGGAACCTGCGTTCGGCTGAGCATACGAAACGTGAAGGAGGAAGACAAGAGCAATATGGAGAAGAGGGTTTCTCAAAATGGCTGCGGCGGAAGATTTCGAAAGTCAACGTCGATGTTGATCCCTTTCACCTGGGCGGCGTCATTCACTTCAACAGTGCCGGGTTGTGAAAGATTTGTTGGATCCTTGTAGAACCCGACAACCCGGAGTACTCTTATGCCGTGACCTGCAAGGTCGAAACTGGTTTGTTGAATGACGCCGACATATTTGTACGTCCCGGAACGCAGGGGAAATGAATACGAAAGCGAGTCGACGTAAAAGGGAAGAGATCCGCTCAAGCTTGGATACGCAAAGATTGTAGCAGGGCTCGCAAACAAGCCTGAATATACCTTTGCAGAATCGAGCGGGTAAATTTGGGAAGCAAAAATCCAGAGATTGATAAGACTATCCGTTGGCCACGAGCCGGGAGTAAAGTACACAGTGCCGCTAAATCCAAGCTCCATGGGAGGTGGTGGTGCGAGCCCACCGTCACAGGCTGTGAGCAGCAGGCAAAGGATCATTAGGACGAGGAACCTCATAACTCTCACGAGAATAGTACACATTGAAATATTAACATGCAATATAATATGAAAGGTCTGTTCTTACCTCTTCCTCTTGCTTTCCCGCAAGAAAACAGATATATTTTTTTAAAAGTTTCAGCATTATTTCGCGCCAATGGAAACAATAAACCGACCCCATCGAAGATCCGTTCGTTTAAAGGAATATGATTATTCCCAACCAGGCGAATATTTTGTAACAATTTGTACACACAACCACGAATGTACGTTAGGAGAAATTGTGGATGGACAAATGCAATTGAATGAGATTGGGAAGATTGTAAAAGAAGAATGGTTACGAACAGCGATTATTCGTCCTGATATTCAATTGGATTCATATGTTATTATGCCGAATCACATTCATGGAATTATCGTTCTGAATGAAGGTAGGGGAACGTTGCAATCCGATATACCCGTAGGGGCGAATTGCCATTCGCCCCAGGAGAAAACACAAAACAATCCGTTCAACAACAGGGCGTATATCGATACGCCCCTACAAAATATGTTTCGTTCGCCATCAAATATGGTTGGGGCAATTGTACGCGGGTTCAAATCGGTGACGACAAAACATATCAATGAGATACGTGGCACACCACGGATGCATTTCTGGCAGCGCAATTATTTCGAACGCATCATCCGCAATGACAAGGAATTAAACAACATCAGGGATTACGTTCAAAATAATGTTCTCCAATGGGCAATAAAGAGGGATGATCCGGATAATATTCCATTATGGTGATAGATTTTGACAATCTTCTCTTTTCAGTTCTTTCTTTTTTCTTGCCCTCCGACCCGGATTATGATATATTTATGGTAAGAATAATCCTGGACCAGCCATAATTACCAAAGGGGATCGCCATTGACAGTTCTTGAAAAAATCACTCATGAAACAGAAAGAAATAGACTGGTTTATAAATTATTGTTGAGCAAATGAAGATGAAGAATGATCTCGTACAACGGTTTTGCACTCCCCCGCTGATTCCATTTGCGGAATTTGAAGGAAGAGCTTTTACAGATGCGGATAAAATGAACTTTCCTTTTGAAGGAGAAATACTGGCCGGGTATTGCTGGGGAGAAGGAAAAAATGTTTTGCTTGTTCATGGATGGGGCTCGCGGGCAAGTCACATGGCGTTTCTGGGACGCTTCTTGGCGAAGGCAGGATTCAGAGTGGTGGCATATGATGCACCGGCACATTCCTCTACAGATGCACCATTGAAGAAAACGACATCCAACATGTTCGAGTATTGCCATGCCATCTCCGCGGTTGCAAAGTCACTCGGACCTTTGTATGCCGTTATCGGACACTCTTTCGGTGCTGCATGCGCGGCCTTTACTGCCGGCGGCATATCGGCATTCAGCGATCATAAAATTTCTATTGAGAAGCTTGTGCTCATGAGTACTCCGCCAACCCTTGTAGATGTTTATGAAAGTTTTTGTAGGAGGGATGGTATGGGTATAGAAGGATTGCCTTTACTGAAGAGCACACTTGAAACTGAATTCGGTTTTTTATCTGAAGATTACTCCGTGAAAGCCGCACTTCAGAAGCTTTCCGCCGATATCTTGCTTGTCCATGATGCAGAAGATGAAGAATTTCCCGTTTCGGATATTTATGCTTTACAAAAATCTATGCCCGCAGCCAAGCTTCTTGTAACTGCAGGATCGGGGCATCAAAAGATTCTTGCAAATCGTACGATGATGGCGGGGGTGAAGGAATTCCTGCTGGATAACTGAGGCGGACTTTTACGAGACTTTAAGCCTTTGTTTTCTTTTTCCTATAGAGTCCCGGAAGCTTTTCTTTATTTCACAAGTATCAATTTCTTTACTTGGATTTTTTTTCCGATTTCCAACCGATAATAGTAAACTCCACTGGACATTCCTTCTGCGTTCCATGATATCTGATAAGAACCAGTTGGTTTCTTTTCATTCACAAGCACCGCCACCTCACGTCCGAGCACATCATATACCCGTAGGGATGTATGGCTATACGTCCCTACAGAGAATTTAATCACTGTGTTCGGATTAAATGGATTGGGAAAATTTTGCAGTAATTCTAATTCCTTCGGCAAGGCCTGATTGTTGTCGGGCTTTACACTGGTCACTGGCATTGAATTGATAATCCTTTTTGCAAAATATTCAGCCCAAAATGAAACAGTTGCTTTCCCCGGAGCAACGAGATAATTTGCCGGGTCTCCTATATATCCTAAGGGTTGAAATTTTCTTTGTGGGGCAAGCGTACTGACTATACTTGTATCTACAATATTTGGTGCAAAATCAAAAACCATCTTTGTTTCAAAAGCCCCGGCATGATAATCGGGACTGTACATACCGGGCGGTGTTGGCGGAGGTACCGGAGGATCTGGTGGAGCTGGCAGAGAACTGACATCGAAAACTTTTGAGCCCTTTGCTGTTAAGTCTGAGGCCAGACTGGAAATCGTCAAAATTTGTGTAGGGTCTCCGTGGATATTGACTAAATAGAATCTTTCAAATCCCCAGCTTTGCATGTTTTCAATTATTTCAGTCAATACGAGTTTCATTGTTTCCGACTTGAGGTTAAAACTTCCGGGAAATGCGCCGGTAGAAATATTAATTCCCCAGTAATATGGCGGTGCAATGACAGTCGGAATATTATCATTTTCGAGGTGGCATTTCGTCATAGAACATACTATAGATGTTAGAAGAATATCAGGGCTTAGGTTCATATGGGGACCATGTTCTTCAACGACGGATATGGGAACAAGGACAATCGCCTTCTTTGCAGCTGCATCCTGTACCTGCTGCCAGGTCATTTGAACCATAGTATTATTAAAGATAAAATCCGCAGCTGAAGTATCCTGCGCATAACAGGACATGGATATGACTGTGGATAATATTATAAAAGCAAAAATGAGTTTCATGTGTGACACCTCCTGATAGTTGTTGAACATTTATTCGTTTTTAGCGATCATGAAAATCGATCGACACCCTATACACAAGATAAAATAGGAAACGGCAATTTTCGACCTATAGTATAAATTAGGTCGGTGAAAAAGATGAAAATTAGGTTAAATGAAGAAGAGGGCGCTGTTATGCTGCCTGCTGTTTTATATATTCCTTTGGAGCAATGCCGGTGTGTCTCTTAAAGGCACTATTGAATGTGGATTTGGAATAGAATCCGACGGAATAAGCAATTTCTAGAATTGTTGTTTTATTGATAGAATGCTTGGCAAGGTGATACTTGCTTTCTTCGATCCGGTAGCGGTTGATAAAATCGGGAAAGTTCAGATTGAATGTCTCATTGACAATCTGAGAAAGATAGGGAACAGGAATGGACAATCGTTTTGCCAGAGTGGGGAGTGTGCAGGCTGGATTCAGGTATGGTTTTTCTATTTCCATGGCGGCGAGCAGTTTTTGTTTGTACATTTTTTTATCCGCATCTTTCAGGATCGATTTTTGATACCGGACAATGAACGAAAACAATTCCGGTTTTAAAAGTGCCGTCAGCGCCATGATATTAATAATGAAAAAAATAAAGATATTATGCACCGTATGGGAAAATATAAATAGTGCATTCCAATGCCATAGATTGCCAAAAGAGGCAGAAATTTTCGTTGCGAGCACAATAATGTAAGCAAATATCATAAATCGAAGCCACGCAAGTTGGATATCGTCAACAGGAGTAAATGGTGATTTTATTCTTTTACGAGCCGTAAGCATAGAAATAATTATATAGAGCCCAAGATGAGCAATCACGAGATTTTCTTTAAATATACCAATCCATTGAATTTCAGAATATCCGAATAATGTACCGCTGACGATAATCGCCACAATTATAGCAGGGATGAAATGGGCAAGGTCTTTTATTCTGAGATTAAATTGGCCGTCAATAATCGATGTTGTATAAAAATAGAGAAGAGGGCCGAAACAAAAATTGACTTCATAGAACATCCAAAAGGCAGGATGAGTTTTGATAAATGGTTGAGCAACTCTCCAGCCTGCAAACAAGAGAAATATCATATACACTCCGTAAAAACTCAACATTGTTCCGAGGATGCGATTGCTTGAACGCAATCCTTTCTTGTTCAAAAAAAAGAACAGCGACATTATCAGTAATTGAAAAGCTGCGATGATACTGACAAATGTGTAAAGGTTTATTTTCATACGATTGAATTATTTCTCATGGAAGTGACGGATGATCTTCAGCTTTCTGCCATAGTGAATGGAGATTCCCGGTTTTTCATTTGAGAATTTTGAGGGATCTCATTATCGGATATTTCCATAAAATCACCCAGCGATTGTTAAATATATATTTTTTCTTTGTCTCCGATGGAGCTATCAAAAGATATGAAAATATTTCCCGCATGTTAAGTTAAAATGAACTATCAGTAGATAAGTCGGGAATCCCGCCTACGCTGCATTTCCGCCTGCACTGTGTTTCGGCGGACGAGCCGGCAGGCAAGTGAATTCCCTCCTATCTTGTGAGGTCTTTCCGATGTATTCTTTTTCCTATATACTGCCGCAAGCACGCTGGCAATGCCCACATATTCCTTCTTCCTTTTGCTTTAATCCTTCTGCCTTCCTTTCCCCCTTGCCCTCCCATCGTAAATCAAGTATATTTAAGGCAAGAATAATCCCAAACCAGCCATAATTACCAGAGGGGATCACCGATGACAGGTCTTGAAAAAATATTTTTTTGCCTTTTGTAGGGACGTTTAATTAAACGTCCCTATAGGTGATATACACGCCAATGGAAATAATAAACCGACCTCACCGAAGATCCGTTCGTCTGAAAGAATATGATTATTCCCAACCAGGAGAATATTTTGTAACCATTTGTACGCGTGATCACGAATGCACGTTAGGAGAAATCATAAACGGAGAAATGCGTCTGAATGCAATAGGAAAGATCGTAGAAGAAGAATGGTTACGAACAGCCATTATTCGTCCTGATATTCAATTAGATTTATATGTTGTCATGCCGAATCACATTCATGGAATTATCGTCCTGAATGAAGGTAGGGGGCACGTTGCAACGTGCCCCTACGATGGAACGATTCGGGAAACCAACATCCAATTCGATCCCAACGATTGTTCGTTTATTCAAATCTGCAACAACAAAACGTATCAATGGGATACGTGGCACACCAGGAATACGGTTTTGGCAGCGCAATTATTACGACCGCGTCATCCGTAATGACAAAGAATTAAACAACATCAGGGATTACGTTCACAATAACGTTCTCCAATGGGCAATAAAGAGGGATGATCCGGATAATATTCCATTGTGGTGATGGATTTTTGACGATCTTCTCCTTTCTCCCTTGCTTTTTTCTTGCCCTCCCATCGTAAATGAAGTATATTTATAGTAAGAATAATCCCGAACCAGCCATAATTACCAGAGGGGATCGCCGATGACAGATCTTGAAAAACTTCATTCTGAAAAATAGGACATATGCACGATGGTGAAACATTATTTGCTCCCGATTGAATCAATACAGGATAATATTTTACTCCTTCACAATCAAAAGGTTCTCTTGGGTACAGATTTAGCCAGGCTCTATGGAGTTGAAACCAAGGTTCTGATGCAGGCGGTCAAGCGAAACATCAGAAGATTCCCTTCTGATTTTATGTTTCAATTAAACGCAGAGGAAACCGGATTTGTGCAGGAGCATATTCTCTGTTCAAGGTCACAATTTGTGACCTTGAAGCGCGGTTTTAATGTTAAGTATCGTCCTTATGCGTTCACGGAACAGGGAGTCGCAATGCTTTCCTCAGTTCTTAAGAGTGAGCGGGCAATTGAAGTCAATATTGCTATTATGCGCGCATTTGTACGTTTACGGGAATTGCTATTGACACATAAAGAACTTGCCGGGAAACTGAAGGAGCTGGAAGAAAAAGTAGGGCAGCATGACGAAAAAATAATAATGGTCTTCGAGGCTATTCGACAACTTATGGAATCTCCTGAAAAACCGAAGCGCGAGATCGGATTTCGTGTAAAAGAACCTGCGGCGAAATACTCGACGAAGAGAAAGAAGTAGTAGTAAATGAGTTCTTGCCCTCCCATTGTAAATCGAGTATATTTATGGTAATAGAAATTCCTTCCCAGTCTGGGATTAAATATCTGCGATTACTGAAATACGATTATAATTAAGAGGATGTACTTTTAGGAATATTATGAGTTCAATAAGATTAATCACGCATAAATCGAAAACAGAATTAAATTTGTTCGAATCCAATTCATTGTTTATTTACAATATTTCGTCAGGCAAAAGAAATTATAGATTATTGTTGCCGTTTATAATTCCTGTTGATGGATTAATTGAAGAAATGTTTGAAGATCCACTTTATAATGAAATAATAGAAACAAAAATATTTCAAAGATTATTTGAAATTCCATTTTTGGGTGGGCTATCTTATATCAAAGAAAACAACAATGTTGACACGCGTGGCGATCATTCAATTGGGGTTGCTTTGCTTTCCTATTACTTTTGTAAAAAAGCTAATTTAAGAAAGAACGTCGAGAGAAAATATGTATCATCTGCATTACTTCATGATATTCACCATTTGCCATTTTCACATACCATGGAGATTGCACTTAGAACACAATTACCAGAGTTTTCTTTGTATAAAGAAACCGAGAAAATATTATACGTCCAAAAGGATAACAAAGGTAGAAGTATTTCGGGAATATTAAAGAAACATGGTATTGATACATCTGAACTATCACTATTCAATCAAAAAGAATTGCGCCCCTTACTATTTGGCTGCACTCATAATGCTGATACTTTGGAAGGTATCACAAGATCAAATATATTTTTTAATCAAGTTGAAAACATCTCTGAAAATTTACCAATAAAAGTACTAAATGTAATATTAAGCAAGAGATTCAATTCAAGGGCGTCGTTAAAAGATTTATCTGTTCTCGATGAATTTTGGATACTCAAGAATAAAACATATAGAGATGGAATATATGAAGCGCGAAGAGTTTTATATGAAAGGATATTAGCATTCTATTTGTTTGAATTGTGTCTAACAAATGAATTAATTGAAAATCTTGTTAGCTACTCCGATAGAGACGTATTTGAACTCTTTCCAGATTTAAAAAATAAAATAAAATATCTCTGGCATAGTATAAACGACAGTTGTAGCGTGTCTACTCTTGCACAAAGTGAAAGATACCAAGAATATTACACAAGCCCTCAGGAATCAGTAAATCAAAAAATATCCAAAGATATTCTTAAGCTTCAAATACAGTCACGACAATTTAAGATTAACGTAAGAGAACTAATATCGTCGACGAATATTCCTAGGGGGACTGACAGATATAGTGTAAAACCATTAATAACCATCGTAGATGTGCACAATAACATTATAAAACAAGCAGAAAAGATATTGGAATTCGATATGCTTGAAGATAAATTTCAATATATCGCTAAGGAAATGGATCATTTTTTTCTTTTATAGGAGCAGATATGAATATTTGGGATAAAGTTCCAAAGGATATTTTAAAGCAATGTTCAAAATTAACGGAAGCTAGAATATTTTCTTCAGAAGTTATAAGGACAATAAAAGAACAATTACTTCCGATTATTAAGAATCATAAGTCATTTGCTCTTGTTTTTGCTGGATCACTTGGAAGAGCAGAAGCTCTAAGAACATCAGATGTAGATTCGTTTTTTTTATTTGGCCAAAATATTGGAACAAAGCAGAAAATATTTGCACACAATATAATAAAAAAGCTAGATAATATTGTATCACAATCATCCATTGGATTGAGATTGGCTTCTAAAGGTGCTTTTTCATGTGCGAGCACTATGAAACAATTGATTTCAAATATTGGGGGAAATGAAGACACAAATGAAACGCTTACACGAAGAATGGTTACTTTTACGGAGAGTGATGGTATATCAAGTGGCTATTTTTTTGATAGCATTAAGGGAGAAATAATTAGAGCGTATTTGAACGATCTAGCTCCAGAAAGAGACAGATTACCAATTTTCTTAATTAATGATTTAATAAGGTACTACAGAACCATCTGTATAGATTATGAATACAAGAAGAATAAAATTAGAAAACCTTGGGCAATAAGATTAGCTAAACTCAGGCACTCACGAAAACTTTTATATTTTTCATCATTATTACCTCTATTCGAGAGTATTAGAGTGTCTTCAAAAAACCGTATTGAATGGATAGAAAGACAATTTCTTAATTATACACCTATGGAAAGAATGATTATTCTGATAAATAAATATGGACAACGGAAGCATTGGGATATATTACTCCACTATGAAATGTTCCTAAGATATTTGTCTTCTGAAGAGAAGAAAAAGAAATTAAATAAATTGACTTTTGCTAATAGAGATAATTGTAATGAGTATATATTTCTTCGGGATAATGCGCGAGATTTTAGAAGTATTCTATTGGATTTCGCTCAATCTGTTCCATACTGGAAAGAGAATATTAGAAACTATGTCATTAATTAATATCAATTTGTATTCTTTAATTCCTAATAGAACCACGAGAGCCGAAAGAGAATCCAATAGAAAAGATCGATATCCACAAGAAACTTGAATTTTCGCCGAGTATTGGCGCCCAAAAGTTGTTGCGGAACTCAATGGTCAAGAGGTGAAGCTCGTAAAGTTCAAAAGTGAATTCGTCTGGCATTATCACGATATTGAAGCGGAACATTCGTCGTGTGTAATTCGTATAAATGTCTATGATTTGAGACAAACGGGAAGGAGGGTATACGTTATGCCGATACTAGGCAGATCTGGAATTCTTATCGAACGGGTAATACATTGGGCGGTATGGATGTTGGTCTTCAGTTTTTCTATGGCTTATACTCTTTGTGCACAAGAACCGGACAAAAAGGAAATGCGCGATACTCTTATGAAAAATCCGCCTATCAATCAATCTCTCTTACGGAGTTCTCATACAGACATCATTCTTCCGCAATCGCTGCGTGAATCGCCGATATATTCGCCCGGGTACTTACATCAGTCACTCACGTATTTCCCTACTTCACTTTCATCGCAATTCCAACAGCAGGTAGATGTTGTTTCACCATGGAAACAGGAATTGGCTAAAGAGAAGGAACTCCGTACGCTGAGGTTTGTTCTGCAGGCCGTCGGGGCCGGCGGGACCGCATATCTTCTGTATGAGCACTTCAGGAAGTACGGGTCGAAATATTAGGGAGACGGCATGCCGTGCCCCTGCAAGAACAATTTGGAAAACCGGCCGGTACTTCTTTCCGCTGCAGCGCAAGCGGAGGAAGATGAATCACCTTCTACCGTATGTACGCCCCTTGCTTCTCTCTTGCCGATGAAGTAGATTCGTTAAAAGAAAGTTGTCGATCATTTTCTTTAACCGATAATTTTAAAATCATGAATATCAATTTGCTCATTGCGTTTTTAATAGGGATGACAGTACTTGCAGCGACCCCTGGTCCCGGAGTGTTCGGGTCTATGGCAAAGGCGATTGCCGAAGGATTTAAAATGTCTCTGTTCTTTATAGGAGGACTGGTACTGGGCGATATTATTTTCTTTACTCTGGCATTACTCGGATTATCGGCAATTGCAAAAATGCTGGGAGGTATGTTCCTCGTCATTAAGATTGCCGGGGGGCTGTACCTGGTCTATCTCGGTGTCAGGATGTTCAGGAGCAGCCGGATCAGTACAAACGTAAAAACAAACCAGGAAGAGAATAGGTGGCAGACATGTATGAGTGGTTTGCTCCTTACGCTCGGTAATCCCAAGCCGATATTATTTTACGCAAGCGTGCTTCCCACAATCATCAATTTTAACGAGGTAAGATTCACAGATGCTTTACTGATGATGGCGCTCATTGCCTTAGTGTCGTTCAGCGTGGTGGGAACGTATAGTTATATCGCGAGCTTATCACATAAAATAAGGATGAGCGGGAAAATGCAAAAAAGGACAAATCAAGCAGCCGGGTTTGTCATGATAGTCGTAGGGATATTTGTTATTTTAAAATAAAGCCAACCCATCGACCCAACCGGTATGGCGGTTCATCCTCCTGCGCTAAAGCTATGGCGGACAAGTAAATCGTCCTTGCTGTCTGCCCCAGACACGCCCCTTGCATCTGTATCGCCGATGAAGTAGATTTGTGCAAACAGAGAAAAAGTTTGTCTCATACATAAAAACTCAAGAAGGAGGGTATTATCATGAAATGGTATCATTACATTGCTTGCTTTTTCGCAGGGATGTTTATTGCAAATATAGTTCCTCACTTTATCCACGGTATTTCCGGTGAAGCTTTCCCCACACCGTTTGCCAATCCACCCGGTAAAGGTTTATCATCCCCGACAGTGAATGTGTTATGGGGTTTGTTTAACCTGATCGCAGGGTATGTATTATTCAAGGCGGGGAAAATATCGAATTCCAATAAATGGAATGTACTTTTATTTTTTACGGGTATTCTTGTCATGAGCGTGATGTTAAGTTACGGGTTTGCAGACATCCATCGCTAGTATAAAAAATTGTGCAAACAGAGAAAAAGTGTGTCTAATCCAAATAAGATGAAGAATCCAATAGAAAAGATCGATATCGACAAGAAATTTGCATTATTCTCCGAGCATTGGCGCCCAAAAGTTGTTGCGGAGCTCAATAGTCAAGAGGTTAAACTCGTAAAGTTCAGAGGTGAATTCGTTTGGCATCATCACGATATTGCAGATGAACATTTCACTGCTCCAATCGGAACAAAAATTTGTTAGTGATGTCAGTCCCGCAAAGCGGGATTCCTGACACTCAACAGTATCGGTCAGGACGTAAGTCCTGACCGCACTAAAAGAATTTAATAAAAGCTGAATAACAAAAGATAACAGTATCGGTCAGGACGTAAGTCCTGACCGCACTAAAAGAATTTAATGAAAGCTGAATAACAAAAGATGTATGGAGAACAGAAAAACAACCACCCCTTTTGTCCCCTCCTTACTAAGGAGGAGCGTATGAAGAAATCCGCGAAGCGGAATTACAATAGCTGCGCAGATATATTTATGAGGGGGTGGTGAAAAATAGTTTCCGTAAATAATAATGAATTTGTGAAAAGTTAGAATAATCACTTTTAATGACCAGAATAGTTACGCTGAATAACAACTCACTTCCCAAAGAGGGAAAAGCTCATGAATCGATTCCCACAACTTGCAAAACGAAGTCTTTGATATTGTAAAAAATAATACGAAAACAATGAGGAGTACATTATGAATAACAGCACAATAAAAAACCCTTTATATACTTCATTGGCGATTGTTGTTCTGATGATGCTGGCGGGATTAGCACGGAATATTTTTCTCATGGATGAGACTCAGAGCTTATCCCAATCCATTCCGATGTTTTTAGCGGTTGCATTTCTCATTGGTGGATTTTATGTGCTTGTGGTACATTTCCTCTTACGCTATACAAAAGAGAAATACCGGGATATTGGATTCGTAAAAGAAAATATTCTCAAGCAGATCAGAATGGGAGTCTTATTTGGTATTCTGATTTTCATTCTTCAGAATTTCATCATGCATCCTCTCATTAGCGCGATAGTTCCAAAGACAACAGGAAAAGAAGTAGAAATCAATACGTTGTTCAGCAGCTTGTGGTATCTGCCGATATTGATTGTCCTCTCGGTGTTGAAAGGCGGTTTTTCGGAGGAATTATGGAGAGTGTTCGTACTCACCCGATTTCAAAAGTGCTTCGGCAAACCCGGACTCATCACCGCTCTCATTTTTGGGTCGATACTGTTCGGCTTTGGACATCTCTACCAGGGGATTGCAAGCGTGATTTCTGTTTCGATTGTAGGATTTCTCTATGCTTTGATTTATCTGAGGAAAGGAAATGCATGGGAGGCTGTTGTCGGCCATGCGACTTACGATATTGTAGGGACCATCCTCGGATTTATTCTCTATTACGGAAAATGATATTGTTCAGACACCAAGGAGGCAGAGCTATGGATCACCTATTGCGAAAGCCGCCGAGATTTTTGTGGACGGCAGAGGTCTGATCTTTGATTTGTGGGATTAAGAAAGAATATATTACATTAACGACAGAATCAATCGCGCTCTTACATACGAAACAGTGTCGACTATGAGCACAGCATTTGTCATATTTAAAGCTTCAGATGACTTGACCGCACGGAAACTTATTCCGGCACTGTACAATAATTTTCGCAAGAAGCGGCTTCCTGAAGCAGTTCACATTATCGGATTCTCCCGGACGCAATTTTCGGATGAAACATTCCGTGAGAAGTAATAGGTTATCAACAATAATGCAAGACTAACCAAGGGAATAACAAATGAGTGCAAAAAAAGCATTTGCGGGACTCTTAAAGGGAATACTCGCTAAGTATCTCAAGGCGGCGCTCGTCTATCTCAAAAATCCCAAGAAGCTATCTCGGTTGCTTACTGCAGTTCTCGTCTACGCCATGGAAAACAAGGGTGCTGTAAAAACATTCTTGAAGGACATTCTCCTTCTTTGGGAAATGTTGAACGCCTGGTTCAAAGGAGAGTATAAAGATATTCCAAAAAAAACAATCGTCCTCATTATTACTGCTCTTATATATTTCATTTCACCTATCGACCTCATCCCGGATTGGCTGCCGGGCGGATTTATCGACGATGCAGCACTCATAACATGGGTACTACAATCGATGAGTTTAGACATCCATAAATTCAAGATTTGGAAAAAGAAAGGCAAGAAAGTATCTCTTTCTTTTGTATAAGCATCCGTGAGAAGATTCCCGAAGTTTTCCTGCCGCTTCTCGTGAGAAACCTCGGGAATCTAAATCATACCGGAGTTTGACATCTTTACACTTTTTGTGTATATTTGATTCGATATATGTCGAAACAAATAAGATGGAAGACTCCGATGGAAATTGCTGAAAGTGTAAGGATCATAAAGGCGCTCGCTGACAGTTCTCGTCTCACACTCATTCAGGCTCTCCGGGAACCGCAATGTGTTGAGGAACTTGCCCGGCGCTGCCATCTTGCTTCATCCACGGTGTGTTTCCATTTGGGGAGGCTGGAAAAAGCCGGACTGGTATTCAAACGAAAAGAACAGTACTACGCCGTCTATGCGCTGAATGAAGCACTTTTCGACAAAAGCCTCCGTGAGCTGACATCGTTCCGGAATGCAGAACACTCTATCCAGGAAGAACGCCTGCAGCGCTATCGAGAAAAAGTCTTGAGGGCTTTTATAAGGAACGGTCGGGTCAGCCGCATTCCGGCTCAACATAAGAAGCGCCTCATCGTGATGGGGGAGATTCTGCGCCGATTCCATCCTGAGTCGGTTTACAAAGAGAGTGAAGTGGATGCTCTCATCGGCGAAGTATGCGATGATTATTGTACCATTCGGCGTGCATTCATCGACGAAGGAATGATGGTGCGCGACGGAGATAAGTACCGCGTCGTGAAGTCGACGCTGGTTCCACCGGCAAGACTTGTCACAGTGAGCAAAAAACAATCAAGGATAATGAAAGTGAAAACAAAACAGGATATCAAGAGAGAGTACAAAGAAAGGAAGATACCTGCCGGTATCTTTCAGGTGAAGAATAGCGTGAATGGTAAAGTGCTGCTGGGAAGCAGCTTGAACCTAGAAGGGCCGTTGAACAGTCACAAGTTCATGCTGAAAATCGGACGGCATCGCAACGAAGCGCTTCAGAAAGAATGGAATGAATACGGTCCGGATAAATTCGTCTTCGAGATCCTTGAAATTGTGAAGGTCAAAGACGATCCGAACTTCAACCTGAGCGATGAATTGACGCTGCTCGAGCAGATCTGGCTTGAGAAACTTCAGCCCTTCGGCAAGCGAGGGTACAACATCGATACACATATTCGTCAGGCATAGCAGAGGAAAATATGAAAGCCCTCCCTTTGGAAGATGCTTGGTTATGCGGTTGAGAAAGATATTCAGCAGAGGAAGAAATTCATCCTTCTCGTATAAAAAAAAATACCTCGGAGCAAGCTCCCCCTTCTCATATATAAAGTGTCGCAAGGTGGAAAAGAATAAAATTGATAACCCGGACTGGCGATGCCAATTGGTGACAAAACCATCTTTTCTTTTCAACGGGATTTTGGAAGGATAGGCTCTGACACGACCGGGAATCGGAGAAAGAACAAGGACTTCCGCAAAGATAATCCCGTTAATTCTGAATGAGCTTCTTCAACACATTCCAATCTATCTTTTCCAGAACCTGCTTTGTCCGCGCCGGATCTGCCTGAACCCAAACAATAATAGTTTGCACTGCTGTTGAAGGAATTCCATTTCGTTCTTTTGTCTCGATATAAGTTCCACCGTCGGTTTTCAACTGCCATCCTTTTCCAATCAATACGTACGTCGTGCCTTCACGCCATCCATTGTTCTTTGTCCATTCTCCCGGCGAGCGATATGTCAGGCATCCGGCTACAGGTGCATCCTGAACCACAGATTCATTCAGCCCCAGTGAAAATTCATTCACCTGGATGCTGACTTTTATGCTTACATCGCGCGCGCTCATCTTTTCCATAATGCCGTCGAATTCCTTATCATTCGCGTCGAGGATGACCTGTAATTTTTTCGAGTTCTCCTCCATTTCTTTCTGAAGCCGCTCGACTGTGGGTTTATCGTTCTTTCCTAAAGCGGCACCGAACTCTTTGGCCAACTTGTCGTTCTGTTCGATCAACTTTTTATACTCGGGATCTGATACATTGCTCATCATTTTCGGTCCCAGGACTTTTTGTATTTCGTCATCGGCAGCTTGTCTCCGGGTGAAATCGTTCCACGACGCACCATGAGAAACCCGGAACGGATATTTCTCGCAGTTTGGTGCGACAAATTCGAGTTCCGCAAACTGGTTCTTCTCTTCACCCCATCCTTCCGGTCCGGCCGGCAATGCTTTGATGAGAGTCTCCATCACCATCCTGTAAAAATCCTTTTCTTTCTGTGTAGCTTTGCGCGTCTCACCGTCGGCAAAAACGAGTGATGAAATTATCATGACATTCATGATCACCACGAGAATCGAAAAGAGCGGCTTTTTCATAAAAGATACCTCGATGAGATGATATTCCATAATTAGCTTATCCGGCATAAAAAGAAGTCGGGAGCTTTTGAAAGGTACAGAAAATGGTACGCAAAGATTGAAGGAGAATCAAACGAGAGAAAGAAGAGTAGTGGGAATCGAAACATACATGGTATCCCCCTGTTGATGCACGGTAAAACAGGATTTGAACCTGTTTTGAAAAGATGGTATTCAAGTAAATTTTTATTTACTATTGAAGCATCACGATAGAAAATATCATAACCGCATTACTCATATTCATGGAGACGCTATCATGAGAAAAATAGCTGGTACTGCACTCGCTCTCTGTTGTTACGCAATGTCACTCTTCGCCCAGGTCGAATACAAGCAGAACTTTCTTTTGGCGTTTAGCAAACAGCCAGATAGTAAGAACTGTGAAGCAGCTTATACATTTTTATGCTGTAAAAATGATATATGTGCCGTCTTCAATGCGACCAAAGCGACCTTAACAAAAGCACAAGAGGAATTGAGTGCCATACAGCTCGCAACCAGTAATGCGGCAATGTCTCCTGCAACCTCAACGATGAATGCTGAAGAAGCGGAAAAACTTTCGGAAAAATTAGACAAAATGACAGAAGAAGAGAAACAACAATGGGCCATGCAAAATGCTAAGAACTATATGCCTTCGACGACTGCGCATGTGAATAAAGATATAGACAATCAGCCGGTGACTGAAGCGGTCAAATGTGTGACCGATCAGCAGGCAAAAGACCTGGAAAGCATGAATTTGACAACAGACTATTATACAGTCTCTACAGTTCAATTCAATACGGTTGAACAAAAATACAAACCTAAAATAGAAGAAGCACTGAAAAAGTTCCAGACTGTTACCCATACCACAGATTCCCCTTCATCTCCCGATCCATTTTTTTTAGGAGAGATGAGCAGCGAAGAAGCTGCCAGGTTTGAAAAAGCAGTAGAAGAGTATAAGAAAACCGTACTGCCAATGTACAACAGCGAGATGAATGAAAAATTAAACTGTGTGATGCAGGCAGAGCAGGGTTTGGTATCAACGTACACACTCGTTGAAGAAAAATTAGCGTCAACTGATTATGGCGATGAGGCACAAGAACCTTCCAATAAACTGCATCTCATTGTGGCTCACTTGAACGTTTTGCAAAAGGTGAAAACAGATATAGACATCTTTGCACAAGTTCTTTCTCAGTATGCCGATCAATATGCAGCTTTGATGAAGAAACCTTCGGTGAAAGAAGTCAACATGAAGAAAGACTGAAGCCCGCTGCTCGAAATCTTCATCGGATATCATCAGCAGCCATCACAAGAAGTAGTACCATTGTGAAAGTATCCTTTATCGGTGAAGATAAAAATACAAGGATTGGAGAAATCATGAACTTATTCTTTCGAACACGAATACTATTATTGCTGTTACTGCTCTGCAGCACGAACGCGTTATGCGGCAGTCCCTTCTTCAATATTCTAGATTACGGTGCGCGCAATGATGGTTCGGCACGCGCTACAGAGGCGATCAACTCTGCAATCAAGGCGGCAAAAACGGCAGGCGGTGGCACAGTGTACATCCCGGCGGGAGAGTATGTCACCGGTCCGATTGAATTGGTGAGCAATCTGGTTCTCCACATCGAGGCGGGAGCCATACTGCGTTTTCCGGCGGAACGTCTTCCATTCACAAAAGGAAGGCATCAAAGTATCGAATGCATCACGCCAGTTCCATTAATCGGCGGGCATGATTTGGAAAACGTTACCATAACGGGACGGGGTACAATTACAACGAGCAACGCTGAGTGGATGAAGATCATGGGAAGAAGTCCCGGATCAGCCGCAGGACCCAATTGGGCTCATCTTTTAAAATCGTTGGAAGTAAAAACTCCCGCATCGGATGAAGAATATCAAAAGACCGCGCCGGAACTTCGCCCTTCGTTCATCCGAACTATGAACAGCAAGAATGTTCTCATCGAAGGCATCCATATTATTGGTTCGGCAATGTGGCCGATCCATCTGCTGTACACAGAAAACGCTGTTGTTCGAAATGTTATTATCGAGACCTATCCAGGAGTGCATACGGGCGGCATCTATATCGATTCCGGCAAGGACATACGCATTTCTGATTGTTATATTGAAACCGGTGACGATGGCATCGTTCTCAAATCAGGAAAAGATGCTGATGGCTTGCGGGTTAATCGACCGACCGAAAATGTATCTATCACCAATTGCACAATACATCGTGCGCACGGTGCAGTCGTACTCGGAAGCGAGATCGCAGGGGGAATCCGTAATGTGGTAGTAAGCAATATCACGTGCGAGGGTACTCAGATAGGTGTACGGATCAAGAGCCGGCGCGGCCGCGGCGGCGTGATCGAAGATGTCCGTTTCGACAACTGGACAATGAAAAATGTCGGTCAAGCGATCAGCGTGACAAACTATTACATGATGGAAGGTGAAGTGAAAACTGACGAAGAACCCGTTACGGTGCGGACTCCGGTGTTTCGCAACATCGCTATCAGCAATATGACTATCAACCGCGCGAGAGTGGCGATCAATATCGAAGGGCTGCCGGAGATGCCGATTTCAGGGCTGCGCATCAGCGACGTGATTGCGTCTTCGAAAATCGGGTTGAAAGCGTCCAACACCATAGCATTGGAACTACATAACGTTCAGATCAACGCGGATAGCGGTGTAGCATTTTTCGTATGGAATTCAACGGAATTAGAACTGGATGGTGTGGCAACACGCAAACCGTCTCTCGAAGCTCCTCTGATACGGCTTGACAATTGTCCAGGGACAATAATTCGGAACTGCCATGTACTTGCAGGTACCGGCACTTTTCTTTCTGTAGCCCCCGGCGAATTGAAGAATGTTCTACTTGAAGGAAACGTGATCAATACAGCGCATCAGGCTTCAGAGGAAAGCGCTGCGTCGTATTTGCGATCGAGAGAGCGGCCGACAGAGGGCGATTGAAACGGACATCCCGACCATACCCTTAGGTCCTTTATTGTTTTCTGTATACATACTGCGAAATAATAAAATGATAATGTGACTCATATTTGTAAAATCGGTACCTTACGGTGAAGGAGAACTGAGGAGAGATCATGGAAATATCGAAACGAATTGCTTTGGTTGCGCACGATAACTGTAAAAAAGATTTGGTCGAATGGGTAGAATGGAACTGGAAATTACTCTTAAACCACAAATTGATCTGTACAGGAACGACCGGCCGCCTTGTCGAAGAAACAATATCCAAAAAATTGGAAAAAGGAGATACACTCAAGCATCATATTTTGAAACTCAAATCCGGCCCGTTCGGAGGTGACCAGCAACTTGGTGCAATGATTGCAGAAGAAAAAATCGATCTGTTGATCTTCTTTTGGGATCCTATGCAGCCGCATCCCCACGATGTCGATGTGAAAGCATTGCTCCGGATTTCTGTTCTTTATAATGTTCCTACATCGTGCAATAGGGCAACGGCAGATTATATTATTTCGTCTCCCTTAATGAAGGAACAATATATTCAAAAGGTAACAGATTACACTCAATACATCGAAAGGACCATTCCATTATCATAGAAGAAAACGCCGGAAAAAGAATCTGAAGTCTCACACAATAGCCGACGGGCAAGCTTGCCCATGAAGTGTTAGATTAGCCCGTGGTGTTGTTGAATTGAGTGAGAGTTTTTCGTAATTTTAAATACAATATTGGCCCCGTAGCTCAGTGGATAGAGCAACAGCCTTCTAAGCTGTGGGTCGCGTGTTCGAGTCACGCCGGGGTCACTTCGAAAAGAGCACACAAACCAAGTTCCATGTAATTTACTTTCCAATTTCACTAAACCTCGATACGCTATGTTCATTGCACCCACGTTCATTTGGTTAGTTTGAGCGGAGGGGTCAGCTGGCATCACTTTATTCTTACGTAAAGGCTATTGTAACAATCTGCACACTGGTCGACGAGATCGAGCGTGTCACGACCAATAAGTATTATAAATTTTGGCATGAACCGTATCGAGTCTGCATAATGAATGACATCGATCGAATTTTCCCGATAGATCGTAAATCGTGTCGTTGCGTAAAGTGTATCCTTGTGGTAGGATTCAAAAGTGCTATCTTGTTTGAGGACAATTCTTATCGTGTATCCAACCGTTGAAGGTGTCATCGTGCCACCGGTAAATCCTCCACTTGATTTAATCCAATTCCAGGAACCAATATAGGTGGAATCAGATTGAAGATCTGTCGATGATGCTTGCGTCAGTGAACTTTTCTTAGAACAGCCGATAAGGAATAGAGAAACGGTCACCACAAAGATTGCAAACATCGAATGATTAGAAATGCTCTTCATGTTATCCTCGTGATTATTGATGCCAGTTTACGGATAGCGCTAAGTCCGTTCCATTGTTACACAATGGAACGCAATCGCGATCCCGCTTATGCGGGATCGGACTGCGGCACCCTGCCTGCGTGCCGTAGGCACTACGGCAGGCAGGTGATAACTTGCAACTTGTACTATCCGAAACAAGTTCATTGTACCTACTTTCAAATTAAAACAAAACCTATGCTCGCCACGCTAATTGCAATGAGTTGCTTGATAAATTTAGTATCACTCTTCGAGTGATTCAATCTTCTGGACAAGCCGAGCTTGCCTGCCCGCCGTCTTGTTGGGCGGGAGCGCCTGGTTAGGCGGCATGCGGCACAGCATCTTTTCGTTTAATCAATTTATCATGTTCATGATATTTTCGAGCTTCTGTATTCTCTCCTTCAATCCCTCTGGTATCCAGTATTGTTTATGAATCTCAAGAGCACGAGCAGCGTAGGCAGCCGCGGCGTCCTTAATTCCAAGTGAGTAATGTATTACCGCTAGACGTTCGTTCGTTGTCGCTTGATAATATTCGCATTGAATCTTGCTCTTAAGTGCGCGCTGATATTCTGTAATTGCTTCGTTATAGCTATTCTCTTCATCCAGAGCCCTTCCTTTATTATAATACCCTGTGATGATATCCGGATATTTCTCAATCATCATATCAGCATAAATCTTCGCTTGCGCAGGGGACTTATAATATTTTAAATAGGTTGTCGAGAGGAAGTCGAGCGAGAAATAATTATGGATACGCAAGCCAATAACAGTGTTCACCAATGACCTGACATTCGAACTATCCCGCCAATCGCAGGCTTCGTATGTGCCATACATATCAATGAACTTTGTAAGAAAGGGAGCACTCAATCTCGAATCAGCTTCTTTATAAATACTCACGGTGTGAGTTGCATAGTTATACTTCAACCATCTATTCCATGCGGCGTAGTGCGGATAATAGGTGAAGTAAATTGTCGAATCTGCTAAATCAAAAATAACGGATTGATCGGTTTCATAATTATGGAGTGATTCGATGTGTACTTCAATCGTATCTTTATAATGATAAAAACTTGTATTGCTGAGAATGTCGATTAATCCATCCACCGTGTTTTGGTTTGCGGAATCAAACACTTCGGCAAATTTAGCTACACGTGCTTCTTCGTGAAATCTACCAGAATAAATTGTCTCACACTTTTTGCCCAAATCCTTCGACACAGTCCTGTTAGCAACAAATTGAAAATTGTTTACTGGAGTTGCGGCTTTGTTTGAACCGATAAAGTCGTACACAGCGCCCTGTCGCTCTATGCTGCTAACAACCGTATATATTAATCCAACTGGAAATTTAAGAGTACGGGCAATCGAATCTACTTCATTAAGATTGTGAGTTTTCGTAATCAACTTACTTTTTTCAGAATACAACGTGCAATCTTCTTTATCGAATCCGGCAGGATTATTGTTCCCGTTTTCCGATATTGAGATTCCAGATTCATTGAATGCTGTCGTAGGCATCAACAATCCGGAAAAACCAAAATCTGTATACTTCTGCTTTCCTTGTATCTCATACTGCACAACCACAGGATATTGTGAGAGCAA
This sequence comes from Bacteroidota bacterium, assembly GCA_049523215.1. Classification (GTDB taxonomy): domain Bacteria; phylum Bacteroidota; class Ignavibacteria; order UBA10030; family UBA10030; genus Fen-1298. The sequence continues at coordinate 179,002 of JBEKNC010000004.1, read as the reverse complement.
ATTGAGTTGTCCCGGCTGATCAAGATTATGTGCATGGTATATATGATTTCCTTTTTTCACTACCACAGCCTCACATCGATAGGAATATAGATCGTAGAACACCAGTAATTCCTTAAAGAAAGCAACTGGCAGACCAGAGCTTTCCGAAGCTCCCTGTATCTGTTCAAGAACATCAGGACTCAATCTATCGGCATAGCCATTTATTTTATGATTGAACACCATCGATCCAAACAAGTTCGCAAAGACTCGTTGATACCATGGGAGATAACTGATTTCTTTGTCTAAGAATCCTTTCTTAAAAGTCTCATACACCGCGTAAAAAGAGTTCAATTCACTTTTAAGCAAGTAACCATACTGATAACCAACTTCATAATCGGATCCCTTAAGATAAAGAAATGGGATGCCGAAGTGATACTCTTTATAACCTTCTTTGAAACTGACAGTTCTTGTGGAATTATCCTGCGCCATCAAGTTATGAATGAACAAGAGACCAAATACGAAAAGGTAAAAATGTAAGAAATGGATTGGTGTTTTTTTCATTGTTTTATTTGAGTGATGTTCTGTAATTAATTGAATGTTGTGCCGCAAGAATACTGCCTAACGGACGGGCGCTAAGTCCGTTCCATTGTTACACAATGGAACGCGATCGCGATCCCGCTTATGCGGGATCGGACTGCGGCACTGCAAATTTGCAACATGCACCCAACGAACCAAGTTCAAAGTACAATCTTTCTCTTTAACTACTCAACCTCTGCTCGCCATGTAATTTGCAGTGCGCTCATTGATAAATATAGCATCTTTATGTATGAAGTTGTATTGCACTTCGTGCAATAACATTCTCAGGCCTCCGGCTGCGTGATTCAATTATCTGGACAAGCCGAGCTTGCCTGCCCCGCCGTATTTTGGCGGGGAGCGCCTGATTAGGCAGCGCCCAATAAATGATGAATATCACCAAGTCCCGCCCAAGGTGCCGGTGGTAATGTACTGTAGAGAGTCTCGAAACGCGTCATAGACGTAAACTCTACCGACCGAGAAACCTTCAGTTGTCGAGATCAATGCCCGACTGTTGGAAATCCACTTTTCGAACACCCAGAATGGCAACGGATCTTCTGGGGGGATCTCTCGGATTATAGAACGGGAAACCAAGTTTATAAAGACGATCTGGTACACTGGTCTTTGTGGGACTTTTTCAGAGTCGTCATACTCGCCAGGTTCATTTACCCATTCCAGTATTTGCATACAGGCTACGTATTTACAGTTCGGCGAGACAAATAATGTGTCGATATTCCCCCCGGTATATGTCAGTTGGAATCTTGAGCTACCTGCCGAATCTTGCAGAACGACTTCGCTTGCCTGAATCGATACTTTGTTCGCTGGAGATCCAGAGATTGCCGTGTCAGCTTCTGCCAGAGGACCCAACAACGTGTCTTCGTTGACTTCCTTAGCCTTATTCGCAACTTGTATTGGAACAAGAAATTTGCGCTTAAGGGAATCGGAAGGCGCATACATGACCATGACCCGTTGCACTACCGCTGGCTGCTTGGATTCCGCTGACTTCTTTGTGCAGGATGATACTATTACAGCCAATATCCCTATGACAAGTATGCGCGTAAATTTCATTGTCTTTCTCTTTCCCTTAAATGCTCAATTAAGAAAAATTGATTAACTCGAAAAAGCGTTCATTGTGAACACATTTTTCTTTGCGCTAAGTCCGTTCCATTGTTACACAATGGAACGCGATCGCGATCCCGCTTATGCGGGATCGGACTGCGGCACCCTGCCTGCGTGCCGAAGGCACTTCGGCAGGCAGGTGATAATTTTCAATATACACAAAACGAACCAAGTTCATGCTGATAACCAAATTAATAAGTATCAAAGTTATAGGTACTAAAAACTGAATAATAAAAACCTCAACCCACCACCAGCCATGCAATTTGCAGTGAGCTCATTCCGTCAGCTAGCTTGTTGAGCGCTTTCTGCGAAATCCCGCTGCCTTTTAGCGGGAAGCGCCTGGTTAGACGGTGTTTAACAGAACAATGCACTTACTCATATATCTTGTCGGCAATATTTTTGAAAAGAATTTCCCATCCTCGATGAATCTTGCCATATTCCTTTCCAAATCTGCAGATCACCAAATTCTTACTAGGGCAAACATAAATATATTGGCCTAAATTTCCCAAAGCAAAAAAGTCATACTGATTATCACTTTTGGAGAAGCCCCACCAGAAATATTTATAATACATGCGGTACAGTCTCATGTCTCGGTAATAATAAGTCTTACTCTTGAGGCTGTCTAAAGGATCTCTTTGGGTAGACTCGGCCACCCAGTGTTCAGGAACTAATTGTTTTCCATACCAATTGCCGTTATTAAGGAACAAGACACCGAACTTTAAGAAATCAACCGCCCGTGCATAGATGTTGCCTTCCATTTTTTCAAATCCATCTTCATCGCTATCAAGAGCCCAAGAACCGGAAAACTCCATACCAAGCGGTTCCCAGAGTTTTTTTGCAAATAACTGCATACTGATTGGTGTGTAACTCGTTCTAAAATCATACCCAACAGAAGTGGATGATAGTTATTGTAATGAAATGCTTGATTAGGTTTATTCTTGACTTCAACATTAAGGGCAAGATTTCTAAGATGAGGATCAAAGTATGTTTTCGGTTCGTCGCACCACGGCCAACCGCAATCGGTATACTGGATACCCGAAGACATCCGTAGTAAATGCCGGATCGTTATGGATGCACACGCTGAATCCTTTAATTCTGGAAGGTATGTGGTTATCGGATCGTCAACGCTGCGAATCAATCCCTCATCAATAGCAATTCCGATTAGGGCAGAGGTAAATGATTTAGCAACCGAAAAAGAGCCATTAATAGAATTACGTTCGTAACCATTAAAATAATTTTCATAGAGAAGAGTATCCCCTCTGGCCACGAGAAATGCTGTTGAACCTGTCGAGGTGAGTAAATTCTCGATTTTATTCTCTCCATTTTGGGTAATAATTGTATCTCGATATGCCGTAAGAAAATTAGAAAACTTGTGCGCTGCTAGCGTATCGGTTTTAAATTGAAACGAAGACGAACTAGTATTGACATCTCGAGAGGGAAATTCTTTGTAGTCGGTAATCGACGCTGGACCCCAAAAGGCCCATCTGCCGAAATAGGTAGATGTGCAAGAACTGAAGAGAAAGGAACTAAATATTAAAAAAAGAAATAAGCCTGTTTTTTTCAAATGCACCTCTACGATAAATTGTTAAACACCGCCTAACGGATCGGCTCCCGATAAATCGGGATGCGGCGCTGATAATTTTCAGTTGCTGAAAACGAAACAAGTTCATGCTGATAAAGTTCTTATTAAGACTGTTACCTACATTCGCCATGCTTATCGTACCCGGCTGGCAACCGTCAGCTTGAGCTGCTGGTTAGGCAGCATTCCATAATTAATCTGATATTTGATACCACTTAAATTCCTTACCATCCCAATATATCATACCAGCCGAGGATTCGCTTTTCACGACTTCGATTCCTTCGGAAATCATGTTTAATGTATTGTTTTCCCAATGACTCTTATATCCTGATAACTTTTCAGAAACCTTCCAAATGTCATACCCGAAAAAATCATCTCCATTGCCAAAGTCTCTTCCCGCACCTATTATAAAAACATGTTTATTTGAACTTTAGCAAATTGCGATACCAGATTTTCCGTATTTCTTATGTTTAATGAGAACAGCATAATCTAATTTTCCGTCTGCGTCGAAATCACCTCGTAAATAAAATGGATTCAAATGAAATGAGAATGCCAAGAGGGTATCTACCGAAGATTCACGAAATGCCTTAATGATTTCATTGGGAACATTTTGTTCCTGAACCCACTGATCATAATCGTTTTGACACAGTGCTACTGATGGAATAAGAAAAAGTATGTAAAGGAATATTCTCATAGTGAATGCTGCCTAACGGATCGGCTCCCGATAAATCGGGATGCGGCGTGACCAACTTTCAAAATGCAACCAGCGAAGTAAGTTCACGCTGAAAAAGAAATTATTAAGACTGATACCTATACTCGCCACGCTAATTGCAATGAGTTGCTTGATAAATTTAGTATCACTCTTTGAGTGATTCAATCTTCTGGACAAGCCGAGCTTGCCTGCCCCGCCGTATTTTGGCGGGGAGCGCCTGGTTAGGCGGCAGGAACTTGATAAAAAGTCTAGGACACATCATTTCAGAAAAATACCGCAAAGAACCTCAACTGAATTATCACTAACAATTAGACTTCCATTGTTAAAAGAATTTGTCAGGCTAGTATTGTAATCTGCTTCGAGTAAAAATTTTGGAATAAAGCCGAGAGAGAATTCCATTCCGACAGCGACTGTACCTGTAACCTCCATTTTCTTGAATTCATCATAAACTACATTAGATGGATATGATATCAGATATTCAAAACGAGGTCCTATTGCAAGATAAGGAACACAAATTGGAGTCTCGATGCGTAACTTGGCAAGAATAGGAACACTGATATAGTTGAGCCTGTATTTAATATCCGCCATACCGATATCAACATAACCATTTGGATTGGTCGAAGAAACCATTGTTTCCATGACAGTTATTGTTCGCCCCTTTTGTATGTATTGAACTTTCGTTAACAAACTAAAATAAGGGATATCAAGAAATTCTACAAACGCACCTCCGCCAATTCCAGAAATCGTGCCGGACATGTGCGGATCAAAACCCAATTGTGGGGAATAATCCCAATTTTGTTTTGCATGAACATATCCGATATTAAACCCATATGTTCTGACGATCTGTGCATCTGCAAATGAAATGGTAAGAGCAATAAAACATATGCTAATTATTGAATGCTTCATTTTATTTATCTTTCTGATAAACTTGTACAAATTCATTTTCCTGCCACCTAACGGATCGGCGCTAAGCTGCGGCGCTGAAAACTTTCAACATGCACCCAACGAAGTGAGTTCATACTGAAAAAGAAATTATTAAGACTAATACCTATGCTCGCCATGTTTAACGCACCCAACTGGCAACCGTCAGCTTGAGCGCCTGGTTAGGCGGTGCAAATATAAATTACTTTTCCAGCTTTTTTATAGCCTTATTTGCAGCTCGTAACACGACTTCATCTTTTTCTGATTCAATAAACTTTTTTAAATAAGGTATGGCTTCTCTATTTCCTATTTCCTCAAGTGCTTCGCAGGAGTACCAACGTGCGTGTAGGTCTTCCTCTTTTAATCTATCTACGAGAATTGGTAAAGCCTTCTTGTTTTTTGAATAACCAAGTGCATGAATAGCATCTAATTTAAATGAACGATCTTCCCCAGAAATAAAATTTTTCAAAATGGGGAAAAATCTTTCATCCTGAGAATAACCTAACGCCCATATTAGACCATCATTCAACCTGTTATTTGCCTTAGCGTTGTTATACGCTGCTAATAATTCATCATATACCTCTTTTCTTCCAATTCGAGCAACTGCTAACGGGATTTCATCTTCATCACCTATCGTATTTGGGTGGCCAATTTTCCCTTGAATCAATAGTTGAATTAATGTAGGTAAAGCTTTTTTATCACCAATTAGCCCTAAACATTCAGCAGACTTATATCCAATTCCAAAAGGCAATGAATCAGATTTTACTGCCGAGATTAATTTGTCAACTGCTGGCTTACCTATACGAACTAACGCATTTCTTGCCTCATCATATGGGGTTGTTTCAACGTTACCATATGTTACTGATGAATCTGTCAATGATTCAACGAGATGTAGGCGAGTATAATCGTTCAAACATTTTATCAATAAATCTATTTCGTTTTTACGATAGTTACCTGTTTCCGCTATTTTGTGTGCCGTCGTTGCTCTTAGAACAGGATATTTAGACTGAAGTCCTCCTCCCGCAAGCTCAGACTGAGGATTTATCTGAGCAAGCGCAGACAAATCACATATAATAATAAAAATAAAAAGATAAAATGTTTTGCAAAATAAATTCTTCATTATGATTACTCCTTATTAAAGATGCACCGCCTAACTATGATTAGATGGACAGCTCCTGATAACATGCATTTTCTGCATGTTATACGGATCAGTCTGGATAATATATGTTATCAGGACTTGGTTCTTTATTAAATACACTACCACTTTCCGTCCTCGGTATGGTTGTCCTGGCACAATCTTTGTTAATTTCAGCGCTCCACTCCATACCTCTACACATTTACTCCGCTATAGATACTGTTTCACAAAAAAAGCATCCGATGGCGTTGGGTGAAAACGAGATACGACAACTCCTCACATACCTCGTTCAAAGCAAATATGTGTCTTCCTCAACTCAAAATCAAGCACTAAATGTACGAACCGCACATCGAACGGATGGCCGCTCCGCCAAACAACCGGCCAGCCCGACAGCAGTCTGGCGGGCGGATAAGATTACTTGTCCCCACACCTGTCCCGAAATGCTTTTGTTCAGGATATTTTTGTTGGGGACTGCGGCATTGTTTTCAAAGGGAACAAAAAGGATTGATACATTGAGTGACCACTCCCAGAATTCCCCAAACCCAACACATCCAGATAAAATCTACAATATCGGCGTTCCAATAGCAACAAAAAATCCCGATGTCCTACAGACATCGGGATTAATGGGGAGGGGGTAAACAACCACCGCGCGCCAACACAATGGCGCTATTCTGAGATCTTTCAACCTCGGAGATAGCCGTTGATATCTTTGGGGAATGATATCAACTTACCCCCTTTATATTGTCGATTCATAAACTGTCGATTACACATTCAATGACTACCGTACCAATGTATGAATATTTGAGAGAAAATCATATCTATTATAGTCTAACACTATCAAATGCAATTAGTTCCGTTGTACCGCCCCTAGTACTTTGTTTTCTTAGAGCTTTAAGAACTCATCAACTGAAATTGCCGATAGATCGGGAATAACGATATTGGCGTTGGGGAGTCTTTCCTTTGTTCCAATACCTAAGGATTTCATGCCCGCGCACCTTGCGGATTCGATCCCGGCAACAGCATCTTCAACGACAAGACAATGAGCAGGAGAAACGCCGACATTTTTTGCAGCAAGCAGAAAAACTTCAGGGTCTGGCTTGGAGTTTTTGATCCTCCATAAAACTTTCAATGGTTTCAGTTATCTCACAATAAGAAATCCCATCTCTTGCAGAACAAAAGACGGGATAGATTTCTCTGTTGGTGATGTCAGGAATTTCTTCCTGACATTTAACTGTATCGGTCAGGACAGCCGGAGGCCTGAGAATGCAATCGTGCAGTGCACGATTCAAATTCTTAGTCATTCACACCTGACCGCACGAAATATAATCTTCTACTTCAGATTCCAGATCATCGCGCGTTTTTCCGGAGCTAAATACATTGCGCCGTCTTTACCGCATCCGAATGCATCATAAAATGCTTGAAGGTTTGGCAACGAACCATTGACCCGGAGTTCAGCAGGCGAATGGAAATCGGTTTTTACCTGCATCCGGAGTCGTTCCGGGCGTACATTTCGCCGCCACACCTGTGCGAACGAAAGGAAGAATCTTTGTGCTGGAGTGAATCCATCAATGGGTTCAACATTCTTTCCTTTCAGTGTATTCTCCAGGGCTGTATAGGAAATGGCAAGTCCGCCAAGGTCGCCGATATTTTCACCGAGAGTCATTGCGCCGTTGACGTGAAGAGAATCAATCGGAACAAAGCCATCGAACTGGTGAGCGAGCATTCCCGTTCGTTCGTCGAATTTCTTACGTGTCTCCGGTGTCCACCACATCTTCAAATTTCCTTCTGCATCGAACTTGCTCCCTTGGTCATCGAATCCATGAGAAATTTCGTGACCGATAACAACACCGATGCCGCCATAGTTCACAGCATCATCTGCTTTAAAATCAAAGAAGGGAGGCTGCAGGATTCCTGCGGGGAATACGATTTCATTCATAGATGGATTGTAATATGCATTCACGATCTGTGGTGACATTCCCCATTCGGTCCTGTCCACCGGTTTACCAATCTTATCAATTTCACGCTGCACTGCAAACTGTGCTGCATGCCGAACGTTTTCAAGATACGAAGTTCGATCGATAGTGAGCTTCGTATAGTCCCGCCACTTGTCGGGATATCCAATCTTGACGATAATCGCATTAAGTTTCTTAAGTGCGGCCTGTTTCGTTGCATCATCCATCCAAGCTATGGTATTAATATGCTCACGCAATGCAAGCTTAATATTGTTGACCAATTCCAGTGCGCGAGCCTTTGCTTCTGGAGGAAATGCTTTCGCAACATACACCTCGCCAATAGCTTCTCCCAAGAGACCATCAATCACACCCCGGATGCGTTTCCAACGCGGCTGCATTTCTTTCGCACCGGTCATGATAGTACCGCGGAACCGGAAATTCTCTGCGACGAATGCGGAGCTTAAAGAGTTTGCGGAGTTACTCACGACTCTCCAGCGGAGATAGTTTTTCCATGTCTCAACAGGAACGGTTCCCAGCATGACATTCATTTCTTTGAAAAATTCAGGTTGTCCGACATCCACACTTCCCGGATTTGACCATCCCAGATCGGTAAAATATCGTTTCCAGTCGAATGCGGGAGCGAGTGCTGCAAGCTGTTCCTGAGTCATTTTATTATAGTTCTTGTCCGGATCGCGAAGATCAACAAGCCGACGCGATGTCTTAGCAAGCTGCGTTTCAAAAGCCATCACTGATTGTGCTGAAGCAGCCGCCTTTGCGTCATTATCACCTATCAATTGAAACATCGCCGTCAGATGTTTTATATATTCTTCACGAATTTGTTTGGAGCGTGCCTCTTCTGAAAAGTAGTAATCACGTTCAGGCAGCCCAAGACCTCCTTGGTGAATCTCACCGATGACTTCAATGCTATTCTTCGGATCCTGTTCAGAGCCAAAGTTGAAAAGGGGATTGAGATTCATGGAATGAAGACGGTCGATTTCCCGTTGCACATCCTGAATATTCTTGATCGCTCCGATGCGTTCCAATTCTACAGCGATAGGTTTTATTCCCAGTGCTTCGAGAGCGGCGGAGTCCATTCCTGTGGCATAAAAATCGCCGATCTTTTGTTTGTTGCTTCCTGCGAGCGCCGATTTGTCCTTTGCTGCGTCTTCAAGGATCTCATGAAGCACATCGCTGTTATGGTCCGCAAGGATATTGAAACTTCCCCATTGATCGAAGGCGGCAGGAATTGGATTGTTCTTGATCCACGTACCGTTTGCATAGCGGAAGAAATCATCGCAAGGTTTTATAGAAAGATCCATATTGGCAGGATCAATCGGTTTTGTTTGATTCGGTGTATTCTGTCCCATTGCTGCACTGAGGAGTAATAGTGCAGCAGCGACTTTGAGTGGTATGAAGAGCTTCATTGGATTGATTCCTTGAAGTGGTTGGAAAGGTGTGGATGAAAATGTATAATAATCTTGTGCGAGTCCCATCTTTGAGATCGGCACAATATAGAAACCGTCTGTGTGATTGTCAAGGTCTATTCATCAAACAAAAAAGCCTGCCAGAGTGTTCCTGAAATAGGCTGCAATATTTTTTGTCGGTCTTCTTACGTTGGATTTATAAGTTTAATAACTCGTCAATAGAAATTGCCGAAAGGTTGGGAACAACGACATTGGCGTTGGGGAGTCTTTCCTTTGTTCCAATACCTAAAGCTTTCATGCCTGCGCGCCTTGCGGATTCGATCCCGGCGACAGCATCTTCAACGACAAGACAATGAGCAGGAGAAACGCCAACATTTTTTGCAGCAAGCAGAAAAACTTCAGGGTCTGGTTTGGAGTTTTCGATCTGGTGGCCATCGACAATTGCATCGAGTAAATGTTCGATCTTTACTTGCTTGATAATAGTCAAGGCATTGCGGCTATTGGAAGCAACGGCAATCTTGATGCCTCGTTTTCTCAATTCGTGCAGTGCGGAAAGAGCACCGGGGAGGAGCACTTCCGTTGTTACTTTTGAAAGAGATTCGACAAAATATCTGTTCTTCCTATCCGCGAGTTCTTGTTTCTGCTCGGGAGTATAATGTTTTCTGGATGCTTTTGTTATGATTTCTACACATTCCATTCGCGCCACGCCGCGGAATTTGTGATTAAATTCATGGTCGAAGAAATCAAATCCTTCCTCGGCTGAAAGTTTTTTCCATGAGTGATAATGATATTCATCCGTCGAAACCAAAACACCATCGAGATCGAACAAAACAGCCTTTATCATTGAATCAGTAGCTCCAATCTTTCCACAAATTATGAATCTATAATTAAGGTACGGAGAAGTCTCTCTATTTCAAAAAAAGGACATCACCCTTGATTTCAAAGAAACCAATTGTTACACTCACACTGACAACAATGAGTTTTCAATTGTTATCACATTGACACAATAAAACATTCATCCTTCATAACTCAAAGGCAGACATCGATGATTGATTGGCTCAAACGTTTTTGGAATGAGCATCCACTCGCATCCATTGTTCTTATAGCTCTTATCCCGCGTCTTGTTGCTGTAGTATTTTCCAAGGGCTATGGAATGCACGACGACCACTTTGGCCCTATTGAGCAGCCATTCATCATTATGAATGATATAAGCTACTGGACCACGAAAACAACACCGCATGGGCATAGCATTGTCTATCCTTCAATTCATTATGCATTATTTCAAGGATTCGAGGCTCTAGGAATCCGAGATCCTCAGGCAAAGATGTATCTTGTGCGCTTCCTTCATGCACTCTATTCGCTTTTGATTGTATCTTTCGGTTATAAAATTGCTGAGGTACTGAGCAACCGTGAATCAGCAAAAAAGGCAGGACTTATCCTCGCGCTCTTTTGGGCGTTTCCATTCCTCAGTGTCCGCAATCTTATCGAGATGATTTGTATCCCGCCACTGATGGCAGGTTTCTACTATACGCTGATTTCCAAAAATAATGGAACCCGGAACGCGTTCATTGCCGGATTGTGGTTCGGACTTGCGTTTGTATTCCGTTACCAAACCCTTTCTATCACAGGTACGCTGGGATTGATGTTTCTTTTCAGGAAAGATTTCAAGCAGATGGGATTGCTTGCCGCAGGTTTTTTGGTGACGGCAATTATCGTTCAAGGGAGCGCAGATATATTTGCATGGGGATATCCATTCGCCTCATTCCGTGAATATATGCTTTATAATGCATCCCATGGAAATGACTATACAACTGGAGCGTGGTATAATTATTCTTTATTGGTGCTCGCTGCTTTTATTCCACCGATGAGTTTCTTCCTGCTGTATGGTTTTTTCAGGAATTGGCGGAAGACATTGTTGATACTCCTGCCGGTGATGGTATTCTTCGTTTCACATTCTCTTTTTCCCAACAAGCAAGAGAGATTTATTTTCCCTGTGATACCGATAATCTTAACATTGAGTGTCGTAGGGTGGGAAGAATTTGTACAAGGATCTGCTTTCTGGTCACGGCACCGGATCGCATTGAAGTCGCTCTGGATGTGGTTCTGGGTGCTCAATTTCATCTTGCTGGTTCCTTTTTCGACTTACTATTCCAAAAGATCCAGAGTCGAAGCAATGTATGCACTCTATGGAAAACAGATACATGGTATAGTGATGGTGGGCGGAACATTAGGCACAACCCAACCGCCGATGTTCTATACAGGAGTGTATCCAATTCCGATTTATCTGATTAATAACGATGAACAACTTGCTCAAATAAAAGCGACACTGAATACTGAACATATTCTCCCAAATTATGCTGTCTTCTTTGGACTGGAAGATATTGATCATCGTGTTCAGCAGATTGAATCCTCACTTGAATTGAAGCTTACATTAGAAAAACGTATAGAGCCGAGCTTTTTGGATAATGTATTCTATCGGCTGAATCCGCGCTATAACAAGAACCAAACTGCATTTGTATTTGACATGAGCACGAAATAATAGGGGAACGAACCATATTCGGATTGTTGTTGATAGACTGAAGGAAGAATATTATTATCTAAGAGATCATCAAAAGGAAAGTTATATATGAAATTACGAACTTTAGGGAAAAAAGGGCCGGTGGTATCAGTGATTGGTTTAGGATGTATGGGGATGTCGGAATTTTACGGTACTGGAGACGAGAAAAAATCGATCGCCGTGATTCATGAAGCGATTGAACTCGGAATTACATTCTTCGATACCGCCGATATGTACGGCGTTGGTGATAACGAGGAACTAGTTGGCAAAGCTATTCGTGGAAAGCGGGATAAACTCGTCATTGCAACGAAGTTTGGCAATGTGCGTGGTTCAGATAGAAGCTTTCTGGGTGTAAACGGTAAACCGGAATATGTTCGTTCTGCATGTTCAGCAAGTCTGCGTCGTCTCGGTATTGAGACCATCGATCTGTATTATCAGCATCGTGTCGATTATAACACACCAATCGAAGAAACCGTTGGAGCCATGTCCGAGCTTGTTCGCGAAGGAAAAGTTCGCTATCTCGGTCTTTCAGAAGCGGCGCCGGCAACCATTCGCAAAGCCCATACTGTTCATCCAATTTCCGCTTTACAAACAGAGTATTCGCTCTGGACTCGCGATGTAGAGGCAGAAATTCTTCCAACCTGCCGCGAATTAGGAATTGGGTTTGTACCATATAGTCCGCTCGGCAGAGGATTCTTGACCGGAAAGATCAAGAAGCAGGCGGATCTGCCAGAAGGAGACTTTCGGAAAAATTCACCGCGATTTCAAGTAGAAAACTTGAATAAGAATCTGCGAATTCTTGAAATGCTGGAACAACTTGCAATTGAAAAGAAATGCACACCGGCTCAATTAGCCCTTGCATGGTGCCTTGCACAGGGAGACGATGTTGTACCAATTCCGGGAACGAAAAAATTGGAATATCTTCACGAAAATATTGAAGCAGTTAAAGTTCAACTGACATCGACGGATATTCGTAACATGAATTCGATGTTTCCAATTGGTATTGCAGCGGGAGAAAGATATCCTGCAATACAAATGCAGAGGTTAGGGAAGTGACGGTTTATTCTCTGAGGGTTCCGGAATGAGGCAATAGAAAATTTGACCATTTGAGATGCGGTTTTTTTTCAACCTTGTTGACTTGTCAAGAGTTTGAAGACAAGATACAAAGCAGGGTCACGCTGTGGTATTCTCCGAGCGACTTCAGTTCTGAGCTCAACGACGAAACACATCGATTTATTTTTCACAAAACTATTATCATTGCTTTGAACTGCAGGGGACTTTTGTCTATATTCTCATATGGAACATACACAAACTCTTCTCGTCCTTGATTTCGGATCGCAGTATACACAACTCATTGCCCGGCGGGTGCGGGAGTTGGGAGTTTATTCCGAAATCCACCCGTTCAACTATTCTATTGATAAAATCAAAGACCAATGTCCGGTAGGCATCATTCTTTCAGGCGGACCATCAAGTGTCTACGAAACAAACGCACCAAAACCCGATCCCAAAATTTTTGATCTTGGTATTCCAATTCTCGGAATCTGCTATGGCCTGCAATTATTTGCAGATCGAATGCGTGGGAAAGTCGATTCTGCTGCACACCGTGAATATGGCAAGGCGGAGCTTTTTATCGATGACCACAATGACCTCTTTGCCGGTTTAGATACATCAACATCGGTGTGGATGAGTCATGGAGATGCGCTGAGTCAACTGCCCGAAGGATTTGAACCAATTGCACATTCTCGCAACGCGCCTATTTGCGCCATCCGTCATTTAGAAAAGAAAATGTTCGGTGTACAATTCCATCCTGAAGTAGTTCATACGCCAGAAGGGAAGAAAATTCTTGGGAATTTTTTATTCCTTGTATGCGGTGTAAAGGGGAATTGGACACCGGCCTCGTTTGTGGAAAAAGCGGAAAAAGAAATTCGTGCGCGAGTCGGGTCGGCAAGAGTTTTATGTGCATTGAGCGGCGGCGTTGACTCGTCCGTTCTTGCGATGCTCCTGCAGCGAGCTGTGGGCGACCAGCTTCATTGTGTCCATATCAACAATGGTTTGATGAGGAAAAACGAAAGTGAGCAGGTTGTTCAAACCTTCCGCGATACCTTTCATATCAATCTTTCCTCTGTTGATGCGACAGACATCTTTCTTTCTCGGCTTGCGGGAGTGGATGATCCGGAAAAAAAGCGGAAGATCATTGGAAAGACATTCATCGAGGTCTTTGAAGAAGAAGCGAAGAAATTAGGCGGTGCGGTAGAATTTCTTGCGCAAGGCACACTGTATCCTGATGTGATCGAATCGGTTTCATTCAAAGGTCCTTCCGTTACGATCAAGACGCACCATAACGTTGGCGGGCTGCCGGAGAAGATGAATTTTAAGCTCATTGAGCCGTTTCGTGAATTGTTCAAAGATGAAGTCCGGAACATCGGACGACTGCTTGGTGTGCCGGCAGATTTAATTGGACGGCATCCGTTTCCTGGTCCCGGACTTGCTGTGCGCATACTCGGTGACATCACGAAGGTCAAGCTTGATCTGCTGCGTGAAGCGGACGACATATTTATTCAAGAACTGAAACGTTCAAATCTCTATGATAAAATCTGGCAGGCATTTGTTGTTCTCCTTCCAATACGTTCTGTGGGTGTGATGGGAGACGATCGTACATATGAAAATACGGTTGCATTGCGAGCCGTAACGAGTGTCGACGGAATGACGGCAGATTGGGCAAAAATTCCGAACGATATTCTTGCACACATATCCAATCGAATCACGAATGAACTGCGCGGCATCAATCGCGTTGTGTATGACATCAGTTCAAAACCTCCCGCTACCATTGAGTGGGAGTGAAATCAATGAAACATGGTTAAATGAAAGATGAATCACTCATTACTCGTTACGTGTCACTGATAACTGATCACTTTCATGATTGAACTTAAGAACGTCACAAAAAAGTTTGGTCACTTTACCGCCGTCGACAATCTGACCCTCACAGTACCACAGGGAGAGTTTTTTGGATTTCTTGGACCGAATGGGGCGGGAAAAACAACGACTATTAAAATGATTGTCGGTCTTTTTACCCCGACGGCTGGCGATGTTATTGTAAACGGCTACAACATTCTCACCCATCCGATAGAAGCTAAACAATCCATAGGATATGTACCGGATATTCCGTTCTTATATGAAAAGTTGACTGGTCGTGAATTTTTTTATTTTATCGGAGGACTGTTTCACATTCCCAAAACAGTGTTGCATGATCGTATTGCTGAACTCATCGACCATTTCGAAATCGGCAGTTGGGTAGATAAACGGACAGAAGATTATTCGCAGGGGATGAAGCAGCGGACGACGATTGCCGCCGCATTGCTTCATCATCCGAAAACTATTGTTATCGATGAACCGATGATAGGGCTGGATCCGCGGAGCGCAAAAATTGTGCGTGAGACCTTACATCTACAGTCGAAGAACGGTGTCTCCATTTTAATGTCAACGCATAGTTTAGCCTTCGCTGAAGAATTATGCGACCGCATCGGTATTATCAACAACGGACGGTTAGTGTTGTGCGATACACGAGAGCAGATGCAAATTCTCAAAGCGCGGTATGACGGGAAATTTGAATCTGTTTTTCTTGAAATGACCAAGCAGTAACGCGTATGCTCATTCACATCCTCCGCTACAAATTCCTTTCATATATAAAAACAACCTTCGACAGGCGTTTTGTTTCTATTGTGCGGGGAGTGGCGTCGCTGTTCGTTTTCAGCGGATTTGCATACGTTGCATACTTTTTTGCATCGGAAGCAACACGCTTCATGCTTGATCACACACGCACTGGCCTCTATCTCTTTCATACATTTATTTCGATGATGCTGTTCGTGTTTTTTATTGCGGTCAATCTCGGCAATATTATCGTCTCGTACTCTACACTGTATCGTTCTATGGAAGTGAGCTTCCTTTTAACAAAACCAATTTCCTTTACATCTATTTTTGTATTGAAGTTCCTGGACAATTTCTTTTATAGTTCTACGACGCTATTTCTCGGTGCGTTTATGATGTTGTTAGGATATGGCAGTTACTTTGGGTACCCGTTGTATTATCTTACAGGTGTTATGCTCTTTGTGCTCGTTCCATTCATGTTCCTTTCAGCATGTCTTGCTGTGTTGATTCTCATGGCGATCATGAAGCTTGCCGGCAGGATCGGATTTCGTAAGGTGATGGCAGGGCTTTTTATGATATATTTCTTTTTCATTTATATATTTTTTGATTCAACCAATCCGATGAGACTTGTAGAAAAACTCAATAGTTTTATCCCGAACATGGATGCTTATCTTGTACAGTCGACTCCGGAATTTCTTCGGTATCTGCCAAATCAATGGGTGGCGGAATTTCTCTACTATAGTGCTCGCGGAGAGATGATGAATGCCTTACCATATGCCGGCATTCTTCTCTTTGTCACGGCGGGTGCATTTAGTGTTTGTCTTTTTGTTGCACACCGATTTTATTATCGAAGCTGGCTGGTATCACTGCAAGTGCGGTCAACCGTTCAAGCGCCCACCGATCCGGCGCGAAAGCACTTCTTCGGTTTTCGATCTCAGAGTATCTTCTCTTCACAGATTGAAGTAGTACTGAAGAAAGAAGTACTGACATTCTTTCGTGAAGCCAGTCAGTGGTTGCACCTTGTTGTCATGATTATTCTCACTGTTCTTTTCTCTGTCAGCGTCAGTAACTTGAATCTTCGTTTACATGTTTTGGATATGAAGCTGATAACATATTTAGTCTTGTTTGCTTTCGGCGGATTCATGGTAGGCTCACTTGCGCTTCGATTCGTCTTTCCTCTGATTGGGTTAGAGGGGCAAGCTTTTTGGACGCTCCGAACCAGTCCTATCAAAGAAAGCAAAATTTTCATGGTTAAATTCTTCATGGGCTTTTTGATAGTGCTTATCCTTGCGGAATATATCGCAATCTCAAGCAATATTCCGTTTACCAAGATAACTGAGATGAGGTCGTTATTACTGTGGTTTGGGATATTCAGTGCGTTTTGGATCTCGCTCACGACTGTTACACTCAATCTTGGTTTTGGCGGCTACTTTGCAAATTATTTTGAGCGCAATCCCATCCGTGCAGCATCAACGCAAGGTGCAACGCTCACCTTTCTCGTGACAATCATCTATCTCATTGTCCTCGTGGCTCTTGTCTTTGTGCCGATCTCGGCTTACTTTACAACAGTATTTCGATTTCAATATTTTCCAATAAAGTTGATCGTGCTGCCGGGTACACTCTTTGCCGTTATTTCGTGTCTTCTCTCTGTGTTCGGCTTGATCATCGGTCTGCGGTCGATGCACAGAGATTTTTAATTGCAACTTTCGTTGTGTTGTGGTAATTTTAACATCAACAATCAATCAGCCTCACACTTTTCCTATGAAAGTATTAATGAAAACTAAAAATCTTCTCCCTGCGATCCTTTTCCTCATACTGGCTTTCTTACGAGGTCTGCATTCTCAACCCTTGCCGGATAGTATCGTCTTTAAGCCGGAAGTGGAGCGCGAATTTATTGAGGCAATGAAATTGTTTCGAACCGGAAAGTTTGATACGGCTTCAGCAGTGTTTGTTCGTACTATAAAAGAGTATCCCCGTAGCCATCGTACAACGGGTGCGTTCATTATGGGGGGGAAAGCCTATTATGAGTCTAAGAATTATAGAGAGTCGATTCGCCTCTTAAAGGACTTAATTGATCTCTATCCTCAATCCAGCTATATCGATGACGCGCATTATACTCTTGGATTGAATTACTACCGGATGGAACGCTATGAAGATGCTGCGTCGGAATTTATCGCTGTCATTCAAATGTCACAAGCACAGCGTCTTGTGGCTCGATCAAAGAGACTGTCGGAGATGATAACGTCGTCGAACCTGACACTTGCAGAACTGCAGCGTCTCCGATTGGATGCAAAGAGCGAGGAGATGACAGCGCTTGTGGGT
Organism: Bacteroidota bacterium; assembly: GCA_049523215.1. Lineage (GTDB taxonomy): Bacteria > Bacteroidota > Ignavibacteria > UBA10030 > UBA10030 > Fen-1298. The sequence goes on along the minus strand of JBEKNC010000004.1, from coordinate 161,084 downwards.
GTACGGATTGCAGAGAAAATTTTGCGGGCGGGAGATTTTACTACCGCGGGGGAGATGCTTCACAAAGTGGCAGTTATGCCGCCAAATATCAAGTATGTCGCTGAGGCCCTTTCGCTGTTAGAACAGATAGAGAAACGTGGAGGAGTAAAGATTGGTGTGGCGCTACCGCTCATGCTCAAAGATGAAAATCCGGTGACACGAGCACTCGGTATAGAATTTCTCCAAGGTATTCAACTTGCAGTTGACGAATATAATCAGACTGTTTCCGTGAAGATCGCTCTTGAAGTGCGGGATACGGAACAAGATCCGGGCATCGCGGCTCGACAAGTAGCGGATCTGTGCAGCGATGAAAATGTGTCTGTCATTATCGGGCCGGTTATAAGCGGCGAAGTCTTTGCCGCCGCAGGTATTGCAAACGAACGAGGTGTCCCGCTGATTACACCCACCGCAACAGCGAATGGCATTGCGGCAATCGGTCCTTTCATTTTTCAAGCGAATCCTGATTATGATATAAGGGGACGCGCTGCGGCAGCGTTCGCCTACAGTACACTCGGTGCGCGAAGGTTTGCCGTACTTGCACCGACCGACGCTGTGGGGAAGCAAATGGCGGATTCATTCATTGCCGAAGTCGATACACTTAACGGTGAAATGATTGACGTGCAATGGTACTCGGCGGGTACGAATGATCTGCGGATGGAACTTACGGCGATGCGGCGGAAGGCACTGGAAAGACTCGAAGTGCCAACAATCGATTTCGGGGCGAAAATGAAGCAATCTGAATTGAATAAATTAATCACTTGGGGTGTTAATCAACGCGTGCTGGACTCGCTTATCGAGCGCGGACTCACGGCTCCCGTAACCCTGCTCTTTGGCGAGCGCGGAAAACTCATCGCCGATTCCTTAAAACTTTCGACACATCTTGAAAGAATGAAATACGATAGTCTCGGATTTCCGGTCACGAATATCGACGCAATCTTTGTCCCGATTGCAAGTTCGGAAGAAATTCCCATTGTCAGTTCGCAGCTTAAATTTTTCAATATTCAGGCGCAGGTTCTTGGTACAGGCGATTGGAATGATATGACTGCACTCGATCAGAATCGTCAATATACAGATAGAACAATGTTTACTGTAGATGCATATATGAATTCCTCAAACGATATGTATCGAACATTTAAAGCGAAGTATCAGCGTGCAAACAATGATAAACCTCCAAGCACGAATGCGTTGTTTGGCTATGATGTAGCGAAGATGATCATTCAAATCATTTCGCAGGGGAAAACACGACGCGCCGATGTCGCTGCCGCTCTCGCACATGTAGAAGAATTTGAAGGACTTCAGTCGAAAATATCCCTGTCATTGAATCGTGTGAATACATGTCTCACGGTACTACAATACAAGAATCGCCAAATTCTTCGAATCGGAGAGATCGATCTCATCCGCCAGGGGAAGTAGAAGTTGAAACAGGTTCGCGAAACAATAAAGGTCTTGGAGCCGACGTTCTATCACGTTCCCATCAAAGGTTGGCCTGCAGACGAACGTCCCCGAGAGAAACTCCTCCGACGTGGAGCAAGTAATCTGACGGATGCTGAATTGTTGGCAATTCTTATTCGAACAGGAAAGAAGGGTGTCACTGCTGTCGATCTTGCGCGACATCTCTTGGCAGAAGAAAGAACATTGCGAGATATTTCTTCGATGTCGGTTGAAAAAATTCGTTCATTAGGAATAGGTGAAAGTCGAGCTATCGCCATCGTTGCAGCGTTTGAACTTGCAAAACGACTGCCGGAAATGAGAGGTAAAGAACGGCTCACGATTCACTCACCTGAAGATATCGTTCAACACTTCAGGACGAAGTTGAGAGATCTCGTACAGGAGGAATTGTGGGTCTTTCCATTGAATGCGGTCAACCAACTTCTTGAACCAAGACAAATAAGCAAAGGAATTCTGAACTCATCACTCGCTCATCCACGAGAGTGTTTCCGCGAAGCGATAACCCAATCTGCTGCTGCGGTTGTTTTCGTGCATAATCATCCCAGTGGTAATCCGGAACCAAGTCAAGAAGACCTTATTATCACCAAACAACTTGTGGACGCCGGAAAAATTATCGGCATAGCAGTACATGACCACATTATTATTGCAGGGGATAGGTTTACCAGCCTTGCTGAGCGGAAATTGATGCTGTGAGAACTCTATTTATTATTACTTCAAAGTAATTTAACTATTTGTGTTAATATTCTTAAAAATTTTGCTTGACTTTTCTTGCTCTTATTCTTAATATGTGTCGAGTTTTATTAGAGGTTGTATAGTTCCCCCAGTCAGTACACTAGGTCATCGTAAGGAGAAGAACACAATGAAAAAACCCTTCGCCCTCATTATCATTGGATGCATGATGGTAATAGGCTCATTCGTTGGCTGCAGCAGTAAAGCTTCAAATGAAGAAATGCAGCAGTTAAACGATTTGAAAACAGAAGTAACATCGCTCGAAAAAGGAATTGCGGCACGTGAATCCGAGAAAGCTGATCTGTTGAAATCAATCGCAGAGAAGGATGCACAACTCGCGCAGTGCACTAAAGACAAGCAAGCACTTCAACAGCGTCTTCAAAGTGTGAAGTAATCGGATAGCCCAACAAGGAGAATAAAAAAATGAAATACGTAATTCGTTTAAGTCTGATAGTAATATTAGTTGGTGCGGTTACCTGTTTGTCGTTTACTCAAGAAAAAATGTCGAAGGAAGACTGGCAAGAAGCAATTACTAAGCTTACTGCTAAAAGCACTGAACTCAAGAGCAAACTTGATGGTCTGCAAAAGGAAGTAACCGATCTCCAGGCGCAAGAAGCAACAAAAGTACAAGCATTGAAGCAATGCTCAGATGAACTTGCAGCAATGCAGGGACAGCAGGAAGCTCCATTTGTAGCAAAGCTTGATGTCATTGATGCTCGTCTCAATGAATTGTCCCGATTATCAAATCAGGATTTGTGGGTGCGCCGAGCCGAATTGGATAGCGTTCAAAAGTGGATTAATATTGCGGGGCAAGATCCTCTCAGCGTAATCCAAAAGTATCAAGATCGCTTGAAGGATCAGCAAAGTCGTCTGGATGGATTAAAGAAGACATTAGAACAAATTATCGCTTCCGGTGAAATTATGCCGACCTATACCGTCGGTACATGGGCAAGAAATAGGGATTGTTTGTGGAATATTGCCAAGAAGCCAAAGATTTATGATAATCCATTCTTGTGGCCGAAGATTTGGCAAGGTAACCGAGACCAGATTAAGAATCCTGATGTGATTCATCCGGGTCAAAAACTGAAGATTCCTCCGAAGGCAGATCTGACGAAGGAAGAAAACCGAGCCTTACGTTCTTATTGGTCAAAGAGGCGGGAAAAAGCAGCCGCAGTAAATCCATAAAAGAGATTGAATCACGCACAAACTGCGTGGATATACAGAACATGAATATAGACGCCCTCACGGTAGTAATAGCTGCCGGAGGGCGTTTGTTTTTTTGTTGTCACAGATGAAAGGAGTTATGAAAAGTTGACTGAAAAGAAGATACCACTTGCCGGTGTTGATGTTGTTCAATTACTTGGTTTCAACGATGCAAATCTTCAGATGATTGAAGAACGATTCGATGCGAACTTGACGGTCCGTGGAGATCAATTAATGATCCGTGGTTCGCAATTTGAAATCGGGAAGATTGAAAAAGTGGTCGGCGAACTGATCTATATGTTAAATAAAAACGGTAGTCTGAATCCTAATGATATAGATACTGTCATCGATCTTGTTTCGGTCAACGGTTCAGCACCAGATGTCTCCTCAGAGACGCAGGTGGAAGATAGCGATTCTGCTATCTTGTATACAAAGATGGGTATTGTAAAAGCCAGAACACAGGGGCAGAAACACTATATCCAGCAGATTCGGAAAAACGACATTGTTTTTGCTATTGGTCCGGCTGGTACAGGAAAAACATACCTCGCAGTTGCTATGGCGGTTGCCGCCCTAAAGAATCGCGATGTCACGCGTATTATCCTTGCACGTCCTGCGGTGGAAGCGGGAGAGAGCTTAGGATTTTTACCCGGTGATTTCCGCGAGAAGATCGACCCGTACTTGCGCCCGCTCTATGACGCGCTGGATGATATGCTCTCAGCAGAGAAACTTCGCGGGTACCTCGAGAAGCGCATTGTTGAAATTGTGCCACTCGCCTATATGCGCGGGAGAACGCTCCACAACGCATTTGTTATTCTCGATGAAGCGCAGAATGCTACTGCCATGCAGATGAAAATGTTCCTGACGCGACTTGGTCCAAATTCCCGTGCCATCATAACCGGGGATGTCACTCAAATCGACTTGCCAACCAAAACGACATCCGGTCTTGTACAGATACAAGAGGTGTTGAAAAAAGTACAAGGCGTTACATTCTGTTCCTTCGATAAGAATGACGTCGTGCGGCATAAACTAGTGAAGGACATCATCGAAGCGTACGATCGTTACCACACCAACGGAACAGGAGATGGCAAAGGCATCGGCGGAAATTAAATTGCATCAGACCTTCGATTTCTTTTTTGCATCCCAAATTTCATCCATCTCTTTCATTGAAACCGTCCCGATACGTTTTCCTCGGCGTTGAAGTTCTTCTTCGACGTGGTAGAATCGTTTGGTGAACTTATTCGTCGATCCATTGAGCGCAAACTCCGGATTGACTCCGATAAATCTGGAATAGTTCACAAGTGCGAACAGTACATCACCGAATTCTTCTTCAATCCGATCTTGCTTTTTTGATTGTTCAGCACTTGCAAGCTCTTTGATTTCCTCGACCACTTTTTTCCACACATCGCGTTTCTTTTTCCAATCAAATCCTACTTTCGAAGCTTTCTCCTGAATGCGAAACGCCCGGAGGAGCGCGGGCATTTCCTTCGGTACGCCATCGATTACTGAAGTTCTGCCTTCTCTAAGCTTGATATGTTCCCAGTTCCTTTTTACTTCGTGGGCATTTTTCACTTGAGTATTGCTGAACACATGAGGGTGCCGTCGGATCATCTTTTCTGAGATGGATTCAATGACATCATTGAGTGTAAATGCCTGCTCTTCTTCTGCCATAACAGCATGGAGGACAATATGCAGCAGTACATCTCCAAGTTCCTGTTTTAGCTCGGTGAGGTCTTGCTGGTCGATGGCTTCGATGACCTCATATGTTTCCTCAATTAAACTGTGGCGGATGGATTGATGCGTTTGCTCCCGGTCCCACGGGCATTCTTTTCTTAGACGTTTGACGATTTTAATAAATTTTTTGAATGAATCGTTTTCTTTCTTTTTTCGCATTCACACTCCAATTTTTGTTTATCATACCGAAAAACAATGCCAGAATCAAACGTTCAGAATCAAACGTTTGTTTTTATAGAAGTTATTGCGTAATTTGAACATAATGCTGGGGCTGTAGCTCAGTTGGGAGAGCGCTTCGTTCGCAACGAAGAGGTCGTCAGTTCGATCCTGATCAGCTCCACGAGCTTGCAGACAGAAGTTCTTATTGATCTTGAAAATGTTTTAGTGAAAACTTGTAGCTCATAATTGGATTGCATACACAAAAGTCGGAGTTTTATTGGTTTCTTTGGGGTCAAGTCCTGCGCAACAAAGCATTGTTCAACCCCGCCAGGTCCGGAAGGAAGCAACGGTCAGCAATCAGTTTTGTGTGACGTAGGGAAACTTGACCTCTTTTTTTTGTTGGATTTCTAAACCTTACAGCCACCACCGGAGGCTCGTGCCCCAGAAACGCACGGAAAACGGTAAAGACCATATGGTTCATTTTCTTAAGACCATCATCATTCATGCCATCAGTCTCATGCTTTCAGGGGAGCATTATTCTGAATTTGGCAGGACACTTCGTTTCAGCCGATTTGGAGGAGGACTCACGCAAGTGTTTCCTCGCCTCGAATGGTACCAGTATTCAGGCGGGATTTTTCCACTTCGTTTTGAAACGCAGCAAGTTCACAACATCAATTTATTGCTGCAGTGGAAGAGGATTTTGTATGAAAAAAGATATTATCATCAATTCAACTGCGAACGAACATCGCATTGCTATTCTTGAGGATGGCAAGACCGCTGAACTGTTCGTAGAAACACCAGGTAAAGATCGTAATGTTGGCGACATCTATCTTGGAAAAGTTGCCAAGGTAATGCCTGGTATTCGTGCTGCATTTGTCGATATTGGCATGGGACAAGATGCCTTCCTGCATTTCTCTGATATCGGTTCCATTGAAGAATACAGTTCGCTGTTCGAAGAAGACGAAGACGAAAAGGAAGAAGAAGCTGCAGAAGTAATTACAGAAACGGCACTCCAAGGTTCCAACGATGTGGTGCAAGTCGGCGGAGGAAACGGTATTCCTCCTCACAATGAGCAGACAGACGGTAGAGAACGGCGTCACAATCAACAACGACGCCATCATTCTGCGCAGAATTTTCCACAGGTCAATCTGCAAAAGGGACAAGAGATACTTGTGCAGATTACAAAAGAACCGATAGGAAAAAAAGGGGTGCGCGTTCGTTCGGCAATTTCACTCCCTGGACGATTTCTCGTTCTTATTCCTTTCGATGGGAAAGTAGGAGTTTCCAAAAAGCTTTCCAACTTCAAAGAGAAACGACGGCTTCGAAAAGTGGTACGCACAATGCTGCCGAAGGGATTCGGCGCTATCATCCGCACCGTTGCCGATGGGAAAACAGATGAGATGCTCCAGCAAGATCTTAACGATCTCGTGAAGACATGGGAGGGTATCGAGAAAGCCGTAAAATCGGCAAAAGCTCCTGCGCTCATTTACAAAGACATGAACACCACGTCAAGCGTCATCCGCGATCTGTTTCAGGAAACGGTTGAGCACGTGGTCGTCGATGAAAAAAAGCTTTTCAAAGAAATTCGGACCTATGTCCAATGGATGTCGCCTGATATGCTCGATCGAGTGGAATACTATCGGGAGAAGGAACCAGTTTTTGATAAGTACGGAATTGAGAAGGACATTCAGGTTCTTCTTAGCAAAAAAGTATGGTTAAAGAGCGGCGGGTACTTATTCATCGAGAAGACGGAAGCGATGACCGTTATTGACGTGAACAGTGGACGATATGCTGCGAAGAGAGAACAGGAATTGAACTCGTTACGCACCAACCTTGAAGCGGCACGCGAAGTTTGTCGACAAGTTCGGCTGCGTGACATCGGCGGACTCATCGTGGTCGATTTCATCGATCTGGAGGATGATAAAAACCAGAAGAAGATCTATGATGAAATGAAGAAAGAATTGCGGAGGGATCGTGCAAAAGTCACGGTCCTGCCGATGACGGAATTTGGCTTGGTACAGATGACCCGCCAGAGAATTCGCCAAAATGTGCAACTGAGTTTCAGCGAAGCGTGTCCTACGTGCGGCGGTACCGGGCAAGTACAATCCAAGACATCGACGATGAACCAGATAGAACGCTGGATCAAGCGATTCAAAACAGAGAAGCGCGAGTTTCGGTTGGAGTTACGTGTTCATCCAACCATTGCAGAATATCTTTGCGTTGGCACGATCAGCCGGTTGACAAAGCTGCAATTTAAGTTCTTCGTCAAGGTGAAGCTTGTTCCGGATCCTGCACTCCCTGCTGAAGAATTCAAGTTTTTCTCGGTGAAGCAGCAGAAAGAAATTACCGACCAGTATAAATAGGAGTTCTATCGTATGAAAATTTTTATCGATACAGCGAATATCGACGAAATACGAGAAGCAATGAATCTTGGCCTGCTCGATGGGGTAACCACCAATCCAAGTTTGATTGCTAAAGAGAAAAAGGATTTCCGAAAGTTGTTGGAAGAAATCTGCGCTTTGGTCGATGGACCCATCAGTGCGGAGGTAATTTCGCTCGACTATGACGGGATAATGAAAGAAGCACGAGAGCTCGTCAAGATTCATAAGAACATCATCGTCAAGATTCCTTTGATCAAAGAAGGATTGAAGGCGGTGAAAGCTTTGAGCGGTGAAGGGATCAAATCCAATGTGACACTGTGCTTCTCTGCGAACCAAGCTTTGCTGGCAGCGAAGGCGGGAGCGTACTTCATCAGTCCGTTCATAGGCCGTTTGGACGATGTTGGTCAAAATGGTATGGACTTGATTGGCCAGATTGTGACGATCTATCGGAATTATGGATTCACTACAGAAGTGCTGGTTGCCAGCGTTCGCCACCCAATGCATGTCGTAGATGCCGCAATGATAGGCGCCGATATTTGCACGATGCCGTTCAAAGTGATCGATCAACTCATTAAACATCCACTCACGGACATCGGTATTGAAAGATTTCTTGCTGACTGGAAAAAAACTCAGGGAAAATGATGCTGAAACGGACTCCATTTTACAACCTTCATACAGCGCTCGGAGCGAAGATGGTGGAATTTGCCGGCTATGAAATGCCGGTACAGTATTCCGGCATCATTGAAGAGCATCTCACTGTTCGTCAGAAAGTTGGTGTCTTCGATGTTACACATATGGGAGAATTTTTCGTACGTGGCAGCGACGCACTTGCGTTTCTTCAGAAAGTAACGATTAATGACGTTGCCAGATTGAAGCCAGGAAGAGTGCAGTATTCCGCGATGTGTTATCATGACGGCGGCATCATTGATGACCTTCTTATTTACCGGATGGAAAACCAGTATATGCTCGTTGTAAACGCATCGAATCTTCAAAAAGATTTTGATTGGCTGCAATCTCAGAAATTTGGTGATGTGGAAATTGAGAACGTGAGCGATACAACAGCATTGCTTTCGATTCAGGGTCCAAAATCGCTTGCGACACTCCAGAAGTTGATAAAGGAAGATCTGTCGAAAGTTGAATATTACAGCTTCACTCGTAATACACTCGCAGGAATCTCCATGATCATTTCACGTACCGGCTATACCGGTGAGCTTGGATTTGAATTATATTTCAATGCTGATGCTGCGCAGGCAAAAAAAATATGGAATGCGATCTTTGACGCAGGCAAGGAATTTGGTATCATACCCGTAGGGCTTGGTGCACGTGATACGTTAAGACTCGAAATGGGATTCTGTCTCTATGGAAACGACATCGACAAGACCACACACCCGCTCGAAGCCGGTTTGGGGTGGATTACGAAGCTCAATAAGAATGATTTTAATGGAAGAGATGCAATCGTAAAGGCAAAACAAGAAGGTTTGAAGCGAAAGTTAATCGGGTTCACACTTCCGGATAGGACGCTGGCACGTCATGGCTATGAAATTATGTATAACGCTCGTGTTGTCGGGCAGGTGACAAGTGGAACATTTTCACCATCGCTTCAAAAAGGTATCGGAATGGGATACGTTGCTTCCGAACTTGCCAACGCCGGAACAATCATTTCGATTCTTGTGAGAGGGAAAGAAATTCCGGCGACTATTGTGACAGTACCATTTCTCCAGAAGCATTAGTACAAAGGGGTATGCATGAAAATAGATCTCAGTTTTAACGCTGGACAGTTTGATGAGCTGCAGTTGCGCGAGAAGAACGTGATAGTGCTTGATGTCTTACGTGCAAGCTCTACTATCACTGTCGCTCTCAACAATGGGGCGCGTGAAATTATTCCGGTTGCAAGTATCGAATCTGCGGTGAAGATTTCCGGAAGCCTTTTTGGTGAAGTGACGCTCCGGGGAGGCGAACGCAATGGAAAAACCATTGAGGGATTTAACCTTGGGAATTCACCGCTGGAATACAGCGAAACTGCAGTGAAAGGAAAGTCCATCATTTACTGCACAACGAACGGTTCCGTAGCGATGGCGAAGAGTCGGTACGCGCGTACATTGGCAGTTGGTTCATTCATCAACTTGACAGCAACAACGGATTTTATTCGAAACGAGAATAAAGATTTTCTTTTTCTTTGTGCGGGCAGAGCGAATACAGTTGGAAATTTCAGTTTAGAAGATGCAGTGTGTGCCGGGATGATGATCCAGAATCTTTTGAAAGCTGATTCGCTGGAGGTAGAGTTGAGTGATTCAGCCAAAGCTGCTCACGCACTCTCTAAAACATTCGGACGTTCAATTCTCAAAATGTTGAAGACCTCTGAACATGGCAAATATCTCATCGAGATCGGTTTTGCAGAGGATTTAAAAATCTGTGCTCAAGTCGATTCGGTTCCGGTGCTTCCGATTCTGATCGGCACTGTTATCAAACTCAAAAAAGAAGAACCAAGCATCGAGCCTGCGTAGGCAGTGAATTCCTAAGATGTCTTGAATGGCAGAGAATCAAACTATATCCTCAACGAAACGATCACCACATCATCGTCGGCAGATTGGTGCGTTCATCGGAATTCTTGCTTCGCTGATGTTGCTGCTGAGTATTGTTTCGTATTCCCCCCAAGATCAAATGATGGGAGGAGTTTCCTTTTCAGATATTTGGAAAGCGATTACCGACGCTGGGTCTGTAAAGCAAACCAATAATTTGATGAGCGTGATCGGTGCAATGATTGCAGATTGGTTCATCAACTCAACCATTGGCTTGGCTGTCATTATTGTTCCATTCCTCGGTTTTGTGTGGTCTTTCTATTTACTGAACAAAAAAAATCTACGCCCAAAAATTACCCTCACGAATTACACAATCATTCTTGCAATTCTTTTTGCTTCATCTGCTGGGTTGGTAAAGCAATTTGAAAACAACTTGCCCGACGTATGGAGCGGGGTCGTTGGCTTTTTCGTGGCACGTGTATTATCGAATTTGATTGGTTTAACTGGCGCAACGCTTTTAATTGTAGGTACATTTTTTATTGTATTGACTTTATTGGCGGATTTAGATTATAAAGTGACGTGGACGAAACTGCGCGAGGTCATTGCTGCATGGATGGAATGGCTGAGAGAGAAACAGGAAGCATGGAATGTGCGACACAATGCTCAGCAGAAAGATATTCAAGCAAAACGTGCGCAAGAGACAGTCCGAATCAAGAAACCTTCGGAAGAAATGTCTGAACAAAGTCGTACCAGACCGCTTGTTACTCCGGTCAATCCAGTCATACAATCGGCACCTTTAACACCGACAACCCAAGCAATTCCATCGGCTGCTCCTCAAATGACCGGGCAACAGGCTGATTCTGAACTCACAATCGATATCCGCGAAAAGGTGCTCGAGGCAGAAGTAGATTATGATGACCGCGCCCTAGAAACAAAAGAAGATATGGTAGAAGAAATTGACTATGTCTTTCCTTCGGTTGATCTGCTCGATATACATCGAGGAAGTGAAGAAGTAAACGAGGAGGAACTGAAAGCGAATGCAGAATTGCTGCGATCCAAACTTTCCGACTTTTCTGTCGAGATCGACAGCGTTTCGGTGACCCCAGGTCCGGTTGTTACGCTCTACGAGCTTGTGCCTGCCACCGGTGTAAAAATTAGCAGAATCGAAAGTCTACAGGACGATATCGCGCTTGCGTTGAAGGCGAAAGGCATACGTATTATTGCCCCGATGCCCGGCAAGGGAACCGTTGGTGTCGAGATTCCGAATCATAATCCATCTCTGGTGACAATTCGTGGTATTATTAATTCTGCAAAGTTCCGGGATTCGAAAGCGATCCTTCCGCTCGCAATGGGGAAGACAATCTCCGGGGAAGTGTATGTAGATGATCTTGCCAAAATGCCGCATCTGCTCATAGCCGGCTCAACAGGTTCTGGCAAGAGTGTCGGTATTAACACTATTATCACCAGTATTATTTATCGTTTGCACCCGAGCGATGTTAAGTTCGTTATCATTGACCCAAAGAAAATTGAATTGTCGCTCTTCAAGAAATTACGCAATCATTATCTTGCCGTTTCGCCCGACTTGGATGAAGAGATTATCACTGAGCCGAACAATGCGGTGCTCGTCTTGAAAAGTGTCGAACTGGAAATGGAGAACCGATACGATCGGCTTGCCTCTGCAGGTGTACGGAATCTGACGGACTACAACGAACGTTTCGCCGCCGGCCGCTTGCACGATACAGAGACTATAAAGCATCGTAAAATTCCATACCTCATTGTCGTCATAGACGAGCTTGCCGATTTGATGCTTACAGCCGCGAAAGAAGTAGAGGAGCCGATTGCACGCCTGGCGCAGCTGGCGCGTGCCGTTGGTATTCATTTGGTCGTCGCAACGCAGCGTCCATCGGTCGATGTGATCACCGGTGTTATCAAAGCAAATTTCCCAGCACGGCTTGCGTACCAAGTTGCTTCAAAGATCGATTCCCGCACGATCCTTGATATGAACGGCGCAGACCAATTACTTGGCAATGGTGATATGCTGTACTTGCCTTCCGGTTCTCCGAAACCGCACCGGATTCAGAACGCTTTCATCTCAACAGAAGAAGTTGAACGAATTACCAATCACATCGGTAAACAAAAGGGATACAGCAGTCCATTCAAATTGCCCTCGGTTCTGGAAAAGAAAAGACAATCGAACGCCGGTGGAAGCGTAAGCGAGGATGAATTGTTTGGAGAAGCGGCGCACATTGTCGTGCGCCATCAGCAGGGTTCGGTGTCGCTCTTGCAACGGAGATTGAAAGTAGGATATTCACGTGCTGCACGACTTATCGATGAACTTGAAGCCGCAGGTATTGTCGGTCAATTTGATGGAAGCAAAGCACGGGAAGTATTGGTAGAAACAGAAGCGGAACTGGAAACTATACTTAAGAGCCTTTAAAAATGAAAACAATGCTTATGCTGGGATTGATGTTTTGGTGCGCTATGGAAATTGTGGCACAGGAAAAAGAATTAACAGTGCAGTACGTGACGGATAATTTACAGCGGCGATATGAGATGATCGACAACGCTACTGCGCAGTTTGAGCAGCACGTTCGGTTCGGTTTCTCGAACATCGAACAGACTTTCCGCGGCACACTCATGATGAAGAAACCAAACCACTACCGCATAGAATCAGAGCATCAAACGATTGTCACAGATGGAGTGACGGTATGGGCATATTCTACGGCGAACAATCAGGTCATTATCGACAAATACAAAGAGAACAGCAACTCGCTCTCGCCGGAACAGTTCATGCTGAATCTTCCCGCCAATTATTACGCTTCAGTGCTTGGTTCAGAAAAGTTTTCAGAGGGAACGGTCATTCTCCTCAAGCTCGTACCGAAAGATGATCGGTCTTTTGTGAAGTCGGTGAAACTCTCTGTGGAAGAACACGGCTGGCTGGTCCGCAAAATTATGATTCTTGATGTCAACGAAACAGAAACCACCTATACGGTTAAAGACATCAAACTGAATACCAACATCAAAGAGAAAGCCTTCGCGTTTGAAACGCCGGAGGGTGCAGAAGTTGTAGACCTTCGCTAATGACACCTTATTCCTCGTATGACAAAAAAGACAAAAAGTATTTTCCGATACTCAATCAGTTTTATTATTGCATTTATTTTTCTCTATTTCGCTTTCAAAGGTGTCAAGCTCTCCGAATTGTGGGAGTCATTAAAAGGCGCTAACTACTGGTGGGTGGCATTACTTATTCCGTTGAACATTCTTATGAATTGGGTTCGGGCAGAACGCTGGGCGCACTTGCTTGCTCCTATCAAATCCCCCATCTCAAAACGGAATCTTTTCTCGGGTGTGATGATTGGATATGCCATAAACAATGTACTGCCGCGCGTCGGTGAATTTGTTCGTCCTTACATTGTTGGAAAGCGGGAAGGTATTTCCAGAACCTCGGTGTTTGGTACTGTCGTCGTTGAACGCATTTTAGATTTTATGAGTTTTTATTTCATTGTCTGTGTTGTTCTCTTTCTATATCCTCGTTCTCTTGATCCATTCGTGAATCAGCCTGACGCTGTTCGTCCATTATTCCTTATCGGTTCCATTACAGCTCTTGTCATTTTCGTTCTTCTTTTTTTTAAAGCGGAAGCCTTCTTTCGGTTTCTGGCAAAAATGCTCTTTTTTATTCCGCATAAATATAGAGAGAAAGTGGAAACATTACTGGATAAGTTTTATACCGGATTTGCTGTGGCGAAACTGCACGATAAATTCGGTGTGATTTTATTTCAGAGTTTTTTAATCTGGGGACTGAATGCGCTGATCATGTTTGTGCCTTTTTTTGCATTTACTCCTTTGATGGAATCGGGGATGGATTTTGGTGCATCGGTGGTACTTTTAGTTATTTCATCTATCGCCTGGATTTTACCGGCTCCTGGGGCGATGGGAACATATCATTCATTTTTAAAAGTCGCGATGATGAAGCTGTATGGAATTGATGAGACGACGGCATTAAGTTACGCGATTGTCACACACGAAGTGGGATATCTCGTTGTTATGATCATCGGTGCGTATTATTATTTTCGCGATCACCTTCAAGTATCTGATTTGGCAAACGCATCTTCGAGTGAAGAACAATGAAACCATCTGCAATAGATAAGTCGTTCGAACTTCAAGTCCCTGCTGCTATTGTGCCTGGTATTCAACAAGTTATTCAATAATAAAAAAGGAATTGTTCGTTGAGTGTGCTTGATGCGGTTCTTCTTGCAGTTCTTCAAGGACTGACAGAGTTTCTCCCGGTGAGCAGCTCCGGTCATCTGGTACTTGCCCAGCAGTTGCTCAACCTGCACAACCCACAAATTGTATCGTTCGATATCTTTGTTCATTTTGGAACGCTTATCAGTGTGGTGATCGTTTTTTGGAACGATATTATTGAAATTCTGCGTTCTTTTATCAAGGCGTTAAAAAAATACAAAGCAAAGGAAGAACATAAGAAAACAGAATATTTTCATTTAGGAATTGCCATTATCATTGGTACCATTCCAGCAGGAGTCATCGGTTTGGCATTCCATCGTCAGATAGAAGAAATTTTCACAGATCCAAAATTTGTTGCGATGAATATTGTGATCACTGGACTTATTCTTTTTCTTACTCGACTTGCAAAACCGGTCAAGGGAAAAAAGGTCGGCATTCTCTCTTCGATTATTATCGGTTTTGCGCAGATGGTGGCAATTCTGCCGGGAATTTCACGCTCCGGTTTGACGATGAGTGCCGCGCTTTTTTTGAAAATATCTCCTGTGCAAGCAGCACGCTTTTCGTTCCTTCTTTCCATACCTGTGATCGCTGGTGCGACATTGCTGGCAACATTCAAACTCATTGCAGATGGCACATCGATTGGTTACCTGCAAATTATTATTGGTATTGCAGTGTCGGCAATTGCCGGATATGTTGCCATCAAGCTGTTGCTGCGTATTATGGAAAAAGGGAAATTTAGCTGGTTCTCTTTATACTGTTTGGTGATAGGAATTTTTGGCATCTTTTTTATGTAAAGGTGAAGCCATGAATACAAAAACACTTGCTATGATTCTCACTATTCTCTTAGGAATTTCGCAATCAATAGGTTGTCAATCAGATACTACAAAAAGGAAAACCGTGAACATTACAATCGAAACCACGAAAGGCGACATTGAAGTCGAACTCTATGAAACCGACGCGCCAAAAACCGTCGCTAACTTTACCGGACTTGCAGAAGAAGGATACTTCAACGGTATCATTTTTCATCGTATCTCCAAAGGGTTCGTTATTCAAGGCGGCGATTCAACGGGAACAGGAAGCGGTGGTAAGAGTATTTATGGAAAAGAATTTGCCGATGAATTGAATCCCTCGACTCGATCCTATCAAGAAGGATATAAACGCGGCACTGTTGCGATGGCGAACCGCGGACCGAACACCAACACGAGCCAGTTTTTTATTATTCTGAAAGACGCATCATGGATGCCGAAACAATACACCATTTTCGGGAAAGTAACGAAAGGAATGGATGTGGTCGATTCGATTGCGGCGGTTGAGATTATTCCGCAAATGGGACCTACAGATGGAAAACCGAAAGTCGATGTTGTCATGAAAAAAGTTACCGTGAAGAAATAGTACTGAAGCAACGGAGAAAATCAGCGTGGCAATGTCGAAATCCAGAAAGGAGAAATTTCCTTCCTACGGTGTTTTTCTTGAAACGGTGAAAGGGAAGAAGTACGCACCGGTCTATCTCTTCATCGGTGAGGAAGATTTTCTCGTCGAAGAATGTGTTGATCGCATCATTCGAGAACTGCTGACGACTGATACGAAGGCTTTCAATCTTGATATTGTGTATGGTAGCAAAGTGGATGCGCGCGAGGTGATAGCGCATGCGGCATCTTTTCCGATGATGAGCAATCGGCGGGTTGTAGTAGTGAAAGAGTTCGACAAACTGCTTTCAGGTGATACAGCGAAAGAGATTGTTTCGGCATACATCGCACATCCATTGGATTCTACGTGTCTTGTGCTGTTGGCGGAAAAACCGGATTTTCGCACCAAGCCATTTGTCGATTTAAAAAAATCCGACATTGTTTTCGCATTCAACCCCCTGTATGACAATCAGGTGCCGGCATGGATATCAGAACGATGTAAAAAAATGGGAAAGGATGTGGATCTTGAAGCATGCCGGTTGCTGCAGGCGTACATCGGAAATTCACTCCGGGCGATTCAAAATGAATTAGACAAACTTTTCACCTATCTCGGTGATCGAACACGCGTGACACCGGAAGATGTTGCGGATGTTGTCGGTGTGACACGCGGATTCACCGTATTTGATTTGCAAAATGCCATTGGGAAGAAAAATCTTGAAGAAGCGCTGCGGATCGTGAAGCGCATGATCGAAACCGGCGAGACATCTCAACTCACCATCGTGATGTTAACCAGATACTTTAATCTTCTGTGGAAATTGCAGAATCTTCTCGCTCATGATACATCGGAAACAGAGGCGCTTGCGGCAACAAGGATTTCACCTTATTACTTCAAAGACTACATTGCTGCGATAAAACGATTTTCGCCGATACAAATTGAACATGCCTTTCATGTGCTCCTCGATGCGGACGTTCAATTGAAAAGCACGTCGCCCGATCCGTACCATTTGATGGAGATGTTGGTGTATTCACTTATTCGTGACCATCGACCTGCAGAAACAGATCTATCGTGAGACACAGGTTTTTATTATTCCTATGCTCTTTCGTATGAATGAACTTCTCACACCGCCGACAACGGTTGAATGGACACTTCTGTTGTTCATTCTCATAGGTTTACTCGTGTGTGTTGCGTCAAGCGAACTCATCCGAAAACATTTCCATTGGTCTGTGGAAGTGACCAGGAAATTTGTGCATATCACTGTTGGATTCCTCATCTTTTTCGCACCTATGCTCTTTCAATCAGCGTTTATTCCTTTGCTCCTCTCTTCTTTTGCCGTACTGATCATGGTAATTGCAGTGCGGACAGGTCTCCTAGTCGGTATTCATGGGACATCCCGGTTCTCGTACGGGACAGTCTTTTATCCATTTTCCTTCTTTGTGCTGATTCTCTTGTTCTGGAATTACCATCCGGAAATCATTTCGCTGTCTATGTTAAGTCTTGCCACGGGAGATGCAGCCGCCGCGATGGTAGGAGAATCTTTCCGGTCGGTAAGAGAGTACCGACTCACATCCGACAAGAAATCCATCGAGGGTTCCATCACGATGTTCGCAGTAACGTCCATCAGTCTCTTCTGTGGTATGATCTTTCTTGGACTTCAGACTTTGCACTCGATGGGATATTTAGCGGCCATTGCGTTGGTTTCAGCGAGCATTGCCACGGCATGGGAAGCGCTCTCATCAAAGGGATTGGATAATTTTACGATACCGTTGTCTGTCGCGTTTGTTCTTTCTTTTTATCTTATTCCCTCGCAGATGCAGGATCCAGACCGATTTACCACTGGTGTTTTCTTGTCTCTTCTTATTGCAATCACCTCATATAATTTTAAATTTCTCACTGCCAGCGGCTCTGTCGCTGCGTTTCTCCTTGCCAGTACAATCTATGGACTCGGCGGATGGCAGTGGGCAGTTCCCATCGTGACGTTTTTTGTTCTTTCCAGTTTGCTATCGAAAGCAGGAAAGAAGAGAAAAGAACAATTCGAACATCTCTTCGAAAAAACAAGCACGCGCGATTGGGGACAGGTAGCGGCGAATGGTGGTATCGCTGGAATACTTATACTTGCTCAGTATGCTTTACCCAATGAAAATTTCTATCCGGCGTACCTTGGCGCAATTGCAGCTGTCACAGCGGATACGTGGGGTACAGAAATTGGTGTTTGGTTCGGAGGTAAAACGATTTCGCTTTCCCGTTTCAAAGTTGTCGAGCCAGGTACCAATGGCGGTGTTTCGCTGGCAGGATCTATCGGCGGGACGGTTGGTGCATTGATCGCATCTGCAAGTGCATTTCCTTGGGCGGCAACAGAGCGAATGGCACTCATTGCTACTCTCTCAGGAATCATCGGAAGTTTTTTTGACAGCTTACTCGGCGGAACATTGCAATCGATATATCGGTGCTCGATATGCAGCAAGTACACCGAGCGAAAATTGCATTGTGGTTCTGCAACAGTTTTCGTAAAAGGTATTCGATGGATGACAAACGATGTGGTCAATTGGGTTTGTGCTTTGGCGGGTGCTACAGTTGCCTGGGGATTATATTGATTTGCTTAGAGAAGCAATCGGATTCATCAACTTAAAAATAGTATATCAAAAAGGAAATTTATGAGTACGGACAAAATTCGACAATTAAAGCAGCTGCGGGAAAAAGCAACGCACGGCGGTGGACTCACCAAGATCGAGGATCGGCATAAGCACGGGAAGCTGACTGCACGCGAGCGCATCGACCTTCTATTGGACGAAGGGAGCTTTGAAGAAATTGGAATGTTTGTTCATCACCGATCTCGAGAATTCGGGCTGGAGAAATACAAATATCTTGGTGATGGTGTGGTGACGGGCAGAGGAACGATCAGCGGGCGGCATGTAGTTGTATACAGTCAGGACTTTACGGTCTTCGGCGGCTCACTTTCTGAGACACACGCAGAAAAGATCTGCAAGATTTTGGAAATGGCGATGAAGAATGGTGTACCTGTCATCGGATTGAATGACTCCGGTGGTGCGCGCATTCAGGAAGGGGTTGTGAGTTTAGGCGGGTATGCAGATATTTTCCTGCAAAATACTCTTGCCTCCGGTGTCGTACCGCAAATCTCTGCCATCTTAGGTCCATGCGCCGGCGGGGCAGTTTATTCTCCAGCCATTACCGATTTCATTTTTATGGTGAAAGATACAAGTTATATGTTTGTTACCGGGCCTAATGTAGTCAAGACGGTGACACATGAAGATGTGTCGTTTGAAGACCTTGGCGGTGCATTGACACATGCTGTCAAAAGCGGTGTGGCACATTTTGCTGTGGAGAACGAGTTGGAATGCATCGAGGGAATCAAGAAACTCTTGAGTTACATTCCATCGAACAATATGGATGATCCGCCGTTCGTTGAGCCTCACGACAGCGAGGATCGGATGGATATCGAGCTTGATTCGGTTGTGCCGGAAAATCCGAGCAAACCGTATGACATCAAAGAGATCATCACTAGAATAGTCGATGACGGTGAATTCTTTGAAGTACAAGAACTCTATGCTCAGAATATGGTTGTGGGGTTTGCCCGGCTTGGCGGATACTCCGTTGGTATAGTGGCAAATCAACCGTCCATTCTTGCTGGTGTGCTCGATATCGAAACATCGCTTAAAGGGGCGCGGTTCGTTCGCTTCTGTGATGCCTTCAATATTCCGTTGATCATCTTGCAGGATGTGCCTGGATTTCTTCCGGGCACCGATCAGGAATGGAGAGGTCTCATCAAGCATGGTGCGAAATTGCTTTATGCGTTCTGTGAAGCAACCGTTCCAAAGATTACCATCATCACCCGCAAATCATACGGTGGTGCATATTGTGTCATGAACTCCAAACATATCCGCGGCGATGTGAACTATGCCTGGCCCACTGCAGAAATTGCCGTGATGGGACCGAAAGGAGCAGTGGAAATTATATTCAAGAAGGATATCGAAAACTCAGAAGAGAAAGAGAAAGCAATCGCGGAGAAAGTAAATGA
Organism: Bacteroidota bacterium; assembly: GCA_049523215.1. GTDB lineage: Bacteria > Bacteroidota > Ignavibacteria > UBA10030 > UBA10030 > Fen-1298. The sequence continues at coordinate 141,192 of JBEKNC010000004.1, read as the reverse complement.
TTACACCGAGCGATTCGCTAATCCGTATATTGCAGCGGAGCGAGGATATGTCGACGAAGTTATTCTACCGCATGAAACTCGGCCGAAGCTGATCAAGGCGCTCAGATTTCTGGAGAACAAAGTCGATACAAATCCCAGAAAGAAACATGGCAACATTCCGCTTTGAGACGGTCAATTCACTTGCTTAAGTGGTAAGGATACGTTATTTTGAATAAAGAAATTGATTCATGATAATATGTAGAGGCTGATGCGGCAGTTTGTAGTTACGTTCTTATCATTAGTAATCCTCAGTTGTTCTTCAGAACGAACGACGCGTTCTCACATTGATACTTTATCTCAATCATCCAATCCATCTGATACAGACCTTAAAAGTCTTGCTGCAGATACCATAAACAGTTCAGTTGATACATCGAACGTAAAGATAAATGGTAACGGGAACGGTTCTGCAGACACATCCGATTACGACTCAGAACTCATCCTCCAGCGGCTTGAACAGGCACGGCAGCATTATTTGCTTGCACTTGCCTCGCAGGAAGCCGGTGATTCTCTCAGCTGCGGCACGGAATTCGAGACAGCTATCCAAATCCTCAATGAATTAAGTGAATACTCACACATTGACAGTTCTAAAGAATACTTAGATTTAAGCAAGAGTTTGATTGAAGATTATGAAAAGTACATTGCGCAGATCGACAGTCTTGGTCCTGATGCATCCGTTTATGCACTTCGGGAAAAATTAAATCAAGTAGTTGAGCAAGGGGGTACCATCGGTTTGAAGATTCCCCACATTGAGATCAAGGGAACACAAGTTCCCCTGCCTTTCAACGAGTATGTTGAACGCGCAACTGCCTTTTTTATGAGCCGGGGCCGGCATTATATGGAGCGTTGGTTGTATCTTTCAGGCAAGTATTGCCCAATGATGACAAGAATTTTTAGAGAAGAAGGAACTCCTCAAGAACTTGTGTACTTAGCCATGCCAGAAAGCGGTTTGCGTACTGATGCGCGTTCATGGGCACGCGCTGTAGGATTATGGCAATTTATGAAGGGAACCGGCGCATTGTACGGACTGCGCGTGAACTGGTGGATTGATGAACGCCGGGATTTTGAGAAATCCACACGTGCAGCAGCCAGACATCTCAAGGACTTGTACAGTGAATTAGGTGATTGGAATTTAGTGCTGGGTGCGTATAATGCAGGTGCCGGAAGAATTTTTCGCGCTATGCGCAGGAGCGGCGCGTCGGATTATTGGGAGATGCGGAGAAATCTGCCGCGGCAAACACGTAATTATATTCCACAGTATATTGCAGTCGCACGGATTGTTCTGAATCCACAAAAGCATGGATTTACAGACATACACATGGCAGATTCACTCGCTTTCGATGTTGTAGAAATCAATGACTGTATCGATTTGCGTGTGCTGGCAAAATGCGCACTGACAACGGTTGACACGCTGCAGGATCTTAATCCTGAATTACTTCGCTGGTGCACACCGCCCGGTGTAACAGGATATCGATTCCGGATTCCGGTTGGAAGGAAAGACACATTTCTCATCAGCTATGCACAAATTCCTGCAGAGCAAAAAAAAGATTGGGCAATCCATATTGTGAAACGAGGCGAGACAGTTTCTTCTATCGCACGGAGATATGGCTTAGCCTCCTCACTTTTAAAAGATTTGAATAACATACACAGCGATCGCCGTCTCTCGGTAGGTAAGGTGCTAGCGCTTCCTCTTCCGAGAGATATTGCGGATAGTAAAGTCCCATATAATTATTCACCGGAAGTCAGAGGGATGAACTTTGGTTCGATAAAATTCTACGCAGCAAGGGATCATATCAACAAAACAAAACTGCGGCACGCGAAACGAGAGGTAAAACAGCCGAAGGGGAAAGAGAAACTCGTCTATCATGTTAAACGCGGCGACACGATAGGCCATATTGCCGAATGGTACGGTGTGCGTGCCAGCGATATCCGTAACTGGAATGATATTTCCTACGGGAGTTATATTCACGCAGGCCAAGCAATTGCCATCTGGGTTCCTGCATCGAAAACAAAACTGCTGAAAAGAGTTGACAACATGGAATTTTCGGAGAAGCAAGCGATGACAAAAGGCGACCTTGCTGAGGCGGCGCAAGCAGAAGAAGGAAAGACCAGAACAAAATCATCATCGACCGAATGGATCCAACATGCAGTGAAATACGGCGAGACGTTAGAAAAAATCGCAAAGATTTATGAAGTAAGCATCAGCGATCTAAAACAATGGAATAACCTTCGTTCATCACGCATCACCACCGGACAGACATTGGAAATTTATGATAAGCCTGAAGAACGCGTAAAACTTATTGAAGCACCTGTTAAAATACATGCAGCTCCTCCCGTCAAGACTTCCAGTACCGGTATTTTTTCACCAACCCACAAAGTAAAAAAAGGTGAAAGCATCTATACAATAGCAAGAATGTACGGTGTTGATGTACAGAAGTTCAAGAATTACAACAGCTTGCGAAGCAATAAAATTCTCGTCGGACAGGTTTTAAAGATTCCCCCAAAAGCACAATCCTGAATTACATTTTTCCCCTTATTCAGAAAAAAGCCGCAATCCAAAAAACAGAGTAGAGAAATGTAATTTCTGTCATCAATTTCATTTTCTTTTAACTTGCCTTTCGGAAATTTCTTACTTACGTTGTTGTCGCGTTTATGGCACAAGAACCATGATCAAGCTGCTTCATTTTAAGCCTTTCAAGAAATTATTTTTAACAGTACAAACTACTATTTCACTTTGCCATATTTCAAAAGGAGGATTCCCATGGGAAACTTCTACCGCAGAATAATCGCTTTTGTGCTGACCCTGCTTCTTATTTGTACTTCGATAGTGAATGCACAAGTGACAACCGCTTCGATGAATGGTATTGTTACGGATAAATCCGGACAGCCGCTTCCTGGTGCAACAGTGCGCGCCATCCATGAACCATCAGGCACGCAATATGGAACAAGCACACGTGAAGATGGACATTACAACTTGCAGGGTCTGCGAGTTGGCGGTCCATATTCAATTCATGTCTCGTTTGTTGGTTATAGAAACCAAGATCAAAGCAACCTGAAGCTTGAACTTGACCAAAATTTAAGAATCAATTTTATAATGACTGAAGAAGCTGTCCAAATCGGTGAAGTACAAATTATGGGAGAGCGAAGTTCGGTTCTGAGTGCAAGCCGCACCGGTGCTGCATCAAACGTGTCGCGTGATAATATCGACCGCCTTCCAACGATTAGCCGTAATTTTACCGATTACTTAAAACTATCTCCATATTTTATCGGCAACAGTGCTCAAGGTCGTAATTACAAATACAACAATATTCAAATTGATGGTGCTAACTACAATGATCTGTTTGGGCTCGGTTCAAGCGGAACACCGGGACTGTCGAATGTGTCTCCCATAAGTCTTGAGGCAATTCAGGAATTTCAAATAGTTATTTCGCCTTTTGATGTTCGTCAGAGCGGCTTCACCGGTGCCGGTGTGAATGCAGTGACACGGAGTGGGAACAACAATTATTCAGGTGCCGGATTCTTCTACGGGCGCAATCAAGATATGATTGGAAAAAGTCCAGATACATTGAGAAGTTCGTATGCAGATTTTTCTGAAATCAAAACAGGATTTCGACTTGGCGGCCCGATCATAGAAAATAATCTTTTCTTTTTTGCAAGTGCTGAACTTACGCAGTACAAACGCCCTACAACCAGAACTTTTAACGCAGCTGCTTCAGGAACAAATTTGTACACACTCTCTCAAGACAGCATCAATGTTTTTGTAAACAAGTTAAAGTCGTACGGATATGATCCAGGTTCATTTACGAATATCAGTTTTCAGCGTCAAAGCATCAACTTGTTCGCACGATTGGATTATAATTTGAGTGAAGCGCATAGACTCACGCTGCGTCATACATTCACAAACGGTACCGATGATAATACACCGTCGTACTCCGGTATCTATGCTGAAAATACTCGTTATAAGCTCGTGAACCAGACAAATTCTACGGTATTACAATTGAATAGTGTTTTGAGCAATACGATGTCAAATGAATTTCTTGTAAGTTACACTACGAGCAGGGATAAACCTACTTTCTATGGACAGGATTTTCCTTTTGTCCAGGTCAAAGTGAAAGGGCCCGATGGGGTAACAAATTATTTGCTCGCAGGTGCCGAGAATTATCGCATCAAGAACACGCTTGATCAGGATATTATCGAGATCACAGATAACTTTACTCTATTTATGGGTGACCATACGCTAACATTTGGTACTCATAATGAAATCTTCAGCTTTGCCAACCTCTATATCCGCGATTATTATGGAAATTATACATTTAATACACTTGCCGATTTTGTGAATAATGGACCAGCCTCCGGCGGCTATTCCCTGAGTTTTTCTACGACAGGCGATCCTAATCAGAAGGCAAAGTTCAGTGCTATCCAGTACGGCTTGTATGTTCAGGATGAGTGGAATGCATTGCCTGGATTAAAAATTACGGCAGGTGTACGAGTGGATATTCCGACATTACCCGATAAACCGGCATACAATTATAAATTTGATTCAACCTTTTCAGCATTGGGTTATTCTCTTTCAACGGATAAAGTGCCCAGCGGCACACCTCTCTTTTCACCGCGTATCGCATTCAACTATGATGTAACAGGTGATCGTTCGACACAAGTGCGTGGAGGTATTGGAATGTTCACAGGGCGCGTTCCCTATGTATGGATTTCGAACCAGTATGGCAATACAGGCGTGGAATTTGCCCGATTGTCTTACAATACTCAAACATTTGTAGCTGATCCATTCAATCAGCCGCGCGGAGGTACGCCTATCTATACTTCTGAGATTGATGTGACTGACAAAAACTTCAAGATGCCGCAAATATTACGGACAAGTATGGCACTTGATCAGAAACTGCCGTACGATTTTGTTGGCACGATTGAAGGTGTGTATTCGAAAGTTATAAATGATATTATGTACCAAGACATTAACATGAAAGGTACGCTCGTTCCTGTCAATACGACCGGACTTATTACAGACGGCAAACTTCCTGGTGATGGTCGTCCAGTGTATGGAACATGGAATTCGACCACACGAAGATGGACCACACAAAAGTGGAATGGCACCGACTTCACGAATGTACTGTTGCTTAAGAACACAAGCGAAGGATCTTCTGCAAACTTGACGATACAACTCCAGCGTTTTGGAATGGCGGATGGTATAGACGCAAACTTTGCATACACGTATGGTCTCTCCGAGGATCTCAACAGCGGTGGATCTTCACAGGCATACTCGCAATGGCGATATAACCATGCATATGATCCCAATAATCCAGTTTTAGCTACTTCTGCATATGATAGAACGCATCGTGTCATGGCAACTGTTTCATATCGATGTGATTGGAGCCAGGATTTAGGGATAGATATCCCGGGATATGTAACGACTCTTGGTGTCTATTACAGTGGTGTGTCAGGCCGTCCATATTCGTGGGTGATTAGTGGAGATCTTAACGGCGATGGTCAGGTAGAAAACGATCTTGCTTATATTCCTAAGGATAGAAATGATGTTATTCTTATGAATTCAGCAGGGACGGCGGTGTTACCAAGTACAGATCCTTCGTACGATCAACTAGATCAGTTTATTGCTAACGATAGTTATCTTAGCAAACACCGTGGCGAAGTTGCAAGTAGACTGGCATCACGTGAGCCTTGGTACGGTCAAATTGATCTCCGATTATCCCAAGAAATTCCTGTATTTCTGAGTCATAAGGTTGAGTTAACTCTGGATATTTTAAATTTTATGAATATGCTTAATAAGGATGCCGGATATATTAAAACAGTCAGCAACCAGAGAGCATTCCTGCTCAACTTCTCAAGTCTCGATCCTGTTACCGGAAAACCACGCTTTACATACGGTAAGTTAACGGATCCGGCTTATGCCAGCGATCTTGCTTCACGCTGGCAGATGCAGCTCGGTATTCGTTATTCGTTCTAAAATATTCAAGTAGTAGTTTTACATAAGACCCCGTCAAGTTTTTGGCGGGGTTATGTTTTGTACGAAAAAACAATTGTATTGCGATAAGCAGCTACAACATAAGCGCCGCCGGATTTTCCAGCAACCTCTTAAAATCCTGCAGGAAACGTGCGGCAACAGCGCCATCAATGATGCGATGGTCGGAAGAAAGTGTTACTTTCATCGTATGGCCGATTATAATTTGACCTTTCTTTACTACCGGTTTTTCAACAATCGATCCGACAGCAAAAATGGCTCCTTCCGGTGGATTGATAATGGCAACGAAATCTTCCACACCAAACATTCCTAAATTGCTGATCGTGAATGTAGCGCCTTGATATTCTTCCGGCTTGAGTTTGCGATTGCGGGCGCGTTCTACAAGGTCATGTAACTCAGTATTGAGCTGAGGAATAGTTTTCTGCTCGCAATTTCGCAGAACGGGAGTCACCAAGCCCTCATCCAGTGCAACAGCGACGGCAATATGCGCCTCGCCAAATTGCCGCATAGTATTTCCCAGATAGGCAGCATTGACGCCGGGATGATTCATCAATGTCATGGCGGCAGCTTTTACGAGAATATCCGTAAAACTAATTTTTGAATCGGTGACAGTGTTGAGCTGTTCGCGAAAAGCGATTGCAGGTTCCATGTCGATTTCTACCGTGACATAGAAATGCGGCACGGTTTGTTTGCTCTCCTGCATTCGTTTAGCGATCGTTTTGCGGATGAGGGACAGCTCGACATCGCGATGACCGCCGCGAATGATCGGTGCGGCCTGTTTGAACTGCAATGGTTTTTTACCGCTCAAGAGCGGTTCAACATCCCGTTTGATGATACGCCCTTGCGGTCCGCTTCCGGAAATAGCTCGAAGCTCGATTTTGTTTTCCGTGGCAAGCCTCTTTGCTAATGGTGAAGCTTTCACATGCCCATCCACGACGATGGAAGAGGCAGGCTGTGAAAGTGGCGGCAGTGATTTCGATGATTCCTTTGCTGATTCAGTTTTCAGTATTTGTTGTGCAGCAGGAGGGGCATCAGTCAATAATGCAGAGATATCCTCGTTCGCTTCGGCAATGATGGCGATGGGAGCGCCAATTTCCGCCTTGCCTCCTTCAGGAATCATGATTTTGCGCAGGATGCCGGAGTCGTACGCTTCCAATTCCATATCTGCTTTATCGGATTCGATCTCGACAAGTGTTTCACCTTGTTTTACTTTTTCGCCTTCTTTCTTCAGCCATTTCAGGATGACACCTTCCGTCATGGTATCGCTCAGTTTCGGCATCAAGATTTTTGTCGCCATAGGTTCCTCAAAGTATTATCATGTCAGCGGATAAAACACAAGAATGAAATCCTAAATCCTAAGATACAAATACTGTAACTGCTCAGCATTTTTTTATAAACAGAGGATAAATTCCCTCTCCTCATAGGAGAGGGTTAGGGTGAGGTCAAATAAAATAATGACCCCACCTTAGTCCTCCCCTAAGAGGGGAGGAGATTCAAAGGTTGAATATATCGCTATCAAAAAACATACTGAGTAGATACCAAATACCAAACAAATCCCAAACTCTAAATCCTAAATCTTAACTCACGTTACGCATAAAATGAAAAGTAACAAAAAGTTCAACTTTATTCCTAAAAAACTTTGACCACCCCATCGCAAGAATGTCTGCGTATCTTTGGAACACGCAAAGCGTGATGCTTCAATACGCTCCTCCTTACCAAGGAGGGGAAAAAGGAGAGGTGAATTTATTAATTTCTCATTATGATTTATGAATATGTGTTTTCGCGTAACATCAGATCCTAAATTCTAAACTTTTACATCCTTTATGAATCAAGATACATGACTTTACGGACTGCACGTATCACTTTCTGGATATTCGGCAAGGAGGCAATTTCCAGATTATGCGCATAGGGAAGAGGTACATCTTCCTGCGTAACACGCTCAACCGGTGCATCGAGATAATCGAAACAATGATTGCTTACTTCATGCGAAATCTGCGCGCCAACTCCTGCAAAGGGCCAGCCTTCTTCCACGATCACCAATCGATTCGTCTTCTTGACGGAATTGAAGATCAATTCCCAGTCCATCGGTTTAATCGTGCGCGGATCGATGAGTTCCACGCTGATGCCTTCTTCCGCAAGACGACCAACCGCTTTGACCGCTATATGCTGAAGGATCTTCGACCATGAGACGATGGTAACATCCGTTCCTTCCTTTATTACTTCTCCGGCGCCGAAGGGAATGGTGTACTCGCCTTCCGGTATTTCGCCTTTCTCGCCGTACATCATTTCACTTTCGATGAAGATGACCGGATTGTTGTCGCGAATGGCAGTCTTCAATAATCCTTTTGCATCCCGCGGATTAGAAGGCATAACGACCTTCAAACCCGGAAAATGAGCGTAGATGGATTCAAGAGCTTGCGAGTGTGTTGCCGCAAGACTGTGTGCCGCACCGCCTGGTCCGCGGAAAACAATCGGCACATTGAAATTCCCACCAGACATGGAGAGCATCTTGGCGGCGTTATTGACGATCTGGTCGAAGGCGACGAGGGAAAAATTCCATGTCATGAACTCAACGATAGGGCGGAGGCCGACCATGGCAGCGCCGATGCCGATTCCGGCAAATCCGGCTTCAGCGATTGGTGTGTCGATGATGCGCTTGGGCCCATATTTTGTGAGCAGACCCTGGCTCACTTTGTACGCGCCGTTATATTGGGCAACTTCTTCGCCCATCAGGAAGACGCGTTCATCGCGCGCCATTTCTTCATCCATTGCTTGATTCAGTGCTTCACGTATACTGACAACAGGCATTCTTTTATCTCCACTAACATTGTCTCTTTATCTAAAAAACTCTAAAGCACAAAAAGAAAATTCTAAATTCTAAATCCTGACATTCGTTTCATCAGCATAGACATCGGAATAAAGTTCTTCGAGCGGCGGTTCGGGGCTGTTCTCTGTAAATTGGACGCACTCTTCAACGATACTCTTGATGCGTGCTTCGGCAGATTCAAAATATTCATCTGCGGCAAGATGTGCTTCCTTCAAAACGTTGGCACATACCGTCAGCGGATCCAATTTCCTCTGGGTCTCCACTTCTTCCTTCGTACGGTAATGGCCGTGAATCGGATCGGACATAGAGTGTCCCCGATAACGGAATGTTTGAATTTCCAACAGGCTTGGTTCGTATGTTGAGCGGGCGTGGTCCACAGCGGCTTTGACGGTTTGATAGATTTTCAATACATCATTTCCGTCTACTATAACAGCGCTGCGCATATTGTAGGCGGCTGCCTTTTTATGGAGTGCCTCTATTGAGGATGCACGATCGACGGAGGTTCCCATTCCGTATTTATTATTTTCTATGATGTAGATGACGGGAAGTTTCCAGAGAGCGGCAAGGTTGAGTGATTCGTGGAATTCGCCGATGTTCGTTGCACCATCACCCATAAAGCAGAGACAGACACGTTTCTCGCCGCGGTATTTGCTTGCAAATGCAGCGCCGGTTCCTATGGGAATGTGTCCGCCAACAATCGCGTGACCGCCTAAAAAGTTTTTCTCACGGTCGAACAAATGCATAGAGCCGCCTTTGCCTTTTGTTGTGCCGGTGTGCTTGCCGAGAAGCTCTGCAAGAATGCGGCGCGGATCGACTCCTTTGGAAATAGCAAGTCCATGATCGCGATACGCAGTGATGACATAATCATCCGGAGTAATTGCACCGATGGAGCCGGCAGCGATTGCTTCCTGCCCGTTGTAGAGGTGGCAGAAGCCGCCAATCTTGCCCATGCCGTATAATTGAGCACACTTTTCCTCGAAACGGCGGATGAGAAGCATTTCATCGTACCACTTGAGGAGAATCTCCGGAGCAATGCCAAGCAGATTCTTTGTGGCCGGCTTCGTTAAAGGCAATATATTGTTCATTGTTTGGTCGTGACTTTTCGTTGGGTTTATTGCTATTCTTTCTATTTAACACATAAATATAGCAAGAAGTTGCAGAAAAGGAAGAGGAGCGGGAAAAGATAGAAGGGAGAAAAAGAGAGCACATGAGGACTTGAACCATTTCCGCCAGACTGCATAACGGGCTGGTGCACTATCTGCCCAGTAGATTTGTTGACAACACTAAGATGAAATAGTATATTGGCGTAAGCGCTATACACAGAAGGTAAGAAATAGAGGCATAAAACGGAAGGGGCAGAGGTTTTCTTGCTAAAAAAATACAATAATTGTACCAAGACACCTGTACTGAGGACGGAAAGTAGTAGTATATTTGATAACCAACCAAGTCCTGATAACATATATTATCCAGACTGATCCGTATAACATGCAGAAAATGCATGTTATCAGGAGCTGTCCATCTAATCATAGTTAGGCCGCCGACCAGATGAATGAAATCGTAAAAGATATGCCTTCATTGATTCAACTCCTCCAATCGAAATTGGAGGACACACCCATTTGGGCCATCTCAATCGATGGTGCTGACGGTTCGGGAAAGACTGTGCTTTCATCAAAACTTGCTATTACGTTGGATGCTTCCCACGTTGAAGTCGACACTTTCCTTGAGCGCAAAAAAGGTAGCTACATCGATTATGTAAAGTATGGATCTCTTGCTGAGACTCTGGTGACACTGTCCAGTCAAAATAGGCGAATCATCGTCGACGCTGTGTGCGTTCGTTGGATAATGGAACACATTTCATTTGTACCAAATTTAACTATTTATGTAAAGCGAATGAGCACTATGGGCTGGTGGGCAGACTCGCATAGATTTCCGGACAATGAATCCTTTGAAGAGTACTTCTCGAAAGAACAGGTAGCGTTACAGGCGATGAGCAAATTGGATGCGAAGAGTACTTATGTTCCAGAGCCAATAGACAAACCAGACCTCAGCAAGGATCTTTTTCGTTACCATCAGGCTGTCAAGCCACATCTCACAAGCGATATAATCTTGGAACATTGTTGGCGGCCTAACCAGGCGCTCAAGCTGACGGAATGAGCCCGCCACAAAGACGGCGGGCAGGCGTGGTGCTAAATTCATGGCTAATGGTGGGTTAGCGTTTTTATTATTACCTTTTCAGTACCTCGTTGGTTGGGAGGAAATCAATTTGGCTATCAGCATGAACTCGTTTCGTTTTGTGTATATTGAAAATTATCAGCGCCGCAGCTTAGCGCCGGTCCGTTAGGCAACGAAACATGATTATCATTAAGTGGAAATTATTATAAAAACTCATTTTTGTCTCTTAGTTATTATCTCGTTTTTTATGCTTTCAACAACAAATGCGCAAGTGCGCTTTGGCATAAAAACAGGAATGAATAGAGGCACAATCAACTTTCAAAATACACCGTCTTATATTGTCCTTAGCTCGAAAAATGGTTTTCTCATCGGTGGGATTATCGAATTGCCAATTTATGGCCCGATATTTTTACAATTAGAGCCATGCTATATAGGAAAAGGATATCTGGAAAATAGTACAATGGTGTTGATGAAAGCTGATAATAATTTTAGTGTTATCGAACTGCCATTACTTATCAAGCTAAAGTTTGATTGTTTTGCGTTAAAACCTTTTTTGACAACAGGGTTAAATGCTAATTTTATTCTTTCCGAATCTACACGAATCATTGATTATATCAACGGAGTTGATCAAGAAATCGGGAAAGTAAATAATATTTCAAACTATCAATCTTTTAATCTTGCTTTTAATTTGGGCGGCGGAATAGAATATGAAATATCACGTATTCTATCCATCGTATCGTCAATACATTATTCCACTGGTATCCTTAATGTATCAAAACGTACAAATGTAACAGGATATTCTGAAGATATGCAGGTAGATGTTGGCGTAATGTTGTATTTATTTTAATCGTTGCCTAACCAGGCGCTCAAGCTCGGCTTGTCCAGATAATTGAATCACGCGAAGCGTGATACTTAATCTCAATGAGCTCACTGCAAAATTCATGGCGCGTAACGGTTTAGTATATTTTGAAGGTTATCAGCATGAACTTGTTTCGTTTTCAGCAATTTGAAAATTATCAGCGCCGCAGTCCGATCCCGCTTATGCGGGATCGCGATCGCGTTCCATTGTGTAACAATGGAACGGACTTAGCGCCGGTCCGTTAGGCGCCATATATAGGAGGAATATTCAATGAGAGCAGAAATATTTGTATTGGTTATCCTTCTTTCTTTTTCTGCTTCAGCTCAACAATCTACTTTTCAGGATTCGTTGCTCGATCGTATGGTCGGGCATTGGATTCTCAAAGGTACGATAGCTGGAAAAGAGACAACACATGATGTAGATGTAGAATGGGTATTAGCACATCAGTATATCCAGCTTCATGAAATATCACGTGAGAAGGATTCTAGCGGGCAAGCAACGTATGAAGCAATAGTCTATATCGCTTGGAACAGGCTGTTGGAACAATATGCCTGTCTCTGGCTTGACGTGACGAGTGGCGACGGTCTCTCAAACGGGATAATCGGGCATGCGAAACGGGACAAAGATCGTATTGCCTTCTTGTTCGAAGGCAGCGACAAAAGCTTGTTCCACACGACGTTCTTGCGTGATAGGAACACTGATACTTGGCAATGGCTGATGGATGGCGAAGAACAGGGCAAGCTTCAACCTTTTGCACGGGTGAAGTTAGTAAGAAAATAATGAAACGGTCAATATGGCGCCTAACCAGGCGCTCAAGCTCGGCTTGTCCAGAAGAATGAATCACGCGAAGCGTGATACTTAATCTCAATGAGCGCACTGCAAAATTCATGGCGAGCATAGGTTTTGTTTTAATTTGAAAGTAATTACAATGAACTTGTTTCGTTTTGTGTATATTGAAAATGTTTAGCGCCGCAGTCCCCAACAAAAACATTTGGGGACAAGCTTAGCGCCCATCCGTTAGGGCGCAATTCTTTTAAAAGAAGACATGAAAGAAATATTTCGATTTATTCTGATTCTCCCATCATTGGTTAGCTTAGCATATAGTCAATGGAGCCACGCATCTTGCCCAGTCAATTTGCAAGCAGGAGGACTTTGTCAACATAACGGAAAGTTATTTGTCGGAACATTCAGTTATGGAATTTGTTATTCAAACGATTGCGGCTCAATTTGGAATTCATTTGAACCAATAGCTCCATTCTTTGATATGTGCAGTATCACATGTATCAATGACACTTTATACTCAACTGACATCGGCGGTAGAATATATACATCGACAAATGACGGCACAAGCTGGACGACTTTTCAAGTAGTGCCATCATTTCCTCCCATTGTTCGGAGTGTTTATGAGAATGATGGAATTTATTTTGCAGCTACTGATGGTGGAGTTTATCGTTCTACGGACAATGGCAAAAATTGGTCTATTGATACATTAGGTGCTGGGATTGTTATGGCTCAGGCTTTTATAGAAAACAAGGGTAAAATATTTCTCGGTTCGCGTTCAGGACTTTTTTCTTCGTCGAATAACGGTCTTTCTTGGAATCGCTCTGATTCTGGGCTTCCCCAATGGACAGACATTGGGAGTTTTGTGCTTTGCGGTAATGCTATACTTGCTGGCACGCGAGGATATGGCGTATATATTTCCAAAGATGGAGGAATTAGTTGGTCGCCATGCAATATTAATTTACCTGTAGGATACATAAGTCAGCTATTATTGTATAACAATATTCTCTTCTGTGCAGCTACGACCTGGTACGGCAGTATTGGTGGAGTTTATTCTTGTGATACAAGTGCATTCTCTTGGAGGTCGCTAAGCGATAATCTTAGTAATACAGATGTGCAATCTATTATTGTTTCCGGAAATAACTTAGTCATCAGTACAAATCTTAGTGGCATGTTTTATCGTGATCTTTCGACAGTTACCTCAGTCACTAATAATTACGAGACATTGTTACCAAATATAGCGTTATGGCAGAACTATCCCAATCCTTTTAATCCTTCTACCACCATTTCATTTGCTCTACCTTCAAGTGCATTTGTTACTCTGAAAATATTTGATAACATAGGTAGAGAGATTGTTACGCTTATTTCAAAAGAATTATCGAAAGGCTTTCATTCTTATCTTTGGAATGCTTCAAATGTATCCAGTGGCGTATATTATTATCGATTGTATTCAGGTCAATCTGTCTGTACAAAAAAAATAATGGTTCTGAAATAAATAATTGCGCCCTAACCAGGCGCTCAAGCTGACGGAATGAGCTGAGTGCAATTTACATTGCGCTTATAGGTCAGTACAAACTTGAAAGAATCAGTGTGAACATGTTTCGTTTGTTGCATGACGAAACTTATCAGCGCCGCAGCTTAGCGCCGGGTCGTTAGGCAACAACATTTTAAATACTTTAGAACACTCTTAAGAATATGGGCACATCAATTATAAATCGTGTTTCGTTTCTTTTTGTAATGTTTATCTTACTGTTATCCAACACGATTAACGCTCTCTCGCAAAGGAAGAACGATGCACCCTCTGTCTCCTCAGCGATATTCCGAACTCATGAAAATTCTGTTAATTATTTCTTTCTCAAGTACGACACGACATTATCCTCTGATAGTGGAATGTCTACAGTGTTGCATAGAAGTTTAATTGTGCTCAAAAAAGTCGGAATAGGTGGTCTATTAGGCACAGTTTCTATGTTACCGGGGGCACTTATTGGAGGAATTATTTCTAGCAATAAAGATGATGCCTGGAGTGGGCTTGTTGGTGTCCTTATTGGAGGATATATTGGATACGTTGTTGGTTCTTCTTATGGAGTTCATTCAGTTTCTTTGAAGGAAAATCAGGAAAGTAATTTTGGCTTAACACTTTTAAGTGGATTCATAGGTGTCGGTATTGGTGGTGCAATCAGTGCCATCACCCATAATGGTAAAGTTGGTACATCCGTGGCATTTATTTTTCCAATCGCATTTCCAATAATGTATACTGAGTTAATAGAATGAAATATTATATGTTGTTGCCTAACCAGGCGCTCAAGCTGACGGTTGCCAGCTGGGTACGTTAAGCTTTGCTGGTGGTGGGTTTTCGTTTTTATAATTAACTTTTCAGCATGAACTTGTTTCGTATAGTACATTTTGAAGGTTATCAGCGCGGCAGTCCGATCCCGCATAAGCGGGATCGCGATCGCGTTCCATTGTGTAACAATGGAACGGACTTAGCGCCCGTCCGTTAGGCGCAATGCTATGGAAAGAATAATATGAGAGATATAGCTGTAATTCTTTTTAATGATTTCGAGACATTGGATGCATTTGGTCCTATTGAAGTGTTTGGACGGTTAACCGAACATTTCAATCCAGAATTATATTCGCTGGATGGTGGAATTATTGTCAGTTCTCAGAAAGTACGAGTCGAAACACGTCCTTTATCTGAGTTGCATTCTGAATCGTACATTTTACTAATTCCCGGAGGAATAGGAGTAAGAGATTTATTGAAGAATAGTCGTTTTGTGAACAAGGTAGCCGAATTATCCAAGACAGCAGAATATATTTTAACAGTCTGTACTGGCTCAATATTGTTTTCAAAGACGGGTCTCTTGGACGGTAAAAAGGCAACCTCTAATAAGAGAATATTTTCTTGGACTCATAAAGAATCGCCAAATGTTCATTGGATTAAAAAAGCTCGATGGGTTCGTGATGGGAATATCTATACAAGTTCAGGAATCAGTGCAGGCATTGACATGACTCTTGGATTCATCTCGGATTTATTAGGCCGCGATATAGCGAAGCAACAAAGCAATGAAATAGAATATAACTGGGAAGAGGATTCAGAATACGATCCATTTTCGGAACTATATTAAATAACATGGCACTGCGCCTAACCATGCGCTCAAGCTCGGCTTGTCCAGAAGAATGAATCACGCAGCCGGAGGCCGCGTGTAAATGATGCACACACAAGTGTGCACCAATAATTACGCAGACATTCTTCAAGATTATTGCACGAAGCGCAATACAACTTTTTATTTAATGATACTTAATCTCAATGAGCACACTGCAAAATTCATGGCGTGCAGAGGTTTTGTCTTAATATGAAAGTAAGTACAATGAACATGGTTCGTTCACAACAAATTTGAAAGTTTTCACCTGCCTGCCGAAGTGCCTTCGGCACGCAGGCAGAATGCCGCAGTCCGATCCCACATAAGCGGGATCGCGATCGCGTTCCATTATGCAACAATGGAACGGACTTTTTATCCGCCATGCCTTATCATTGGGCGGAAGCCACCATACGTTAGGGCGCGTTTTGAAATAGTTATAGGAACATTGGTTTGTTTCTACAATGTGCATAGAGATACTAATGAAAGCTATATACTCTTACTTTCTGTTTGTTGTCTTCTTAACCTATGCGTACGCCAATGAACAAGATTCTTTGGCTATTCATACATCTCAAGAAACGTATTGCACCACAAAGGCTTATTGACATTACTATATGATCCATGTCTAACGGCGAGTAATTAGTTCTCTCCTAAAAAGGGAGGAAACATCGAATTGAACGGCATCATCGAAGAACACACTGAGCACTTTCGAAAATTCATACTATTGATTGTTTGACTACGCCTCCCTACCTTACAATATGGAAATGAAGAGGAAGGGGGTGTCAATGAATTTAACGAATGAAGAAAAGCGAGTGCTCCTGAAGATTGCGCGATCTTCTATTCAATCTGCACTTGGCGGAAAACCGCTTCCACAGAAAGAATATAAGAGCGAATCATTGAGCCGACCCTCTGGTGTTTTCGTCACTCTCCGCATTGGCGAAAACCTTCGCGGCTGTATTGGATATGTTGAGCCTCTTTTTCCGCTTGCTCAAGCAACGCAAGAGGCGGCAGTAAAGGCTGCCATGGAAGATCCGCGCTTCATGCCGATGACTTTGGCCGAATTGGCAGGCATCACGATTGAAATTTCCGTTCTCTCGCCGCTCTCTGAGTTGCACGATAAGATGAAGATTGAAATCGGGAAGCATGGTCTTGTGATCGATGCCGGGTTTAGACGCGGATTGTTGCTGCCGCAGGTGGCAATAGAGTATGGATGGGATCGAGAACAATTTCTCAAACACACAGCATTGAAGGCAGGATTACCGTTCGATGCTTGGAAACGGAATGAGGTAAAACTTTTCACGTTCACTGTGGAAAAATTTGAAGAGTCTGAATTTGAAAAAGAAGAAAAGTAAGACTTATGAGTGAGAAAGAAATTGTACGTGCTCCGGCAGTTGCCGGGATGTTTTATGAGAGATCACCGGCTGCACTCCGCAAGAACATCGATGAGATGCTGAATCGTGTACAACTACCGAAAATTGAAGGTACAGTACGTGCAGTGGTTTCGCCTCATGCAGGATACGTGTATTCCGGATTTACGGCTGCCCACGCCTACAAACTTCTCAAAGGCAGAAAGTACGATTGTGTCATCGCTGTTGGTCCGAGTCACCGGGAATACTTTGACGGCATTTCTATTTACTCAGGTGATGCGTATGAAACACCTCTCGGAAAAGTGCCTATCAATCATGAAGTGCGATCAGAATTACTGCATGGGGAAAAGAATATCGTTGCTTCGGTTGCAGGGCATCGCTCAGAGCATTCGCTTGAAGTGCAATTGCCATTTCTCCAGCGTGTGCTTGAGGAGTTTTCCATTGTACCGATAATTATGGGAGATCAGCGACGGCAATTATGCGAACAACTGAGTGTTGCACTTGCACGTGTTATGGCAAACAAAAATGTCCTTTTAGTTGCGAGCAGTGATCTCTCGCATTTCCATGCTTATGATGAAGCTGTGCTCCTTGATAAGCGTGTCATCCAAGCAGTGGAACGTTTCAACTCGGATGTGTTCATCGATGAATTGGAAAAGAAGTCATTCGAAGCGTGCGGCGGCGGTCCCATTGCGGTAGCCATGAAAACGGCACAACAATTAGGTGCAAATCGGGTGGAGGTATTGCACTACTGTAACTCAGGTGATATCACCGGAGATAAAAGTGGAGTTGTCGGGTATCTTGCAGCTGCATTCATGCAAGTGAATGACGCGAAATAGTCTCGTCGATGCATGGAAAAAGCGGCTGAATTCTATCTCGCCTGAACTTTGTACAGCCGATAGTTTGAATTCCAAAAGAAGAAATATTTTTGTATCATAGTACATATGGTTTTGTTTCGACTTTTCTGACGCACGAAACGGTTGACAGGCATTCAAAAAAGCATCAACAAGAAAACCGGTCAAAGAACAGTATAAAGGATAACCATTGAAAGCACTTATTGCCAGCGGCGGACGCGGTACAAGGTTGCGCCCCATAACGCACACGCAGAACAAACATCTCATTCCAATAGCAAATAAACCCATCCTGCATTATGCCATCGAAGCGGCGGTGGACGCGGGCATCAAGGAAATTGGCATCGTGCATAATGCCGACAGTCAGGAAGTTCCGAAGTATATTGGTGACGGTTCAAAGTGGGGCGTGAAGATTACGTACATCCCGCAAGAAACTCCTGGTGGACTTGCACAGGTCGTACAATTGGCCGAAAAATTTATTGCAGGCGACAAATTCATTTTTTACCTCGGCGACAATATGCTCGTCGGTGGTGTGAAACGATTCGTGGATGAATTTGAAAAGAGCGGATGTAATTGTTACCTGACATTAGCGAGAGTGAAAGATCCGGAACGATTTGGCGTACCCGAGATCCGCGATGGGAAAATTGTTCGTGTGGAAGAGAAACCAAAACAGCCAAAGAGCAACTATGCTGTTGCGGGAATTTATCTGTATGATCATCACATTTTTGAAGCAGTTAAAAGCCTCAAACCCAGTGCACGCGGTGAGCTGGAAATATCCGATGCGCACACACTCCTTATTGAGCGTGGCTTGAAGATCGGGTACACAGAAATCACCGGCTGGTGGAAAGACACCGGAAAACCCACCGACTTATTGGAAGCGAATCGATTGATTTTGGATAATATTGCACCTCGAAACGATGGTGATGTGGATAAACAATCTGAAGTAGCGGGCCGTGTCGTGATAGAGGAAGGAGCGCACGTCATCAACAGCAAGATTCGCGGTCCCGTTATCATCGGAAAAAATTGTGTTATTGAAAACAGCTACATCGGCCCGTTTACTTCCATTGGTGATAGAACTGAAGTGCGGAACAGCGAAATTGAGTACAGCATTGTTCTCCGGGATTGTAAGGTCACGAGTGTCGGTATTCGGATTGAAGGGAGCATTCTCGGCAACGACGTTGAAGTCGTAGAGGCAACCGGAAAACCGCGAGTACATCGCTTTATGATCGGTGACCAAAGCAGGATTGAAGTAGCATGAATATGCAGAGAGCAAATTCGATTGATGACAAAAGATACAAATAAGTAACTGTTCAGCATATTTTTTGGTAAATAGAGAAACATTCCCTCTCCTCATAGGAGAGGGTTAGGGTGAGGTCAAAGAACAATAGACCCCACCTTATTCCCCCCCTATGAGGGGAGGAGGCCAAGAGGGAAATGGCATTGTCGAAGAAAACGCTGAGTAGTTACACAAAGAGTTAAGATTCAATTACTCATTATCATAGAGAGTGCAAGAGAAGATGAGTCAGAATAATAAGACTGCAGGTGATCAAACAAAGGCAATGGAGAAAATTGTTTCTCTGGCAAAGCGCCGCGGTTTCGTATTTCAATCGAGTGAAATTTACGGCGGTTTGAATGGATGCTGGGATTATGGCCCGTTGGGCGTCGAGATGCTCAATAACCTGAAACAACAATGGTGGAAAAGCATGACCTATCGTGAGAATGTAGAAGGGCTCGATGCTTCCATTCTGATGCACCCGCGTGTATGGGAAGCCTCAGGACACGTTGAGAATTT
This sequence comes from Bacteroidota bacterium, assembly GCA_049523215.1. Classification (GTDB taxonomy): domain Bacteria; phylum Bacteroidota; class Ignavibacteria; order UBA10030; family UBA10030; genus Fen-1298. The sequence goes on along the minus strand of JBEKNC010000004.1, from coordinate 121,385 downwards.
TACAGATCCGATGGTTGATTGCAAACAGTGCAAAGCACGATACCGGGTTGACGTTCTTTTTGACGACTTATCATTAAAAAAGAAAAAAGACGTTCTCCGCGAACTCGATGCGCAAAAGTTTGGCGGGCAGCAAAAAGATGAGACGATCATTGAAGAATTCGCAAAACTTGTAACGACCGATCAAGATGCTGCGCGTATCGTATTGATGCTGCCATGCCCTAGTTGCGGTAATAAAGGGACATTCACGGAAGCACGCAAATTTAATCTGATGTTCAAGACATTTGTAGGGCCGGTGGAAGATTCATCATCGATTGTCTTTTTACGACCGGAAACAGCGCAGGGAATATTTGTCAACTTTTTGAATGTGCAATCTGCATCGAGGCAGAAACTGCCCTTTGGCATTGCGCAAATCGGGAAAGCATTCCGGAACGAAATTAACACAAAGAATTTTCTTTTCCGCACACGTGAATTTGAACAGATGGAAATGCAATTTTTTGTGAAACCCGGCACCGATGTTCAACAGTTCGAATACTGGCGCGGCGAACGCATGCAATGGTACATCGATCTCGGAATGACGAAAGAAAAGCTCCAATGGCATCAACATCCTAAGGATAAATTAGCGCATTACGCCAAGGATGCATATGATGTCGAATATCTGTTCCCATTTGGTTGGGGAGAGATCGAAGGTGTGCATAATCGTACGGATTTCGATTTATCACGCCATGAACAATTTTCCGGTAAGAGTATGAAATATTTCGATGAGGAAACAAAGGAGAAATTCACGCCATTTGTTATCGAGACATCTGCCGGCGCAAGTCGGTCGTTTATGGCATTCCTTGTGGATTCGTATCGTGAAGAAGAGGCGCCCAATGCCGAAGGCGCTATGGAACTGCGTGTTGTGATGAAGCTTCATCCTAAGCTCGCACCTATTAAAGCGGCAATCTTTCCTCTTGTCAATCGCGACGGCATGCCGGAGTTCTCACGTAAGCTCGAAGCCGATTTGCGGCCGTATTTCCGTGTATTCTATGATGACAGCGGTGCAGTGGGCAGGCGGTACAGAAGGCAGGATGAAGTCGGAACGCCGTATTGCATAACAATCGATTCTCAAACTTTACAAGATCAGACGGTTACCGTGCGCGACCGCGACAGCATGGTGCAGGAGCGTGTAGCAAGCACAGGTCTCAAAGAATATTTAGCAAAGAAATTGGTCTCATGAGGGGAGAACTTTTCATTACGATACAATCGGACTCAACAAGCATCAATCACCTTCACTATCGGGATGCACGTAAGAAAGTGGGAAATATATATTTTCTTTCGGCGTTTTTTCTCCTCTTTGTCTGTTCCAGTGCTCAGTCACAATGGCTTGACGATCCAGCCCTCGACCAACGATTAATGCGCGGTATTGATAAGCTCTACAACTATGAATTCGACAGAGCTGATTCAGACTTTTCGGAAGTGATTCGTCAGCGTCCGGATCATCCGGCAGGATACTTTTTTCGGGCGATGGTTCAGTGGGAACGCATCATCAGTAATTTTGATGACGAGTCGCAGGATGACAAATTATACCAGATGCTTGGTGTGGTCATTGAGATGTGTGAGAAACGTTTGGATGAGCACCCCAATGACGTGACAGCAATGTTCTTCAACGGAGGTGCGGTTGGTTTTCGCGGACGATTGCGTGCGAACCGAGGTAAATGGGTTGGTGCCGCCAACGACGGCATCGTTGCGTTGCCGTTGGTGCGAAAAGCATACGAACTGGAGCCGAACAACTATGATGTTTTGCTGGGGATAGGCATTTACAATTATTACGCATCTGTTATTCCAGAAAAATATCCAATTGTAAAACCAGCAATGTTTTTTTTCCCGAATGGAGATAGAAAAAAAGGGTTAGAGCAGCTTCGACAAGCTTCACTGAATGGGAAGTATGCTAAAGTTGAGGCAATGTATTTTCTCATGCAGAACTATTTCGTCTATGAGAAAGACTATGCGAGTGCTCTTGAACTTGCCCGAAAGCTGCATGAGAAGTACCCGAACAATTCCATGTTCCATCACTATGTAGGCCGTTGTTTAGTCAGCACAGGTTATCTCGGTGAAGCGAAGGACATCTTCATAGACATCGAGAAACGCTGTTCAAAAAAACAGCTGGGGTATGACACGTACGATGCACGTGAAGCGTGCTATTACCTTGGAAAATTTGATTTTATGGCCGGACGATTTGATGCAGCGCTGAAAAATTTGTACCGAAGCGATGAGTTGAGCAGAAAACTTGACAAAGATGAGCCATCCGGATTCATGTCGCTTGGGAATTTACTCATCGGTATGATTTATGATGCACAAGGGAAGAGGCAAGATGCGATACAGCAATATCAAAAAGTACTGGCGATGAAAGAATATGAAGATTCTCATAAGGAATCAAAAAAGTATCTTGAAAAACCATACACACGCAACTGATGAAAACTCAAATTCTTTTACTTGCCCTCGTAGCTTCTATCGCCGTTGTTCTCGGCGGTACTATGATCGTATCACGTAAGAGTTGGCCGACGCGCGTTCAAGAGATACTTCTTGCACTCAGTGCAGGATTTATTCTTGCGCTCGTCTTCCTCAAGCTGGTGCCTGTCAGTTTCGGATTTGTAGGTGAGTCTGCTGCTGTTTGGATTCTTATCGGTTTTGCAACAATCCATTTCTTCGAGCATACCATTGTTGGACACTTCCATTTTGGTGAAGAGACTCATCACGATGTGATGATGTCAAAAATTACCGGGTATTCTGCGTTCACGGGGTTATTCATCCACGCTTTTTTCGATGGATTATCCATCTCGGTCGGTTTTCAATATGACTTCTATCTTGGACTTCTCATTTTCCTGGCAATCCTCCTGCATAAGTTTCCGGAAGGGCTCACGATCGGTTCGATCATGATGAGTGCCGGATTCTCGCGCAGGGTCGTGCTATATTCGGCAATAGGTATAGGACTTGCAACTTTTATTGGAGCTTGTTCAGTTTTTCTGCTGGAACATGTTGATGCCCAGCTTGCCGGTATTGCGTTCGCGTTTTCCGCTGGTACTGTAACGTATGTGGGTGCAAGCGACTTGATTCCTGAAGTGAACAAAACAAAAAGCCGCTTACCGCCGCTCCTGGTTTTTGGGGGAATGATTCTTTTTTATCTGAGTGAAAAACTTCTAGACGCGATACTACGATAGATGTGGAAAGATGTTCAACACTCTTTGAACATCTGACATTTGTTGAAAGCTATAGACTGATACCGAGAGAAATATGGTGCAACCCGATGTTTTTGGCGTAAGAGTTGAACGCGTAATCAAATTGGTAGTCCCTCACAATAATTCCGGCACCCATAGAGAAACCGGCAAGACCAGCACTTGTTCCCATTTTGAAGTCCTTCCGTTGCTGGTTGTTGTACCCAACGCGCAACCGGAGTGATTCACTCATTAATATCTCGGCACCAACCGTAAAAGCACTGAAGCGATCCCAAAACGTATTGCCTTTTTCGTTAAGCCGATGGAAGTCGAGGTTTAGAAATATCGGAAGATGTTCAGGTCGCTTCGTGATGCCGAATATGACATCAAGGGGAAGTGACTCTATTGTGCCAGCATATGTTTTCAACTGTGTACCAAGATTCAAAACGCTGCCGCCGATCGTAAGATTCTGCGAAGGAATATCATAAAGGAATCCAAAATCGACTGCAAGTGCATTTGAGCTGTACTCCGCAATAGAGGAATAAATATATTTTACATTAACGCCGACAAGGATATCGTCGTCATAGTGTATTGCGATACCTGTAATAAGCGCCAGCTCTTTTGCTTCGAACGTTCCGATAACATTTAAATTCTCATCGGTTCGATTAAATGAACCGTAATTGATATAGGTGATGCCGCCACCTAAATTTCCGATTCCTTCAACGTACTGAGCGTAGCTCAACGATCCCATATTGACATCCATGAGATAATCTAAGTAGCTGGCGGAAATCTTAGGCCTGCTCAAAGTTCCAAGGGCTGCCGGATTATAGAACAGCACATTCGGGTCGTCTTTCATCGAGACGAAACTGCCATTGAGGGCTGCGGCTCGTGCACTCACATCGATGCGAAGAAAATCATACGTCGCTTGTTGAGCAGAGAGTGTTGCCACAGTACAGGCAGTGGCAACAAGAGAAAGAAGAGTTCGTTTCATTCAGTAAAATCTACCAAAAATGAAAATGAAATTCAAGTAACACAATTAAAATGAATTGGAACATGAAAATAACTTGCAACTCTGGTGCTACTCTCTTATTATATCCCAGCGATTGATATTCACTATAGAAGGAGGTATGTGTGGCTGAAAAAAGTCTCACAGCGATTTTATTATGGTCGTGTCCTGATAAGAAAGGATTAGTATCTCGCATTGCTCAATTCATTTTTGAACGCGGTGGAAATATACTTGATTTGGACGAACATGTGGACCGATCGGAACAAATATTCTTTCTTCGCGTGGCATGGGATATGAGCGGATTTAGCGTGGCTCCTGAAAAATTAGAAGACACATTTCTGCCTCTTGCGAAGGAGTACAGTGCTGAATGTTCTATAAGGTTGGATCGGGAGAAGCGGCGTTTAGCTATCTTCGTTTCAAAATATAATCATTGTCTTCAAGAGATTCTTTGGCGGCATGAACTGGGAGAATTCGATGCAGAGATAGCAGTTATCATGTCCAACCATCCCGATCTGAGCTACTTAGCCGAGCGATATCATATACCCTTTTATGTTTTTCCCATCACACGGGATACTAAAATCCAACAGGAATCAAAGGAACTTGGGCTGTTGGAACAGCAAAATATAGACACAGTCGTCTTAGCTCGTTATATGCAAGTTGTGTCACCAAAGTATGTCGAGAAATATCCTCATCGTATCATCAATATCCATCATTCCTTCTTACCTGCATTTGCCGGAGGAAACCCATACAAGCAAGCGTATGAGCGAGGAGTGAAGATCGTCGGTGCGACATGTCATTACGTAACGGATGTGCTCGATGAAGGGCCGATCATCGAACAGGATATTATCCGTATCTCGCATAAAGATTCGCTGGAAGATTTGATTCGCAAGGGGAGAGATCTGGAACGATTGGTTTTGGCAAGAGGAGTGCGATTGCATTTGCAAGATCGGGTTCTTATCCATGGAAGAAAAACGGTTGTGTTTGATTAACTATCTAAGGTGTGAAGGAGTTCCGCCATAAAAATCGGAGAACCCTGTTGTGAGAGAGATCAGCGAGTCGGACGCTACGATTTGTTGCGGGAAGAAGAAAAATCGAGTAAAGCTTTGGTAGGGACGTATAGCCATACGTCCCTACGAGAGAGGAAGTCTTCTTCAAATGTGCAGATATTGCACGAAAACTACGGAATAAAATTCCTTTTGCAAATCAATCGTTTTTTTCGTATTTTAATTAAAGTATAATCATAGAAAGTATTAGAGGATTGAGATGAAAGAAGGAATTCACCCGACATATAAAAAAGCTGTGGTTACATGCGTATGCGGTAATGTATTTGAGACTCGTTCTACCACGGGCAACCTCCATATAGAAATTTGCGCAAATTGCCATCCGTTTTTCACTGGTAAGCAGAAACTGCTCGATTCAGCCGGACGCATTGAGAAGTTCAAACGGAAGTACGCTGCAAAGCCAGAGGAACCAAAAGCAGCCGTAGCCGGGGCATAAGAACGACGTTGCTATTCTAAGGCGGAATGTGTTGTCAGAATGCATTCCGCTTTTTTGTTGTCGGTAGTGCGAAGGTTTGGAATGTCGAACCTCCACATATTCACTTGTTCACAGAAATGACCTGACCGATGGCAGCACAACTCTACACCTTCAAAGATAATCAATTCCCGCACTTCTTGCCGTTTGTTCAACTCCGGCCTGATTCTATAATTTACAGTGCAGGACATTCTCGCTGAAAGATAATTGAATGCAAGAAGACGCCGCACCACAAGAACATCCACAACAACCAGAAAGTATCTATGCCGGTCCGCGCGGCACAGCAGTAAAGATACTTAACCGCGTTGAGCGTTCAGATGCCTATCTTGATAAACTGCTTGATGCGGAATTAAGTTCGGATGTTATGAATGAATTAGACAAAGGTCTCATGAACGAGATTGTGACTGGTGTGATTCGTTGGAAAATGAAACTCGACTGGGTCCTAACGGGATTCTTCCACGGCAATTTCACAAAAGCGGAAACGAATATCAAGAACGCACTTCGTGTAGCATTGTATCAAATTCAATTTCTCGACCGGGTTCCGCACTCGGCTGCCGTCAATGAAGCAGTTGAGTTCATCAAACGACTGCGCGGGCAGAAAGTCGGCGATCTCGTTAATGCTGTCCTCCGCAATATCCTCCGGAATATAGAAAACATTCGCTATCCCGATCAAGAAGAAGATAAAATTCGTCACCTTGCAGTGATCGAATCTCATCCGGTATGGATGACGAAACGGTGGGTGGAACGCTATGGATATGATGAAGCGAAATTGATGATGGAGGCAAACAATTCCATTCCTGATTTAGCGTTACGGATCAATCGCTTGAAAGTGGATTTGAATTATTTTTTCTCGTTGTTAGACAAAAATCAAATTCAATATACACGTTCTCAGTATTTTGATTTCTTTGTTCGTGTACAGCACATGGCCGGCATTGGAAAATCAGAACTTTTTAAGCAGGGATATTTTTCTGTTCAGGATGAGAGTGCCGGTATTCCAGTTCTCTTGCTCGATCCAAAACCGGGAGAACGCGTCATCGATCTCTGTTCGGCGCCTGGAGGGAAGACAACATTTATCGGAGAACTGATGAAAAACTCCGGTGAAATCATCGCTGTTGATCGTTATGAGACTCGGCTCAATCTCGTGAAGAACGCATGCCAGCGATTAGGCATAACCAATGTTCATCTTGTTGCCGAGGATGGTGCGATTCTTGAGATACCTCCGGCAGATAAAGTGTTGGTGGATGCACCATGTTCCGGACTTGGTGTTCTCTCGAAGAAACCAGATGCCAAATGGAAACGGGATGTTGATGATATTCAAAAACTCGTGCATCTGCAAAGTTCGCTTCTCGAAAATGCCGCGAAACTTGTGAAACCGGGCGGAGTGCTCGTTTATAGTACGTGCACAATCGAACCGGAAGAAAATTTCGATCTTACCAAAGATTTCCTTATTCGACATCTTGAGTTCTCCATTGAACCGGCGAATAAGTTCGTTCATCAGAATTTTGTGGGAAGTCAAGGGCAAGTGGAAACATTCCAGCATAAGCATGGGATGGACGGATCGTTCTCAGTCCGGATGAAGAAAAAATAAGAAGCCTCAATGATTGAAGTAGGAGAAATCTCATGATGAACCTTGATTGCTAAGGGCTATTCTCTATGAAACTCAATGAACTTCTCGCTGCGGAGCTGAAACGACTCGAAGACACAAAGACTTTCAAGTATGAAACCACTCTTCAAAGTGCTCAAGGTGGAATCGTCAGGGTAAGTGGTAAAGAAGTAGTGATGCTTGCTTCGAACAATTATCTTGGCATGTCGAACCATCCGGTTGTTGTGAAAGCCGCAATCGACGGAATGAAGAAATACGGATATGGACTTGCTTCAGTGCGTTTTCTCACCGGCACTCAAACGATTCATCTTGAATTGGAAAAGAAGATATCAAAGTTTCTAAAATCGGAAGATACTATTCTTTTCTCATCGTCATTTGCGGCAAATGTCGCATTCTTCCAAGCGTTAACAAACGAAAAACTTGGCTTTGAAAATTACAAAGATGTTATTTATAGCGATCGATTGAATCACGCCAGCATCATTGATGGTCAACGGTTATGCAAGGCAGAAACAACAGACCGTAAGATTTATCAACATGGTGATGTTGCCGATCTCGAACGACAATTGGAAGAAGACAAAGATAAAGACTATCGTATTCGAATGATAACGAGCGACGGTGTCTTCAGTATGGAAGGAGACCTTGCACCGATACCAAAGATTCTTGAACTGGCAAAGAAATACGGGGCAGTGGTTTTTGTAGATGATGCGCACGGAATCGGCGTTTGCGGCAAGAGTGGACGAGGCACGGCAGAGCAGTTCGGTTTGCTTGGCAAAGTTGATTTTACTGTTGGCACGCTCGGAAAAGCAATAGGTGGAGCAGCCGGAGGTTTTATCAGCGGCTCGAAAGATTTCGTTGAATATATGCGTCAGAAAGGACGACCGTATATCTTTTCGAACTCACTTCCTCCCGCAATCGTGTGCGGTTCTATGGCGGCGTTTGATTTATTGATGAAAGATAAATCTATCGTTAAACGACTGCATGAAAATACAGCATACTTCCGGAAGGAAATCAAGAGTCTGGGCTTCAAGATTATCGAAGGTACGCATCCCATAGTGCCGGTGATGCTCGGTGAATCATCCATCGCACAGGAAATGAGCAATACTTTGCTGAAGGCAGGGGTTTATATAAAAGGTCTTTGGTATCCGGTAGTACCGAGAGGAGAAGCACGATTGCGTGCTCAAATCTCGGCATCATTAAAGAAAAAAAATATCGATCGTGCATTAGAGGCATTTGAAAAAGTTGGGAAGAAAATGAAAGTGATTTAAAAAGACAGAATGCAGAAGACAGAAAAACAGGAGACAGAAAACAGAAAAACTCAATACTCGTAACTGGACAGCACAATGTAACTACAAACCACGAAGCACTAAGAATTAAGAACTAACACGAACTATGGCATCACACTCAAGACTCGCCTTTATTGATCTTCTTCCTTTCTTTTCATTCCATCGAACAACCACAGAAGCGACAGAAGTTCAGTGGCTGCGTTTTTATCAGTCAGACGTTCTGCATTGCATTGCGTTGAGTTTGCTCGTACTCTTTCTCACAAGGTTGTTGATAAGGAACGATCGGACGTATAGAATATTCTTGTTCTCCAAGGGGGTGCTTGTTGTACTGACGACAATGTTCATTTGGAATATTAATTTCAACACTTGGATTCCCGCGCCTCCTGCAGCATATTTCAACAGCCAACATTACTCGCTTTTTCCACTCTTTCCATGGATGGCTTTTATGCTTTTCGGAGGTGTCTTTGCTTCCGGGTACATCCGTGCGCGTGAACAGCAGAAAGAAAAAGGATCCATCTTCCGGTTTGCGCTTACTGGAGCAATTCTCTTTGCGGTGTGCGCCATTGGAAGAGAATTACCTGTACATCTTCACATCGGTTCAAATGATATTCGGGCGAATCCGCTCTTTTTCTTTGAGCGCTTGGGTATTGTGATGTTGCTTCTCACGGCGTGCTGGTTTTATGCAAATTATCGCAAGACTGAAAAAATCTTTTTTTTTGGACGTCAGCAAGGAATCGTTGATGGTATATGCTGCGCCTCTGTTTGCGATCTATAGGCAATTATGGAATGAGAGAAGTTTATGGTTTTTATTATGGTAAGACATTCGGCGTATGGGAATGTATTGCAGGCACATTTGTTCTCACCATCGTGATGATTGGCGCGGCGATGATCTGGGGATGGCTCAAACGGAATCATCTACCGCTTGCACGAGTGTTCTTCTGGATGTTTTCTGGAACGAGCACAGCATGGTATTTCATGAACTGATTGTGAGAGGAATAAAACAAATAAAAAGTAAAAAATACAAAGGAATGTAAAGGGAAAGAAAGAATGGAAATTTTATCGCTCATAGTTTTAATTGTTGTTGCGGTTCTCGTGTTGGTAGTTCTCCAGCGAACTTTTCAGCGAAAAGGAGATGATTCCGCACAAGCAGCATTGATCTTCCAACAGCAAGTAGATTCTTTACGCGGGGAAGTGAATCAAAATCTTAAGAATACGACTGATACATTTGTTATGTCTTTGAAGAACACAACGGATCTGGTTCTGAAGAGTCTGCAATCCACGACAGAGAGTATGAACCAACACCTGAGCAGTGTTACATCGCAATTGCAGAATAACACCGGTCAGATGGGGTCGCGATTGGATACTGCGGCAAAGGTGATTCAAGATGTTCAGAATAAACTTGGCGAACTTGGGAAAGCGACACAAGAGATCAAGGAACTAGGTCAGAGCGTTTCGAAATTGGAGGAAATGCTCAAAGCTCCCAAGCTTCGTGGCGGTCTTGGTGAATTGTTGTTGGAAGATTTACTCAAGCAAGTTCTTCCGGCAAATGCGTATGACATTCAATACACGTTTCGAAATGGTCAAACAGTCGATGCGATCATTAATACAGCCGGCGGAAAAGTGCCGGTAGATTCTAAATTTCCACTGGAAAATTTTCGCAAGATGCTCGATGCAAAGTCAGACCAGGAAAAGAAAACCGCTGCTCGCCTTTTTAAGTCGGATGTGAAGAAACACATTGATTCAATCGCAGAAAAATATATTTTGCCGGATGAAGGGACATTCGACTTTGCATTAATGTATATCCCGGCTGAAAACATCTATTACGAAACTATCATCAAAGATGAATCCTATGACGAGGAGGATGGATTGTATTCGTACGCAACCAAGCGAAGGGTAGTTCCGGTCTCGCCGAACAGCTTCTATGCGCATTTGCGAGTCATCGCGCTTGGCTTAAAAGGATTGCAAATTGAGCGTAGTGCAAAAGAGATTTTTCAGAATCTTGAACTGCTCGCAACAGAATTGCGGAAATTTAACGATGTGTTTGAGACACTTGGCATGCAGTTGAACAATGCAAAGAACAACTATGACAAAGCCGATAAACAATTGGCAGGCCTAACCGAGAAATTTAGGACCGTGCAGTCGATACCGGATGCCAAAGAGAAGAATCAGTTGGATTCGTTTCCGAAGGAACTCACTTGAAGCAAAATGAGAGGGTTATTCGAAATTGAATAGAAAGCCCGAGTAATCTTCTTACCCGGGCGTTCTTAGTGTAACTTTCCGAAAGTTCTCTACGCTTGATCACCGGTAACTTTCGGAAAGTTGCTGAGGTCATTTCATCAACACCAACTTTTTCAGAAGCATCTTCTCATTATACTGCAGCCGGGAGAAGTACACACCGCTTGCTAACTGTGAAGCGTCAAACATTGCTCTCTGGATGTAACCGGCTCTTGCCTCTCCATCGAACACTGTAGCCACTAATTGGCCGAGTGAGTTGTAGATCGTCAACGACACATGCCCATCTTTCGGAACAGTGAATTCAATCGTCGTCGTCGGATTGAATGGGTTCGGATAATTCTGAGCCAGTGACAATACTCTCGGTGCGACAATAGGAGTCGTTTCCACGAGAAGCGGTGCTTGGCACTTTGTCCCATTGCCGGACCACGTGCCGTTGATGATTATTGCATCTGCACATATATCTGCGCCTGCCTGGACTGTTATATCAGTTCCGGCATCATAGGTCATATTACTCTGGCTGGGTACTATCTGGCTGTAAAGCAATGAAGAAGAAAATACAATTGCTAAAGATATAATAATTGTTTTCATTTTCGTACTCATTATTTATTATTAAGATATTTTTTAGCTGTCTGCTCGAGGAGAACGCATGCATGTTCAATTGCCATTCCGAACTTGTTTGAATTCTATGTCTTTTGATTTCAATTGTTCAATCTCACTTACTAATACCTTTTGCATTCGCTCAAACTTATCAAGTTTATCTTTGAGCTCACTATTTTCCGTTTTGAGTTCCTGAAGAGCTTTTACCATCACAGGCAGGAGATTGCCGGGTGTTGCTTCAAGCTTTTCAGGATTATTTTTTAGGACAAGATTGAGCCATTCAGCATTCTCTTTGGTTTGGACTTCATCAAGCTCCTGCGCAATGAATCCCGCAGCCGGTGTTTTCTGCATCTTGCTTCCATCTGATTTATTGTCTTTATACCATTCTCTTTTATCCCAGTTGAAGAGACGCGGTTTTAGTTTCATCAAGAAATCAATTCCTATGCTGAGATCATGAATATTTTTCTTATCACGTGCATCCGATAAGGCAGTAATGGACATAACGTGGCATCGAAGAGTAGTAACATCGCTACTTCCAAGCGTAATCTCATTAGATACGGTTGCCGCAGACGGATAGGCACCGGAACCGATTACAGTATTATTTGAGCCGGTTAAATCTGGAGGAGGCCCAGCCCACAACCCGTTATTGTAACCAATTACAGTATTATTTGAGCCGGTTATTTCTGCACCTGCATTATACCCCACTACTGTGTTGCCTCCGCCGCTCGTGTTAATACGTAAAGATCGATACCCCACAGCTGTGTTATAATAGCCGGTCGTGTTGGAAGCTAAGGATCGATACCCCATGGCTGTGTTAGAATTGCCGGTCGCGTTGGAAAATAAAGATGAGTCTCCCACTGCTGTGTTATAATAGCCGGTCGTGTTGGAAAACAAAGATTCATACCCCACTGCTGTGTTTGAAAAACCAGTCCCATTGAAACATAATGATTGACTTCCCACTGCTGTGTTATTACCGCCAGTCGTGTTGTTTTGTAAAGATGCCTCTCCCATTGCTGTGTTTAAATTGCCCGTTGTGTTGGAACCTAAAGAAAATGCTCCCACTGCTGTGTTTTGATAACCACCCGTGTTAGCATATAAAGTTCCCCCCCCCACTGCTATGTTATCAACGCCGGTTGTATTAGAAGATAAAGATTGACACCCCAATGCTGTGTTATACGAGCCGGTCGTCAGGCTTTGAAGCGAGTTATAGCCAATTCCGGTATTATAGCTTGCTGAGTTGCTGGTACCTGTCATTGTGAAATTACCGGAATTCATTCCAATAAATATATTTAAACCATTGGCTCCAGCAGGTGCAAAATCGTGTATAAATCTGCTCCCTCCTTTTGTAATAACTCCGAGTGATGAACTTGTTGTAGTAAGCAGGTTGAGGTTCTTGCTCAAGGATAAAAGTCCACTTGATTGGCTTAAGGTTAGGTAACTATTTGATGCATCTTTGATAGTAAATACTCCGCCCGTACCAAGCGTGTTGGTAATGTTTTGAGAATACATTGGCAGTACAAATACTACCAAAAGCAGGATGAGTGTCATTGTTTTCATGTTTTATTTCTCCTTTGATGATTTTAGTTTATCAATCTCATTTATTAACACAACTTGCATCTGCTCGTACTTATCGAGTTTATCTTTGAGCTCTTGAATAGCCTTTACCATCACAGGCAGGAGATTGCCCGGAGTTGCTTCAAGTTTATCAGGATTATTTCTCAGGACAAGATTGAGCCATTCGGCATTCTCTTTCGTCTGAACTTCATCAAGCTCTTGTGCAATGAATCCCGCAGTCAGTGTTTTCTGCATCTTGCTTCCATCTGATTTATTATCCTTATACCATTCTCTTTTATCCCAGTTGAACAGACGCGGTTTTAATTTCATCAAGAAATCAATTCCTAGATTTAGATCGTTAATATTTTTCTTATCCCGTGCATCCGATAAAGAAGTAATTGTTGTGACTGCACATCGAAGAGAAGTAACAGAGCCATTTCCAAGCGTAATCTCATTATTTATGTTTGCGGCAGAGGATTGAGCATTAGAGCCAATTAAAGTATTATTATAGCCGGTGGTCATATTGTAACCTGCCCAATATCCCACTGCTGTGTTGTCATGCCCGGTCGTGTTGGCTTGTAAAGATCCTTCTCCCACTGCTGTGTTGTTAGCCCCAGTGCTGTCAGAATATAAAGATGAAGCCCCCATCGCTGTATTAGAGCCGCCAGTCGTGTTGGAATATAAAGAACCGAACCCCACTGCTGCGTTTAAATTGCTGGTTGTGTTGTGATATAAAGATTGCTCCCCTACTGCAGTGTTACTACTGCCGGTCAAGTTGTTTTGTAAAGATGACTTTCCCACTGCTGTGTTCCAAAAGCCAGTCGTGTTAGAGTTTAAAGATCCATACCCCATCGCTGTGTTATGATAGCCGGTAGTCAGGTTTTGAAGCGAGTAATTGCCAATTCCCGTGTTATAGCTTGAATAGTAGCCAGTACCTGACATTGTGAAATTACCTGAATTAATTCCAATAAATGTATTACAACCTTGAGATCCGGCAGGCGCAAAATCGTGTATAAATCTGTTTCCTCCTTTTGTAATAACCCCAAGTGATGAGCTGGTTGTAGTAAGCAGGTTGAGGTTCTTGTTCAAAGATAAAAGTCCGTCTGACTGACTTAAAGTCAAATAACTATTTGACGCATCTTTGATAGTAAATACTCCTCCTGTACCAAGTGTATTGGTGATGTTCTGAGAATACGCTGGCAGGATACATACTGCCAAAAGCAGGATGAATATAATTGTTTTCATGTTTTATCTCTCCTTCTTTTAAATATGATTAATGTTTCTATGATATTGCAACGGTTTGGTTGAGTGTCTCTATTTTTATCTTGAACTGTGAATATTTTCTATCTTGTAGGACACTCTTCAGTGACTGGAGATATATCTGCCTACTTGCTTTGCGGCAGAAGTTATGCAAAAAAAAATTAGAGAGGAGTGAATGAGTAAATCTACAGACCAGAAATTACCGCGCTTATGAAACACAGACTCATTACTGCCCCATTGAATCTGAATGATCGCTGCTTTATTGGAATACCATACAACGTACAATACTTCCTATACAGTGTCAATAAAAAATGTTTCTAACGTAAAGTTCATCACGGTGAGAGCAATTACGATGACAGAGGTCGTGGAGTGGCTTGTTTAAGAAGGTATTAAACCTGCTCGTACCGTCATCTCCACATTCACGTTTTTACAGTATACCGTACAGTTGGATGCGTTTTCAGGTAAGTGCTTATGAAATTGAGACGTTCTGAAGATCCATCTTATTTCATACAAATTTTCTTGCTTTTCCTTCATTGTTTTGAGATATTCAACATCAGTATTGTAATTCACCATATCTGCTACCTTTGAAAGGAAAAAGATTATGACGCACAGTACACACAACGAACCAAAGTTACAATGGAAATGGGTCATCTTGTCGGTTATTGCCGGACTTATCATAGTTGGGGCATCGTATTTCATTGTAGCGCCGACATTCCACAGTGGTCAAGTCCAGGTAATAGTTATGTTAGTTGGTTTCATTGTCACCGGTACAATTATCGGATATTATTCACCGGGAATTACAATTAACGAAGCTTCGGTTGGTGGTGCGCTTGTTATGCTCGTGATGCTCTTCCTTCTCTTTATCACGAAAGCGGAAATTCACTTTACAGCTGCAATCAATTTTTTGCTCCTGATTCTCGGCGTTGGTTTTTCATGGGTCGGCGGTTGGGCAGGTGAAAAACTTCAGGGAGATGACACTTCAGCAGCAGAAGCCAAAAATCAAAAATTTCTTTGGAAATGGGTAATCGTTGGAGTGATAGTTTGTTTTGCGCTCAATATCTTATGTGTTTTCATTCTGTCAAAATTATTTCTCGTTCATATTTTTAAATTTGCATTTGTCGGTTTCATAATAAGTTTCGTGGTGACAGGTTTTATTATCGGATTTAAATCACCGGGTGTGACACTGAAAGAACCCGCAGTTGCAGGACTGCTCGCAGTACTTTTAGATTGGGTATATTTGAGATACATCATTTCTCTTCGCGTTCCAGGACTGTATCTTACTGTTGGATTGATTATAGGATTCATGATTTCGCTCTTCGGTGCATGGCTTGGTGAAAAATATCAACAGAGCGTCATGCCAAAGGCAACGGTTTAATTTGGACGATAAAATTTTGGAAAAGGCCTCTTCAGATCAACTGGAGAGGCTTTTTCGTCTGTGTGCGTTGATGGAAACAATGAATACTATTGCATATCTTTGAAGAGAGAAAAATCATTGACACACGTGAGATATAAAAAATGAAAAGTACTCTTAAGAGAATTGGAATTCTTACAGGTGGTGGTGATTGTCCAGGTTTGAATGCAGTCATTCGGAGCATTGCCAAACCAGCAATGACACAATTCGGCTGTGCCGTGATCGGTATTCTGGATGGCTTCGAAGGTCTTGTAGAAGGAAGGATGCGTGAATTAACTCCTCGGGATGTTGGCGGTATCGTGAATGTTGGCGGCACGATTCTTGGCACATCAAACAAAGGAAATCCGTTTCAATTTCCGGTAGAAACACCGCGGGGTGTGGAAGTGCTCGACTATTCGAGCCATGCCATTCAGAATTACCGCGATTGGAATCTGGATGCTCTCATCGCCATCGGTGGGGATGGCACGATGCATATTGTTGACCGATTCACAGAACTCGGACTGAACTTCATCGGCGTTCCGAAGACCATCGATAACGATCTCTCTGCAACAGACGTGACCTTTGGATACGATTCTGCAGTCTGGGTAGCGACGGAAGCGATCGATCGTCTTCATACAACTGCTTCGTCGCATCACCGCGTCATGGTCGTTGAAGTGATGGGACGGTATGCAGGGTGGATCGCCCTCGGTTCAGGTATTGCCGGCGGTGCAGATATGATTTTAATTCCTGAGATTCCATTCAAGTGGGAAAAAGTCTACGAACATGTGCTCTTGCGCAGTAAACGCGGAAATCGTTTCAGCATCATTTGTGTTGCAGAAGGAGCGAAGCCTGCCGAAGGAGATGTCGTAGTGAAAGAAATGGATAAAAAGCGCACCGACCCTGTACGTCTCGGTGGCATTGGTGATGTGGTAGGACGAAAGATTGAAAAAGCAACAGGACTGGAAACGCGCGTTGTCGTACTTGGGCATGTTCTTCGGGGCGGTAGTCCAACTCCCTATGATCGAATTCTTGCAACACGGTTCGGTGCTATGGCTCTTGAGTTGGCGGCACAAGGCAAATTCGGATATATGGTCAGTCTGCGTGGAACCGAAGTTGTTGCCGTTCCGGTCAAAGAAGCAATCCTCAAACTTCGTACCGTGCCGCTCGATTCACAATATATCAAATCTGCTCGGGCAGTAGGTACTGCATTCGGAGACTAGACTATGAAAGCTGCGGTCATTACAAAATTTGGTTCGCCCAGTGTATTGAAAATTCAAGATTGGCCTGAACCGGCTCCCCAAAAAGGTGAAGTGAAGATTCGAGTCAAAGCGATTGGGCTGAATTTCGCAGATGTGATGGCGCGGTTAGGATTATATCCAAGTATTCCGAAACCGCCATTCATTCCTGGTATTGAAGTTTCAGGAATTGTGACGAAAGTTGGTGAAAACGTTCGGAAGTGGAGGCGCGGAGATCGTGTTATCGCCTTCACGCAGTTGGGTGGATATGCAGAGTATGCTGTAGTCAAACAGGAACAACTTTTCCCGCTTCCCAAGCGGATGAATTTTGAAGAAGGCGCAGCTTTTTCTGTTGCGTATCTTACGGCGTATCATGGATTGCTGACACTAGGGCATGTGCACAGAGGTGATAAACTTTTGATCCACGCTGCTGCAGGCGGAGTGGGTATTGCCGCGACACAGATGGCAAGACATCTTGGTGCGGAAGTATTTGCTACTGCAAGCACTTCAGAAAAGTTAGAAATAGCACGCTCCCACGGTGCGACGCATCTTATCAACTATCAAGAAGAAGATTTTGAAGAAGTTATTCGAAAAAAAACCAATGGATATGGAATTGATGTCGTGCTCGATTCGGTCGGCGGAACGGTATTCAAGAAAGGGTGGAAGATTTTAGCGCCCATGGGCCGATATGTTTTGTTCGGATTTTCAGCCATAACAGGAAAGCGAACGTACAGTAAAATGAAAGCGGTTTGGGAAATGTTGGCGGCACCGATATTGTTTCCTCATACATTGCTATCTCGGAATGTCAGTCTTTCGTGTTTCAATTTGTACTTTCTTGCCAAGAAAAGCGAATATTTGAGAAATGCACTCAGATTGATTCTTGATTGGCAAGCCACTGGAATCTTGAAGCCGGTTATTGGTGCTCGCTATCCGTTTAGCAAGATTGCTGAAGCTCAAGCGTTTATGCAAAGTAGAAAGAGCATCGGCAAAATTGTCATTACCCTGGATTGATTTGAAACCTCAACGGACTATGGAAACACGTTCATCAGATATAAAAACCATTGATCCGGAGTTTTTATGCACGGCATATTGCAATGGTTATTTTCCGATGGCTGATCCGAAGACAAGAGAAATAAGTTGGTATTCTCCTGATCCGCGAACAATATTCGAACTGGATACATTTCATGTTCCACGCAGTCTCAAGTTAACGCTGAAGAAGAAGCCCTTCGATATCCGGATTAATAAAAGGTTTGAAGAAGTCATGCGTGTGTGTGCACAACGGCAAGAGACATGGATTTCTGAAGCGATCATTAAGAGCTATGTCCAACTGCATTATGCCGGTATTGCACACAGCGTTGAGACATGGAAGGATGGAATGCTTGTTGGTGGTCTCTACGGTGTTGCGATTCGCGGAGCTTTTTTCGGAGAGTCCATGTTCAGTAGAATAAGGGATGCCTCAAAGATCGCACTCGTGCATCTCGTGATGCGATTGAAAGAAAAAGGGTACACATTGTTGGATACACAGTTCACCACACCACACCTACAGAAATTTGGAGCGCATGAAATTCCACGCGCTGAATATTTACAACGACTGGAAGAAGCACTCACCATACCATGTTCATTTGCTCACGAGGAACTATGACCAACAATTATCTCGAACCGGTTATCACACGAACCAATTTACCCGGCTTGAAACTGATCAATCGCGGCAAAGTGCGGGACATCTATGATTTTGGCGAGTCACTGCTCATCGTCGCTACTGATCGGCTTTCCGCATTTGATGTGGTGATGAACGAAGGCATTCCTTATAAAGGAAAAGTGCTGACACAAATCTCTGACTTTTGGTTTGAGCAGACAAAAGATATCGTTCCAAACCATATCATCTCTTCTATTGTGTATGACTTTCCATTAGAATGCAAACCGTATTGGACCGTGCTTTGCGATCGCTCGATGTTTGTGAAAAAAACAAAACCTTTACCGGTGGAATGTATCGTTCGCGGATATCTTTCGGGTTCAGGATGGAATGAATACAAAAAAAGCAAAATTATTTGTGGTATTCAATTACCAGATGGCCTGGTGGAATCGTCTAAGCTGCCGGCACCCATTTTTACTCCGACAACCAAAGAAGATATCGGAAAACACGATGAAAATATTTCGTTTGAGCAGATGTGCAGCATCATTGGCAGGGAATTGGCAAACAAGGTGCGCGACATGTCTATCAAGATATATCAACGCGGAGCACAGCTTGCAGAAAAGAAAGGCATTATCATTGCTGATACAAAAATGGAATTTGGTGTCAGTGAAAATGGAGAACCTATTCTCATTGATGAACTGCTCACTCCGGATTCATCACGGTTTTGGCCAAAAGACAAATATCAGCCAGGCCGCGGGCAGGAGAGTTTCGACAAGCAGTTTGTTCGTGACTATCTTTTATCTATCAATTTCAATAAAAAGCCGCCTGCGCCAAAATTGCCGGATGATGTGGTCCTAAAGACTTCTGCGCTCTATCTTGAAGCACTCAAGCAGTTGAGCGGCAGAACGCTGGTCTGATGTGAAGTGAAACCGCCATTCGAAATTCTCGAACACCCGTCCGATTTGGGAATAGAAGCGCATGGCAATTCGATGCAGGAAGTATTTCGGAATGCTGCGTACGGTTTCATGTCGGTTGTAGCCGGAACATCGAAGATTGAATCACGTCAGAATCGGTTGATAGAGCTTCAGGCGACTGATCGCGAAAACTTGTTAGTGCGGTGGCTGACAGAAATTCTCTACCTGTACGATGCCGAAAAATTCTTGACTTCGGATGTGAAGTTTGAAACACTCACTGATACTTTGTTAAAAGCAAATCTCCTTGGTGAACCGTACGATGTATCGAAACATGAATTAAAGCTCGATGTGAAAGCTATTACGTATCATCAGTTGAAGGTTGAAGACCACGATGGTGATTGGATTGCGCGTGTATTTGTGGACATCTAGCCTATGTCTATTACGCAGTTAGATGAATATCGATATTTAATCCCAAAATCATTCCGAAATGGAATGAAAGTAGAGGGATTGATCTATGCAAGTAAAGAACTTATCGGTGCGATTGAGCGGGATGAAACACTCAAACAGGTAGCGAATGTTGCAACGCTTCCGGGTTTGGTTGGCCGTTCTCTCGCTATGCCGGATGCACATCAGGGCTATGGTTTCGCGATAGGCGGTGTAGCTGCCGCTGATTTGGAAAAAGGAGTTGTCTCTGCCGGTGGTGTTGGATTTGATATTAACTGCGGTGTACGACTGCTCGCTTCCGATTACTCATTAGAGGAAGTAAAACAAAAAGTCGATTCACTGCTCAATCAGATGTTCTGTGATATTCCGTGCGGTACGGGAAAATCAGGAATATTGAAAATTTCTTTTGAGCAGCTCGATAAAGTTCTACTCGACGGTGCGCATTGGGCTGTCGAAAACGGCTATGGAACACCAGACGATCTGGAGCATATCGAGGAAAATGGCAGGATGGTCAATGCAGATCCAAACGAGGTAAGCAAGCGTGCTAAGCAGCGCGGACGCGATCAGCTCGGCACTCTCGGTTCCGGCAATCATTTTGTCGAAATACAATATATAACGGAAGTGTTTGATGAAGAAGCGGCGAAGGCATTTGGCCTCAGACTCAATCAAATTGTAGTGATGATCCACAGCGGATCGCGAGGTCTCGGTCATCAAGTATGCACAGATTATCTGGAAGTGATGCAGGAAGCGATGCCGAAGTATAACATCAAGGTAGTAGACCGGCAGCTTGCATGTGTACCCATCAAATCGAAAGAAGGACAAAGTTATTTGAAAGCAATGGCAGCAGCGGCAAACTTTGCATTTGCTAATCGCCAGATGATGAGCCATTGGACCCGAAAAGTATTTGAGCGTGTCATTGGTTCCGGCAGTCTCCGTCTTGTGTACGACGTTGCGCACAACATCGCCAAAGAAGAGGAACATCGTATCAACGGAAGAAATGTAAAAGTATTAGTGCATCGGAAAGGAGCCACACGTGCCTTCCCAAAACATCATCGGGATGTTCCGCGTGATTATTTTGAAATAGGTCAGCCCGTACTCATTCCCGGAAGTATGGGCACGTGCTCCTATGTCTTAGTGGGAACAGAACGGGCGATGTCAGAGACTTTTGGTTCTGCATGCCATGGTGCGGGACGTGCCATGAGCAGGCACGCAGCAAAGAAAGATATCAGCGCGGAACAATTGATTCATCAACTCAGAGAAAAAGGGATTCACATACGCGGTGCTTCAAAAAGTGGTTTGACCGAAGAAAAGCCGGAAGCGTATAAAGATGTGAGTGCCGTCGTTGATGTTGTTCATTATGCAGGCATTGCTCGAAAAGTAGCAAAGATGGTTCCGATAGGTGTTATGAAAGGGTAGATGGAACTGGACAAAATAAAGAAACGTTGTAGAGAGCGGAAGAAGGATCATGGAAAAAGAAAGAGAGGGTAAAAAATGAAAACTGGTAAACAAATAATTTAGGATTTCAATGCTCAAACTCACTGAAGAGAATATTTTGCAATCACTCAAACAAGTCAAAGATCCCGATTTGCATCGCGATATTGTGACTCTTGGATTTGTCAAGAACCTTACAATCAAAGGAAGCGATGTCACGTTCGACTTACAACTCACGACACCTGCGTGTCCGGTGCGAGATCAGTTTATCATCGATTGCGAGAAAACTCTACGAATGACAATCGAAGGAATCGGAAAGATTGATATTACGATGACTTCTCATGTGCAACGTAATACGCATGCGCAAAAAGAGGACTTCCTTTCTGGAGTAAAGAATACGATCGCTGTTGCGAGCGGAAAAGGAGGGGTGGGCAAATCAACTATTGCTGTGAACTTGGCGGTCGCACTTGCAATGGATGGTGCTAAGGTTGGATTATTAGATGCGGACGTGTACGGTCCAAGTGCTCCTTTGATGTTCGGAATTAACGAGAAACCGAAAGTATCGGACGGTAAACTTCAACCGCTTGAAAAGTATGGCGTCAAGGTGATGTCGATCGGATTTCTTGTCAATCCGATGGAAGCAGTCATCTGGCGCGGACCGATGGCGAGTGGCGCTGTAAAGCAATTCATAGCAGATGTAACCTGGGGTGATCTGGATTATCTGATCTTCGATATGCCTCCCGGTACGGGAGATATTCAGTTAACACTTGTTCAGACGATTCCGCTGACGGGAGCAGTGATAGTGACAACACCGCAAGATGTTGCTCTTGCCGATGCGAAAAAAGGTCTGGTGATGTTCAATAAAGTTCATGTGCCGGTGCTCGGAATCGTTGAGAATATGAGCTATTTCATTTGCAGCCATTGCGGTCAAAGAGAAAACATCTTTGATATTGGCGGCGGTAAACGAATGGCTCATGAATTGAACGTACCATTCCTCGGTGAAATTCCCATCGACACCAAAGTTCGCATTGGCGGAGATAAAGGCGATCCGATTGTCCATGGAGAACCGGAATCTCAGCAGGGAAAAATTATACAAGCCATCGCAAGGCAGCTTGCGGCACAGATTAGTATTCAATATCTTGGAACGCCGGCGGTACCGAAGGTAGAGATATTGTTGCAGAATCAGAACTGAC
Organism: Bacteroidota bacterium; assembly: GCA_049523215.1. Lineage (GTDB taxonomy): Bacteria > Bacteroidota > Ignavibacteria > UBA10030 > UBA10030 > Fen-1298. Next base: position 98,883 of record JBEKNC010000004.1, on the reverse strand, counting down.
TTGGAGAAAACGTGTTAACACCACAAACTATTGAAGCAAGTCTTGAACGTCTGCGAATCTTTCTTGCAATCGACGGGGGTGATGTTCAGCTCGTGCGTGTCACAGAAAACGGCATCGTCGAAGTACGATTACTGGGGTCGTGTGTTGGTTGTCCGATGTCGTCGATGACATTGCGGGCGGGTATTGAACGGTCGTTAATGATACAGCACCCGGAGGTACGTCGTGTGGAACAGGTGAAGTAGCCTCTGAGAAACCTTCGCAAGGATCTCATCGCTTTGTCGCGAGAACCTTGCGAAGGTCACCGGCCTATTTTCCTTTCTTCATGTCTACTTCAGTCAGTTTCCCATCTTTCAACTGAACCACTCGTGCGGGATATTTTTTTACTAAATCATAATTATGTGTCGCCATGAGTACAGCGGTCCCGCGCATATTGATTTTCTTGAGAAGTTCCATAATCTCGGCGGAAGAAGTTGGGTCAAGATTACCTGTCGGCTCATCTGCAAGAAGGACAATCGGTTCGTTGACCAGTGCCCGCGCTATGACGACACGCTGCTGCTCTCCGCCTGACAACTCATGCGGCATATGATTGCGTTTATGACTTAAGCCAACATCAGCGAGTACATGCAAAACTGTTTTCTTGATTTCACTTCGTCGTGCGTTCGTGACGAAAAGTGCGAAGGCAACATTATCGTAAACATTCCGGTCTTCGAGTAATTTAAAATCTTGAAACACAATTCCTAGCCGACGCCGGATAAGCGGTATTTGACGATTCGTAAGAGTCTCGAAATTATACCCGGCAATCTTCACCCTTCCGGTGGAGGGATACAAATCAAAGTACAACAACCGCATGAGTGAACTTTTTCCGGTGCCGGTTTGTCCGACCAGATACACAAACTCACCTTGTTCTACTGAGAAATTGAGGCGGTCGAGAACTTGTTGACCGTCGAATGATACCGAAACGTTCTTGAGTTCAATCATGATCGCGTCTATTCTTTGATATTTGGACGGCAAGCTTGATCGCTTCGATCATGCTGGACAGGTTTGCTTTGTTCTTTCCAGCAATGTCATAGGCTGTGCCGTGGTCAGGTGAAGTGCGTATGATCTTCAGTCCTGCTGAAAAGTTCACACCTTTTCCGAATGAACTCATCTTGAGTGGAATTAATCCCTGGTCATGGTACATCGCCACGACCGCATCATACTTTTTATATGCATGTGTTCCAAAGAATGCATCAGCAGAAAATGGACCTTCGGCAAGAATACCCGCTGCTCTGGAATCTGCTATCGCCGGTGCGATAATTCCATCATCTTCAGTGCCGATCAATCCTTTCTCACCTGCATGTGGATTAAGTGCAAGAACGGCAAGCCGCGGTTTCTTCAAACGAAAATCTTTCTTCAGTGATGTATCGATAATGGCGATTTTTTCGATAGCTTTTTCTTTGGATATACTCGCTGCGACATTCTTGAGCGCCGTGTGGATAGTAACAAGTCCTACGCGCATTTTATCTGATACAAGCATCATCGCTACGTTCTGAGATTGGCTCAGGAGTGCAATCATCTCTGTTTGTCCTGGGAAACTATAACCGGCAAGATTCAGCGCTTCTTTGGATATAGGCGCAGTGACCATTGCTGCTACTTTACCTTGCACGCAGAGGTCAACAGCGCGCTCAAGAGCCGCACCTGCAGATCGACCAGCCGTTTTTGTGGTAGTGCCATACTGGATGTCTGCACCGATACCATCCCCAACATCTATGACCGAAAGACCAGATCGATGAAACTGGACTAACGTTGTTTGTGCAAGTGGTACTTTGAGCTTACAGTTTTTTGCTGTCTGTTCAAAAACACTTAATGGCCCGATAAGAATTGGTACGCAGAGCTTTTTTATAGTTGGATGGATTGCGGCTTTGAGTGCAAGTTCTGGACCGATGCCGTTAAAATCACCAATCGTTATCACAATAATGGGTTTCAATAATTCTCCGTCTTCACAAGAATATAATTGCTGTTCTTCTTTGAATCCCTAAAAGTAAACCGCTTTTTAAGGTTTTCGTATGTCCAGATTTCGGTTGGCGCTGTATTCGGTTTCAGCAAACGATTTGTTATGGATGGTGCTCCGAATAAAATAGAGATGCGTCCGCGGTCGGTACGATACCCGTCTTTTTCATCTGTAGTAGAAAATCTCTTGATTGATTCATCTACGCGCCGGTAGTATTCAGCCATGACTGAATTATACGCACGCGTGGTGTCTGGATTGCGTTTGTGCCAGAACGCTCGAAACGCTTTTCTCGATTTATCGGAACTGAACGCGGACATCTGGTCGATTTCTTCTTCCGTCGCGATAAGTTTCAATGCGTCAACGGCAAGTTTAGGATCGGAAAGAGAACGAGGTTTGAGCGGCCAAATAACTTTATATCTAAATTCTTTTACAGACTTCAACGCACCTTGAGTCACTATTGCGGTGAGCAGGTATGTACCGGCATCCAATCGTTCTATGGGAATGGATGCAAAGACGAATCGGCTGTGTGCTGGCCCCTTTTTTATTGCAAAAGAGACGCGCTTTGCATTTTCAATCACGGCAAGTGTGCCGTTTCGCTGGGAACATTGTTCGCCCTGTAATTTTTGCGAAATCTCATCATCGTCTTCGTTCTTGCTTTGTATTTTCCATGCAAGATGAATGTCGGTGCTTGTGTCTGGTGAAACGACCTGAAACGAACATACTCCTACCTGTCCAATGATAACATTACCGCCATGGTTTATCGGGAAAAAAATAGTATGGTCGGATGAAGAGGAGTCGGATTGTATCGGATCGATAAACATGATTGGAGAAACATTCAAACCGGAAGCAGAAAAAGTCTGTGCATCCACTTTTGTATCGCGATTGATGAATGATTTACCAGACTCGCTGTCTTTTGCTTCAATAACAATTTTAAAAAATCCCTTTTTGAGTTTAAAAGTAAAAATTCCCTGTATCTCATCGGATGGAGGAGCATCTTCGGCAGGCACCGAGATTCGTTCAATCCGCATCGGGTGGAAGCCGCGTCCAACAGTGACATTGTTGCTATCCATAATTTCAACAACCAATTCACCTTTTGCTTCGTAACTTTCTTGTTGTGTGTTGTCTGTTTTTGAAAAAAAGAGAAACGACGGACTCACACGGTAGAGAACAACGAGCTCGATGGATGTCGTGTCGCTGCTCCAATACGGAATAGCTTCAAATATCACGGGACTCATAGTGTGGGCATCCACCCGAGTCGTCTCTTTGTCAAATTGAGCAAAGGAGATCGAAGAGCAAAGGACAAAAAAGAAAGTGAGATATCTCATTATTGTTGCCTTGTAGGTTTTTGTTCGATAGGAAACCATATAATTCACGGCACTAGAAAAATACGGAGAAAGGGAGGGAAAGGCAAACGCGTGTGGTTTGTTTTTTTTCCTGCCTTTCTTCTGATGCTTTTTGAACTTTGCAGTAAATGAGAAATGACGCTTGCAGAAACGATGGAGAAGATAAGAACAGATAAAGAGGTCGGTCACATAAAAGAGCAAATGACTATCCCTCCAATATTTCAATGTCCTTCAAGGCATTATGAGGAGTCTACGACAGAAGTGGAAAAATATCAGCATGTATCTTCCCTATCTAAGAGACGAATTGTTCTCTCAATCATCCAATATACTGGTAAAACTCTCGTATAAACTTTTCAAGATAAAGAGGTAAAACTGTGGAAAAGCATAAGATTCTCTATTATATTAATACTGTAGTAAATGTTTTATAGTAAATAGGCAGTCACAGCTAGACTATTTGAGCGATTCGTTATTTACGATAGCAGATCAGCACGTATTCGGTGGTAACTTTTACAAGAAGAATGAAGAGGAAACATCATCGGAGAACGAACGATGGTGTTCCAATGTTCTATAAGTAGATAGCAAAAAGGAAAATATACTATGCTGCTCTACAGCCGCGGCTCGGAAAGTGATGTTCTCTACGAAGAAGACATGAGGAAAGGTCTTGTTGATGCGTTTTCGAAATTAGGTGCAAAGAAAAAGGTTCTCGCTATCCCGCCGGATTATACGCGCTTTCATTCACATGCCGGGATACTTACGCGCTTAACATGGGAATATTACAAGGAAAAGCTTACGGATATTCTTCCGGCGCTTGGCACACACACTGCCATGACCGAAAAAGATATCAAAACCATGTTCGGTAATACACCGCTCAATCTCTTTCGTGTGCACGATTGGCGGAAAGATGTGGTCACGCTGGGGGAAGTTCCATCTGATTTTATTTATCAACAATCAGAAGGAAAATTGGATTATGCATGGAAGGCGCAGGTCAACAAACTTCTTGTGGAAGGGAATTTTGATTTGATATTGTCGCTTGGCCAAGTGGTACCGCACGAAGTTATCGGCATGGCGAACTACAACAAAAATATTCTTGTGGGAACCGGCGGACCTGAAGGGATTAACAAAAGTCATTTTCTCGGAGCTGTGTACGGGATGGAACGCATTATGGGACGCGCAGACAATCCGGTACGACGCGTTTATAATTATGCTTCAGATCATTTTGCAAAGCATTTGCCGATCGTCTATGTTCAAACGGTTGTCTCGCGCGGTGCAGATGGACAACTGAAAGTTCGCGGTCTCTATATTGGCGATGATATGGAATGCTTTAATCTTGCAGCAGCATTATCGCTCAAAGTAAATTTTCAAATGGTTGAAGAGCCATTGAAGAAAGTTGTCGTGTATCTTGATCCATCGGAATTTAAGAGTACCTGGCTTGGCAACAAGAGTATCTATCGTACTCGCATGGCAATTGCCGATGGAGGAGAACTGATCGTTCTGGCTCCGGCTCTAAAAGAATTTGGCGAGGATAAACAGATAGATGCGCTGATTCGTAAATATGGTTATGTCGGTACACCAAAAGTATTGGAACTTGTGAAAGCCGGAGATGACCTGAAAAACAATTTAGGTGCAGCTGCACATTTGATTCATGGTTCATCGGAAGGACGTTTCTCGATTACTTATTGCACCGGTTATCTTACAAAACAGGAAATCGAAAGTGTCAACTTCAAATATGCAGAGTTGAATGAGATGACAAGGAAGTACAACCCAGAAAAACTCAAAGATGGTTTTAACACTATGCCCGATGGAGAGAAGATATTCTATATTTCAAATCCAGCATTGGGTTTGTGGGCTTATCAAGATCGTTTCAAATAACTTAAAAATTCATAACCCTGTTATACACATCAACTACTCACTTAAAGGAAGAATAAATATGGAACAAAAAGCTGATTTTGGATTAGTCGGATTAGCAGTCATGGGCGAGAATCTTGTACTGAATATCGAGAGCCGCGGATTTACCGTCGCCGTATTTAACCGAACGACAGAAAAAGTAGATAAGTTTTTACAGAGCCGAGGCGCAGGAAAGAAATTTATCGGTGCGCATACGATTCAAGAACTCGTTGCTGCTTTGAAACGTCCGCGCAAAGTGATGCTCATGGTCAAAGCAGGGAAGGCCGTGGATGAATTCATCGAAAAGCTGATTCCTTTCCTCGAAGCAGGCGATATTATTATCGATGGTGGTAATTCACATTTTCCTGATTCCATCCGAAGAACAAAGTATCTGGAGAGTAAGGGTTTATTGTTTATCGGCACAGGTGTTTCCGGCGGCGAAGAAGGCGCGTTGAAAGGTCCTTCCATTATGCCCGGTGGTTCAGCAGCGGCATGGCCGGCTGTGAAACCGATCTTTCAGGCAATTGCAGCAAAAGTCGAAGACGGCACACCGTGCTGCGATTGGGTTGGCGATAACGGTGCAGGCCACTTCGTAAAGATGGTGCACAATGGCATTGAGTACGGCGATATGCAGCTTATTTGCGAATGCTATCAGATGATGAAAGAAGGTCTGGGCATGAGCAATAAAGAGATGTATGAAGTCTTCAATCAGTGGAACGAAGGCGAATTGAATTCTTATCTTATAGAAATCACTCGAGACATTCTCAACTATAAAGATGAAAAGAAAAAGTATGTCGTCGATTCTATTCTCGACACAGCCGGACAAAAAGGAACTGGTAAATGGACCAGCGTTGCTGCGCTCGATCTTGGCATCCCCATGACGATGGTATCGGAAGCTGTCTTTGCTCGTTGTCTCTCTGCTATTAAAGATGAACGTGTTATCGCTTCAAAGATTTTGAAGGGACCTGCAAAGAAAAAAATCAGCGGCAATAAGAAGAAGTTTGTAGAAGATATCCGCAAGGCAATGTATGCTTCGAAGCTCACTTCCTATGCTCAGGGATATATGTTGATGAAGGAAGCTGCAAAGGAATATAAATGGGATCTGAATTACGGCGGCATTGCACTTCTGTGGCGCGGCGGATGTATTATTCGCAGCACCTTCCTTGGAAAAATCAAAGTTGCATATGATAAAAATCCAAAACTCACAAATCTTCTTCTCGATCCATATTTCAAGAAGATCATGACGAACTGCCAGGAATCATGGCGGAAGATTGTTGCAACAGCAGCACAGGTTGGAATTCCGATGCCATCAATGAGTTCTTCTTTAGCATTCTACGATGGCTATCGCCACAAGAGACTGCCGGCAAATCTATTGCAAGCACAGCGTGATTACTTTGGTGCACACACGTACGAACGTATCGATAAACCGCGCGGCGAGTTCTTCCATACGAACTGGACAGGTCGCGGCGGTGATACAGCTTCATCGACATATGTTGCGTAACCCAGTAGGACCATAGTGTTATTTTCATGAAACCCCGATTATTCAAAAGATAGTTGGGGTTCATTTTACAGAAAGGGAATGGAGGCGAGTAAAAATGAGCAGGTATCTCGATATGAAAAAGGCATTTATTATTATCTTTTGTATCGCAGTATGCGCGCGTCTGGAAGCATTACCATTACAAAGCGACAGTTGTTCTCACATTGATTCAATACAAACCATTGAGTTGGAATTAGCAAAAATGTTGGAACCCTTCACGAAGGGTTGTACAATTATTGGTGTACCTCAGATCATTGACTGTTCCTATGGTAAAGCAGTTCAGTTTGACGGGCAAGATGATGCAATGATACTCGATACCAATTTGTTGGTGAACATGCGTCAATTTACAATTGAAGTGATAATGCGTCCCGATACAAACGGACAACGCGAGCAGAGGTTTCTTCATTTTGGAGAAGTGCGAGGTGAGCGTGTTATGGTCGAGACGAGATTGACGAAGGATGATCAATGGTACCTTGACACGTACATGAGATCCGGACAAACAGGCCAAACGCTTGCGGACTCCACGAAACTTCATCTGCTCAATCAATGGTATCATGTTGCCTTTGTTGTGAATGATGGAAAGATTGAAACATATGTCAATGGCAGGAAAGAGCTTGAAGGACAAATTCCTTTTTCACCGTTTACCATAGGTCAAACTTCTATCGGTGTAAGGCTCAATCGTGTAAATTGGTACAAAGGAGCGATTTATAAAATCAAAATTACACCAATGAAATTGGGACCGGCACTTTTTATGAAGCATTGAGGGTTTATAAGCGGTCTGATTGGCAGTTCAAATAAGATTCTTTATTCATGTCATTCCCGAATGCTGTAATCGGTCTGCCTGCTAAAAATCCGCGGGCATGACAAATAAAAAAAACACTTCTCCGTTCCAACCTGTCGGGATTATCATCTCAAGAATAACTCTCCCCCTCAAAGGGGGAGATGAAAGAGGGGGTCATATAAAACTGATCGAAACTTTCTATGTTGATCTGAATAATAAAATAAAACTATTACCGATTTTGGCGGTTAATAAAATCAACTCTCCAATTTTGTTGTGAATAAATGACTTCGATAGCCATTTCGCTGCTTTCTTTGGGCGCAAAGAAAGCAACAGAAAGAAACGCTTGCGAAATCGAAACGTGTAATCTCAAGGTAGAACTACCATTACGGATTGGAAAGGGTTCTCGTTTAATGTATTGATACAAGATCGAACAAGAATTACCTTGCCCAGGCTTTGTTCACAGCTGTCGATTTCGCGGCTGCTAGAAAAGACAATAAGAGTATTATGTCATCCTCACTTGTCCGCCGCACAAAGCGTACTTTGGTGGGTGAGAGTTCTCGGCTACCATTATTCTAAAAATATTTCAGAAGTCTCCAATATTAAATCTTATATTATGCAACAATACCATGCTTAAGTTTGTTAGAGAGATGAATGAAAAGCGCACTTGGTCAAAAATACAAATATGCTGACTTCTTTCCCACTTCTGTAAAAGAAATGCGGGAGCTTGGTTGGAAACAAGTCGACGTTATTTTATTCACAGGAGATGCATTTGTCGATCACCCGTCATTTGGTGCAGCGGTTGTTGCACGGGTACTGAAAAAAGCCGGATATACAGTCGCCATTGTTCCGCAGCCTAACTGGCGCGATGACCTCAGGGATTTTAAGAAATTAGGAATACCAAGGCTGTTCTTTGGAGTGACATCGGGTAATATGGACTCGATGATAAATCACTATACAGCAAACAAACGCCTCCGTTCCAACGATGCATTCACACCCGGAAATAAAGCAGGGCAGAGACCCGATTATGCGGTAACAGTATATTCAAAAATCCTGAAATCACTCTATCCTCAAGTTCCCTTAATCATCGGGGGGATTGAAGCTTCGCTCCGCAGGCTTACGCATTACGATTATTGGAGTGACTCTTTGAAGCCTTCCATATTGATCGATTCAAATGCAGATCTCATTGTCTATGGAATGGCTGAAAAATCTATTGTTGCAGCGGCGAAGAGATTAAGCAGGGGAGAAAGCATTGAAAGCATAACACAGATTCCTCAAACGGCTTTTCGTGCAAAAGAATTTCCTGACGTACAAAATGATAAAATAATTTTACTTGCATCGTATGAAGAATGCGTGAAGAGCAAGAAAGCGTTTGCGCGCAATTTTGTGATCACCGAAGAGGAATCAAATAAACTTGAACAGCGGGCTCTCGCTGAGAAATCAGGGAAGGAATGGGTCATCATTAATCCTGCATATCCGCCGCTTTCGCAGAAAGAGATTGACAGCGTTTATGATCTGCCTTATACGCGACTGCCGCATCCGCGGTATAATGGCAAAGAGCCAATTCCGGCATATGAAATGATCAAGGATTCTGTGACAATTCATCGGGGATGCTTTGGAGGCTGTTCGTTTTGTACTATTTCCGCTCATCAAGGAAAATTTATTTCAAGCCGTTCCAAAAGTTCTATACTGAAAGAACTGAAAACAATTGTTCATGCTCCAACTTTTAAGGGACACATTACCGATTTAGGCGGCCCTTCGGCAAATATGTACGAAATGAAGGGCGTCAATCTTAAACAATGTACTGTGTGCAAGCGCCCATCGTGCTTGTACCCTGTGCTTTGTAAAAACTTAGATACCAATTATACTCCGCTCATTGAATTATACAAAGAAGCGAGAAAAGTGAAAGGAATCAAAAAAGTTACTGTTGGAAGCGGAATCAGGTACGATCTCATCCTCGATAAAAAGAATAAGCCCGTCGATCCTTCGGCGCTTGAATATTTTAAGGAACTTGTTGTTCATCATGTTTCGGGCAGATTAAAAGTTGCTCCGGAACATACTTCAGAAAAAGTATTAAAGCTCCTGCGCAAACCTTCCTTTGAATTGTTTATTCATTTATATAACCGGTTCAGGGATATTTGTCAGGAATACGGATTAAACCAGCAATTAATCCCGTATTTTATTTCAAGTTTGCCGGCGAGCGGGCTTGACGAAATGGCGGACCTTTCTGTTCAAATGCAAAAACTGAATATGAAGCTTGAACAGGTACAGGATTTTACTCCAACACCCATGACCCTTGCCTCAGTGATGTTTTATACCGGATTCGATCCTTATACTCTGGAAAAAATAAATATACCTCGTTCGATAAAGGAAAAGAAAATGCAGCAGCTCTTTTTCTTCCTCTCTGACAAAGAGAAACGCGAAGAACTTAAAGTTGAACTTTCAAGAATGAAGCGATTTGACATCATCCAACTTCTTGGCTTATAGCTTCCACTACTTTAGAAATATGATAAGTCCAGACTCCATTATTGCTCCAAGAAATTTAAGATAGCGTTGAGGCTTTCTTCGGGTGATTCTTCGTGCGGAATATGGCCGCAATTTGGAATGATCACCAATTTTGAGATCCGAATATCTTGATGCAGCCTTTGACCTTCCTCTAAAGGAATTGCTGGATCGTTAGCACCCCAAATGATTAAAGTAGTCACAGCAATAGTTTTGATTAAGGCTGAGATAGAATCTGGATTTGGAGGAACAATTTGTTTAGCACACTCGACGAATGAATTATAGCTCCCTGGTTGGTTAAAATATTCAGCATATCTTGTTATCCTCTCTTCAGACAATTTGTTTTCATCATAAAAAAGATAGTGCAAAGTAAAACTTGCTGTTATTTGAGTTGGGACAAGATTCATAACTACCCAATTAATGAATGGTTTTCTAAGGATATCAATGAAGAAGGGAAGTTGTTGCACATAAGCGGCGGCATCTATCAGAACTAACCGACGAATAATACCGCGAGCATGTCCGGATCGATCTTTTAGATAAGTAAATAATGAAACTGCACCACCATAGGAATGACCCACAAGAGTAATGTCACGGAGATTATGTGCCTTTAGAAAAGCAAGAACGATCTCAGCTTGATCTTCAAGAGAATATTTGCCGTCGTCAGGTTTTGATGACAAACCAAATCCTTTTAGGTCTAAAAAGAAGAGGGTATTTCCTTTTGAAAGCGGTGATTGGATGTCTCGCCAAGTTTCTACAGAAGCTCCAAAACCATGGAGAAATACAAGAGTGGAGTTCCCATTCCCGTGAATCTCGTAGTTGATTTGTATTTTGTCGGAATAATCGAAGGTTCCTTTCAAGATATTCGTCTCTTTGCTGATATTTATTGAACAGCTGCTTAAAAACAATAATAAAAGAACAACGATGATTGATTTACGCATCTCTTTTTGGACCTAATTTGATATCCATTGAAAATAAATAATTATAGCATTTTGATATTTCAAAACGCAACATAACGGATGGTACCTGCCAGTTTTGTGGCGGGCCGCTCCGCCAATCCTCCCAAAATATGGCGGACGCATAAAACGCGAAAGATGGCGGACAAGTATGCTGCGACATTGTTAACAAAAGGAACAAAAAGGAAAGATACATTGAGTGACCACTCTCAGAATTCCCCAAACCTAATACATACAATGAAAATCTACGATATCGATGTTCAAATAGCAACAAAAAACCCTCCCTTTGCTATCGCGGCGGGAGGCTATTATTCTCCAGATAAATACAGAATGCCTTTAGGAAAAAACTTGTATTCACTTCCATCATTTGGTATATTTATTACGTACTTAAAGAAACATGCTTCTTGCAGAAATTCTTTAAAGAACAACGCACCCGTAGTTCGGAAATTGCCTACGAGTGTTTTGTGCGAGTAGATGCAATTTTCAGAATCCCGCTAAACAAAGTGAAAGCGGGACTCAATGACATTGAATATTAAAATGCACCCGTAGCTCAACCCGATAAACAACATCGCGGTTTCGCTTCGTGTGCTGACGCACCCGTAGCTCAACTGGATAGAGCATCAGCCTTCGGAGCTGAGGGTTGGGGGTTCGACTCCCTCCGGGTGTACAAAGGTATCCGAATAATGATCCTGCTTGCAGCGGGATGAGCAAATTGACAATTGAGTTAGCTTCACGATGTTCGCTGAACCAAGTCAATTTTGAAGTTGAGGCTTCTCCACTGAAAATCCGGCGGAGAGAAACTCTCTGGTGTTCATATTCTTAAATGTTCTGCACGGTTTAAGCCACCGATGTCCATGGACATTATTCATGGAGCACACCTATGAAATCCATTAAAAAAATGTACGAAAAGACAAAGGCATTTTGTATCGCATATCCTGCTTTTCTTTCAGGATTCTTTATATACAGTTATCTTTTTTTCTGCATTCTGCAGTATTTTTTCAAAGTGAATTCATCCTCATTATTTCACTCTCATGTTTTAACGAACATCGTTGAAAGTTTTGATGCTTTTCCGTTTATGTGGCTTTTATCGGTAGCGTTGGTGAAGGTTATTGATGTGCGTACGAAATTGCTTGAGAGCGAGGAACAAAGAATGATTGCCGAGCGCGAAAAACAGCTCCACCAAGCACAACTGAAAACCTTGCGGGAAGTTACACGTGGAGTGCAACATCACGTCAACAATCCTTTAGCAATCATTGCGCTTACACTCGTACCTGCTCGTAAAGCCGCCGGGAAAAATCAGAAAATACTGCATCAGCTTGATGTTATAGATGAAGCTGTGAGGAGAATGACTACTGCATTGGAAGATTTCTCAAAAGTTCGCGAATATACTGTCGAATCTGCCGGCCCGATCGTGGGCGATATTGTTACACCGAATATCAAGTAGTAGTATTGTCCTTTCAAGTTGTTTCATGAGCAAAGTTATATGATGAGAATTGTATCACCGAACATGGACCTGAAAGGTTCTTTTGCCAACCCAGCATGAACAATGGATGAAAGCCGCACTTCGAGAAGCGCGACGGGCTTTCGATGCTGACGAAGTGCCGGTGGGGGCTGTCATGGTGCTTGGGGGAAAAATTATTGGTTGTGGGTATAACCAAATAGAACTACTGAAGGATCCGACCGCCCATGCTGAAATGATTGCAATTACTGCCGCTTCAAATCATCTGCAGTCAAGACGGTTAGAACAATGCACATTGTATGTAACACTGGAACCCTGTCCGATGTGTGCAGGTGCAATAGTACTCGCAAGAATTCCTACACTCGTCTTTGGAGTATTCGATCCGAAAGCGGGCGCTTGTGGTACGCTGTATAATATCACGGAAGATAAACGGCTGAACCACACTGTCCATGTTGTCGGCGGCATATGCGACGGGGAGAGTGAAGCTCTGTTGAAAGAGTTCTTTTCGAAAGTGCGAAAGTCTTCTACGACAAAAAAATTAATAAATATCACATCCCAAACAAATTCTAAAAAAAATTGATACTTCCCAATTCATTAAAATCTCAGATCGTTTTCTCATTTTGAAATTTGTTTGGAATTTGCTATTTTAAATGTGGAGTTTCGATTAAGCAGTTGCGTTTTGAAGTTTTTCTGCACTGTCGGCAATCCGCAGCTTCTCGATCAATTCATCTAAATCACCATTAATAACGCGATCCAAACTATAAATCGTAAAACCGATGCGATGATCCGTCAGCCGGTTCTGTGGAAAATTATACGTACGGATCTTGTCGCTCCGGTCGCCGCTCTTCACTATCAATTTTCGCTGTGCTGCAGTTGACTTCGTTTGTTCTTCAAGTTTCATTTCATAGAGTTTGGCACGCAGCATCTTCATCGCCCGTTCACGGTTCTGAAATTGCGAACGTTCCTGCTGGCACGCGACGATAATGCCGCTGGGCTTATGCGTAATACGGACGGCTGTTTCCACTTTGTTCACATTCTGACCGCCTTTTCCACCCGAACGAAAGGTATCCAACTGAAGGTCGGCAGGATTGATATCCACTTCCACTTCTTCAACTTCGGGCAACACGACGACAGACGCCGCTGATGTATGTACGCGTCCTTGTGCTTCCGTTTCGGGAACCCGTTGAACACGATGTACTCCGCTTTCATATTTCATTACACCGAATGCACCATCTCCCGAAACAGCAAACGAGATTTCCTTGAAACCTCCTTTTCCGGTTTCACTCCAATACATCAATTCAACTTTCCAACCTTTACGCTCGGCATATCGGGTGTACATCCGGTAGAGATCTGCCGCAAACAAGGCTGCTTCTTCGCCGCCGGTACCGGCGCGAATTTCCATAATAAAATTTTTCGTGTCGTTCGGATCGGGCGGAATCAATAACAACTTTAGCTCGTCTTCCAATTGAACTATCTGGACCTTCAACCGATCGTATTCTTCTTGTGCAAGAACTTTCATCTCCGGATCGCTCGTAGAATCCAGCAGTTCTTTACTGCCGTTGAAATCATGGAAAATCTTTTTGTAGCGTAATCCGGTTTTGACGATTTGCTCCAACGAGCGAAATTCTTTCCCTAACTCACGGCTCTTCTGCTGATCAGCAATAATAACCGGATTGCTCATCAGCATGTTCACTTCCTCGTAACGATGGAAAATTTTTTCCAGTTTGTCAATCATAGACTCTTCACACTTTGTTAGCTAATGGTATTGCATTGATACTGCCGGAATCCGGCTGCAGAACATATTTTGAAGGATCTTCCTGACCCAATGCGCAACGGAGCGCAATCAATGCGACTTCGATTTGTGCTGTATTCGGTTCCTTTGTGGTAATCTTCTGAAGCAGCAAGCCGGGAGCGATTATAATCCTGCCCCACCATGTTGTGCTGTGCTTCGCAGAGAATTTTATGATTTCATATGCTAAACCGCCGACAATCGGGATGAACGGCAAATGTGTGAGGAGGCGAACCGGCAGGGTGAGAGTTCCCATCAGTCTTAAAAGGAGTGCATCAAGTAAGCTGAATGACAGAATCGCGACAAATGCCACGATGAGCAGAAAACTTGTTCCGCATCGGGGATGGAAACGGCTGTATGTTTTTACTGAATCAGGTACGAGCAGAGCTTTTAATTCGAACGCAAACACTGATTTATGTTCTGCACCATGATAGCGGAACAACTGCTGAACGTCTTTCATGAGCGATATTCCAGCCAGATAGAGAAGGAGAATCATGATACGAATAGCACCCGCTGTAAGATTGAATGTTACAGCGGTTTGTTCGATGGCAAACACTTTTGTCGTGAGATACAATGGGACAATGAAGAATATTCCGATACCAAGCGCGAGCGCAAAGATCAGTGTTCCAACGAGAGCAAGGTTCGATTGGGACTTTGTCTTCTTTTCAGAACCATTTCCTTTGACATTGTTTTTCTCTTTTACTCTTTCCGCTTCAACATCAAGCATAGCAATCTCAGCTGAGAAATTGAGTGTCTTTATGCCAAGGTACATCATATCAATAAGTCCGATTGCGCCTCGCACTACAGGGACATTCAGCCATTTATATTTTTCTGTGACAGATTTGTATTGCTGATGTTGTACGATGACCTGACCGTTTGCACGCCGTACTGCTGTCGCTACAAAATCGGGTGCACGCATCATCACGCCTTCAATGACTGCTTGACCGCCGACCTGCATAGGTTTATTAGGATCATAATCTGGATTTGTGGGAATCCACTCTTGTTTTTCTTTTTCTTGCACTCGTATCTCCTCATCTTTCTTATGAAATATACGGAAGTTTTTCTGCGCTAACAATTTGAGGGAGAGAAGAAGTTTCTCTACCTTATGCTGAAGTTGTTCGATAATAAGAACTCCCTTTATCCCCTCTCTATTTTTTAGAGAGGGGGTCAGGGGGTGAGTCAGATATGAAGGAATTTGTATCCATAACACAGCTTGCACGAACTTTGCGGAGAAACCAAACTTCGGCAGAAAAGGTTTTATGGCAAGCATTACGAAACAGGAGATTATTAGGAAAGAAATTTCTTCGCCAGCATCCCATTGTGTACGAAGAATTGAACGGAAAGAAATATTTCTTCATTGCAGATTTTTATTGTGCTGAACATAATTTTGTGTTGGAACTTGACGGCAAGATACATAATTATCAAAAGGACTACGACCAACAACGCGATCTCGTTTTAAAAGCGAAAGGACTCAAGGTCTTACGCATTAGAAATGAAGAGCTTCAAAACATAGAACTTGTATTACAAAAGATAAAAGATTTACTGTAAGACTCTCCCCCTTTATCCCCCTCTCTATTTTTTAGAGAGGGGGTCAGGGTGTGAGTTAGATACTGAACATGGAATCTTGGAAGTGCATGTGAAGGAAAACAAACGACACATAGAACTGCTTGCTCCTGCTAAAGATTTAGAAAGCGGAAGGGCTGCTATCAACCATGGTGCCGATGCAGTGTACGTCGGTGCTCCCAAGTTCGGTGCACGTGCCGCTGCGGGAAATTCATTGATTGATATTGCCAAACTCATTCAGTATGCTCATCGATACTGGGCGAAGGTGTATGTTGCGCTCAATACGATTCTTTTCGAAGATGAATTAGATGAGGCACAGGTAATTGTCCGATCCCTTTCTGAAGCCGGAGCTGATGCTTTGATCATTCAGGATATGGGATTACTGGAACTTCACTTGCCGCCTATTCCCCTCTTTGCCAGCACACAGACACATAATTATTCGCTGGAGAAAATTCAATTCCTTGAGAAAGTCGGATTTCAACGCGTCATTCTTGCACGTGAATTGTCATTAAAACAATTGAAGGAAATTCGTGCAAACACTACATTCGATTTGGAGTTCTTTATTCATGGAGCACTCTGTGTCAGTTTCAGCGGACAATGTTACCTGAGTCAAGCGACACAGGGGAGAAGTGCCAACCGTGGAGCATGTGCCCAGCCATGTCGCTTGCCCTATACGTTGACGGACAGCAGTGAAAAGATTCTGGCAAAAAATAAATATCTCCTTTCTCTCAAAGACCTCAATCTCTCAGAGTATCTCCGGGATTTGATCGATGCCGGTGTTTCATCGTTCAAGATTGAAGGAAGATTGAAGGATATGAATTATGTAAAAAATGTTACAGCATTCTATCGACAACGAATTGATGAGATTTTAGAAACAGATTCATCTCTTTCGAGTGCATCATCAGGGCGGACGATGCTGGCGTTTCAACCCGATCCGTCAAGAACGTTTAATCGTGGATTCACCGACCATTTTATCCGGCGCCGGAACAAAGATATTCTTTCGTCTCACACACCAAAATCGGTTGGAGCTTGTTTAGGAAAAGCCGGAAAGACACGGCGAGATCATTTTCTTCTCGAAACTACCGAAGCATTGCATAACGGCGATGGCATATGTTTTTTTGATCGACAAGAAGTACTCTGTGGTACGAATATTAACACAGTAGAAAAAAATAAAATCTACCCTTCTGAACTTAAAGGAATCGAAGAAGGGACAATGATCTACCGAAACTACGATCATCAGTTCGCTAAATCACTTCAAGAAAAGAAAACGAAACGCCTTATCAACGTGAAAATGCAATTTGAAGAGACTGAAAATGGTTTTGTACTGAGTATTGTGGATGAGGATGATGTAAAGGTTTCCGTTGTTCAAAAAATTGAGAAAACTCCTGCAAAGAATCTGGCTGCAGCAGAGAAGATGGTTCGGCGTCAGCTTACGAAATTAGGAGATTCTATCTTCGTTTCAGAAAGGCTTCATATTATCTGGAGTCAGCCATATTTCATACCGGTCAGCGTTTGCAACGAATTGCGGCGTGAAGCGATTGCTCAATTGGAAGAAAAACGAATGGAGAGATTTCCACTGCACCGTTCAAACATTATTCCGAATAGTGAACCATATCCGACGACGCACTTAGATTATTCTGCAAATGTTGCGAACAAGAAATCGGAATCGTTTTACCGCAGGCACGGCGTTGAAATCATCGAACCGGCATTTGAACTCCAGCAGAGGAAGCGAGCGACTGTTATGACGATGAAGCATTGTCTACGATTTCAATATGGCCTTTGTGCCGGTCAAGGTACTGCCGAAGCTGATCCGCTCTTTCTTCAAGATGCAAAGAATACGTATCGATTGGAATTTGATTGTGACGCATGTCAGATGAAAATCGTATATGAAAAGAAGACCAAAGAGAAATGAAGAAGACTCGGCATGCACAGGAAAGCCCGCTGCGAGCGGGCTTTTTGTTGTGTGTGCACCCGGAGGGAGTCGAACCCCCAACCTACAGCTCCGTAGGCTGCCGCTCTATCCAATTGAGCTACGGGTGCGGGAAAATTTATATTAGTATAGCAATAAATCTCTTTTTTTGCAATTTAAAGTTGAGAAACAATTCTTGTTTTAAATTATGACTTCACACAACATTTTTTGATGCAACGAAAGAAAGGTGAGCTTAAAAGTTCATTCTTTTCTGATTTCTTCTTATCATGATACAACAAATATAAAACAATCGGGAACATATCCACAATGAAAAAAAGTCTTATCCATCGCGCTATAGGCGCAATTGTCCTATTCATTTCTGCAGTTCAGCTCATCATGACCGCACAGGTTTCTGTCCCATTTTGGGATCCAGGCGAACTCTCTGCTGCCGCCTACTTGATGCAGGTGCCGCATCCACCTGGCGGACCTCTCTTTTCGATCATGGGCAGAATATTCTACATGCTTCCTATCCCTGGCGATATTGGTTTCAGGATGAATGTTATGTCGTCTCTTGCGAGCGTCTTTACGGTTTTATTCTTGTATCTCATCGCAGTCAAAGTCATTGAAAACTACAAAGGAAAACAATCCGGTAATTCGTTAGAAAATTTAGGAACGTACCTCGCTGCTGCCATCGGAGCTTTAACGTTATCATTCAGCGATACGTTTTGGTTTAATGCCGGTGAATCTAATTATTTTGCAGCAAGTATGTTGCTCTATTCTTCTATTGTATGGTTGATGATGGTGTGGAATGAAAAAGCCGATGAACCTGGAAGTGAACGGTATCTTTTGATGATTGCATACATAGCCGGTTTATCGGCTGGACTTCATCTGATGAGTGTCTTGACGATAATTATAGTAGGGATTGTTGTGGTTCTTCGGAAGTATGTCAATAACGATGAAGAATACTTACAGTCATCATATGTCTTTCTGGGACATATGGTTTTGTTATTCATCATAGCAGCTATTTTTTGGAGCGGAGAAACTGCAACTCAACCTCCGACAGAGGAGATGACAAGTAAGTTCGCCAAAAATTTTATGATTGCCATGGCGGTAGCAAGTCTTGTAGTCCTGGTAGTCTTTAGAAAAAAGGTTCTTCAACGAAACTCCATTTATCTTGCTTTTCTTGTCGGAGGTATCGCCTTCGTTGTGATATTTGCAGGCATCATCAGATACTTTCCAAAGTTGTTGCTCTATATTGCGGGAGATCATCTTGAAGAAGGTCTTCTCGTTCTCGTAGCTGTCATGGTGGCAGGAGGATTAGGAGCGTATTATGCAATGAAGCAAAAGCAGATGATCCTTGCTCTCTCTCTTACTGCGGCACTTATTGCGGTACTCGGTTTTACGACATACACGATGATTGTTATTCGTGCAAACGTAAACTTGCCAATGAATGAAAATCATCCGAAGTCGTTCGCACAGCTTATTACGTATTTGAATCGAGAGCAGTACGGCGATTTTCCCATGTTTAAACGACGATGGTCGTCAGAGCCGGAAAAAGCGGGCATCTATACAAATTACAGCAGTGATCTCGATTTTTTCCTACGCTATCAAATGGACCATATGTTCCAACGCTATGTTGGATGGAATTTTATCGGGAGAATCTCACATGATCAAGATGCAGGAGTGGATTGGAAAGGATATTTTGGCATACCATTCCTCTTGGGATTATTCGGTCTCTATACGCACTTCCGAAAAGATTGGAAGATGGCATCTATCTTTCTCTTCACGTTTATTCTCATGGGATACTTAATTACCTACTATCAAAACCAGCAGCAGCCGCAGCCGAGAGATCGTGAGTATTTTTATTGCGGGGCATATTTCGTTTTTGCACTCTGGATCGCGCTTGGTATCAAAGGGTTGCTTAATCTTGTTCAGGAAAAGTTGACATCGCCGTCGGCTGTGAAACCTGCATTTATTGGAGTGCTCGTGCTCAGCACACTCTTTGTTCCTGCGAGAATGCTGCAACTCAATTATTTTACGCATGATCGTTCGAAGAACTGGGTGCCCTGGGATTTCGCATACAACATGTTACAGACATGCGATCAGGATGCAATTCTTTTCACTCAGGGCGACAATGATACATTCCCCTTGTGGTACATGCAGGATGTGGAAGGTGTCCGGCGGGATGTGAGAATTGTGAACTTGAGCTTGGTGAATACACCATGGTACATCCTCCAGATGAAGAATACGCCAGCATATGCAGAGGCAAAAGCAGTGCCGATGAATATGCCTGATTCATACATTAAAGATATTCAACCGATCGCATGGGAACCGAGAAACGTCGAGTTACCCATTTCAAAAGAAACGATCCATCACTATCAAGAAGAGAAGGGAGTTGTCCTTGATACATCCATTGTCAATAACGGAAAAATTACATTCCTACTTCCCAATACATTACAGTTTGGCAAAACAAAAGCGCTCCGTGTGCAGGATATTGCTGTGTACGATATCATACTGGCTAATGAATGGAAGCGGCCTATTTATTTTGCCTCTACATGTTCGCCGGATGCAAAGATTGGATTGGAAGACTATATGTGGTTCAAAGGATTAAATTGGAAGCTTGAACCGGCGAAGACCTCAGAGATTAATTATGGAATAGATCCTATCAAGCTCGAAGCAAACCTTATGAATGAACCGTCGGATTTTTCCAAAACTTTGAAATATGGATATAAATTCCGTGAATTAGCAAATCCAAAAGTATTTTTCGATGAAAATACAATTCGCATTATTTCCAACTACCGGGCAGCATTTCGTGGACTTGCCGCGTATTACATAAACGTCGAAAAAAATCCACAGAAGAGTATAAGAGTATTGGACCGGATGGAATCGCTTATGCCGCATACAAAAATTCCCTATGGATGGCAGAGTGCATGGCAAATGGCGAGTTTCTATCATTCTCTAGGACGAATGGATCGGGTGAAGGAAATGGCAACAGAAATTGAACCGGCTTGTCTCAGTCTTATTGAGAAAGGCGAGGTGGAGATGAATTCCTATTATAATCCATACCGCGCGCTTCTTGATCTTTACGAGATGACAAAAGAACATGACAAGTCGCTCAACATTCTCCGGAAATTAGCGGCGCTCTATCCGACTGACACGAATATTAAGCAAAGGATTCAAATGTTAGAGCAAATGAGCAAACAATCTGCTGCACCAGCACCAGAAAAGAAAAAGTAATTTCATCACATTGAACTCTATGGCGCAAGATGTCCACATAGTCGTTAATAAGCATACGCCGTATGCTGTAAAGGCGTTTGAGCGGATCGGAAGAGTAACTGCGTTCGATACGCATGAAATCACGAAGGATACAGTCAAAGATGCCGACATCCTCATCGTTCGTTCCGAGACGAAAGTCGATCATACTTTGTTAGATGGAAGCCGTGTGAAATTTGTCGGAACGGTGACAATCGGAACCGATCATGTGGATGAAGAATATCTTGCAAAGAATGGAATTACGTTTGTCAGTGCCCCCGGCAGTAATGCACATTCTGTTGGTGAATATATCACAGCAGCATTATTGGAACTGGCACAGAGCAAGGGTTTCTCGCTTAACGACAAAACCATCGGTATTGTAGGGGTCGGCAGCGTTGGCAGCAAGGTTTGGCGCAAAGCAAAAACATTGGGAATGCAGGTACTTCTGAACGATCCACCTCTTCAACGACTGGGAAGTAGTTATCCATTGCATTCCTTAGAAAAGTTGATGGAGGCGGATATCGTTACGCTCCATGTTCCGTTGACACGTTCAGGACCTGATGCGACATATCATCTTTTCGATGAGAATCGAATTCGCAAGATGAAACGAGATGCCATTCTTATCAACACCTCACGCGGCGGCGTTGTGGAAACAGAGGCCTTGAAACGCACATTGAGTGATGGGCATCTTTCAACTGCCGTGCTTGATGTATGGGAGAAAGAACCAAATATCAACACATCTCTCCTTGAACTCGTTTCGTTAGGAACACAGCACATTGCCGGCTATTCGTTAGATGGCAAGCTCAATGCACTTCGGATGAATTACGAAGCAGTCTGTCGTTTTCTCGGGAGACCTAGTGATCAAGACATCAATGCACTTATACCGGATTCTGCGTTACCGGAAATCAGGGTTGAAGGAATTCACACATCGGTGCAACAGACACTTCGAGTTATCGTGAAGCAGTGCTACGATATCAATGTAGATGACCGGCTTCTGCATCAAATTATATCGCTTCCGGAAGAAGAACGTGGAAAGTATTTTTCTAGACTTCGCACGGAGTACCGTATTCGTAGAGAGTTCTTGAACTACACAGTATGTGTAGATGGCGAAGCAAAGAGTCTTTTCAATGTGCTTCACCTTCTTGGCTTTAAAGTAACGAAAGCAGCATCGTCATGACTGAAAGATTTCAGGCACGTATTCTCAGAATCAATCCGGAACAACAGGATATTCCTTTACCTACGTATGCAACGGAAGAGTCTGCGGGAATGGATATTTGTGCTGCAGTAGAAAAGGACGTGGAAATCCAACCCGGCGATACCGTTTTAATTTCAACAGGATTTATCATCGAGTTGCCGCAAGGACACGAAGCGCAAGTGCGGCCAAGGAGTGGTCTTGCTATCAAACACAATATAGGAATTCTCAATTCACCGGGAACAGTAGATTCCGATTATCGCGGTGAGGTAAAAATCATTCTCACAAACTTTGGAAAGAGGCCGTACATCATCCACCGCGGGGATCGCATAGCGCAAATGATTGTAACAAAGTACGAACGCGTGCAATGGAAAGAAGTATCGTCGCTTGCTGAATCTGTGCGCGGAGAAGGCGGCTTCGGTCATACAGGAATCACATCAAAGGGGAATCAATAAGATGGCTCAACCAAAGACAAGGAAGAACACATCGCGAACGAAATCCATACATCGAGATGGATCGCAGGATATACGCTTGGACTCGGTTTTCGCATCACTTGGCAGGATTGAGATCGTGCTGCTCATCGGAGGCGTGCTTCTGTTGCTCGTGCTCATCTACACTATTCACACGATCCTTTCTCCGTTTCTTGCACTTGGTTCTATTCTCTTCATTCTCTTTCCATTGCGTCGCTATGTACTTGCACGGAATCTCATGTGGCTGGCAATCATTCTCTTTACATTATGGTTTTTGGATTCCGTTTCGACGATCCTTGCGCCCTTTATTGTATCCATGATCTTTGCGTATATGCTCAACCCGGTTGTGGATCTCTTCCAAAGCTGGAAAATTCCGCGCTGGGTTAGTTCGCTCATACTTATCCTGCTCTTTATTTCAGGTATTACACTCATTCTCTTTTTTGTTCTCCCCATAGCGCTCTCACAGTTTGAAGGTGTGCTTGATTTGCTGTCGAAACTCACGAATGAATACCAAAGTACGTTTTGGAACAGCCATCTGGTCAAAATATTAGAGAGCTATGGTATCTCTGTAAATGAACTTCGTAGTGCATTCGCCAGCCAACTGACGCCTCGGTTTGAAGATATTCTCAAAACGCTTATCAAAGCGCTTGGTTCGTTAATGAGCAGCATCTCAGGTTTCATTACACAAATATTTTATATTATTTTAGTGCCATTCCTAACATTTTATTTCCTGACAGATTTTCCAAAAATCAAGCACCGCTTTTTGATGCTCTTTCCTCGCAGGAATCGCGACCGCGTAGAAAACTTCATGACTCGTGCTGATGATCTTATTGGACATTATTTACGCGGAGCGCTTTTAGTAGCGCTTCTAGAAGGATTTATTATTTCAGTGGTCTTTTCTATTGTCGGAATAAAATATGCTTTCCTCTTGGGGCTTCTGGCATGTCTCTTCGATTTTGTTCCCTATTTTGGTCTTATTGCTATTATGGCGCTCTCTGCAGTGATCGCACTCTTCAGCGAACCGCCTGTCTTAACAAAATTGGCTATTGCTCTTGTCTCCATTTCCATCCTTCATATGGCAGAAGTAACATTTCTCTCGCCGAAAATAATCGGCAGTAAAGTGAGAATGCATCCGCTGCTCATCATTCTCTCTTTGCTCATCTTCATGTATTTCCTGGGTTTTATTGGGTTGCTCATAGCAGTTCCGACCACAGCACTGGTGATATTGTTTGTCAGAGATTGGGAAGCGCGAAGACGCGGAGAAATTCCCCTGCCCAAAGATTCATCAAAAACGGGTCTTTAATGTCGGGTGTTCTTTATCTCGTTGCCACTCCTATCGGCAATTATGATGACATTACATTTCGGGCAATAAAAGTGCTCAAAGAAGTAGATGTCATTGTCTGTGAAGAACGAAGTGAAGGACAGCATCTTCTTCGTCATTATGGAATAGAAAATCAAGTAGAGACACTTAACGAACATAATGAGGCGGCAGCAGCGAGTGTCATCATCGATTTACTGAAACAAGGAAAGTCCATTGCATTAATATCCGATGCGGGAACACCTGTGTTTTCTGATCCAGGAAGAATATTGGTTGAAAAAGCTATCCACCTGCATATAAAGATTATTCCTATCCCCGGCGCTTCCTCGCTCCTCCCCGCGCTCATTGTTTCTGGATTTCACATTAAGGAATTTGTATTTGCTGGATTTCTTTCGCCCAAGCGAGAACGGCGTCTTACCGAATTGCGCGAGTTTCGGAAGGAGCGCCGCACGATTGTCTTGATGGACACACCATACCGGCTCGTTCAGCTTTTACGGGATATGGCAGATGTCTTTGGAGAAACGAGACGTGTGTGCGTTGCCTTCGATCTGACGTTATCAACGGAAGAGATCTTCCACGGAACTGCGCCAAAATTGTACCAGAAATTCCTGAAAGAAGAGAAGAAGGGAGAATTCGTTGTGGTGCTGGAAGGTTCGAGTAGAGTTCGATGATCAAATCGGACGATTAATGTGAAACTGAAGAAGAGTATGCGTTAGAGACGCATCTGTCTTTTGTGGAAAAGATAGGGAGAGGAAAAGATTGTGAAGGGGGACGGAATTGCCGACGTGAACCACCTCGGCTACAGATGTACGTTTCGACCAGAATAAAAAACGCTACGGCAGCAGCACCGCTACCGCAACCACCGATGTCCATAAACCGTTCTTATCGCCTTCCGCGGATTGCGTAATGTTAAACGTGCGAACGATCTTACCCGACATTTTGAAGATTTTCTCCCGTTCGTCCCAGTTCGTGTTCGGATCGAATTGCACACCGAGTGTCGTTGCAAGCATAGAAGCCGCAAGATCTTCAGCATATTCGCCAGCGCGTTCATCGGTTTCACCGAAAGGATGGTGTTCGGAAAGATAGCCATAGACTGTATCGTCGGCTGGCTGTGCAACGCCGATCGATGATGCAATGAGGCGATTGGGTTCATTGGTGGCGTTTCTAGCCATCACACAGAATGTAATTTGCCCTGCACTCAATTGTTTAATGCCTTCATCCTTCGGAATGCGCTTACAGCCTGGAGGATAAATACTCGAGACGGTTACAATGTTACATTTTTCGATGCCTGCATCTCTCAAAGCAAGCTCGAATGATTGAAGGTAGTCTTTATGGCGACCGACGCCTTTCGTAAAAAACATTTTCGTGGGAGTAAACAATTTATCGTCTCCGACTTAATGATAATGGATTATCGTTTAACTTTTAAAAATCTTCGTTTACCAACCTTAAGAATAAATTCACTTTTATCCGGCAGAAGTACATTGGGATCGGAGACACGTTCGCCATCAATACTCACGCCGCCCTGCTCGACTAACCGCCGCGCTTCACCCTTTGAAGCGGCGAGTTTTGCTTCTGTCATCAACGCGGTAATAGTCATGGGAGCGTTTAGCATAAATTCTTCAATATCATCCGGAATACTTTTCTCTACAAATATCCTATCGAATTCTTCTTCGGCGGCAGTTGCTGCTTCCTGTGAATGATACATCCGGACAAACGTTCGTGCGAGTGTACGCTTCGTATCGCGAGGATTGGTATCGGGATTGTCCAAAGACTTTTTGATTTCTAAAAGTTCTTTCTTTGGAACATCAGTTGCCAGTTCGAAATACTGATAGATTAATTTATCGGGAATACTGAGCGTCTTACCATAGATATCTTTTGGGGTATCGCTCACACCAATATAGTTATCGAGAGATTTACTCATCTTCTCAATACCGTCGGTACCTGCAAGGATAGGCATCATTAATGTCACTTGCGGCTCCTGACCGAATTCCCGCTGGATATCTCTTCCCACTAACAGATTGAACTTTTGATCTGTACCGCCAAGCTCTACATCCGCATGAATAGCAACAGAATCCATCGCTTGTGCCAGAGGGTAGAGGAATTCATGCACGCTGATCGGTTCACCGGCTTTGTAGCGAATTGTAAAATCATCCCGCTCCAACATTCGCGCAATTGTATATTTACTTGCAAGCCGGATAACATCGGCAAAGCTCATCTTGTCTAACCACTCGGAATTATACTGCATTGTCACACGCTGCGACGAAAGGATCTTCGTTGCTTGTTCGAAGTAGGACTGACCGTTCTGGCGTGTTTCTGCAAGAGTCAGGGAAGGACGTGTTTTACTTTTTCCCGATGGGTCTCCAATCATTCCGGTAAAATCGCCTATGATTAGAATTGCTTGGTGTCCAAGGTCTTGGAATTGCCGAAGTTTGCGAAGGACAACTGAATGCCCTAAATGTAAATCAGGACGGCTTGGGTCGCAGCCAAGTTTGATATTGAGCGGCTTTTTTGTTTTGATGGAATGTTCAAGCTTCTTGACGAGATCTTCTTCCGGGATAATTTCAAAGACCCCGCGCTTGATCAGATCCATTTGTTCATTGATGGGGGGGAACAATTCTTACGTTCTACTCCTTTTCAGTCGTGCAATGTTTCGGTCTGATTCGCGCTTTGCAATTGCTTCACGCTTATCATAACTCTTTTTGCCGCGCGCGAGCGCGAGTTCAACTTTTGCGTACGGTCCCTTGAAATACACAGACAAGGGAACGAGCGTTAATCCCTTTTCCTTCAATCCTCCCAACAGCTTTCGGATTTGCTTTTTTTGCAGCAGCAGTTTCCGTCTCCGCCGGGGTTCGTGGTTGTAAATACTGCCATGCTCGTACGGATTGATGTGCATTCCTTCCAACCATACTTCACCGCTTCTCAATTCAGCATAACTGTCCTGGAGATTTGCATTGCCCTGTCGCAACGACTTCACCTCGGTGCCGGTGAGAACTATGCCGGCTTCAAACGCTTCGATGATGAAATAGTCGTGCCGTGCCTTGCGGTTGCTTATTGAGATACGCTGTGGTGCTTCTGCCATCCGCACATTTTTGTTTTTAACATACCTGAAAAGTAAAAAAGAATCAATGAGAATTCTTAATTTATTCTATGAGAAAAAATTCATCAGAAAAAGCGCTGGAACACCTGTGCAGGACTTTTAGCGTGAAAGGGAAGACCAATTTATTCATCGAACGGGAACTCGGATGAGATGATTTATCGTTTCATACAGAGTGGGTAGAGCGAAGTATGACTGCTTTGCCTTTCGGAACACTTCTGACTATATTAAGCACAGAAAACCGATATTTTCTCCAATAGAAAGAATACTATGGCAGAACGGCAATACGATGTGACAGTGATCGGCGGCGGTCCGGGCGGATATGTAGCGGCAATTCGGGCTGCACAGCTTGGGATGAAAATTGGATTGGTGGAACGTGATAAACTTGGCGGTGTATGCCTCAATTGGGGATGTGTCCCTTCAAAAGCACTCCTCAAAAGCGCCGAATTGTATAATGCATTTAAAAAGTCGCAGGAATTCGGCATTTCTCACACCGGGCTTACGTATGACTTTTCCAAGATTATTGCGAGAAGCCGCGGAGTTGCTGATCGCATCTCCAAAGGTGTCGAGTATTTAATGAAGAAAAATAAAATTGAGATTATTTCAGGCACAGCAAAACTTACGGGCAGAAATTCCATCGAAGTGACAAAAGACGGTAAGGTCACAGATACAATCAAATCGAAAAGCATCATTCTCGCCACAGGCGGAAGGCCGCGCTCCGTTCCTGGTGTTACTATTGATCGGAAAAAAATCATCACAAGTACTGAGGCAATGTCGCTGCCGGATCAGCCGAAATCGTTGATTGTCATTGGCGGCGGAGCTATCGGAGTTGAGTTTGCGTATTTCTACAATTCATTCGGAACCAAAGTCACTATTGTGGAAATGCTGCCATCGATTCTTCCGATCGAGGACAAGGAGATTACAAAAATTCTTGACTCCAGTTTAAAGAAATCCGGAATTAATATTCTCACGAATACAAAAGTCGAAAGTGTAAAAATAAACCATGAAGTAACTGTCACGGTTTCCGATAAAGATGGAAAGAAAGATATAAAGGCAGATCTTGCATTGATGGCAGTTGGTGTTCAGGCAAATATTGAAAATCTCGGACTTGAAGCGGTTGGAATGAAGACTGAACGCGGTTTTATCATTGTCAATGAATTTGGAAAAACCAACATCGACGGAATCTACGCTGTTGGTGATGTATCCGGTCCGCCGTTGTTAGCTCACGTTGCTTCGCACGAAGGAATTGTTGCTGTCGATCACATAGCAGGAAAAGCGAAACACGGTATCGATAAATCGAATATTCCAAGCTGCACATATTGTCAGCCGCAGGTTGCAAGCGTAGGTTTAACAGAAGAAGCGGCAGTTGCCAAAGGATACAAAGTCAAGATCGGTCGTTTTCCATTTCGCCCATTGGGCAAGGCAATGGCAATTGGTGAAACTGAAGGAATAGTGAAATTAGTCTTTGATGAAAAATTCGGCGAATTGCTTGGCGCCCACATCATTGGCTCGGAAGCAACGGAAATGATTGCCGAGCTTGGCATGGCGAAAGCACTGGAAACGACATGGGAGGAATTGCACAATACCATGCATGCACATCCGACATTGTCGGAGGCAGTGATGGAAGCCGCCGGTCAGGCGTTCGATGTCGCAATTAACATTTAAAAAATATAACTATTCAGAGTTCTTTTAAATAGAGAAATGGTTCCCTCTCCTCGTAGGAGAGGGTTAGGGTGAGGTCAAAAAAACAGATTGACCCTACCTCCTGCCAAAAAGACGGCAGGCAAGTAGTCCTCCCCTATGAGGGGAGGAGAAAAAAGTAAGATGGCATTATAGATGGACATACTAAGTCGTTATTAAGATATTGATAAGAGAAACTGATTGATTCCTCTTCTCGTTTCAGACATCAAACGCACCAAATACGCAGACGCATGGATGCTTCAGCAAAGGTTATTGGCACTCCGCCAATCCGCCGCTCTGGAAGATATTCTCCTTCTCACTGAACACGAACATGTGTATACGCTCGGCAAAGGAAGCGACGACAATCATCTCCTTGCTTCAGAGGATGAACTGAAGGCTGGCGATACGGATGTTTTTCACATCGATCGCGGCGGGGATGTGACCTATCATGGTCCCGGTCAGATCGTCGGTTATCCCATTCTCGATCTCAACAATTACTTTTTAGATGTTCATCGGTACCTGAGGAGTATCGAAGAAGTGATTATTCAGACGTTGGTGAAATTCGGAATTTCAGCGGGTCGTGAAAAAGAAATGACAGGCGTTTGGGTGCAGGGCGAAAAGATTGCAGCCATTGGTGTGAAAGTCAGCCGCTGGGTAACGATGCATGGGTTTGCACTCAATGTGAACACTGACTTAACAAAGTTCAGTCGGATCATCCCTTGCGGCATCTTTCATAAGGGAGTAACATCGATGCAGCGCGTATTAAGCCATGAAGTTTCATTTCAATCTGTTCAGAAAGCATTGGTTCATTCCTTTGCGGATGTATTTGGATGTCAGCCTCACTGGATAGATAAAGAAGAGTTGAACACCATGATACTGAATTTGAGTACACAAGAAAAAGAGAAAGAACTCTCGCAGAATCTTGCAACGAAATGAAGTCTCGTCGACAGAGATCTTTTATATTCTAAAAGGAGTCTCACAAAACGTGAGAGATGTAACGGAAGCAGTACAAACAAGTGATGTTCGTTTGGTAGGATTGTCGAAAGAAGATTGGATAGAGGCTTATCGGATTATGCTTCTTTCCCGCCGGATGGATGAGAAACAAGAAATACTTTTTAAGCAAGGAAAGGTTTTTTTTCATGTAGGCGGTTCAGGACATGAAGCAGCCCAGATTGCTGCTGCAACAGCTCTCAAGCCCGGTTATGACTGGGCTTTTCCGTATTATAGAGATCAGGCGTTTGTTCTTAAATATGGAATAACACCAGAAGAAATCTTTCTTGCGGCATTGCATCGGGCAGGAGATCCGGCAAGCGGGGCCAGGCAAATGCCTGGACATTTCGGGAAAAAAGAACTTCGTATCGTATCGCAATCAAGTCCGACAGGAACACAATATCTTCAAGCAATAGGAGTTGCTCTTGCAATAAAGAAGGAAATGGGAGACGAAGTCGTCTATGTCTCTTCCGGAGAAGGGGCAACCAGTGAAGGTGAATTTTTTGAGGCTGTGAATTGGGCAGCGCGTGAAGCGTTGCCGGTCATCTTTTTTATTCAAGATAACAGGCTTGCAATTTCTGTCCCCGTGACAACTCAAACAGCGGGCGGATCGATCTATGAAGCGACAAAGGGTTTCAAAGGACTTGAACGTTCTCAATGCGATGGCACTGATGTGACAGAAACGTTTACCGCGATGCAGAAAGCTGCTCAACGTGCTCGGGAAAATAAAGGTCCATCCTTAATTCAGGCACATGTTGTTCGACTCTCGCCGCATTCATCATCGGATGATCCGAAAAAGTATAGAAAAGCCGAAGATATCGAGCAAGATCTCAAGCGAGATCCTGTTCTGCGGTTGACGCGGTTTCTTATTGAACAAGGATATCTGGACGAAAATGAAATAACGGAGATGAAAGAGGAAGTGAAGCGCGCCGTTGAATCCGCTGCTGAATGGGCAGAGAATCAACCGCTTCCGGATCCTTCAACGGTTCTGCAGCATGTGTATGGAAATGCACATGCAACTCCGATAGAAAAATTCATCGAACCGGAACATTCCGGAAATAAAATTGTGATGGTGGATGCTATCAATCACGCTTTGCATGAGGAGATGAACGGTAATCCGAAAATGGTCGTGTTTGGGCAGGATGTTGCCGATAGAAAAGGCGGGGTCTTCACGGCGACGAAAGGCCTTCTAACGAAATATGGAATTGAGCGAACATTTAATTCGCCGTTGGCAGAGGCAAGCATTGTCGGTGTCGCAATCGGTATGTCGTTAAAGGGATGGACTCCGGTTCCAGAAATTCAATTTGGCGATTATATCTGGCCGGCATTTACGCAGATTCGCGATGAACTGGCGATGATGAGATATCGTTCCAATGGCACGTGGTCGTGTCCGATGGTCATTCGGGTTCCCGTTGGCGGTTACATTCATGGCGGACATTATCACAGTCAATGCATCGAAGGATTCATGGCGCACATTCCAGGAATCCGATTAGCGTTCCCATCCACAGCGGCAGATGCGAAAGGACTGTTGAAGTCGGCTATACGCGGCGACGACCCTGTAATCTTTATGGAGCATAAGGGATTGTATCGGCAGGGATATGCATCCACTCCTGAACCCGATGCTGATTATGTCCTGCCGTTTGGAATCGCAGCAATACGACGCCAAGGAAATGATCTTACGGTTGTTACCTACGGAGCGATGGTGCATCAATCGCTGGAAGCTGCGCGAATGATGGAGTCGAATGGCGTGAGCGTGGAGGTGATCGATTTGCGCACGTTAAATCCGTTAGACGAGGAAACGATCTATCGATCAGTCAAGAAGACCAATAGAGTTGCCGTGATTCATGAAGATACTCTAACGGCTGGTTTTGGCGCTGAGCTTGTAGCTCTCATTGTAAAAAATTGTTTTGAACATCTCGATGCGCCGGTTGTGCGTGTAGCCGCCTTAGACTTGCCGGTTCCTTACAGTCCGCCGCTGGAAGATGCCATGCTGCCGAACAAACAGAAGATACTCACCGCTCTTGAACAACTTGCAGGATATTGAGAAAGACATTTATGCAAGTTGAAATCATTATGCCGAAAATGGGAGAAAGCATTCAGGAAGGGACGATTATCCGATGGGCAAAAAATCCGGGGGAGAAGATTGAGAAAGACGAAACACTCCTCGAAATCAGCACCGATAAAGTCGACTCGGAAATTCCATCGCCGGTCAGTGGAATATTAGCGAAAATCTTTGCGAAAGAACAAGATACTGTTTTGGTCGGAACAATAATAGCGTATATCGAGACAGATTCATCGGTCAGCATAGACATATACCAAGATGTAATAACTGAAACGATTGCGAAGAAATCTCAAGAAGGCATCTATGTACCGCAGCATTATCAGTTGTCGACCGTTCAAGACCGGGAGCAAAAACGTAACGCACATCGATTCTATTCTCCGCTTGTAAAGATGATTGCAAAACGAGAAGGGATCGCACAACGTGATCTCGAAAAAATAAAAGGGTCAGGTTCCAGCGGTCGAGTGACAAAGGATGATGTGTTCACCTATCTTGAACAACGGGAGCGTACTACCAGTGTATCTTATTTGAATGACAGTTCCTTTAGAATTCGCAGTGTCGACATCCTTGAATTATCAAAGAAATTCCCCTCGCCGAAGTATCGCATCGTCAAAATGGATAATATCCAGAAGAAGATGGCAGAACATATGGTACGGAGCGTGAATATTTCGCCCCATGTCACTGTCGTTGATGAAGTAGATATGACCGAGATTGTGAACTTTCGTTTGAGTATATTAGAACAGTTCGAAAAGCAGCAAGGGTTCAAGCTGACGTACACACCCTTCTTTGCCTATGCGGTTGTGAGCACGTTGAAAGAATTTCCTCTTGTCAACTGCTCGGTAGAAGGCGATACGGTCATCTATAAGAACTTCATCAATCTCGGCATGGCAGTCGCATCGCCCAAGGGATTGATAGTGCCTGTGGTACGTAATGCTGAAGAGAAGAATTTTGTAGATATGGCTCGATCATTAACAGATATAGCAATTCGTGCACGAACCAAGAAATTAGCACCCGACGACATTGTCGATGGGACATTTTCGATGACAAATTATGGCATTTTCGGCAGTATCATCGGAACACCGATCATTAACCAGCCGCAGTCGGCGATTATCGGCATTGGTTCGATCAAGAAACGGCCGCAAGTTGTAACGGATGATTCTGGAAAAGATTCGATAGGTATTCGGTCGATGGTGTACT
The DNA here is from genome assembly GCA_049523215.1 of Bacteroidota bacterium. Classification (GTDB taxonomy): domain Bacteria; phylum Bacteroidota; class Ignavibacteria; order UBA10030; family UBA10030; genus Fen-1298. The sequence continues at coordinate 65,924 of JBEKNC010000004.1, read as the reverse complement.
TAACACTGACGTTTGACCATCGTATCATTGACGGAGCAACTGGTGGACAATTTTTGTCTCGTGTGAAGTTGTTGCTCGAACATTTTGATTTTCAATTGGTGAAATAACGGCTTTGGAAATTCAAGAAACACAAAAAGAAAAAACTATATCGCCTCGGCTTCAACGCCCGGAGTGGTTAAAAGCAAAAATCCCAGGTGGAAAAGAATATGTCCGTATCGATGAGATTATGCGATCCCATAAACTGCACACGGTGTGCGAGGAAGCCCGATGTCCCAATATGGGAGAATGTTGGAATTTAGGTACTGCAACTTTCATGATTCTTGGCGATATTTGTACCAGGTCATGCGGTTTCTGTGCAGTGAAAACGGGACGCCCGGAGTATGGCTTAGACTGGGATGAACCGAGGCGCGTTGTAGAAGCGATTGAGTTGATGAAGATTCGACATGCGGTCATCACGTCAGTGAATCGCGATGAACGGAAAGATGGAGGCGCACCGATATTTGCAGAAACGATACGGCTGATTCGTGGACGAGTACCGGGATGTAAGGTAGAAGTGCTTATTCCTGATTTCAAAGGAAGCGAAGAAGCGCTTGATATCGTGCTTGCGGCAAAACCGGACATTCTCAATCATAATTTAGAAACTGTCCCGCGTCTGTATCGGACAGTGCGCCCGCAGGCAAATTACCGGCAATCACTGGAAGTGCTTGATCGGGCAAAGAAAAAAGAATTTGTGACGAAGACAGGATTGATGCTTGGTGTGGGAGAACGGACGGAAGAAATTTTAGAAGTGATGAGTGATGCTCGTGCTGTGCAGTGCGATATCCTCACGCTTGGCCAATATCTCCAGCCTACTAAAGAACATCTACCGATTGATCGGTACGCGCATCCGGATGAATTTAAGATGTTGAAAGAAGAAGGATTGAAGATGGGATTCCGGCATGTTGAATCCGGGCCATTAGTGCGCAGTTCTTATCATGCAGCAGGACAGGTCTGAGAGTCCTATGATTACAAAGTATGGATACGATGTTTATTTCACTATTGCAGCGGTGTGTGTTGTCATTATTGTACTGGCGATTCTGTTCGTTGAACCGAAATCATTGCGCTACTCGCTCATAGTGGTCTCACTTGCATTTCTCGGCTTTACAACAAGTTTTTTTCGTGACCCCGAGCGCACAACACCGAAAGGCGAAAATCTTATTATCGCTCCTGCAGATGGTAAAGTTATAGTTCTAAAAAAAATTCACGATGACGAATTCTTCCATGCGGATGTACAGCAGATCAGCATTTTTATGTCGCCGCTCAATGTTCATGTCAATCGCAATCCTATCACCGGAACAGTACGGCACACCCGATACGTCAAAGGGGAGTACTTTGCTGCATTCGAAGATAAGGCATCGGAAAAGAATGAGCAAATAATCGTTGGACTTGAAGGTGCGAACGGAAAAGTGATGTTTAAACAAATTGCCGGATTTGTTGCCCGGCGTATTGTTTGCCAATTAAAGCCGGGTGATACGGTGAATATGGGAGAACGGTTTGGCATGATTAAATTCGGTTCTCGTGTAGATGTGTTCTTCCCGCTCTCCGTGAATGTTCGTGTGCAGATCGGGGATATCACGAAAGCCGGCGAAACAATACTGGGAGAGTATTCCCGGAACGAATCGGAGAAAAAATCAAGATGAAAATTACTCGAGCAGTTGTTCCAAGTCTTTTTACAACGTTGAATATCTTTTGCGGATTTCTTTCCATCCTCAGTGTCAATCAGGGGCACTTTCAGACGGCAGCATGGTTCATCATCCTTGCCGCTATTTTTGATTCGCTGGATGGAGTAATGGCGCGCATTACACGTTCATCAAGCCAGTTCGGTGTCGAACTTGATTCGCTCGCAGATGTGGTCTCATTTGGCGCGGCGCCGTCGTTTTTGGTGTATCAGGCATATCTGTACACAATGGGAAATTGGGGAATCATTATAGCGGCTTTACCTGTCGTGTTTGGTGCTATTCGTTTGGCGCGGTTTAATGTTCAATTGGTGGGATTCGATAAAGATTACTTCAATGGATTACCGATTCCGATGCAGGCGATCACAATTTGCGCATTCATTCTTCAATATTATGGCGAAGGCTTTGGTTTGAGCGGCTGGACTGGAGATGGATTAACAGGACTTGTTCTTGTGCTCTCTTTCTTGATGGTGAGCCGTGTGAAGTATGACACAATTCCAAAACTTTCCAAACGTCAGATAAAAGCTCATCCTTGGAAAGTTGTCGGACTGCTCATTGGATTGCTTGTTATCGTATTTTCAAAGGGGACCCTTCTCTTCCTTATGCTTGCACTCTACATCCTCTTCGGATTGATCAGGTTTGCTGTGCAAGGATTGACGAAGTCAATTAAAAAAACCGAGAATGAACTCAAAGGGGCGGAGAAATTCTCACGCATTGATATATAGGAGACAAACGTGTTTCATTCAAAAGTATTTGTGACCTTAAAAAAATCCATCCTTGATCCGCAAGGGAAAGCTGTGGAACAAGGTATTCATTCGCTTGGCTTTGATGCTGTTGGTGATGTGCGGATCGGCAAGTATATTGAGATGGACATTGATACGGATTCGCGTGAAGAAGCTGAACGTACAACCGAAGAAATTTCCGATAAACTCCTTGCGAATCTCATTATGGAAAGTTATTCGTTCACAACTGAACCTGTCAAAGAGTAGCAGGATAGAGCATGGCAAAAGTAAAAATTGGTGTGATCGTTTTCCCCGGCTCAAACTGCGACCATGACGCTCATTATGTAGCTGAGACCATGATGGGACAGGATGCCCGGCTGATTTGGCACAAAGAGGGTTCTATCGGTGACATGGATGTTGTTATTCTTCCAGGTGGATTTTCATATGGTGACTATCTCCGGTGCGGAGCAATAGCGCGATTTTCGCCGGTGATGAAGGATGTCGTTCGTTTTGCCAATACCGGCGGTTTGGTTATTGGAATATGCAATGGGTTTCAAGTACTCACAGAAGCCGGGTTGCTGCCGGGTGTATTGCTTCGGAATAAATCTCTGCTGTTCGTCTGTAAGTATTTGCATCTCCGCGTTGAAAATGCGAATACGAAATTTACACACCAATGCGAATCAGGTGAGATCATAGAAATTCCGATTGCCCATGGGGAAGGGAATTACTTTACCGATCCCGATACGCTCAAGCGATTAGAAGACAATCAGCAGGTAGTATTTCGTTATTGCGATCGATCGGGTAAAGTTACAGACGATGCAAATCCTAATGGTTCATTGAATAATATCGCAGGTATTATCAATGAGACCGGAAACGTACTGGGAATGATGCCGCATCCTGAACGTGCATCCGATCCGGTTTTAAAACATATAGATGGAAGAAAAATATTTGAATCCATGATCCAAAGTGTCAGTTCACAGTTGCAGATAGCAGAAAGTTTGGTTACAGAAAGGAGTTTGTAATATGGGATCCATAGGTGGTCAAGAACTGTTTCTTATTCTCCTCATCGTTCTTGTGTTCTTCGGCGCAAAAAAATTGCCGGAGTTAGCGCGAGGACTAGGTCAGGGAATTCGTGAATTCCGCAAAGCAGCAAAAGATGTACAGGATGAAGTCGAAAAAGAAACAAAAAAACTCGACGAGAAGAGCGATACAAAACCGCAAGGCTGATTGCTGAATCCTGAAATCCATATCTCCACAGCAATACACACAGCAAGTTCCATGAAATCATTTGACGTACTACGATCGGAGCTTACAGCGGGAACAACTACCTGCGAGCGCATTACTTCGGAATATCTCCGTACGATTGAAGAAAAAAAGCATCTGAACGCGCTTCTTTCAGTATTCCCGGAAAAAGCGCTTGAGCAAGGGAAGATTGTCGATAAGAAGTTGCAGAATGGAACAGCCGGCCCGCTCGCAGGAATGGTGATGGCTATAAAAGATGTCATTTGCATGAAAGACGAGCGAGTGACGTGTGGATCAAAAATATTAGAAAATTTCGTTTCTCTCTATGATGCGACCGTCGTTCAGCGTTTGCGTAGCGCTGATGCTGTTATCATCGGCAAAGCCAATATGGACGAATTCGCGATGGGTTCATCCACAGAGAACTCCGCATATGGACGAGTAAAGCTTCCGCAGGATGAGACACGCATTCCCGGAGGATCAAGTGGCGGTTCCGCGGTTGCAGTGCGGGCAGGGATGTCCACGACTTCCTTAGGATCGGATACAGGCGGTTCCATTCGCCAGCCGGCGGCATTTTGCGGAGTAATCGGATTAAAGCCAACCTATGGGCGAGTTTCGCGTTATGGACTTGTTGCCTACGCATCATCGTTTGATTCCATTGGTCCTTTCGCGTTGACGACAAAAGATGCAGCGATTGTTTTTCAGGTTATAGCCGGACATGATCCTAACGATTCAACATCGTCAGATGTACCGGTTCCGAATTATCTTTCGCAATTATCCAAAGATGTGAAAGGTTTGCGTGTTGGAATTCCAAAGGAATACTTTGGCGAAGCTCTCAATTCCGAAATTCGTCAATCGATAGAGAAGAAAATTGATATTTTGCGGAACAATGGAGCGACGATCATGGAAGTGAACCTTCCCCATACAGAATATACAATCGCCGCATATTATATTCTTGCCACTGCGGAAGCATCATCGAATCTTGCACGGTATGATGGAGCGCGGTATGGTTACAGGAAGGAAGATGTACATGATCTTTCCGAAATGTATATCAAATCGCGGAGTGAGGGGTTTGGCACAGAGGTCAAGCGGCGCATTATGCTGGGCACGTATGTCCTTTCCGCTGGATACTACGATGCGTATTATCGGAAAGGTCAAAAAGTCCGACGATTGATTCAGGAAGATTTTACAAAAGCGTTCACGAAAGTTGATTGCCTCATCACGCCAACATCGCCAAGCACTGCGTTCAAGGCAGGCGAAAAGATGAACGACCCTCTGCAAATGTATCTCTCGGATATTTATACGACGTCGGCAAATCTTGCAGGCATTCCGGGTATCAGCGTACCATGCGGAGAGGATCATCAAGGATTACCGATCGGTTTGCAGATTCTTGGACCGCATTTTGGTGAATCGACATTATTGCGTGTAGCCGATTTTCTGGAAACAACATAATACCATCATCCATCAAAAAGAGGAATATCAATCACCTTGAGCATCCTCGTTGATAAAAATACACGTCTCATTGTGCAGGGAATTACCGGCGGCGAAGGAACCTTCCATACGAAGCAAATGATGGAGTACGGAACCAAAGTGGTTGCCGGTGTTACGCCGGGAAAAGGCGGCACACTCTATCAAGGCAACGAGAAGGATCAGCTTCCGCGTCCAGTTCGGGTATTCAATACTGTAAAAGAGGCGGTGGAGAGTGAGCGGGCAAACGCTTCTGTCATTTTCGTTCCTGCAGCTTTTGCTGCCGATGCAATTATGGAATCTGCAGACGCCGGAGTCAAACTCATCGTGGCGATTACCGAGGGGATTCCGACAAGCGATATGGTGAAGGTGCACGAATATGTATCAAGAAAAGGAGTTCGGCTCATTGGACCAAATTGTCCGGGTGTGATTACTCCGGGCGAAGCAAAAATTGGTATTATGCCCGGCTTCATTCATAAACATGGGAGAGTTGGAGTAGTATCGCGGAGTGGAACTTTGACCTACGAAGCAGTTTCACAGCTTACAGAGCGAAGTATCGGACAATCTACTTGTGTCGGCATTGGAGGTGATCCGATCATTGGAACGCAGTTCATTGATGTGATAAAACTTTTTCATGCAGACAAGAAGACAGATGCGATTGTTATGATTGGTGAGATTGGCGGAACAGCGGAAGAGGAAGCGGCAGAGTACATCAAAAAATATGTAAAGAAACCGGTTGTTGGGTTTATCGCTGGACGCACTGCACCTCCGGGCCGTCGGATGGGACATGCAGGTGCTATTATCTCCGGTGGAAAAGGAACTGCTGACGAAAAGATGAAGGCAATGCGTAAGGCTGGAATCACCGTCGTCGATAGTCCTGCTGTAATCGGTGAGACGATGAAAAAAATACTTAAAAGATTTGATAAGAGAGACGGTAGAAGGAAGGCGGCAGATGTGAAAAAGGTATCCCGCCCGACTGCGTCGCGGTCTCGTTTCGATATAAATATCGAAACGGACAAAAAACGCGGGACGTTGAGTAACGCAAAAGGGAAAAGTAGAGAGAAAATAAATACAGAAAAGAATGCAAAACGTAAATCAGTAAGAAAAAAGAAGAAATAGAAAGTCATCAACAGAAATTACTAACTCATGTTACGCAGGATTGATGTTTTCATAGCCCTGACATTTATGTCAGGGTTTAAGTGTTGCAGAATAGTTTGGGCTTTAGCCCCAATAACAATGATTTTGGCTAAAGCCGATGATGCTTCATTTTATTTGTCCACGACCTGAAGGTCGTGGCTATCACAAAAACTCTATTTTGCATAGCATCAGTTACTAAAACACTATTATTTATCGTAGAAGAATGAACGCTTCATAATTTCGAATCAGAGTGTGTTTACGAAAGATCAATAAACAAAAATTGTGACTTGAATGGTAATTGCTCAGCACATTTTTCGTTAGAAATAGAGAAATCATTCCCTCTCCTCATAGGAGAGGGTTAGGGTGAGGTCAAAGAACAAAAGACCCCACATTAGTCCTCCCCTCAGAGGGGAGGAAACCAATCAAAGAATGGTATTATCGAAAACCATACTGTGTAACTACCTTGATTGTCAATCTCAAATCACCAATCTCCGATTTAAGCATGCCTCTTAAAACGTGGAAAAAAATTTCTGAAGCTGTTCTCTTTCATAATTCTTGGTGGATTTATAAAAAAGATGAAACCGAACTGCCAAGCGGGAAACGAGGAGAATATCACTATGTCCATACCAATGGGGCAAGTATGGTTGTACCAGTATTAAACAACGGCAGGATTGTTTTCGTAAATCAATACAGATACTTGAATGACCGGGAAAGCCTGGAACTTCCTTGCGGCGGAGTAAAGGATGGACACACTTATGAAGAAACCGCAAAGCATGAACTTGAAGAAGAAGCAGGGTTCATTGCACGCGATTTGTACAAGGTCGGCGAATTTAATCCGTATAACGGCATAACGGATGAACTCTGCCGGGTCTTCATAGCGAAAAATCTTTCTGAAGTTCCACCGACACCGGGTGAGACGGAGGAGTTCGAAATAGTATCTCTGACGCCGGATGAAGTGGATGCCCGTATGACCATCGGCACGATTTGGAATGGGATGACAATAGCGGCATGGAACATAGCAAAATCGCGCATTTCAGGATAAATCGTCATTTTACTTTTTCCACTTCCCAAATTACCTATTTTTTGTGGAAGTTTGTAGAAAATATTTTCATATAAAAAATATGGAAGAATAAAATGCTGAAAATTTGATACTTTCGCCTCTCTTTTTTTGGTACAAAATATGATATTAACAGCCGAGACGAGAAGACTGGATTTGAAGGTCGATATGGTGATATGAGTCACAGAATGGGGAAACGTTCGCTATATATTGATGCAGTTAATGAAGACATAGAGCCGAAAAATAACGTAAGGATATTAAACTCAGCAATGCGCCAATATAATACTTGAATATGAAATTGTGATAGTTTATACTATAACAGGATTTTAAGTCTAATAATAAAAAGGCATTGAAAGAATATGGGACAGATGATGCTTACAGTAGGAGCTTTGGTTCTTCTAGGTGCAACGATTCTCTCTGTGAACAGTAATACTCTCCAGAATGGTGTTATACTCCGTCAAACCGAAATTGGTGTGTATGCAATAGCATTAGCAACATCTTATATTCAAACGGCGGCAGAGTTGAATTTTGATGAGAAAACTGTTTTAACTCCTATTCCTGCCTTAGCTTCTGATGGTAGTAAACTCGTGCCAATCGATACTATTAAACTTCGTAAACTTCTTACACCGTATGATTCTTTGGGGCGCAATGGGGTGGGTGAAATTGCAAATGTAGATAGCACCTTTGATGATTTTGACGACTTCAATGGTTTTGCGAAAACGGACACCGCAAAAGGTGAAGATGTGTTTACTACACTTGCCACGGTATATTATGTAGACACTCTTGGTGTTATTGCTCCTGCATCGCAAACACCTACTTTTTTTAAGAGGATGGATATTAGAACATTCGGCACGGTTGGTCGCGGAGTATATGAAGGTGGAGCAAGTCAAGGGCTTGATACAATAAAATTATCATACATTTTTTCCTATTATAGGTAATCTCTATGGGATCTTCATCGTTGCTTGATGTTATTGGATCATTGCTCACCGGTGGTTTGTTATTACTCATAGCCTTGCGATTGAATATGAGTACGATTGAAACCAGACAGACCTATGGTTATAACTATAAAAATCAAACCAATCTTACTACCCTGGTGATGATGATAGAAGACGATTTTGCAAGAATTGCCTATTGCAAAAATCCGGCGAACCTGGCAGTCAATCCGTCAGCTCAAGCAATTAGGGTTTGCGATTCCACTAGGTTTCGATATCGGACAGATATCGGCGATAATGGATCTGTTGATTCGATTGAGTATTCCATCGGTTCCACTCCTGATTTAACTGAGACAGAAAATCCGGGTGATTACTACCTCATTAAGAGGGTTTGGAATAATGGTGTCTTAAGTCAACAAAATTGGAATCTCGGTGTGACTAAATTCAGATTTGATTATTTTCGATCAGGAGGAAGCACGACAAGACCGATGTCCTTCCCCATAGTCAGTACTGTGCCGGGCAATACCCCGCAAAATGTAGGTTTAATGCGGCTTAGTATCATCTTGGAAAGCCCGGAAAAACCGAAGGAGCAATTCTTAGGGGATACATCACAGTATCAGGTTTTTTGGAAACAGGTTCGTGTGACATCAAAAAATTTAGCATTTCGATAGAGCGTTGAAAGGAGTAAGACAATGGGACGGACTTCATTGTTAATGGTTCTAGCATTCAATGTTATTTTCGCGTTGGTTGGCAAGAACTTGGGGAGCATCTCCAGCCAAGCCTATATGAATTATAGGAATTATTATTATGTCGCACAGTCGCGTTTTCTAACGGAAAGCGTAGCGAATCTTGTGGCGGGGAGAATGGCCGCTGATACTAATACTAATCCTTACTTCCCGACACCAAGTATAACGGACACTTTATGGGGTGGATCATTAACAATTACTAGAGGTTACGTAAGAAAATATTATAATGATTATAACGAGTTTACGATTGTTGCAAAATATCCTATGACTGGACCGGGGATCATAGATACTACCATTCTAGATGAAACCAAGACGTATTTCTCCCAGTATGCGATGTATAGCATAAATGAGAACGGTATTTATTGGAAAGATGGGGAAGTCTGTAATGGTCCCCTCTATACTCAAGATCGTCTTAACATTGACGGTAGTCCAATTTTCAATGGACTAGTGACTGCCGTTGGTGGATGGACAGGTGATGCGGGTGCAAATCCGATATTTAATAATAATTTTTTAAGAGGACCAGCCGTTTTTCTTCCAAATGATCTTAGTTCGATACTTGCTGATGCTACAGGAGGGAAACTATATACAGTTGATACTTATGTTGATTTTAACGCAACTGATGGAAAAATATATGTCCGTACAGGCTCATACACTGGGACACAAGTAGCAGGTTCTCCATTTGCCTCAATCGACGCGTTTGTTCCAAATGGAGACTTGGTTGTGCAGGGCGCAAATCTTCATATCAAAGGACAAATCGACGGACATATCACGGCAAGCGCGGTGAGAAGTGGCAGTTCTGGGGGAAACGTTTATATTGATTCATCCATCACATATAAGGTTCCACCACTTTTAACTGGTGGAGCAACAAATCTCCTTTGTGATGATTTGTTGGGTATCGTTGCTGATCGTGATGTAATTATAGACGATAATTTGGCGAATCCCGCAAGTCTTACTATCAATGGTTCTATCCTTTGTAGAACAGGTGGATTGGTTGCAGAAAATTATGATGATACCAGACGTATTGGGACATTGACTCTTGTTGGTGGCCTTCAGCAGTTTGACAGAAAAGGGGTAGGTACTTTTAATTCAAGCACTGGTGCGCAAGTTCATGGATTTGCAAAAAATTATTCTTACGATCCAAGATTACAGTACGAAGCTCCTCCATCGTATCCTAAAATGCAGAGATATCGAGTATTATCATGGTACGATAAAGTCTATTGGGATCAATACTATTGGGATAATAATTTTTGAAATTAAAGTATGGGTTGTACTGTTATTCGTGATGTCGGGTCTTACGACCCGACACAGACAACAGTCGTTGAAGATGCAATTTAAACATTACTTCTTTGATCTGTCAGGATGTCCTCCATTTATATTCCCGAAATCTTACACGTGATCTCCTGAGAGAGATTTCGGGAATATTAAACATACTTACCTGCACGCTTTAGCACCAGCGAAACAATTTCGTCCAGCTTTACATTTGGAACTCGCGCGCCAGCTGCGTTTTTATGTCCGTTGCCGCCAAATTCTTTTGCCAATTCATTAATTGCAATATCACCTTTAGAGCGAAAATTCACTTTAACGATATTGTCCATTTCTGAGAACATCAGTCCGATTTGAACCCCATCGATCGTCAACGTGTAAGGTACAAAGGCATCGGTGTCCTCTTCAGTGGTGCCGGTGGCTTCAAACATCTCGCGTGTGAGAGTAATGTAAGCAACCTTCCCGTTGTACATCATCTGCATATTGGCAAGCGCCATTCCCAGCAATCGCAAGCGTTTTGCTGAGGTACGTTCGTACACCTGTTCATAAATGGCAACAGGATCGGCTCCCGCTTGAAGAAGATGAGCAACGATTGTGTGAACTTCCGAATCGGTCTTCTGATACCGAAATGAACCGGTATCGGTCATAATCGCTGTGTAGAGAGCCGTCGCTGTTACACGGTCGATCGTTCCGCCTGCCATAGAGATAAAGTAATAAAGGATTTCCCCGGTTGCAGATGATTGTTCATCTAAAAGATACAGATCCGCAAACTCGCCCGGCTCCGGATGGTGGTCGATGCAGACCTTTACGGCATGACTTTTCATAATGGACGGTGTCATTGCATCTAATCTGTCCGGATCATTCGCATCGAGTAAGATAATAACTTCAGCATTCTCGACAATATTTTCATGGCGTGACGGATCGAATTGAAGGATAGGATGGAGTTGGTGAAGAAAGAGATAGTTCTCCGGTGTTGCGCTGCAATTCAAAATAGAAACTTGTTTGCCTCTCAATTCGAGATAGTGGGCGAGAGCAACTTCAGAGCCGAGACCGTCGCCGTCAGGATTCACATGGGAAGTCAGGATAAACCGTTTATGAGAATCGATAATCGTCCTCAATGTTTCAAACTGGAGCGGCAATGGGGTCCCTCAATGTAATAGATACAGTGACAGAAAAAAAGGTGTGATCTCCTTCTCGAAACCACACCCTAAACATTAAGATATTGTAACTGCTCAGCGTATTTTTCGTTAGAAATAGAGAAATCATTCCCTCTCCTGTGAGGAGAGGGTTAGGGTGAGGTCAAAGAACAAAAGACCCCACCTTAGTCCTCCCCTCTGAGGGGAGGAAACCAATCAAAGAATGGTATTATCGAAAAGCATACTGTGTAGTTATAAGATATTAAAAAATTATTGAATTGTCCAAGTCTCGCCGGAATTCAGAAGTTTCTCTATATTTCCTTCGCCTCGTTTCTCTTTTGCAAATTCGATCTGGCGCAACATTTCGTTTTCGTATGTCGGGCGTTCTATGGAAAGAAACACTCCAAGCGGACGCGGCATATGAGAATGATAGGTCATATCTGCCAGAATAAAGGAAAGTGTTGTGTCCGTTTCGTTATGCACAAGCAGGTCATTGATAGAAGCCTTGCCTTCCTTGAGTGAAACGACCTCGGGTGAAAATCCATTCAGGCGAATGCCTTTGTCTTTTTCTTTGCCGAAGACGAGCGGCTTGCCATGTTCGAGAAATATCACGTTATCGTCTTTTGTCTCTTTCTCTGTGAACTGCAAGAATGCACCGTCGTTGAACACATTGCAGTTTTGATAGATTTCGACGAACGAAGTTCCCTTGTGATCATGGGCGCGTTTCAGGATCGATTGGAGATGCTTCGGATCACGATCGAGTGTACGTGCAACGAATGTTGCGCTGGCGCCGAGTGCAAGCGAGGCAGGATTGAATGGATAATCAAGAGAACCGTACGGCGTCGATTTTGTGATCTTTCCTTTTTCCGATGTCGGTGAGTATTGTCCTTTGGTCAATCCATAGATTTGATTATTGAACAAAAGAACATTGACATCAATATTGCGGCGCAGGAGGTGAATGAGATGGTTGCCGCCTATACTCATACCGTCACCATCGCCGGTAACTACCCAAACGGAAAGATCGGGTTGCGCAAGTTTGACACCTGAGGCAATTGCCGTGGCGCGTCCGTGAATTCCATGAAATCCGTACGTATCCAAATAATAAGGGAAACGACTGGAACAACCAATACCGGAGACGAAGACGATTCGATGCTTCGGGATGCCGATATCAGGCATGATACGCTGGGCTTGTGCGAGGATGGAATAGTCGCCGCATCCCGGACACCACCGGACTTCTTGATCACTCTGGAAATCTTTTGCAGTGTATTTCAATTTGCTGCCCGGTTGAGATTGGGTAGGGATATTTTCGATAAGATTATTCATGGTCAATGTCCTTTGATTAACTCCTCAATCTTTAACTCAATCTCTTCGGCGAGAAATGGTGCTCCTTGTACTTTATTGAGTCCAACCGCAGGCACGAGGTAATTGGCACGTATGATCTTGATGAGTTGACCTAAATTAAGTTCAGGCACGAGAATCGTTTTGAACCGGGAGATGATTTCTCCAATATTCTTTTGCATTGGATTGAGATATCGCAAGTGCAAATGTGAAATAAGATGTCCCTTTGCACGATGGCGTTGCACTGCGGTTTTAATTGCTCCGTAGGTACTTCCCCATCCGACAACCAAAACGTCCCCTTGTCGGTCACCTTCAACTTCTGCCATCGGGATGTCGTTGGCAATTCGCGCCACTTTTTCAGAACGCAAGTGAACCATGAGTTCATGATTCTCAGGTTCATAGTTGATATTTCCTGAAATGTTTTGTTTTTCCAGGCCTCCGATACGATGTTCAAGTCCAGGAGTGCCGGGAATTGCCCATGGTCGTGCAAGGGTTACCGCATCTCGTTCATACGGGAAAAATCCTTCAGGGTTTGTTCTGAAGTGAGGAGAAATGTCTGGAAGTTTTTCGTAATCAGGAATTAACCACGGCTCAGAACCATTGCCGAGATAGCCATCCGTTAGGCAGATAACCGGAGTCATATACTTGATTGCGATGCGTGCAGATTCATAGACGGCATTAAAACAATCAGAAGGTGTTGCGGCGGCAATGACCGGAATCGGCGCTTCGCCATTGCGTCCATAGAGGGCTTGAAGCAAATCGGCTTGTTCTGTTTTCGTTGGTAAACCGGTGCTTGGACCTCCGCGCTGGACATTGACAACGACAAGAGGCAATTCAACCATCACCGCAAGTCCTAACGCTTCAGTTTTCAAAGAGAGTCCGGGTCCGCTTGTTGTTGTTGCACCAAGCGCTCCGGCAAAAGACGCACCGATGGCAGACGTGATTCCTGCAATCTCGTCTTCTGCCTGAAACGTTTTTACATGAAAATTCTTGTAAATAGAAAGTTCATGTAAAATATCACTTGCTGGCGTAATAGGGTAACTGCCAAGGAAGAGATCGATTTTTGCCTTTTGAGCTGCCGCCATCAAACCCCACGCAGTTGCTTGGTTGCCGGTAATATTTCTGTATTTCCCCGGTGCTAGTCGTGCCGGTGCAACCGCATAACGCACTTTGAAAAGTTCGGTTGTCTCGCCGTAATTCCACCCTGCCTTCAATACTCGTATATTTGCTTCACGAATATCAGGTTTGTTGGCAAACTTTTCGGCAAGCCATTTCAGTGTAGGTTCCAGAGGGCGATCATACAACCAGTACATCATTCCGAGAGCAAAAAAATTTTTGGAGCGATCAACGAGCTTACTGGAGAGATCCATCTCTTGAAGTGACGTTATGGTTAACTTTGTAATGTCCACCTCAAATACTTGATAGGTCGAGAGGGATTCATCTTTCAGAGGATTGGAAGAATATCCTGCAAGCTTAAGGTTCTTGTCGTTAAAACCATCGGTGTTAGCGATAATGGAACCGCCCTTGATGAGCGAGGGGAGATTGACTTTCAGCGCGGCGGCGTTCATTGCTACAAGCATATCACATGAATCACCGGGGGTGTTGATCTCCGTGCTGCCGAAGTGAATTTGGAATCCGCTGACACCGGATGTCGTTCCTTGCGGTGCACGAATTTCAGCAGGATAATCAGGCAGGGTGCTCAAATCGTTTCCAAGAATGGCGGTCGTATTGGTGAATTGTGTGCCAGCAAGCTGCATTCCATCGCCGGAATCTCCGGCGAAGCGAATGGTGGCTTCATCAAGATTTCGAAGTTTTTTCTCTCTCATAATATTTCTTTTGTCTTATGCGCTCTATCTTAATATAAAATAACTGAAAGAAACTCAATCAATTGTTCATTCAGAGCGACTGTCTATTAAACATTACTTTTAACAAAAAGAATCCCAAAACAGAAAAGAAAAAAGGCAGCGTGTGAGGCTGCCTTTTCGGTATTCTATAGGTATTCTTGTGAAACCATAAGACTATTCTCTCACAATCCATACCTTAATCTTGCCCATCACGCCACCGGCAAGTTTGACAGGTACATCATAAATGCCAAGAGCTTTGAGAGGTTCTTCCAATTCAATATGCCGTTTATCTAAAGTGATCTCTTTTTCCACAAGTGCGTCGGCGATCATCTGAGAAGTGACGGAACCAAAAAGCTTATCTTCCTCGCCAACTTTCATCTTGATAGTGATAGAAATCTTTTCAAGTTGTGCGGCAAGGGTCTCAGCCTGTTTATGCTCTTTATCAACGAAGCGAGATTGTTGTTTGCGTTCTTCCTCAAGCTGGCGCAAACTGCCTTCTGTGGCTTCGTACGCAATGCCGCGCGGAATAAGATAATTGCGTGCATATCCGTTTTTCACAGATACAACCTCACTCATACTGCCCAGCTTATCTGAATTTTTTCTTAATATCACTTTCATAGTACATACTCCTTTTACACAAAAATCATGATGAGAATTGCTTAACTCACAGCGTCATTGACAAACGATAACAATGCAAGATGCCGGGCACGTTTGATGGCGTTTACAAGTTGACGCTGATGGCGAGTGCAAGTGCCTGTGATTCGGCGAGGAATGATCTTTCCTTGCTCGGACACGAAGCGTTGAAGACGTTTCTCGTTTTTATAGTCAATATAGACATCCTTTGCATCGCAGAATCTGCACGTTCGTTTTTTTCGCTGCAGTTGTTGTCGATTTGTGGAGCGCTGACCGTTCGGAGAAGCATCGCGTCGATATCCGCCGCGTTGTGGTCCTCCATGTGATCCTCCTCGTTGCGGACCTCCTTGCGATCCTCCTCGTTGTGATCCCCGTGGATTTGATGAACGCTGTGTCATAGCCATAATGTATATCCTTCCTTATCTATCGTCGTGAGAATCATACGTTGCTTTGGATTGGGGCTTCTGGAACCTGCGCGATGTCCTCGGTGAGAGCCACCAGAGGGGAACCGCTTGTAGATGGAACAATGGCAGGAGCCAATTGTTTCATGAGATCGCTTGCTGAGATGCGAGCCTGCAATGCCTTCTTATCCAACGCAATAATGAGAAATCGAATGATATTCTCATCGAGTTGGAAATGGCGTTCAAGTCTTGCCACGATTTCACCGCTTGAGGTGAACTCGCACAACACATAGAACCCGTTGTTTTTCTTTTTAATAGGATACGCAAATCGCTTGCGCCCCCATTTTGCCAACTCCATAATTTCGCCGCCATGCTTGATGATGAGTTCCTTCACCTTTTCGATAACGGCGTCAATCTGTGGGTCATCGAGGCCGGCATTCACAATGAACGTTGTCTCGTAGATCTTTTGCTTCTGTGACATAGATATGTTCCCTTTGGACTTGTGATAATGATGACCCGCTCAATCGGGAGATACGTTCCGACAAGAGGGCAGGGTTATTTAACTACTTTCTTCACTTGATTTGGTATTGAATCAGTTCATTGCCCGATCTCTACCATCCTTGATATACGACATACAAGCGTCGCGTGCTCGTTCAACCATCAACTTCACGTTCGGAAGCTCGGATTCGGAAAACTGTTCGAGCACAAAATCCTTCATCTTGGTTTTTTCTGCAGGCATCATTGCAGATGCAATGCCGCAGCGAAGTCTGGCAAACTGATCCGTCTGTAAATGATAAATGACAGACGATAATCCATTGTGTCCACCATCGGCTCCATTCTGCCGCAGTCGAATTGTACCTAAGGGTAATTGGAAATCATCGCACACCACGAGTAAATTAGACAACGGAATTTCCTGTTGTTCCAAAAATTCCTGAACAGCTATTCCACTGTTGTTCATGAAGGTTGCTGGTTTCAATAATGCAACTTCTACGTTGTTCAAAGAACACTGCGCAAACCAGTAATCCCCTTTGCCGGGGCGAAAAGTGATACCTGTTACGGCGGCAAACTCATCGACGACCAGGAAACCCACATTGTGGCGAGTCTGTATATATTCACTTCCGTGATTTCCCAAACCAACGATGCAATACATCAAATCTCAAAGACGAATAGAAGATTATTTCTTTTTTTCTTCAGGTTTCTTTTTTTCTTCAGGTTTCTTTTTTTCTTCAGGTTTCTTCTTCTCTTCAGGTTTCTTTTTCTCGTCCGTTACTTCGGCACCTTCTTCAGGCTTTTTACCCTTTGCGATAACTTCTGGTTCAGCGAGTGCTTCAGTCGTAGGTGCAGCAACAGCAGCCACTTCGGCTTCTTTCACCACTACAGGCGGAACAACAGCGACAACCGTACTGGTCTCATTTTCCAGAATTTTCACATCTGGAATTTTCAGATCCTTCACGTGAACAGAACGGTTGATCTCCAACTCTTCCACATTAATCTCTATATGGTCCGGAATATTCTTTGGCAAGCACGAGACTTTCAGCTTATGTAAAATATGCTGCAGGATTCCGCCTTCACGGACGCCTTTCGGAATGCCGCCTGTCAACTTGACCGGTACTTCGACGGTCAGCGATTCGTTCTGATTCAAACCGAACAAATCAAAATGCACGGGCGACTCGGTCACCGGATCGAGTTGCACATCTCTCAAGACGCACATATGGGATGAACCATCATCCAACTTCAGATTGATGACATGCATTGCAGAAGTTGTGTATAACGGCTTGAGGGATATTTCCGGCAATGACACCGGAATATTTTGTTGTCCGTGTCCATAGTAGATTCCAGGCACTTTGCCGGTTCCACGAAGTGCACGTGAGCGTTTGCCGACATCCTTTCGGATTTCCGCGGTTATAGTTATTTCAGACATCGTGTATCTCCTCGTTAAGACTTATCTTTATCAACATCAAATAGTGAACTGATGGATTCATTCCGATGTGTTCGGAGAATCGCTTGAGCAAAGATGTTCGCAGTCGAGCGAACTTTGATCTTGGTGCACTTTTGTTTCAATGGAAGTGTATCAGTAACAACGAGTTCCTTGACGACTGATTCTTCGATCCGTTTATACGCCGTTCCGGACAATATAGGATGTGTACATGCACCAAAAATCTCTTTTGCTCCATTTTTTCTCAAAGCTTGCGCAGCGTTGACGAACGTACCGCCTGTGTCGATCAAATCGTCAACAATAAGAATATTTTTATTATCAACGTTACCTATGATATTCAATACCTCAGCTTCGTTTGCTTTCGGCCGCCGTTTATCGATCAGAATCAACTCGCAGCCAAGTCGTTTGGCGTACGAACGCGCCATCTTAATGCTTCCAACATCAGGTGAAGCGACAGCAAGATTAGAAATATCCATCTTCGTAAAACACTCGATCAACACTGCCGACGAATATAAATGGTCCATTGGTATATCAAAGAATCCTTGGATCTGTGCTGTATGCAAATCCATCGTGATCACGCGATCAGCACCTGCCTTTGTGATCAAATTAGCAACAAGCTTTGCGCTAATCGAGACGCGCGGCTGGTCTTTTCGATCCTGACGAGCATATCCAAAATACGGAATGACCGCCGTGACACGTTTTGCCGACGCTCGTTTTGCTGCATCCAGCATGATCAACAACTCCATCAAATTCTCCGCCGGCGGCTGTGTCGGTTGAATGATAAAGACATCATCACCGCGAATGTTTTCGATAAACTTGACCCAGAGCTCACCATCGCTGAATGTCTGGAAGGCGACTTCTCCAAGCGGGATCTTTGCTTTAGTGCAAATTTGTTCCGCCAATGGGCGGTTTGATCGTCCCGAAAAAATCTTCAACTCGCTCATCAACTTCCTTTCGCTAGTAGCCATTATTCCTTTCAATTAATAGAATGCTACGAACCAGCACCATCTTGATGATGATGCTCATTGCTGGGGTGCCAGGATTCGAACCTGGGAGTGGCGGCTCCAAAGGCCGCTGCCTTACCACTTGGCTACACCCCAATCATTTGGTACATCTGTCAATGACGCAGTGTCTGAGAGTGCCCCAGCAAGCGTGGTATTCTATCCTTAAAAAACAGAGACGAACTCCGATTTCATCGATGAGACTATCATAAAAAAACCAACTCCAATTGAGTTGGAATTAAAATATATTGAAAAAACGCTTGTAAGTCAAACAAGAAAAGAACACTGCAAAAGTTTGATTTTCTTGTCACATTTGTCTAATTTGCCCTATAAATATTTAAAAAACTGCAGAGACCCATATGCTCATAAAACGGAACAATACTACTATCAAAGAACTCAGCTTGCCAGACGAGCGAGCGAGTGTGCAAGCCTTTTGGGTGATTACATTTTCTATCCTCACAGCAATCGGTGCACAAATTGAGATACCGAATCAACCAGTTCCTTATACGTTACAAACATTTTTTGTTCTCGCGGCGGGTGCATTTCTCGGAAAACGCAATGGAGCGGCGAGTATGGGACTTTATTTGACCCTTGGTGCCATCGGTATGCCAGTTTTTTCTGGTGGAGCATTTGGGCTTTCAAGAATCTTAGGTCCAACAGGAGGATATCTGTTCTCATTTCCGATTGCAGCTTTTGTCGTCGGTTATCTTGCGAGGCTTCGTCGGGAATTATGGTGGATGATGGTCTCTATGGTTATTGGCTCTTTTATCATCTTTACCATCGGTACGATTCAACTGAATATAATCTATGTACATAACTGGGTTCATTCTGTTCAGGCGGGATTTCTCATCTTCTCATGGTGGGATGCTGTGAAAATCATTGGTGCGGCGACAATTGCGCACTATTATTTTCGGAAAGTGAATCAGTCATAGGAAGGAAGAGAGATTATGTCGGAAGCAAGACAGTTCTTAGAATAAGAAGTAGAGTATGGATCGTAGAGCTTTTTTCAAAAAAGGTTTAGGTGCATCTGTCGTCGTCGGTGCGGTGCTTGCCGGTAAATACCAAAATCTTTTCGCTGCTCCGTATGCGGCGAATGATCTTCCGTTTGACTTGGTTGCAGTTAAAGGGGGTGAACCGGATGTTATGCTGAAAAAGGGGATGGAAGCTTTTGGTGGAATTGGGAAGTTTGTGAAGAAAGGGCAGAAGGTTGTCGTCAAACCTAATATTGGCTGGGATGTCACTCCGGAGCGTGGCGGAAATACCAATCCAAAATTAGTGGCAGAAATTGTTCGTCAGTGCCGCACTGCGGGTGCAAGTGAAGTCTATGTATTTGACCACACATGCGATAATTGGCAGCGGTGCTATAAAAACAGCGGAATTGAATCGGCAGTCAAAGATGCAGGTGGAAAAATTGCGCCGGGACATACCGAAGGATATTACCACGAAATATCGATTCCTACGGGCAAGAGCATCACAAGTGCCAAAGAGCACGAGCTGCTTCTCAGCTCAGATGTCTTTATTAATGTTCCTATTTTAAAAAATCATGGCGGAACGCGCTTAACCATTACAATGAAAAATCAGATGGGAAATGTGTGGGATAGAGGAACATGGCATCGGACTGATCTGCACCAATGCATTGCAGATTATGCCACTTATCGCAAGCCGACATTGAATATTGTTGATGCCTATTATGTCATGAAGCAAAATGGTCCTCGCGGTGTTTCCGTGGAAGATGTTGTGACGATGAAATCGCTTCTCATTTCTACGGATATGGTCGCGATCGACACTGCCTCTGCGAAACTTTTTGGCATAGATCCGGCTGATGTGCGATATATCCAGATAGCTGCAGATCAAAAAGTCGGTAGAATGGATTTAGAAAATCTTCGCATCAAGCGGTTGAATGTATAAGGTGGCCGCTTGCAGTGGTTAAAACGAATTCGCATTGTTGTAGCGATAATATTTTTTCTTGCATTAACCCTTCTCTTTCTTGACTTCGGCAATGTAATTCCTATTGAAATACACACGTTCTTCGTATCGACACAGCTTGTACCGTCATTCATGCGAACATTGGTCGTGTTGAGCAGTGCGTCGTTTGGACTCTTCTTTGTTTTGATTATAACCGTTCTCTTTGGCAGAGTCTATTGTTCTACTCTCTGTCCGCTTGGGATTTTACAGGATATTGTAATCCGTATTGCGAAGCGAATGAATAGACGCCGTCGGTTTATCTATAAAGAACAGCATTATATTTTGCACTACTCCTTATTTGTTCTTACGGGGATTCTTGCGTTCTCTGGAAGTGTGATTCTGCTGAATCTATTTGAGCCGTTTAGCAATTACGGTCGTATCCTTTCTAACCTGATGAGTCCTTTTATTGTGTTAGCAAATAATATGTTTGGATATATTCTTGGACTCTTCGGTTTTATGTTTCTCTTCCAAATTCCAATTCTTCACATCAACCCTGTTTCCGTGCTCGCTTCTCTATGTATTTTAGCATTGGTGACTTACCTATCGTACAACCACGGAAGGTTGTTTTGTAATTTGCTTTGTCCGGCTGGAGCCTTTCTGGGGCTTCTCTCAAGGTTCTCATTTTTCAAAATTGTGATCGACAAGAATAATTGTAAAGAATGCGGATTGTGTGAACGAGTCTGCAAAGCAAACTGCATTAAGAGCAGTTCAATGGAAATTGATTTTGCTGCATGCATAGGTTGTTTCAATTGCCTTGATGCTTGTCCGACGATAGGCATGAGTTATCAAGGAAGATGGACAAAACTATCGGACACATCCAAAGAAACAGACGGCGGAAGGCGAAATGTATTAAGGATTTCAGTTTTACCTGCACTTGGTTTGCTGATGCCTGTCATTGGAGTTGACAGCGCAGTAGGAAGAAGTCAAAATGGATTTAACGAAAATCGTAAACATCCGATTTCACCGCCCGGATCGTTAGGCGTGGGGAGATTCTCCACTCTTTGCACAGCTTGTCATCTGTGCATCAGTTCGTGCCCAACGCAAGTGTTGCTCCCGTCCTTCCTTGAATATGGAATTGCAGGTGTCTTTCAACCGAAAATGAATTATGATGCAAGTTACTGTAACTATGATTGTGTTCTTTGCAGCCAGGTATGCCCGACCGGCGCAATTCTGCCGCTTGATATATCTTCAAAAAAAGAAATACAGATCGGGAAAGCGCAGTTTATAAAAGATGATTGTATCGTCGTTTCCAAGAAAAAGGATTGCGGTGCATGCTCTGAGCATTGTCCAACAAAAGCGGTAACTATGGTACCATACGAAAAGAAGCTTATGATTCCGGAAGTCAATAACGAAATCTGCGTTGGATGCGGAGCCTGTGAGCATGCCTGTCCTGTTCAACCGAACAAAGCTATCTATGTGAGTGCCAATCAAATCCATCAGAAAGCGAAGAAGCCGCAGTCCAAAAAGGCAGAACCATCCTTCGATAGCTCGCAGGAATTTCCTTTCTAAAAGCCAGTATGACAGCGGAATGGATACATATCCTTTTTAAAACAGAAATGGAGGGAACTTCCTTTTCTTTACAGCAGTTCTGTACTAACAAAATAATATCTAAATTATTTGTGTAGTTATGAAGAACAATCAAAGTCCGGAACAGTTCTACGATTCGCTTGCTGATGAATATGATGAGATGACTGGCTTGGAAGGCAGGTTTGCAAAAGAAAAGCCGATCTTTCAATCGCTGGCAAAGAAATATACTATAGCAACTGCACTTGATGCGGGAAGCGGCACAGGATTTCATTCAATACTACTTGCTCAACTCGGACTGCACGTGACAGCCACGGATATTTCGGCGCAAATGCTCCGGCAAGCAAAACGAAATGCTGAACACATGAGCGTTCAGATTGACACCATTCAAACGTCTTTTCAAGGTATGAATGAGTCTGTGCATAATAAATTCGATGCGGTCTTCTGTCTTGGTAATACACTCCCGCATATATTAACAGAGGAAGAACTTTTTCAGTCATTCAAGAGTTTTCGTGAAATATTGAATTCTGGTGGACGAGTATTCCTGCAGCTGCTGAATTACGACCGTATCCTTAATTTCCGAGAACGAATTCTCAACGTCAAGGAAGTGAATGATAAAATATTTGTTCGGTTTTATGATTATGAAGGAGAGAACATCGTATTTAATATCTTGACCATACAAAAGAGCGGCGGACAGATGGAACATTCTCTTCATTCTATTCGGCTCTTTCCTTGGCGGTCATCGGATATCGTTCGTAGTTTAAAAGATGCCGGATTTAATAGTACACAGCTATTCGGTAGTATGGCATTGGATGCTTATAATGAAGGAGCATCAAAAGACTTGATTGTAATTGCACAAAAATAATGATTGGCTCTAAAGATAATGATCTTATAATGTGATCAATACAAAAAATAAACAGGAGGATGTCATGAAAAAACATTTGTTGTATTTCTTCAGTACGCTGTTGGTGTTGGTGAGTACAACTCACATAAGTCTGGCACATTGTGACACAATGGATGGTCCTGTAGTGAAAGCCGCGAAAGTCGCACTTGAAAAAGGTGATGTGACACCAGTGCTTCGATGGATCAAGAAAGAATATGAAGACGAAGTTCGATCAGCCTTTAAGCGAACCCTGGAAGTAAGAACGAAAGGGAAAGAAGCACGAGAACTTGCAGATATGTATTTCTTTGAAACTCTCGTTCGACTCCATCGTGCAGGCGAAGGTGAACCGTACACAGGATTAAAACCGGCTGGTACACCGGTGGAACCACCTGTTGCTATGGCAGACAAAGCGCTCGAGACAGGCGATATGAAAGAACTCTCCACACTTCTTACGATGACAATGGAAGAAGGGCTTGCCGTTCGTTTCAAACACGCACGAGAAGCAAAGAAGGAAGCAGACAAAAATGTGGAAGCCGGACGCGAGTTTGTTGAAGCTTATGTGAACTTCGTTCACTATGCCGAACAGTTACATCAGATCGCGGAAAGCAGTGCGCATCATGATGAGAATGAAGAAAAGCACGAAATACATTAATCCCTAAATACTATGACAGATCAATTATCTTCTCTTTTTGTTGGAGATCATCGACGATTGGAAATACTTTTGGATCGTTCTTTTCAGGTGGATGGTCAAATCGATGAGAGGGCCTATTCAGAATTCCGTTCTGGTTTATTGAGACATATTGGAATGGAAGAAAAAATACTTCTGCCTGCAATCAAACAGGCACAAAACGGATTACCATATCCGTTTGCGGAGACATTACGTTTGGAACACGGCGCGTTCGCTGCCTTACTTGTTCCACCGCCAAGCAAGAAAATTGCACAGGTCATTCGGACTATAATGAATCACCACAATGAACTTGAGGAAGGCGAAGATGGACTCTATGCGGTATGTGAACGGTTCATGGGAAGTCAGGTACAAGATCTCATTGCACAGACACATAACTATCCAGAGGTGCCGGTTATGCCTCATGCTCATGATTCAAATATTCTCGAAGCAACGCGCAGGGCTGTTGCAAGAGCAGGGTATGATTTTGATCAATTCACAGAATAGAACATCGAAATATTAGTTTTGAAACAGCTCATGAAAACATCATCAGAAGAGAGAAACATATGAAGCGTTATTGGATTGCATTTACTCTAGTTGTTCTCGTCGGATTTATGGTTTTAGGATGGGCAGGATGGCGTATCTATCAGGAAAAACCGCCAATTCCAGAGACAGTCGTCACATCTGATGGAAAAATCATAATTGCAGAAGGTGAGATCGGAGAAGGACAGAATGTTTGGCAGGCGATGGGAGGTATGGAACTTGGTTCTGTGTGGGGGCACGGCAGTTATGTGGCGCCTGATTGGTCGGCTGATTGGCTCCATCGTGAGTGCGAATTTATCCTAAATGCTTGGGCAAACAGCAGCTATGGAAAGAAGTATGATGAATTACTTCCGGAACAAAAAGCGATGCTGCAATCACGTCTTGCAGAGTTGATGCGAAAGAATACATATAATGCAGCGACTGGAAAGATCGTGATAGATCCAATTCGTGCGGCAGCATTTGAAGCAAACACGCAGCACTTTTCACAGGTATTCTCAGAGGGTAAGTCCGAGTACGCAATTCCGAGCGGAGCGCTCAGCGATCCTGTAAAACTTCGCCAGCTCTCAGCGTTTTTCTTTTGGACTTCATGGGCAGCATCAACCAATAGACCAGACGATGAAGTAACCTACACAAGCAACTGGCCGCACGAAGATTTAGTCAATAACCATCCGACAGCAGATGCGGTTGTGTGGACAGGTGTCAGTATTATTCTTCTCTTGGCCGGCATTGGAGCGATGGTGTGGTACCACATTTCACATTCAACTGAAACACTGCCAGAAATAGTTCCCAAATCAGATCCATTATTTAACAGCGAGCATACTCCGTCTCAGAAGGCCACACTCAAGTATTTCTTTGTTGTTTCGGGATTGATCCTTGTGCAAATTCTTGTCGGAATTATCACAGCACATTATGGAGTGGAAGGGAATGGGTTCTATGGTATCCCGATGAGCAAGTGGCTCCCGTACGTATTGACACGGACATGGCATGTTCAACTCGGTATTTTCTGGATTGCAACTGCCTGGCTCGCGGCGGGCTTATACATTGCTCCGGCGGTCAGTAAGGTAGAAATGAAAGGACAGAGGTTAGGCGTTAATGTTCTTTTCGGCGCATTACTTCTTGTTGTGATTGGTTCACTCGTTGGAGAATTGCTCAGCATCAACCACAAATTATCCGGAGATACGTGGTTTTATTTTGGTCATCAGGGATATGAATATATTGATCTTGGCCGAGTGTGGCAAATTGCCCTCTCTGTTGGCTTACTGCTCTGGGTATATTTGATCGGTCGAAACGTTCTTGTTGCCATACGCAGCAACGATGAGCATAAATCACTCTTGGTTTTATTTCTCATTTCTGCCGTTGCCATAGGTGGATTTTACTTGGCAGGTTTGATGTGGGGGAAACATACGAATCTTGCCATCGCAGAATATTGGAGATGGTGGGTTGTGCATTTGTGGGTAGAAGGATTCTTTGAAGTCTTTGCGACGGTGGTTATCATTTTCATGTTTGCTCGATTGAAACTGATCCGCGTACAAACCGCAAATATGGCTGTAATCCTTTCTTCGACTGTCTATCTATCAGGGGGTATCATCGGTACTCTGCACCATCTTTATTTTTCCGGTACTCCAACCCCGGTGCTTGCGTTTGGTGCCGTGTTCAGCGCTCTCGAAGTAGTACCGCTTGTGTTAGCGGGATTTGAGGCATGGGAAAATCTCAAACTTTCACGTGCCGCTGAATGGGTGCAAAATTACAAATGGCCCATATACTTCTTCATCTCTGTCGCCTTCTGGAACATGGTTGGAGCAGGATTATTCGGCTTTATGATCAACCCGCCGATTGCACTCTACTATATGCAAGGATTGAACACAACACCTGTTCATGCACATGCTGCATTATTCGGAGTCTATGGGATGCTCGGCATCGGGTTGATGCTCTTTTGCTTACGGGTAATGTGGATACAAAAAGAATGGAAGGAAAAAATGCTGAAGTTCTCTTTTTGGTCTCTCAACATCGGATTAATGGCGATGGTTGTTGGAAGTCTCTTGCCGCTTGGTCTTATGCAAACATGGGCTTCGGTGAAATACGGGTACTGGTACGCACGCAGTGCCGAATTCCTCAATGCACCGGTTGTACAGGCAATCAAGTGGTCAAGGATTTTTGGTGATACGATCTTCGCGCTTGGTTCTATTGCCCTGGTGCTATTTGTTTTTGGATTAGTAACGGGACATTCTTTGAAGAAAGCGAAGTAGAGATAGATTATAGAAAAGGAATTTGGGATTGGAAATCATGGTTGACAAACAGAAATGAGGCACACGTGAAACCAACAGAAATACTTATGCACGAGCATACAATCGTGCTCAAGATGCTTGAAGGCGCTGAACGATTGGTGCAGACTTTCGAATCGACGCATCAAGTGGATGCAAGTAGGGTTGTTAAGATTATCGATTTTTCCCGCAACTTTACGGATGCTTGTCATCATGCAAAAGAGGAGAAGCACTTCTTTCCGCGGCTGCAGGAACGAGGAATGTCGAAGGAACAAGGACCGATTCCAGTTATGCTTCGCGAGCACCGCATCGGACGAGAACTCATTCGCAGCTTGGAACAAGCACTTTACGATCATAAATTAGGGAAAATAGATGCCGCCGGAAGAATTACACAGTTAATACGCCAATACAGTGAACTTCTTCGCACTCATATTGCTAAGGAAAATAACGTTCTCTTTCCGATGAGCGACAGATACCTGACGCCCGATGATCAGAGCGATCTGGAAAGAGCATTTGACAAACTCGAGGAACAGGAGACAGGCAAAGGAGAACATGAAAGATTTCACCGTATGGCGCACGAAATATGAGAGAGAGATGCAAAAAAAAGGTAAAAAGAGAGCATTCTCTCATCAATAAGCATTAAAGAACGAATATTCGTCGGATTGTGGAATAAAGCTTGACATAGAAGAATCAGAGACATATTTTATGTACAAGTTGTCTTAGTTGCTTTCTTATTTGCGGAAGCTATTTTCTAAGGTCGGGGTTATTTTTGAGTGTTAACCTTCCATCATGTGATATGCCTCCGGGCTTGAGACAAGAAGATGGTGCTCAGCGTTGAAAAATAACCAAAGGAATTTGGGGTGTTGAAGAAATACGATACAGTCCTTGTTGTTGAAGATGATGATAGTCTGCGGGATCTTCTGAAAACGATGCTTGAAGCACATGATTTTAAAGTGCTCACAGCGACTGATGGTTTAGATGCCGTAGAAGTATTCACAAAGAACAAAGAGAGTATTGGAGTCGTCCTTTCCGATCTCGGTTTGCCTTACCTTGCCGGTTGGGATGCATTTCTCAGAATGAAGAAAATTAATCCAGAATTGAAAGGAATTCTTGCAAGCGGATATTTTCACCCGAACGTGAAAGAAGAGATTATTAAATCTGGTGCAGATAATTTTGTCCAGAAGCCGTACAATACTCCGGAAATTGTCGCGATGCTTCACAGAATGCTTGAAGAGGAAGAATAGAATATTTCTTTTTATAAAAACAGACCGGCACTATTTTTTAAATAGAATCAATCGTAAAAGCCGCGGAAGAGGATGGCCAGTAACCTGCCATGAGTTGATACGTGACTCGCCCAAATAATAGAATGTCCACTGAATTGTGCAGATCGATGGTATATTCGTTAAATTCTTCATCCACATTATGCATCTCAAGTTCTTTGTTTGGCCCTTCAAAGAAGTCGTCAAGTGCAGCCATTTAAAAGATTCCAGGGATTAGTCGATAGGTTGATGCGCAGTAGTTGAGATACTCTTCACCGAAATTATCAAGAAGAGCTTTTTCCTCAACGCGGATCCTGTAGAGAAAAGCTGCGCATATGGGGATAAAAATGATAAGTATGCTGAGATAATTAGAGAAAAATAGCCCAAGCCCAAAGAATGAAAGCAGACTGCCCGCGTATGCCGGATGGCGGACAAGGCGATAAATTCCTTTCGTGACTAATTGATGATTTCTTGTGATCGATATGTCTACAGTGAATTGATGTTTTAGAGAAAGAATGGCTAACCAGCGGACAAGCAGACCACAAACGATGAGAACCAGACCAGCAAACGGAAATAGGGGAGAACCATTTCCAAAGTATCCAATCCGCTGAAAGCTGAGAAGGATGCCAATATTCACGGAGAGAGCAATGGTTATCCATAAGAGACGGAGTGAGGATTTATCAAATCGCCTATCCGTTGATTGAGAGCGTTTCGTTCGAGCTAAAATAATCTCCGATCCTATCCAAAGGGCAGAAACTGTTATAATGATGTCGCCGAAATTCATAGTTGTGTTTTCCTATTGCTTGTTGGAGGCATTTCGGCTAACGTTTCGCATAGCCAGCGTAAAATGTTATCCTGCAAAGCAGGATAACTATAGATACGCAGACAGCCTTCTGTAAAAAAATAGTGCATGCTTGTGTCTGTATTGTTTTAATATTAATAATTCTGTTCATCATTTTCACAAAGCGACTCTCCAAAGGCACTTCCTCATAATAACGATATCACCGAAGTCGATGGTGTGTTAAAAATTGTTTAATTTCTTATATCTCATCAATGCTTCCACAAAATAATAATCGGCATAAATAAGGGGTACATCTACCTCGCTGTTGTTGGGCATGTGGCCGACACTATGATTCAGAATAAAATTTCCATTGCCTCCTAATGTGTTACGATACTGCCTGGAGCTTAAGGTACGAATTTGTTTTTCGGCAATGGAGAGGTATTCCTTAGATGATTTCGATTCAATATACTGACTCAACTCAATCAACGCGGAACAAATAATGGAACCGGCCGAAGCATCACGCTGACAGTCTGGAATGCTCGGTGCATCGAAATCCCAATACGGAATTTTATCTTCCGGCAGCCGTGGATGATGAATGATAAAATCGGCAATGTGTTTTGCCTGGGTGAGATAGAGAGTGTCTTTTGTAAAGCGATACATCATGGTAAAACCATAGAGACCCCAAGCCTGACCGCGGGCCCATGCCGAATTGTCTGAATATCCCTGCGATGTTTGTTTGAGCTCAGGCACGCCGGTTATTGTATCATAACTGACCACATGGAAGCTGCTATAATCGGGGCGAAAGTGATTTTTCATGGTACTATTGGCATGTGTGATCGCTGCAAATGCCAATTCCGGTTCATGAAATTCTCTTGCAGCCGCCATGAGCAGTTCGAGGTTCATCATATTATCGATAATGACAGGGTACTGCCACTGCTTGTTCCACTCTGCATAATCCCAGGAACGGATACATCCTACACGCGGACGGAAGCGTGTAACCAGTGAATGAGCGGCTGTCTGGATAACTTTTTTATATGCCGTATCATTCGTAATCCTGAATCCGTTGCCAAAACTGCAATTGATTATAAATCCGACGTCATGGTTGTCGCGCGTGTATTGCTGATCTTCTACCCGCCCCGTATACTCGCGTGCCCATTTCTTTAGCTCTTCGTTGCCGGAATATTCGTACAAATACCAAAGCTCCCCTGAAAAAAAACCGCTAACCCACCAGTCTGACCGGCAGGTCTGTAAATTTCCAGACCTGTCGGTTGTCCGCGGCAGTAAATCTGGCTGATTTTGCAGCGAACGCGCCATCCGTAAACTTTGCCGCACTGAAAAATCGAGAGCTTCGTTGATTACCTTTTTTATCGGCATTTCTTCATGAGATTGAGCCATCAAGGCCGTGGTGAGGGCAGCAGTCAGAACACCCGGTAGAAACCAGCATAGGAGTTTTCTCCGTCTTTTCATCACACTGTCTTTCTGCAGATTCTCAAAGCTGACAATTCTTTCATTCCGTTCATTAATAACAGATAAGCTCCAACATAGAATTCGGCGGCATATATTCCTGTCGTTCCTGGTCGCGGTTCGGTGAAAGTGTTTCCCAGCGTAACATGTAATGCTCACCTTCTGGTGCTTTTCCGGAATCGATAACCTTGTTCACGACCATTCCGGGGAAAGGAGAACGTACGGAATCCAATTCCTTCGGATATGTTGTTTCAATCGGCTGTGTTTCAACCGGTTCAAGAGTGTTTTCATCAGCAGCGATTTGCCCCTCTCCGTATTTTATATGGTGGTAGCCGAACACGACGCACCCTTTTTTTGATGAAGGTTTCGGCGGCTCGATCAACAATTCATTGACAATTGTACCGTAACCTTTAAAATCCCACCGGTACTTCCAATGGGTTACCTGCCTGCTCAGCCACACAACATTTTTAAAGCGCGTAAGAAAAAGCTGAGTGTTTCCCGATGAATCGTATTTATGGTACCCGATCAATATTTTACCGCCGCTGTCGAAGCCGATTTTAATTCCGATATTGATCAATCCGCCGTTCACGGAAGTAGTGTCGACGTAAAGCTGTTTGTCTTCGAGTGTGATTGGCAGTTCCACTTTTTCTCCGCGAATACTTTCCCACTGCAGCATGTCTTTACTGCAGGCGTACGAGAGAGTATGGTTCGTTGCGCAGTCGGGTGTGTTGCGCCATACCCAGAGAAGGTGGTACAGTCCATCCTGGCCCAAAAGCGGTCCCTGCATGTAGGCGTTCATTTGCCCGCGGCCATCGGTCAGAGGCGTATCGAGAAGCCGTTTCCATTTCCGCTCTTTTGCACTCCAGAAATTAAAAACCTCGTATCCCGATCCGCTTCTTCCATAGCGGTAATGAAAAACTATCTCCCTGTGAGGACCCCGCATAAATTCCGGATAGGTTGTTACATCTTCATCCTTCCCCGTCATTGTATGAACGGCCTGCATCGAATGAATGTTGAACGGAACGGAACTGTGGAAATATTCCAAATGGCTGGAATGCATGTTTCCGGCAAGATGAATATATCCTTCGTCATCCACTATTATAGAGAGGTAATTGTGGCTATCCCATCCAACTTTCGAATTTAATTTGCTATAGTCCCAAATGGACGTATGAAGTTCACGGCAGGCAAGCGTCAATCGGTGCGATGAATCGTAGAACGCCACATACTGCTTGCTGCCGGCGGTGAACAATGAAAAGTTGACAGGGAAGGAGGCCGGGACATAATCTATAGGAATGCTTCTGATCCGTTCTGAACCGGCGGAGGTACCCGGGATACAACAGCTCACAATAAAAGCGAGGAGCAGTAAAATGGAGAACTGTTTCTTTTTCGAATTTTCGATAATACTTTGTGCCCAGCATTGTTTCATAGATTATCTTGAATCATCAGCTCGCCGGAGACCTAAAAAATAGTCATGTTTACGTGATACTACACTAAAAGGGGAATTCAATGTGCTTCGTTTTTGAATAAGGCAAACATCCAATCGTATACTGAGTCATTACGGAAAATTTTAATAACAACAAAATTGACTATTCACTAAAACTATGGTCTGCTGGCACATCAATACCGTTCCATAATTTTTTAGCTGTCCATGGAATATCAGGATTAATCCAAAATGGATCATCAGCAGATAGGCCTAAGGGAAGAAAAATTACTGTACACAAATAAAGACTACCTGTCGTGATATAAAAATCGGCCAAATCAGGCTGGTGACCGCAAAGGCCGATAGTAAGCCAGCCATCTTTTGTGAAAGTTTCAGGAGCATCAAGTGTCTTTTTTATTACTGCTGTCAATGCACATCGTGCTTGTGCCGGCTGTAAACTTGAAGGCAATGTATGTCTTAATGCCATATCAGATAATTGATGGAAAGCGCCGCCACGATATACAATGGACCTTCCGTAAACAGGAAAGCTGCCATCGGTATTGATAGATCGTTCTTGTAATTCCGCATATCGCGCAGTAATTTTTTCCAATTTGGGCAAAAACCAATTGAACGATTTATTTTTTGTGCCGACAGCATCCAGAATATTCGCAAGGTACGGTTGAATAACATAACTGTTATAATAATCCAGGACAAAGTGCATTCCATCGGAAAACATTCCATCACCCATATACCAATGTTGTGAAAATTCACGTATTCCATATTCAATACGCACAGCATCGTAGGGCAAGTTGTATTTGCAGAAGAAAGCTTCTACCATCCCGGGAAAAAGTATCCAGTTGGTATACACAGGAACTGTGGACCTTGTAGATTGGAGTGCAGCTATTACATTGTTGCGCACATTGTCACTTAGGTTGTTCCAAAGCCATGGGCATCGGTTAAGAGCTAAAGCAAAAAACGAAGCATCAACCAATGGCTGATAACCGCTCCAAAGCAGATAATCATTTGCATGAGGATCTACGGCATTTGCAATGCCTTTCAATGCCCACTCACGATATTGATTGCGCAAAGCAATTTCTTTGGGTGAACCGCCTTCGCTGTTAAGCCATGGTGAAATGCCGCTCAGTGTTCGGGCGAATGCTTCAAGATAGGCTACCTTTTTGCGTTGTTCCGGATTATCAATTCTCACTGAAAGTACAACCGGCATTGTTTCCTTGAGTTTGTCGGCTGCTAAATTTGATAGAACCGGCCGTGCGACCTTGTCCATATAATTAAGCCACTGATCCCGCGTAGTTTCTTGTGCTTCTGCTATTATAGATACTAGCAGAATAGTCGTTAGCAGGTAAACTGTTTTTAGTGTAGTAGTCATTCTTTTTTTCACTTTATTGTTTTAGTATTGATAATTCTGTTCAACATTTTTATGCATTGTTGTCTGCAGTGTATTAATCTTTTTTATATGATACAGGATTATTTAACATCAAATGTTGTGAATCCTTGAGCTTAAGTATTTCCCGAAGTTTTTGTTGATTCATCGAAGCCCGGGGTCTTGTGGCAAGGCCAACAGATGCACAAAACAGCGAAATATTTTGTGACACGATTCCTGCATCTTCTGCTGCCCAAATTAATTTTAAGGAGTCTTTCCCAAAGGCAAATCTGGAAATATCAGATACTAATAAACAAATGAGCGGGGCTTTTGAAACATTCTCTTGCTTGTCGGCGATTAAATTCCGATAGTCACTATCGACAATGAATTCAAGTAAATGTTTTTTCGCATCATAAAGATAAATGCCGGACTTCATAAATACATAAACATCAATATCTTGGGCGTTTCGTGCTGATGGGGCTGTACGCTTCCCCACATCAGGCCGGTTCACTCCGTTTGAAGCCCATAATAAATCCGACAAATCCTGAAGATTTATTCTTGAAGTATCAAATTCCGTCGCTGATGCCCTTAAAGATAAAGCCTTCATAACAGGTAATCCTCTGGTCGTATCGGGTGGATTTAATACTATTGTTTTTGTGCCTTGAGCAAATAAAGAATCTGCTAAAATAGTAAACCCAATGAGAATGATAATCTTTTTCATTGTTCTCCTTTTATTGTAATTATTAAAATATTAGTTAAGTGTACATTGCATAGAATGTTTCAGCCGGAGGCGTTTCACAAACACAAGCGCAAGCTTGTGACTTTATATTTCTGGTTTTGTTAATCCCGTTCAACATTTTTATGCGTGTTATGTGCCGTTATGCGGCTAATGACTATTCTTGTTGAGTATGTCACCGTAGAGTTTTTCAGAACATTCAGGACAAATTCCATGTGTTAGTGTCGGGGCGCCAGAGTCTACGAGATATTTCTCAATTGGCAACCATCGACCATCTTCTGTTCGATATTTCTTGCAATTCGCGCAAAGTGGAAGCATCCGTTCTAATGTATGTACATGCTTCTCCTCGACTTGCTTGTACTTTATGATCTTAACGAAACCATAGATTAACAAAGTGAAACTTATGGTATCAGCGATGTTGCCAGAAGTTGCAAAGATGATTTCTAGTGAACCGGCAGGAAAATGAAAATAGTCGGACAGTCGAAAACTTGGGTGCTCAACCAACATATCGAATATGTGGCTAATAACAAGAAAAATAATAGCCGGAAGGAAGGGGCTCAGAGAATAGAAATGTATTCGCTCCTTCCACAGCAAGTAAAAGGTATATATTAAAAGAATGGTGGATATGAAATCTATGATGAAGGTAGTATACATAACTATTGTTCCTTTTTTGCTTTCTGAAGCGGTGTAACGTTCATAGAACATTTCGCATAAAAATGACGTCCCATTGCAAGCGGAGCATACAAAGACATCGACACGATCATGAATGAACACCGCGATTTAGTCGAACCGATTGTACAGCTCGAACCATTGGCTGTCGTTAAGTGCTAAGTTGTCGATACGACCTCAAGAGTTGATGATTGCGGTATGCAGCGAAATCGCATTTTATGCGGTGTGTTTGCAGAATCCTGATATGCTATGATAAATTCGATGCTGTCGATGGGAGTGTCGGCTGTGCTGAATCGAATCCACCCTGATTCTCCACGACGAAAACATTTCGATTGACTTATTTGCGCTGTCACTCCCTGGGGAACTTTCAAGTTCAGAGAGTTCATCGAAGCGCCATCATTGACGATATATAATGTGATAAGTGTTTCGCTTCCGACACATCGTTTCAATTGAATCTCCGGAACTGTTGGAACCGGCGGGGGAGGAGGAGCGGGTGAAGCCGGCGACGCCGGCGAGGCAGAAAACGGATCACTCGTTTCTTCAAGCTGTGGTGCGATATATCCCGCGGGCATTCCAACAGAAATCTGCTGTTCTAAAGCCAATGTGCGGGCCAGTTCGTCCTCTTCTGTCCTTCCTGCAAACATATCGAAGAGGGTAAGATGGTACGTTTCGATTAAATTAAATTTCAGAGCACAAAGAGCAATGATCATGCCGCCTGCAAATCCGCCGAGATGCATCCAGTGCGCAATGCCATCCGGCGAGCCCATACTGCCGATAATATCGAACACGAGCCAATACAGCACCATCCAATATGCCTTTGTTGCAAATTTTCCCGCTTTGAATAACCAGATGAAAGGAATTGCAAGAAGATACCAACTGTGTATTTTATTACGCGGAAAAAAAACTAACGCCATACCGACAATACCGTTTATAGCGCCGCTTGCTCCGATTGCCGGATGCCCATCGATGACAAGGTGGACGACCCCAGCAATAACGCCGAGACAGAGATAAAGAAATACATACGCAACATCCCCGACCGTTGCGCAGATTGCATTCCCGAAAATCCAGAGGAACAACATATTCCCCAGCAAATGAAAAAAACTGCCATGCAAAAACATATTTCCTAATAAACTGGAAACATCCCAATTATGGAGGACAAGAGACTGCTTATCCGCCATTGAAAATATTTGTTCGGGAAGAAAATAAATGATGGACGTGATAATGATGAGAGCGGCATTTGCGTACGGTATGCGGGTAAATGTCGTTTCTAATTTGTAGGGGATAAGCATCATTTCAGTATTCCATATTTAGTAATGAGTATGATGACAGCACTTTGGCAATGAATGTGTGCGAAAACCATGTCGTTCCCTTTGCCATAAAATAAACTTCTATTTTCTTCGTGGCAAGTGGGAATATTCAGAAAAACAATTCATATGTTACTTAGAAACACCAAAATGTAACCAGTCTGGAATTATAAAATTTACACTGGGGTCATAAAATTTAAATCCCAAGCCGCAGGATTGAACGCCTGATAAGTCGGTGCATAGACTGGGTATCCACCAACCTCATCTTCACTATCTATAATATTGCCATGTCCCTCGAGAACATTGAAAATAATCCTATTATCGTTTCCATCACGCCTAATATTGGACGCATCACGGTCCCAGGGTCGTGCACCGACATCCTTCAAGAGTGGATCCTGCAATTCAATAGCATGGAGAACTGGTAATCCTTCCGGCCACAGAGGATTGAATGAAGGTTGAATTATTCGGGGTTGGCTGGCTGTGCAACGGCCGATTTTCTGCAAAGGATTACCGAGGCGATCCATCGAGATGTTATCGCGAGTATAATACCTGAGGTCACCAGATCCGCCGAACATGAGCTCTGCAAGATCACTTGATGTCGAGTGACCTGCCCGAAGTACATTGCCGACATAGACAACTATACCTGTCTCGTACGGATGAGAACCCCATTCTTCCGAAAGGAGATTATAATGCAGTGAGCGACGTCCCGGATTATAGATATAATTGTTAGCAACCACACACTGCGCACCTCCCTTAATGAGCGGATTACGCTCCATGTTATGCACATATAAATTGCGGAAGATCAACAATTGAGTAACATTATCGTGGATGAGAGTTCCTGTGGAATGTTCTCCCTTACTATGAGATGAATTACTGAGTCCCTCAGCAATGATGTTGTTGCTGAATGTTATCCGATATGATGTGTTTTGTCGCCATTGTGCAGCTCCTAGTCCATCGAAACGGGGGCCTGAAGCCGAGAGATTCTCGTCCGTAGCCCACGTCACCGAACAATGGTCTATAATCACATCGTGTGCACCTTTAAAGGTCGAAATACCGTCTACTTCCCAACCGCTTCTTTTTGGCCTACCTGCCTGGCCAGGTCGGATACGAATGTGCTGGATAATGACATCGTGTGTTTTGATTGAAATACCACCTTTAATAAATGTTACTCCGGGAAATGGAGCGGTCTGTCCAGCAATAGTGAGATAAGGTTTGATAATGTTAATAGTTTGACAGTTAAGATCAATAACGCCTCCAACCTCAAAGACAATAATATGAGGTTGTGGGGGAGGGGATAATGGATCAATACAATTATGAATATCAACAGCATCAAGGAAGGAGACATCGGGCAATACAGCTCTTGCAGCTAATGTAGTCACCTTGATGATTAGTCCGCCACGTCCACCTGGTGTGGACTTTGCCCAACCCTGCGCTCCTGGAAAAGCTGGTAAACTAACTGCCATACGACCTCCTGAATATCATTCTACTTGATCTTCTACACGATTGAAGAGCAAGTTATATATGTTCATAGAATCCTTTATGGTGTGCGAGATTATTTAAACTTGTTCTGACTTCTATAAGAACTTGGCGTATAACGTTTCGCATAGCCGGAGGCCTGAGAATGTCGTCCCGTTTCGCGGGACGTCTAATTTTCCTTTCTCTGCGCACGACACAATGTGTCAACGAGCGAAAGTTCGTAACCTATTTTCAATATGGTTAAATTACGATTCATTTTTATGCGTGTTAGCTGCCGTTGTTTTACGTTTTGAGCACATTCTCGCTTACGGATATTTGGAACAATGGCTGAATTCTATCTGATTGTGAGATCTCCACAAGAGAAGCAGATACTAATTTCCCAATCCTCGCCAGGTTCTCTTTTGTTGTGCCTCAAGAGTATCTTTTCAGCTTTTTCTCGGAGATCGTCGCCGATTGGAACAACAGCTTCCGAATCGCACTCGTCACAGATTCCAACCTCATCGTCAGGTCCGTGTTTTGGATGCATCCAGAAAGAGTTATTCATGAGCGCATATTCGTTCGCAGCTTCAGCAGGATCAATTTCCTTGATTCCACAAACTGGGCAAGCGGGGGAACCGTCACCGATTATTAGCGAAGGTTTGCCACACATTGGGCATTTCGCAACAAGAAGTCCTTCGACGTCGGCTTTTACAATCTGAGACTGCACTTCACCAAATCGAGTGTCTAGGTACTCATCGGAATGCAACATGAGTTGCTGTGCTTCATTGAGTAGTTGTATTTGATCTTCGTTGAACTCACCGAGAAAACCCTCTTCAAGCATACGTAATATATGATGCCATGCCTTTAGTTGAATTGCAATCACTGCGGTATGTGATTCTTTGCAGCTAAAATGAATGTAGCGGTTCCTGAGACTACGAAGCTGGTCGAATGATTGATAAGCTCCATCATCAAGCGCGACATTGCAGAACGACAGAAGCCTATCACAAATGGTTCCAAAGTTAACCGAGATAAATGTCCCCTTTTCCAGCGAGTCACGTTTATACTTGTCCACATCCCGTACGACGAGCGACCAATGCTCTTGTGCAAGTCGTGCCTTTAGTAGTAATTCAATGCCTTCATAAAGTTCTATTGTGGAGTACTTCACTTGATGCTCTTCAACAAGGTCATCGCTGACCAAGTCACTTGCTGCACGCACGATGAAATCTAGGCCATTGTCGATAAGGTGGGATTGCATAACTATTCAATTCTGAACTGTTCAGGAGCAAATGCAAGGACGTTTCTTCTGACATCGGGATTACTCTTTCGTTGTTTTAGCCATCTCGTCTGCCAATATTCAACAATAGATGATAGGGGATAATCAAAATAATTTAGTTTACTGTGTATACCCGTTAGGAATTCTTTAAAATTGTGGGCCAAAGGTATAGCATAAATATTCCGTTGAAAGGAATGCTGTAGTAAGAAGTTAGGATCAAAGCCAAGCAATTCAGATGCTGTACGGATTACTCGCATCCGCCAGATAGGACCATCGCCAAATCGATTTGTAATAATAATTTTTCTTGACTTAGTAAGTTCACGCATTGCATCAAAGGTCTCATCGGTGAGATGTAGCGTTCCATAACCTTTCGTTTTTCCTATAGGAATATATAATAATCGGTTGTCAAACTTTATCCTATTGTATTGAGAGCTTTTACCATATAGACTGGTCGTAAAAATGCAGGCAAGTCTATTGGCTTTACGCTTTGATATATTAGTGATTTTGTTTTTGTATTTGTGACTAAATATATTCCGAACCTCATTTGATGCAAGGATGTAAGAGACAAGCTTCCCGCCTAATAAATAATTATATGGTGGTAAAGCACCAAGAATGTAAGCATCCATTGTATAGACGAGATTCCGTGTCCGTGTCTTTATATCCCACCCTACCCATTCATCACGTTCTGGAATATGAATAATAGAACTGCCAAGCGCAGCAATACCAATTATCGGTTTATCGGGCAGAGAAGAATCTCTAATTAAGAGCTTAATTCTTCGTCCTACATATTCGCTGTATGGAGATGTCCAATAGAATCGACACACTCGAAAGAGATCAAATTGCTCTTGGGTTCTGCATACTTCTATAACAGGGGTGATTTTAGATTCAAGAACTTGTGAGCCAAATGCGAGATTTCTATGAGCGAGATGAATGTGTTTTTTCAGCCAATCAGAATGTTTTAGTATTTGTTCCTGACGTTTGACATCCATCGATGCTCTGATGATTTCTTTGTCATATTCAACTGGAGGTGTTAATAAAACACTATCAGAGTCAAAGTTGACCTGCCAATCAAGACGTAAAAGGTCCCGTAGAACTAGAAGCTTGGTTTTTTCTTCAAGTGATCGAGCATTTAACGAAAGGGCATAGTCCCTGGTAGTCCTTAGTCGATGAAATTGAGAGTTCGATCTGACTTTTATGCTAAGCATTTGTTATCCCTTAAACCTCGAGTCAGAATAAACTTTGTTTTCTACAAGCTTTTCGAATTCGTTCACTCTTACTGGAAGCGCAAAGGCTTGATCAGAAGATACCATATAAAGATTTCCTGGTATAGTTTCTTTCTGAATAAAACTGGCAACAACACCATCGAAGTTCGTATTTGATTTGATTAGCGCTCTAATATCGTCAGAATTCCCTAAATGAAAAGCAAAGAAATTCTCTGCTTGAGTCCTGATTTCATCTGAAATAGCAGATGGCCGCTGGGTAATGGCAACAACCCCAAGCCCAAACTTTCGCCCTTCCTTTGCGAGTCTAACAAACGGGTTTGCATTTGACTTAACAAATTCATCTGAGAGAACATTTTGAGCTTCCTCGACGAAGATTACAGCATTGATTACCTCGCCAGGTTTGTCAGTGGTAAACTTAGCCTTATTGCTTTCAAACAATTTTCGAACAAGAATTGTGGAAATAATACTAGCATCGAGATTGTCCTTGAGCGATAGGTCAACAATGACCGTCTTTCCCTGAGTCAAATACTTGAATAAATCTTCTACGAGAGTTGACTTTGGATTGTGCAAACCCTTACCTTCTTCAATCAAGTGCTTGATTCTTTTCCTGATTGCTGCAATGGTCTTTGTTGCGCTTGCATCAACGTCTTTGGCCTTTGTTTTCGCCCAGAAATCTGGAAAATCTTTGATGAGTTGTTGAGGGTCTGCTACATAATTGTTGATCTTCAAGATGAAGTCTTCTACCTGTTCTTCGTCAAGATAAATAAGGAACGATTTCATCACGTCAGAAAAGCCTGCTCCAAAATTGAGAATGTCACCAACAGTTAGGTGTTTGGGCATATTCAAAACAACGTTACCCCCAAGAATAAAACGTTTGTTGTCGAGATATTCCTTTGATATCTTCTTGTCCGTGTAGACTACGAGGTTGCTTCTGATCTTCTCCTCATCAATATCGCCAAGCCCATATGTTTTTGCTTCAAGACTTCTAAGGAAGTACTCACCATTCAGGTCGAATATGAGTTTACCATACATCTCATCCTTGATCATATTGAGAAGCAAAACCTTGACTAGATTAGTTTTTCCAAAACCTGATTGAGCGAACACCATCGTCCTTTTGTTTCTTAGTCTATCTATCTTAAAGAGAATCTGACCTTTGTCGGGGTATACAGTTTCACCGATGCACAGTGATCCAATAGGTACGCCGTTCTCATTTGCTTTGTTCAAAATTGAATCGATCTCTCGCTTGTTCAGATGACGAGCAATGTATGATACAATTGGGAGTTTTCTGACGGCCGTAGTGAAGGAAAGAGTTGTTCCGTTGTCGGTATATGTACCAAGTATTCTAACTTTGTATGTATAGCTGAACATTTTCTGTTTGTCACGTTCGGACAATTCACGTTCCGCAATGCGAGCATAGTGTACCGCAATCAATGTCTTGTCCTGAGATTTGAAGATAGGGTCCTCATCGTATATTTCTGCTTCTACTCTGGCAAGATACTTTGTGCTACCTTCGTCTTTGGGTGTAAGTACTATGAAATCGCCAGTTTGAGGGCTCGCCTTTGCATCTTCATAGGATGAATAGATAAGTAATGCATCTTCGGTGGTTTTCTGACCATAAAGAACGCCAAAGTCGGCTTTATTGCTCATAGTGAGTTGCTCCTCTAAAATCGTTCGTGTGTGTCCAAGAATAGATTTTCAATGTCAACGTGTTCCATTCGCTGGTCTTTGTACAAAGAGTACTTCAAGCGACTGATAATTTCCTCCTTGAAATTCCTTTTCAGTGAGATAAAGTTGTGAACTTCAGCCAACGGGTAAGGGTAACCGAGAATGTAATGCTCCTGAGTCAATCGAGTAAGTTCCTTGAAGATCGTACCAAGCGATAATTTATCTCGCGTCATCTGGCCAGAATCAATACCTGTGACAGCATCAAATATGTTAACATCGACAATTACCCAATCATAATTTTGCAGTTTCTCGACATAGTCCAATCTCGCCGCAAAAAACAGTCCGAAACCTCGTCCACCTTGAATGGCTTTCTTTATAAACATTTCTCCTTGATAAGATGCCTGCAAGACGGCAGTTGGAACCTCGAACCAACAACATAATTTTTTTCGTTTCGGATCGGTTTCAACAAAAGGATATTCTGGTTTGAGTTGATCTTGAAGATAAACGTCGATTTGCTTAAGCGTATAAGACAATTCCATTTTTATCGGTGACTGTTTCGTAATTGCAATGACAATAATTCCTTTCTCGTGAAGGAGCCTGCCGATTTGAACAAGAAAAGGCTGTTTGATTTGAAGTGGTCTAAGCGTACCGTCGCGTAGAATAAAATCTCCCTTTTTTGTTTCGGGGAGTTCTGCGACTTCGAGAATAAGGGCTATCTCTAGAACTTCTTGGCAAAAAGAGAGTAACGTCGAGAGATTAACACATATCTGCTTTTTCTCGTATGGAAAAATCTCTGAAAGGTCTTTAGCAAAAAACTCAAGGAGATGTTTCACTGGTTTGAGAGAAATGAACTCATCATAAATTGCATGTAAATGATTTTCGTTCGTAACAAGAATGTTTTGCGGGTAATAAGCTTGCCCAAGAATTACGGGGTCATCAAGAGTATTCATCCTCATTTGGCGACCATGGTGGAAGCACACATATCCCGCTGTGTAGACTGCAATTGCAAGGCCGTTGTAGAATTGTTCACTGTTGTAACTTCCATCAATAGCATAGAATCGACGGTCAGTACTGTCTATTTCATCAAAGGGAAGAATTTCAAAGATTTGTGGAGTTTCAATATTCCCTTCGTTGCCGATGGGATTGATGCCATAATTCTTGTTGCTTCTGCTATTAATGTGCTGTGCAACGGTTTCAATTGCGCTATCTGGTATTTCTTTGCGGCTCATTTTAATCGATTTCCAGAATTCAGTTTGTGGCTTCTTTTATAATATATATTATTTTCTTGCACTTCAGTAGCAAAACATTGGCGGCTAACTACTTGAATTATGACATATGTCGTTTATTTTACTTTTGTCTATTGTATTGCATGATCATGTTGAAATGTATCTCACCGGTTAAACAATCCACCCATTGTTGTCTGTACTGTTTCCATTGGAATTCAGTAAAACGTGAAAGCTTTTGTGAGTCCCATGTGTATAGCGATAAGACAGGCACGCCTAAGCTCTACGAGCATCGGCGAGCAGGTGAGAGTCACTATTGAGATAGTAGAAAGTTTTCTTCTCAATCGCAATAAAGAACATCCGGCAGGGGCGCAAGAGGGGCGAAGTCACTTCACCCGAATAACCAATGAGTAAGCAGAATAGGGGTTCAATATATTGAACCCTTACGATTTTGATGTTGAACCCGTACGTTTTTTAGCTGGATGCTACAATGTTGCCTCTTTCAGGCGGCGGGAGATATCCTTGAGCGACGTCCAGCTTTCCATTAACTCGGGAAGATATTCTGAGGATGTGATAAATGTCCAGATATATGCTACGATCGAATAGATACTTCCGGTTGTAAAATCGTCGAGGTCGATCGATATGTAAAGAACAACGAGGAAGATGCCCAGGAGTATTACCCGCATAACGCCAAAATTGAGTGCTCCCCAATTTGCGATTTTCTGTTTCAAGTTTGACGATTTCTTATAATATGCACGAACCTCTTCCGGTTTCTGTGTAGAAAAGATATCATACGTGTCTTCATAGGTATCGTGCACATCTTTTTGAATTGCACCGACTCTTTTAATATAGATTCGATTAATGAGCAGAAGCGGGAAAACGATGGTGAGACATGTGAGAGAAAGGCGCCAGTCAAACATCGCGAGCGCTATCACTGTTCCGCCAATTTGAATTATCTGTTCGATGATCTCCGGAATACGATATTGAAAAAATGTGGTGTATTGTTCAGACAACTGCGCAAGTGCAGCGGTTTTTGAAGGACGGAATTTCTTTTCCCCTGCCACCGAAGAGATATCGGTTGCCAGTTGAGTGAACATACTGAGATAAATTCTCTGGTCTACAACCCGGCGAATAACACCGGTTCCGGAATTGATCATAAACACACCGACCCAGAGGAAGAGCGGCAGCAATGTTTCTTGAAGATTGACCGCCTGCCCGGAAGCGCGTTCAATTAAGGCATCGATCACTTTGCCAAACACAGCCGGCTCTATAATCCATGCAACGTGTTCAATAATCACAAGACCGATCGCGACGGATATCCCTTTTCTGAATCGTACCAGGAGTGCTGAGAGCTGTAATGTTTTCGTTGATTTCATCACTTACCCTGCCAATTCCTGCAATTCCATTCTATTCTTCATCTTCTGTAAATTACATTACTCGGGTTGTTCTTCTTCGAGCGTCTTGTCTGTAAAATTCATCTGCCTATTTATCCACGCTCCATTTGACTCCGCCCCGGCAGGAGATGAAAAGGAAAACAAAGCAATAGAGAACAGCCAGCTCGCCCTGATTCAGCGCCGGGAGCAAGAGAGATCCAAGCTGGAACTTCCAATGAAACTGGAAATAGGCCACCGCCATCATACCGCTGCAGAGGAAGGCCGCCAGGCGTGTCCGAAATCCCAGCATCACAGCCAGTCCGCCGATGAGTTCTATGATCCCGCCAATCCAAAGTTGAGACCCGATCGGCGGCTGGAACTGGGAAAACACACCGAAGATTATTTGGGCGCCATGGAAGGAAAACATGAAACCTGCTGCAATACGCAGCAAGGCGTAAGCGTAATCCGAATATTTTTCAAGCTGTTTCATATGTGTCTCCTTTGTTCGTTATGAGTTTTTCACTGACAGGGAATGCAATAAAACATTCCCGAACCTCAATGTCGTTGTTTTCGAAAGTTTCAGAAAGTGAAGTCGGCTGTATTGTTCTAGCCGTTTTCATGTGGTACCTGGAATGACGAACGAAATGCAGTGTGAATTGAGCACACCGCTCCGAAACCAATGTCCGATTTTTCACTTCCTGCTTTTTTTCTTCGGCGCTTTTGGCGTGAGTTTCAGCGTTCGAATCTCAAACGGCTTAAACTTGATCGGTAATTTGGATTTCGTAACCTTGTGCGGCCTCTCATCGATTTCAAGGAGATTACATTCAATGACGTTTGCCGTATCAATACCGAAGTGAAGCGATGTGTCTGTGGACATCCCATGA
This sequence comes from Bacteroidota bacterium, assembly GCA_049523215.1. GTDB lineage: Bacteria > Bacteroidota > Ignavibacteria > UBA10030 > UBA10030 > Fen-1298. Next base: position 21,407 of record JBEKNC010000004.1, on the reverse strand, counting down.
GCTTCATGCATCCGAATGATAACAGCATCGCTTTCTTCCGCTTTCTTGACTGAATCGACGATGATGCTGGGTTTCGAGGATTCCATGAGCGATGGAATTCCTTCCACGAGAATATTGGGGAACACGAGCACAGGATTATTCAGCTCACGTGCGTGCTGCACCGTACGTCCTTTCATCCAATTGCCGTTGTGGGGATAGAGCGCATAGCAGAACGTATGTTCGCCTTGATCGATCACGCTCTCATCAGAGCGTGACGGGTCAATCGGGTTCGGATAGTGCGGCGAGCGGAGCAGTGTAAGCCGCAGGGTGTTTCCTTTTGCATCGTATCCATATTTGCAGTCGTTCAAAAGACTGACGCCATACTTTGCATCCGACATATCTGCCCACTGCTGCGCGGGCACTTCAAATTTCGCCTTATCTTCTTCCGTGTGCGGCTTCGATGATCGTTGGATTGCACCGAATTGAATTTCGTACGTTGCGCTGGATGTTTTCATGTTGAAAGGGAAAGCGACTTTCATCAACGTCTGCTTTTCATGCCACCGGATATGGGTCTGAAAATCAATGCGCGGCGTTTGATGGTAGAAGTGCACATCCTGCGAGAGAGCAGATCCGTTTTCGGTTTTCAATTCAATCCGAATCGTCGCTCGCAATGGACCGTGTTCTATCGTTTTTATCTGTTTTACTGTCCACAGCTCGGTTTTATGTTTTTCAAAATCAGCATCGATGTTCCAAGCTTCCCATAGTTTCGGCATGTCGCGGAAGGTGACGAGGGAATTGGCGCGTTTCCCTTTTTCGAGAAGCTCGCGACGGAGATGTTTTGCGTAGAGCGAGCTGAATGATCCCTTGCTGTCGAAGCGAACTCTGAAATAGGGAGTTTCGATTCCATGAGTTGATGTCTTCCACGGTTCAGGTGCACTTGCAGGAGTCGGCCGAGCATGAACAATAATCTGCTTGAATCCGAAAGACGGTATGTCTTTTACGAAACAAAGAAGTTTTTGTCCTTCCTTGGTCCATTCCACCACTTGATGCTCGATCGGCTGAGCATGAACATCTTCCACCGAAAAATGCTTTTCACGAGATTTCAAAGAGAGCTCAACATATGCACTTCGCTGCCAATTCAGTGAATTGAAGACTGTAAAAGAGAAAACCGTTTTGCTCTTCTTTGCCGGCTGAGAGATTCCTTGTATGCATTGTGCAATGACGGCAGAGCATGTTGCTCGGATGACTTGATAGTCTTGTTGAGCATCTTTATACGCGTCTGCGATAGATATGCCGGGAAGGAGATCATGGAATTGGTTCAGAAGAAGCTTCTTCCAAGCTTGTTCAAGTTTTGTCCGCGGATAACGCCGCGCAGTGGCGTTCTTTCCATACAACAGTGCAAGTGTGGAGAGAAGTTCGGATGTATATAACAGTGTTTCACACTCCCGGTTTTCTTTCTTGATCCACGCCTGAGTCGTATAGGTGCCCCTATGTGTTTCAAGGTACAGTTCATTATTCCATGTTGGGTACTCTGCAGACGGCTCTTCCAATTGCTTGAAGAACTCTTGAACCGTGGAAAGCTGAGAAGCAGGCAGTCCGATAATATTTTTTAAAACGACTGCAAATTCAAGATTCTCCTTTGTTGGCCCGCCGCCGCCATCACCGTACCCAAACGTTTGAAGGATCGGAGATACAGGCGGCTCTTCCTCTGCCGGGGCTCCGCTTTGCTGGAGAAACTTGGGCGTGATCTGTGCTTCAAGTCCGAGAGGGGAAAAGTGTGTGAGAACTTTTGATTTATCGATTCCTTGCCACCAGAACGATGTGTACGGAAATTCCGTTGTATCGTTCCATGAAAGTTTGGACGAATAGAAATGTGTGATCCCGGCCTTCAGGAGAATCTGCGGCAGCGCCCAATTGAATCCGAAGGAATCGGGAAGCCAGAGAGTGTTTGAGTCGATGCCGAATTCTTCCTTGAGGAATCGTTTCCCGAATAAAATTTGGCGAACGAGAGATTCACCGTTTGGAATGTTGCAGTCGGCTTCCGTCCACATTGCGCCGAGTGGTTCCCATCTGCCTTCAGTAATGCGTTGTTTGATCTGCTTATAAAGATCAGGATAGTGTGTTTTTGTGAATTCGTACAGCACCGGTTGACTTTGAGAATATTTCAGCTCAGGAAATTCTTCCATCAATCGTAATACTGTTGAAAATGTACGGCCGCATTTTCTTACCGTTTCTTGAAGTGACCACATCCACGCGGTATCGATATGCGAATGTCCGATGAGATGAATAATGCCTGGAAGATTTGTCTTGTGTTCCGTTTCAAGCGTGTTCAGAAGAAAATTATAGGCGCGCCGTATGGCGTTAGGATATTCTTCGCTTCCGGGTCTAAAATATTTCAGGAATATGAGTGTCCGGCGAATCAGATCTCGAATCTCTTTCGAGTCATCTGAACCATGATCTACATATTTTTCAAGGTCATGGAGAACATTCAACGCGCTGTCTAATCGGCGTGCTGTTGTATCCAGCACTGCGAGTTCCGCGATACCGAAGATGTTATGTTCGTGCTTCCTTCCGCTGTAAGCTTGAACGGCAATAACGAATCGTTCGTTGAGTTTTGATTTTTCACAGATCAGTATCTCGTTGTGATACTGGTTGATGCCATGGAACGGTTTTCCATTGAGGTAGAGGAGTGCTTCAGGAAAATCAAGAAGCAGGACGAGAGGTTTTCCTGCAAACTGCTCTGTCACGGTGATGGTCTGCCGGAACCAATAGGTTCGATCGTATTTTCCCCAGTGGAAAGGAATGCGAATCGATGTCCACGATTTATCGTTCAAGGGAACTGTTGCAGCGTAGGGGACATCGCCCTCTTTCATCTTCCAGTCCGAAAGTATCGTCCGCACAGGATAGATAGAATCTTTGACGAAAGGATGTATCTGTTCAAGCAGATCGATTGCCATAATGAGTCACTCTTAAGATAGCTATGAGAAAACGTGGTGGAAAATATAGATTCTTAACGAAATGAGCAAATGGAAAATGGTAAATAAAAAAGATTATTTTTAGGGATAAGCACGGCAAAAGGCAGTAGGATTTGTTGTTTTTGAATGAATAGAATTGAAAATTGGGAAAAATGCCAATGAATCAGCAAAAAAGCAGATTATAGAACTCAATCTCGCTGAAGATAGAAATTCTTCGGAATAATGGAGGGATGAAAGATTTTTTTCTGTTGCATTGGAAGTAACGATAACAGGAATCCCTGTCCGCCTCTGGTGGAGAACCCGCATTTTGGGATAACAGGAGGAAAGGAAACAATTGTCGTTCTGGAGGTTGATCTGGCAGGTATGTATCCCGCTTTGCGGGATTCTCAAAACGACATTACAGTTAACTGCACTTCGTTTGCTCACTGTAGTCGTTTTGGAAGTAGCGCTAACGGGAATCGAACCCGTATTTAAGCCTTGAGAGGGCTCCGTCCTAAACCGTTAGACGATAGCGCCAAAAAAATGCGCTGCCCCGCTAGGGATCGAACCTAGACTTTCCTGATCCAGAGTCAGGCGTGTTGCCAGTTACACTACGGGGCAATATGAATTACAAAGAACGCTGAGCGAATCCCGCAACGCGGATTACGCTACGGGGCAAATTATTGCACACTCAATATACAAAACGAACAACTTGCAGGCAATAGAATATTCTAAAGCGTATCATAACCCCATACATACTTTTAAGAATGTGCAGCCGGAACATCAAACCGCACTGTCTTATCCCAAATACGTTTTTCTTTCTTGATGAGGTCTTGATATACTGATTTGATGACCACATAGATCCATAATTGACTGTAGGTAAAATACATCAGGATGATGATTGCAAGATTTGTCAGAGTATCTTCTCCATCATAGGAGATAGAAAGGAATAATTCAAAGAGAAAAAGAATTAACGATGTCACCCAGACGAATGTATACGGACCTGGAAGTGAAATTGCGACAAGCTGAAACAAACTCACAAGGAAGAGGATGTCGGAAAAAACGACGGCGACAAAGAAAATATAATACAGCGAAAGCGTATACAGCAGATCAAATGCCATGCGCTTGCTTTTGAAGCGCGGAATTTCCTTCCAGAATTTTTTAACGACATAATTATTACCGCGTACCCATCGCATCCTCTGTTTAATCCAGATGCCCCACTGTTGCGGTTCCTGTTCATATGTGATTGCATAGGGAATGAATTTAATTTTGTAACCTTCTTCATAGATGCGAATACTGAGTTCTGAATCTTCCGTCAATGCTTCTTCATCCCAACCGCCGAGTTTCTTGATGATATGGTGCCACATCACGAAGTTTGTTCCGGGCAAGGTGGAAATGCCATGCATCTGCCACCGGCCTGCTTGCAGCATCGATTGGAAGCTCAGCGTTTCGATGTTGATGAAACGAGTCAGGAGTGTTGCGTTCTTATTCACAGTGCGGAACTTACCAATCACAGCGCCAAGCTCTTTGTGGAGTAGCAATTGGGCGATAAGATATCGCAAGGAATCTTTATCCGGAGTATTGTCGGCGTCGTAAATAGCGATGACATCACCTTTCGCTTGTTTGATGCCGAGATTGAGTGTCCGCGATTTTCCTTTACCGCCTTCACCTTTCGGTATATCGAATAATTGTACGCGCGCATCTTTCGTTGCATATTGCTCGATGATGCTCTTTGTCGCATCCTTCGATCCATCATTAATAACGATGATCTGCAGTCTGTCCTTCGGATATTCCAGCTTGAGCATCGACTCGATGGTCGCGGCGATCACCTTTTCCTCGTTATGTGCAGGAATGAGAATCGAACACGCAGGATAATCAAATGAGCGGTTGTCAAGATCACGTTTCTCCTTCATCGATTGAACGTAGTTGATATAGCCGAACACCGTGAGAATGAACTGGTATGCGATGGTGAACCAAATGAGAATAACGGCAATGACAAAGAGAAAGCTTAAGTCAACTTCAAGAACGGTCATGAGAGATTATGCCTTTCGATATTCCAAAGCACGTCGTACGATTTTCAGGACAAAGTACATAAGCAAAAGCAGAGAAATAGCCAGTGCACTGAAGATCGCAATTGCCGTCGTAGACCAGAAACTCGTTATGTTGACACCGTACGCGAACTTATCGCCGGTAACCATATTCGCCTTGTGAACTCCATGCGGCAGGAAGATGCTGTAACAATCATTTCCTTTCATCACGGTGAATCCCTTAGGTTCGCCATCCACTGTCACCGTGGTCGGCATATTGCTCAGTGAAATTAACATCCGTGCATCAGACTTGTATTCTACTGTTACATCCCGTAAACCGTAGCTCACAGACTTGATCGATCCCGTTGACGACATGATGCGGGTTTGGAGTTCGTATGCAGAGAATGTACTTGTAGTCTGCGGTGCCAGAAGGATGGAATGATCGCCAGCCGGTATCACATACCGGTTATCGCGGAAAGGAGATAGAGGTTTGCCGTCTATAGTTATTTCAGTAATCTCTTTTGGAAGGCGCAGCACAAACGAATATGGCGCATCAGTCGTCATTCCAGATTCTGTAAAATGGTAATGAACTTTGCTCGCCAATGCATACGAAAACAAACTCAAATCCTGAGGATTAACGCTTGACTCGGAATAAATCGTTAGCCGTGAAGCTCCGAGAGAAGCCGCACGAATAAGATGAAAGCTTTCCGTTCCTGTTTGAATGAGTGTGGGGAATGGGATGATTGCATCCTTGTTCCGGAAGCTGAGGATGTTCAAGTCGAGCATGAGTTGAGAGGAATCGACGAGCTGGCTGTACTGCTTTCCCATTTCAATATACCGGCGTGGATCGCTTGACCATTTCGATTGTGGATCTTCGACCTGTAATGTGAAGCTGAATCGCTTCTGAAGATCAAGGATGGTGCGCATGTCAATACCGAACTGTTCACGGAGTTCCGGCGAACCGAAATTGTCCAATGCTGTGACAATGATTTGGAAACCCGGTTTGCTCATGGCGATTTTATCGAATGCACTGAGAAGAGTTTCATAAACACTTTTTAACTTCTGCACTCGGTAATTGACGATCGCTTCTTTCACTGTTATGTCGGTTTTCCAATAGGACGGAGAAAGTGAATCGAATGCCGCTTTCAGGTCAATGCCGTACCTTCTTCTCAAATCTAATTTTGCAGATGGATGAGCGGGAGTAAAGTTTTTTGGTTCTTCAAGACCGCGTCCTGATTCAAAATAGAGTTCCGCGAGATCAACACCATCCCAATCATACGATTCAAGAAACGAACGATATTCCTTCGTCACTTCTTGAACACATTGGGTATCGGTAAGGGCAACTGGATATCGCCAAGCCGGTTTGGCATCTTCGCCGAAGACATTCTTTTCGCGCCAAGCTGGATGATTGTTCCAGAACATTTGACTCACCTGTGGCGGCTCCAGCCAAGCATACACAAGAATACCATTGGCATGAGCTAAACGGATTAAGCGCGCATAATCGTACGTATATTTTGGATATTCATGCCAGCCAGAGACATGAATAATGCGAATCCCGTTTGCTACCCACGAGCGGATGAGATTCTCGACGCTGTACAAATGCCGAAATCCAGGATCGAAGAATACTTCAAGTTGTTCGCGCCGTACAATAGGACGCAATTGAAAATATCGGCGAATATACTCAATGAAGTACGGATAATTTGAATATCCTTGCTGGGAATGCGCGTCAAATCGCGAGTTGATATAGAGAATTTTTCCCTTGCCATAGCGTTTGCCTATAACCATCGGAGATTCGGTCGCTTCATCGGCGCAGAAAATTTTATCGAGGTTGTCGGTGTCGAATTTATTTACGAGCTCGGTATAGCGCCAAACGATTTCTTCTTCAGGAAATAATTTGTCGCGGACATGACGGACTCTGATGCGCGTGCTCGCATATTGAATCCCAAATTCTTCAGCAAGGTCGGTTTTGGAATCGAGGATGATATTACCACCGGAAGCGACGTAATGTGTGATAGTGGCAATGTCTTGATCTGTGAGTGAATCTGCAATTGCCGCAGGAACAATGAGAAGGTTGTATTTCGATGGAACAATCGGTTGTCCGAGAAATACCGTATCCACTGCGATACTAACACTTCGCAATGCAGATGCAAATGACGCCTGATCATTGAAAAATGCGCCGCGTGCAAAATGGTTCCACAAAAGCATAACGTGCGCCGCATTCCAGTCGTCTTCCTTTGCAAAAATATTGTCATACAATCGTTCTACTTGAGAAATGGTTTTTTCGACGAATGTCTGTTCGTGTTCTCGGAATTCCGTCGGTTCGGCTTTGTAGAATTCATCCGGTTCCAGTGTCACGTGCCTTGTCACAGTGCCAAGGAGCCGCTTTTCGGAAATCGATCGATCTCTCAATTCTCCGGATTTGTCGAAATATGCTTCGGATAAATATTGATCTTTGAGTGTGATAGAATAGTCCTGTGTGCCGGAAAGGATAATGTGATCTTTTGTTTTGACCCAGTTTGTCTGTTCCCGCATATCGAGAAACGTGTAACCAAGTTTTTCCAGTCCGTCGGCAAGCTGTTTCAGTAAATCAAGATCGAGAAAAGCATGGAAGAATGCGGTCGCAATTCCGTCCCGAATGTACAATTGAGCTTTCGCATTTTTCAGAAGTTCGTCGACGGACGCGCGGCTTGCTGCTTTGTCCGGATTCAACGGGACGTAGCCAAGATTTTCCGGATAGATGGTTTGTCCAAAAAGGTCTTTTTTGATAATGTAAGGAAAGAACTGGCTGAAGTCGGCATCTTCAATAGAAAGCCGTTGTTCGCATGCTGTGCTAAAATACTTTGCAACTGTCTTATACAAGGTAAACGAAGCTGTATAGTGCGGTGTTTCCCAGACGAGCGGGTAGAGGTCATTCTTCATAAATTCCTGAATACCCATTTCAATTTTGCGGGCATCGGCTTCTTCCGTTTCACCTTTGATAGGTCCGCCTGTGTTGTCATCCCAGAACTCATAATCGGCTGCTGTCACACCTTTGTACTGATGTGTTATCCCGTGCATCACAATGGTGCCGCCATTGTGCACCATATATTGTAATGCATCCACAAGATCCGGTTTGTCAGAGAGGCTTAAACGAGTTCCTTCACCGGGATCGACGAAGAACGGAATCACTCCAACCATAAATGGAATGCCGCGGCTGGAAAGAATGTCTGCTATTTCGCGGAGATTGTCCGGATTTTCGTAAAGTGTTACATCTTCAATTCGAATCATTGCATAGTGGGATGTCTCGTGTTCTTCATGAAGAATGTCATGCAGAAAATCCGCAAAGTAATTGTAATGATCACCGGGGACTGCATACGCAAATGGAGAAGCCGCAAAATAGATAAGATTTTTTGTTGAAATGGCATATGGCGATTCTCTTTGTTTGGTCGTAGAATATGCCTTTCCAAGAATTTTTACTTTGCTGGAACTTGTGATACGAATGATATCGAGATGGGATTCGGTTTTTGTAAATGTAGCGCCGTTTGCAAAAACCTGATCGAACTTCGTGACAGAATCGATGTGGGTAACGGTGAAACCGAACTTCTTCTGCATATCATATCGCCGGCAAAATTCCACCATTCCCGTGTTGAGCCAAATAACAGGCTTGTCGGTATTATATACATCTAAAAGAAATTTGGTGGGGACTGCATTGCGGACTTCGTAGCCAATGTAAAATGTGTAATCATAATTCTGGAGTTCACCGAACTTGTAGTCCTGTACACCTATGAGGGTTGTTGAAGTATTGAAATGCCCAAGAAGTGCCGCGAGCTGCCGCCCGTCTCCAACGGCGTAATTTTTCAAGCTTGATGATCCTTCAACAACGATGAGAACTTTCTTGAGAGGGAAAGAATCGCCGGAAAGAGAAAGAGCCCTTTGAAATATGCAACAGGTGAAGATGATAAAAAGAACCCGGATAGTCTGTTTCATGAAATCTTTGCTCAAAATCATTAATGCTGCTTAGAAAAAAAGCCCGTAAAGGACGGAAGTGTTTCGAACCGTTGCGGGCTAATTTGGAATTCATACTTTCACGAATAATTTAGCAGATTATTGGAGTGAAATCAAGAATACATTTATGAATTGCATGAAATTCGAGGGCTCTAAGCTTTCCAGCGATACTGACTTTACGCGATTTATCGTGCATCCGCAGGAAGGCAGACCAATCGTGCCAGCGAAGAAGATGTTGTTAACGAAGTAATTCCAGCGATGTAGGAGGGGATGCCATTCTGTCCTTCGTTATGATTAATAAATAAGCCCTGTTTCGTCCCGATACTTGTCGACTATCGTTTTGGAGAAAGCCGGGATGAGATCGGGCTTCGTGTTATAGAGAGAATGCGGCTATTCGCTTTCTATGTAAGAGGTTATTGTTTTTCCTGTGAAAAGTTTGTAGTATTGAGCCGTTATAACAATCTTTCCATAATCGAGATAATGGTACAATGCCATATAAAGTTCTCGTAGCTGATGACGATGAAGGCCAGCGTAAGTCTCATGGCTTTGCCCTCGAAGTCGCCACGGCTATTATCGGCGATGAAATTGCAATTACTGAGACAGCAACGAGCGTCGATACGTGGGCGAAGATTAAATCCGAAGTATTCAATCTGATCATTCTCGATAATGATTTTAAGGATAACAATCTGAAGGGACATCTTCCCGGTATTGCCCTTTTACAGTTGTCAAAGAAAGAAAGCCCGAATCGCAGTACTCCGACTTTCTTTTGCAGCGCGGACGCCTATGATACTCTCAAAGCGATGGTAGAGAAACATGGCGGAATATATCTCCCAAAGGTTGGGTACGATATTGAAAAGGTTGCCCAGCTCTTCGCCGATAAGATGAAGAAGAAGTAAGCAAATATGGTACGATGTCGAATGGAAAGGTCACCGAACGTGGCCTTTTCTTGTTTTCGAGAGTAAGATGAGTTCGAACGAAATACAATCCAGAAATTTCCGCTACCACATCATCGAAGGTACGCTCTATATCAGCACCGGTGCATTGATATCCGCACAGACGATAATGCCGGCACTGATCAAGCGCTTGGGCGGAGGTGATGTGCTCATCGGCGCTTGGCCCGTTGTAGTGTATCTGGCATTTTTTCTGCCTCAGGTGATTTCTGCGAATAATTCCGGAACAGCGCAGTACCGCAAACCGATCGTGATCAAGCTCGGACTGATTCAACGGCTCAATCTTCTTCTCCTGGCTTGTGCTATTGCGATATGGGGTGAAACATCACCGACTCTTACACTTATTGTGTTATTTTTGCTGTTCATTTCAAATCAGGCAACATCAGGATATGTCTCGCCGATATGGATGGATTTTCTCGCAAAAACCACTTCACCGGAAAATCGGGGAAGACTTGCAGGGTGGAGAATATCCTTTGCTGCTATTCTCGGTTTAGTGAATGGATTTATTTTAACAGTACTTCTGGTAATGATATCTTTTCCGTATAATTATGTAGCGGCAATTGGGCTGGCGTTCTTCTATCAAATAAGTTCATTGGTGGCGCAGCAAAAGATTGTGGAAGAACAACCTTCAGCAGTTACTGCTCCGGTGCGTCTTTCTGAATTATTTGCACGCATGCGGTTCATTGTTGCGGGCAATCGTCCCTTCAGAAGGTTTCTTGTTGCATCTGCATTGCTCACAGGGAGTTTCTCCTCCGTTGCATTTTTTACCGTTGCCGCGATGAAGCGATTTGATCTCTCAGAATCGGCGGTGGGGATTTTTACAGTCCTGACGATTATCGGACAAATTCTCAGTGGTGTAGTGTTGGGATGGGTAGCGGATACGAAAGGGACGAAGAGTGCATTACTTATTTGTGGAATAAGTTTATTACTCTCGATTGTCACTGCATTATTTGCGCCGTCGGTCATCTGGTTCTATTTCGTATTTGTATTTATGGGCATCAATGTTGGCGCTGAAATGTATATGCGATACAATTTTGCAGTGGAATGCGCACCGGAGGGAGATCGTCCAATGTATGTCGGTATTATGAATGCTTGGTTTGCGCCCGTCTATCTGATTTCACCATTTGCCGGATGGTTGTGCGCGGTCCATGGGTACAATTTCGTCTTTTGGCTGTCGCTCGTCATTGGCAGTGCCGGAATTATTCTCTTGGCGAAGACACCGGATCTGCGTGCGGAGAAACTTGCGCTTTCCTCGAAATAACTTTACATTTTCTATAGAAATATTTTTTACACAGTAAAGGAGTCTCCTGTGTACGAGAGATGTATCAATGAAGCTGAGTTGATTTTGACCACTCAGAAAGATGCGCTGGCGCCGGTGCACAAAATATGGGAAGAGGTTGTTCGACGAGCAAAAGTAGAGGGGTTTGCAGTTACATCACTTTCAGATTTTAGTGCAATGCTCGAAGGTGATCAACGCTTTCTCGTTATTCCGGCACAAATCAAAAATCAGGAAGGCCAAGAAGTACCGGCAGATACTGAACTTGAAGATTCGGAAATGGAGCGCCTAGGTTTCTTCTCTGAAGACCAGGTGAAGCTGCGCACCGTGCGCGTCATGGAGCGTCAGATCAGTGAAGACGATGAAGAAATCGGAAGCATACGGCGCCGAGCGTTTGTCAGTCATACTGTGAAAAAAAATACGATAGCTGTAAAAAAGAACGGATCTTCCGCATCTCATAAATCTCCAAAGTCGCTAGTGAAGAAAAAAACTTCTCCTAAGAAATCGAAAGTCATCAAAAAGACGAAGCCAGCTAAGAGTCGGAAATCGAAACCACGCACACGAAGTAAGAAATAGCCGGCATGCCAGACGATCAGACAAGAGTTTGGACTATCCGCGAATTGATGAAGTCTGCGATTGAGCACCTTCAAGGGAAAGGATTCGAGGAAGCCCGTCTCAATGTCGAACTTCTCCTTGCCCATGCATTAGACCTTCAGCGCATTCAACTTTATGCCAACTTCGATAAACCCCTCACTCCGGAAGAACTCAAACAATTCCGTACACTCTACGAACGTCGGCTGACGCGTGAGCCGGTGCAGTACATTATTGGTTCTGCAAATTTTATGGGCTTGCACTTTACCGTCGATCCGCGTGTGCTCATTCCACGTCCGGAAACAGAAACACTCATCGAACAGGTGATGCTTGCATGTCAACGGTATCCCACCGACGAACCAATTCACATTCTCGAAGTAGGAACGGGCAGCGGGAATATCGCCGTCTCCATTGCTAAGTATGTGAAGCATGCACAGATTACGACGATCGACATCAGTCTCGAAGCGCTTGCTGTGGCGAAGCAAAATGCTCGATTGCACTCCGTAGAATCGCAAATAAAATTTTCATGTTCGGATATATTTGATCAATCGGATGAATTATTTCAGTCTCAGTACGATTTGCTCGTCAGCAATCCGCCGTATGTGCCGAAAGATGAATGGGAACAGCTTCAGAAGGAGGTGCGGGACTTCGAACCTTCATCAGCCCTGACCGATGGCAATGATGGATTTAAATTCTACCATCAAATGGCAGGAATTATTCCAACCATTCTGAAACCGGGCGGCGGTATCGTGTTCGAAGTGGGATTTGGCCAAGCGGAGATTGTTGCCCATGAATTGAAGGATACAGGATTGGTGGAAGTACAAATTACTAATGATTTGCAAGGTGTTCCTCGTGTTGTTTCAGGAACGTGGATGAGTTCGCAGACAAATTTTATCGGCCTCAATTAGGTGTACTTAAGACGATGCGCGCATTGGTACAACGGGTAAAGCGATGTTCCGTGTCCATCGATGGAAAATTGACCGGTTTCATTGGAATGGGTGTGCTTGTTTTCCTTGGCGTGAAAAACAGCGATACGGAAGTTCATGCAGAATATCTTGCCGAACGCTGTGCGTCACTCCGTATTTTTGATGATGAAGCCGGAAAAATGAATCTCTCCGTTAAAGATGTAAACGGCGAAGCGATGGTGGTTTCACAGTTCACATTATATGGTGATACCCGCAAAGGAAACCGACCAAGTTATACTGATGCCGCGTCTCAGCAGATCGCTGAAGTGTTATATGATCATTTCACCAAACACTTACGGAAGCTGCTCGGAGAGAAACGAGTTGCAACTGGCGTCTTCCGTGCGATGATGGATGTCGAATTGGTGAACGATGGACCTGTGACATTGATACTCGAAAGCAAGAGCCAAGTCGCCAACGGATGACCATCGACAATCATCCGGTTCCATTCTCAATAACCGATGCTACGTAAGGTAAGTTGATTTATAGCCACGACGTTTACGTCGTGGACAAATAATAATGAAGCAACAATGGCTTTAGCTACATTTTGAATCGTTTTGGGCTGAAGCCCAGATTTTTTAGAGATATTAAAACCACGATCTGAAGATCGTGGCAATATTTTATTGCATTCTGTGTAACATCAGTTAATAATAATACTCAGATATGAATACTCATGATGAGTTGCATGTAGTTCTTCTCTTCCTGGATGGCGTCGGTATCGGAAAGAATGACGCGAATACTAATCCATTCGTCCAAGCACACATGCCTGCGCTGACTTCATTGTGCGGAGGGAAATTGCCGGTTACTCCGTTCAAACGAATTTCATCAGAACAGGCTGATGTGATCGCAGTGAATGCAACGCTGGGCGTAGCCGGATTGCCGCAAAGTGGAACAGGGCAAACAACGATTTTCACCGGTGTCAATGGAGCTAAAAAGTTTGGCAGGCATTTTGGTCCGCATCCGCCTTCGGTTCTTCGGTCAGTGATTGAAAAGAAAAACATCTTTCATCGGTTGAAGGCAATCGACAAGTCGGTTGTTTTTGCAAACGCTTTCCCAAAACGATTTTTTGATTATATTGAATCTGGTACGCGGCGATTAACAGTGACAACACTCTCATGCCGTTTCGCTGATGTTCCTTTGCTCACAGCGAACGAACTTCTGCTTGGAAAGGGTATTTCGGCGGATTTTATTTGCGCTCAATGGAAAAAACTCGGTCATCCGGAAATCACTCCTATTACACCAGCGGAAGCGGGAAGACATCTTGCGCACATCGCGGCAAAGCATCATTTCACGCTTTTTGAATATTGGTTGACAGATCATGCCGGTCATTCCCGGAACATGGCAACTGCAGTAGAAGTGCTGGAACGGTTTGATGAATTCTTGTCCGGTTTTTTAGAATTGTTTGATCCCGTCAATACATTGCTGGTGATTGTCAGTGACCACGGAAATATAGAAGATCTTTCAACAAAATCGCATACACGCAATCGTGTGCCATGCATTCTTGCTGGCAAACACCGTCATAAACTCGTGAATCGAATAAAAAATCTGACGCATATTACACCTGCAATCATGAGACTGTTTTTAGATTCGTGAGTGAATCATGTTGAAGCGTCGCCCGGCACTTCGGTTTGTTCTTCTCTTTGCCACTGGAATTCTTCTATCGGAGTGGGTGTCACTTCCTTCAATTTGGTTACTCTCGCTTTCTATCGTTCTTGTTCTTCTATCAGCAATTCTTTTCTGGTTGAAGAAACAGCAATTCGTTGCTGTCATCTCGCTTCACTGTTCAGTCGTTTTGCTCGGTTTTCTTCTCCAGACACTTCAGCACTTGGATTTCAAATCTCGTGAACTTGAGCCAAGTATCGACGATGAATCTGTAACACTCTTTGGCACAATTGATTCTGAACCAATTCGACGAGATAGAAGGATGAGTTGTGTTGTTCGGACAGATAGTGTCTTTCGCGTTCATAGCATCGAACAAGATTCACGGCGTGTTATGGTTATGTTTCGTTTAGACAAGGGAGAGATCTTTCCGGAAAACATGGAATTTGGAAAGAAAATTAAATTACGAGGATCGCTCGAGCCATTCCCGTTTCAACGAAATCCGGGAGAGTTTGACTATGGAAAATATCTTGCACTGAATGATATTCAAGGAGTTATTTTGGTCAAGGGATTGTGCGAGCTACGGGTAAATGAGCATAAAGATGACAATTCTCTCAAAGCATGGACATATTCGGTTCAGCGCTCTTTGTATCACATCATCGATAGTCTTCATTCTCCACAGCACGCAGGTTTTCTCAAGGGAATCATTTTTGGATACTGTGCCGATATTCAGCCTGATGTGAAACAATCATTTTTAGATACCGGCACGATCCACATTTTGGCTGTCTCCGGTTCAAACGTCGCTTTCGTAGCATTTATATTTTTTTCATTGTTCGGTTTCTTTCGTCTGTCGCGCAGAGCGATTGGCGGCGCAGCAATAGCAGGGCTCATTGTCTATATGCTCCTGACAGGGTCAAGTCCATCGGTGGTTCGGGCAACGATCATGGCAATCGTTATTCTTTGCGGAACCTTGTTTGAACACAAAGCGGATATCTACAATTCCATCAGTGTCGCCGCAATGATTCTCCTATTGTGGAATACCAACACGCTCTTCGATGTCGGTTTTCAACTTTCGTTTTCAGCGGTAATTTCTATAGTCTATTTTTATCCTCGACTTGAATTGCTTATAAAGAAAATTCCGGAGCGGTTTGAAGAAATTAAATTTGTCGATGGCGTCCTGAAACTGTTTGCTGTTTCTCTTGCGGCGCAATTGGGGACGATTCCATTCACCGCCTATTATTTTAACCGCGTGTCCTTTATTTCTTTGATCGCCAATATACCGGTTGTACCTATCAGTGGATTGAATACATTCATTGGATCTGCAGAAGTGATGTTTTATTTTATCAGTCCATGGATTGCAAAATTGTATGCAGCATCAAACGATTTCTTGATTTGGTTTCTTCTTGGGTTCGTGAAGCATGCTGCGAGTGTTTCCTTTGCATACATAGAGACTTGGCATGTGAGTTCAGTGCTAGCGATAGGATACTACGTCGCTGTGTTTGGTGTCTTCAATGCTCATCGGGTACGAGTTCGCGCATGGATCTTAATTCTTTTATTGGTCGTCGGGAATGTTATCCTCTTTTCAGATTTGTGGACTCGTGCACACACAAAATTGACTGTAACGATGATCGATGTTGGGCAAGGAGATGCCATCTTGATGGAATGTCCCAATGGAAAACGGATTCTAGTTGATGCCGGTCCTTGGTCGATGCGCTTCAATGCCGGAGAACGAACTGTTGTGCCATTCGTGAAACGACAAGGAAATATAAGAGTAGACTACTTATTGATCACCCATTCGCATAGCGATCATATTGGCGGCGCTCGTTCGATTCTCCAATCGATTCGTGTGGATACACTCGTAATAAATTATTTTGATTCAGACAATCGGCAAGTGAGGGAAATTCTTCAAGTTGCCCAGGAAAAGAATGTGGGACTGAAAACGATGTACGCCGGAGATCAAATCCCAATTGATCCGAACGTACGGATGTATGTCCTTTATCCTCAATGGAATCGAATTGCAGAAAAGAATCTCAACAATACTTCCATCGTATTGAAAGTTATCTTTGGGAATGCATCCATGCTTCTTGTCGGTGATGCAGAAGCGGAGGCCGAGCATAAATTGATTCTAAGGTATAAAGAGTTACTTTCAAGTGGCGTTCTGAAGGTTGGTCATCATGGGGGTCTCTCAAGCACAAGCGAAGAGTTTCTGAACATCGTCCATCCTCAGAAAGCACTCATCTCTGTTGGGAATCACAATAAATTTCGCCTGCCATCTTCTTTTACAGTAAGACGGCTGATGACTCATGCAGTTGAAATCGAGAGAACGGACAAATCTGGCGCGATTATTTTGGAAAACGATGGCAATCAATGGGTACAAAGAGTGTGGAGATAAGGGTTTTCGCTCATATTTCAATTTGTGCAGGTCAGGAAGTTCGCCAAAAGAAAAGGCATGGCGGATAAACAATTCCCGATATATCACTAACCGGCTATGTTAAATTGAGACACTAACAATATTTTTCTTGACTTTGCGCTATCGGCACTCTATCTTTGTCCAGAGTGTCAGACGCCATCATACATTCATTGCACCAAAGATTTCAGAGAAACACATTATTCGAGAAGAGGCTTTATGAAAGCAACTGCTTACTCAGCGATGCGCGGACTTTCCATTATCGCGATGATAACATTTCTTTTTTCCTATGGGTTAGAAGCGCAAGTAAAGATACACGAGAAAATTGATATCGCGCCACAAACGCCGACAAACTCGCCAGGTAAACAATATTATACAGACATTAATACTGACATAGGGGGAGACTCGATTGTTGTATCATTCATTGCGAAAATGGAATACGTTAGTGGTGCAGTTCTTTCCATTGACCCTGCACCTGTTTATCCTGCTTATGCAGGAGTCGGTATGGAGGAGGGCGAATTTTTTTTTCTTCAAGGCGGCATTCAAAGTGCAATTGTTGGTGCTCATTACCATTGGGGTGACCCATGGAATATAACTTATTTAGAACTTGTGGATGGCGGTAGCGGTTTTACGGTAGGTGATTATTCTGCGGGCTGTTGGACTTATGGTGGTTGTTGTATAGTGGTGCATGTTACCGCAGTATCGCCCACAATTAATACCTGTGTGATAGTGAAGCCTGAACGATCAACAATTTTAGTCGGAGATACAGTGAATCTTTTCTTCCAGGGAGATTATTCTGCCGATCAATTGTTCGATATTGAAGTGTTCGGACGTGGTGAGTTGTTAGCTCCGGATGGAAGGGAAGGCTCAAGTTTGACTGGCGTGCCACAACCGATCAGATACATTGCACCACCGATAATCTTACCGAGTGGTGTATTAACAGGTAGCATCCGACAGAAAGATACACTTTCGAGGGCTGGAAAATTACTTTCAAAGATGAGTAAAGTTAATCCTTCAATGAAAACTGCACTACAAGCGCAGGATGGTGGAGGATCGTGCGATCCTGCATATGTGACGGTGATAGAACCAGAGTTGAGTATTCTTACTCATGCACCGTGGACGATTTGGCCGTATTTACCACCACAAAATAGTGATCATGCTAATAGAGGAGCTGATAGGCCAGGTTATAATCCTAAATGGACATTTTCCATTCAATTAACAAAAGGTGATGGAAATCCTTATCCTGATCAACAAATAAATATTTTTACAAAATATGAAGAAGGTTCAGGTGGACATGATCATACCGGATACGCAGATACTGGTGGGACAATCCCGGCTGTGAAATCATTGCCAGATACTTTACAAGGGCTTTTTTATTATAAAGGGGAAAAAATAGGTAAAAATCCTCTCACAGTTACAACAGGTGCAAACGGAAAAGCAGTAGTAGATTCATTTATTGCCTCGCAAGCATCGGGAAAATTTTTAATTACGGCGAGAATGGTACGTGATACAACAATAATGGATACGGTGAATCTGCAAGTAAAAGTTGACGGCTTCGTCCAGTTTGGAACAGGAGATTATTGGAACTTAACTGGTAACACCTCTAATCGAGGAAGAAATCATCTGAGCAACCATTGGTGCACACAAAAAACAAAAGATAGTTTGGAAACGGTATTGAAAGATTTTTATGTTTGGACAAAAACTAAAGCAGGAGGAGGTAAAGCTGTTAAGCTTGGGATTAATGATATGTGTTTAGAATTGGGCGGTGTATTTGACATTCCCGGTACATGGAAATTTAATGATCAACATTCTTTCCATCGAGTTGGATTGAGCGTTGATATTGATAATGTGGATTTGAAAACTTATTCTGAAAATGAAAAGCCTCTATTAACAGATAGAGGAAATAAATTAGTGAAAATAATGACAAAATATGGGGGAAAAATTTTCGATGAAGGTCCTATCCATTTTGGATTTGAAAAAGGAAATTAAAAAGGTGACTTATGATTACGATTATTAAAAAATCTTTATTGACAATTCTTTTGGGTGTTACTTATTTAGCTCAAGCACAACTAAGCACTGATTATCCATTTTTGCGCAAGGTTTCTTTAAAATCTCAAGTGAAATACGAGTCTTCAAATCAAATGTATTATTATGATTATACATTGGTAAACGATATAAGTAGTAAGGGTGTGATAACTAGTTTTTGGCTGGATATTTCGAGAGGGAAAAACAGCGTTAGTTTAGATACAACCGGATTACTCTTTGCCGATAATGAATATATCGAATGGTCGTTTAGGGAAAATTTTCCAAGAAAGAAGGAAGAAATAATACCTGTAGGCTATTATAAATTACCAGAGAAAAGCGACGCTACACTTGGAAATCCACCTACAGCTTGTTTTGATATTGACACATTAGAGGTTAAACCTGGTCAATCTCTAAAAGGATTTGTTATGATGAGTAGAGGATTGCCCACAATCAGATGGTTTATATCCTTTCCGTATTTCAACATTTATGAATTCTTTCCAAACATCGAAGATACAACATCCAATATGTCGATTGAGCAAATGGACTCAATAAGGGAAGCGGTAAACTATCACGGTTTAACAATCGGTCCAACTGCTCCGCCGATCAATTTTATTGCAACCGTTTGGTGCGATACACTCACCAGTTACACAATCCAATCCCGCACGCTGGGATGGATCAAAGACCAGGCTACGGCAAATAAATATCTAGGCTATTTTACATCAGCCAAAACGAGCTTGGGGCAGAACAATACTACATCAGCACGCACAACACTCCAGCAAGTAATACGAGATGTTAATATCGACAGCACAAGTAATCTCACAAGCGAAGCATACGCACTCATCCGCTACAATACGGAGTACTTAATCTCACAGCTTCCTGCAAGTCCTTCAGAGCCGGCTTATGTCTTTCAAGTAGACACACTCATCGCTGTTCTCCAACGTATGAGTAATAGTAACTGGATCGGCGATATAGCCTTTGTCAACTCATTGACAAAACAACTTACTATCGTACGTACGAATTTAGAAAAAGGAAAAGTCCCGCAAGCCGGTACACAACTGCAAACCTTCCTCAACCGGATACAAAAGGTTTATAACAATACACTTACAAAACTACAAAACGGCAAACCGCTTCCCAAAAGCTTTTTAACACAGGAAGGCTATGCCTTGTTGTCTTCAAAGACAACAGGGCTTCTGACACAACTCGGCTCGCTCGGTGTGTCCATAAGCGTTCCGGGACAGTTCACGACTATTCAAGCAGCCGTCAACGCATCTAAGCCTGGAACAACGATTATGATCGATGTGGGAACCTATAATGAAGTTGTGAACATCACTAACAAAGATTCGTTGACATTGCTTGCATCAGGAGGTGTTACCATCCAGGGTGTTCACATCGCCAAATCACAGGTCATCGATATAAAAGGATTTATCATTGATGCGGCAAATGCCGGCAAAGACGCCGTGCAGATCGAGGGACAAGAAAACAGCGACATCACTATCGAAGCTAATGAAATAAAGAACTCCTCCAAAGATGGCATTGCAATGGGAAAGAACAATGTCAATACGCGCGTTCTCAATAACGTAATCGTCAATAACCAACAAAACGGTATAGATTTCGCCGACGGCACAAGCGGCGTACAATATATCGTGAACAACACGATCGTCAGGAACGGGTATAACGGAATCGATGCGGCATCGCAGCAAGAGTTATATCTGGTCAACAACATTATCTCGTTTAACGGCACGGGGGCAGGAACATCAGGAGGGCGATATGGAATCAAACGTGATGCACAAGGATTGGCCGCGTCAATAACATTGTTGAATAATTTAATCATCGACAATAATGGAACGACGAACAAGAAGAGTTCTAAAGATCTTTGTAACACGCAGCAAATACTCAATAGTGCAGACGCAAGCAACATTACGACAGCGGGAACAGAAGGAAGTGGAGTCAGTAGTTCATCGGGTGCACAATTAAGCGACATATTGCTGCCGGATTATCGCTTAACACAAACATCCATAGCGATAGATAAAGGAACAACGAACTTCGACCAATTACCAGAAGAAGACAAAGACGGCAATCCGAGGATACGAAAAACAACGATAGACATCGGAGCGTATGAAGCAGAGTAATCAATGGGTAGATGAGCCGATAAGCAGATGAGTCGATGAGTATATGAGTAGGGGCGAAGTGACTTCGCCCGAAAAGTATGTAAGACGAAAGGGGAAAAAGAGGAGAGAAGACATGCGATATATAATGATTTTAGTTCTTTGTGCAAATCTTGCATTAGCACAACAAACTCAGAAAGCCTACGAGATTCCATTTGCCTCGAAAGGGAATACGATTGAACTCGCGGTAGCAAACAGTTCAGCACTGTCGGTAGAAGGAGTGAAAGTGGAAGCAACGAGTATTCCGGAGGGAATAAAGTTTACCGAGAAAACAGTTACTTTTCCAACTCTCAAAACAAAAGAAGAATTGACAGCATCGTTTACGTTCTCAGTAGAAAAGACAGCCAAAATAAATAAGGCAGATACATTACGCTTCACCATCACGGATAAAACTGGACAGAAATGGACGAAAGAGATCAAGATCAGTATCACGCCGCCGACGACATATGAACTTCTTCAGAATTATCCTAACCCGTTCAACCCGACAA